>JBBQFQ010000022.1:0-77981 GCA_038322235.1 Chthoniobacterales bacterium
ATAACGGAACCCGACTCCACAGCTCCCTCCAATACAAAACCCCCGCCTCCGTCTACTACGCTCAGACCGCTGCCTGACCACCCTCAAAACCCCCACCAAAACCTTTCGCTCCACCTGTCCAGATTTTCGTTGCAAGACCATCTCGTAGATCCTGCTTGAGTAAGTTGTAGTCCGAATGTCGTTCGCTCCAGAGGTCAACGAGCGAACTCTCCCAAATCAACATCGTGCTCTTGATGGGAGCGACGTAAATGTAAGTGCTCCACCATGAGCCAGGGCCAATGCAAATCCCGAGGAGCGAAACCAGCACGTCGTCTTCCTTGCGTCGCAGAAGATGGCCGGGCGCGTTCTTAACCGAACGGCTCTCGCCGAGTGAAGTGCGGAGCTGGGTGAGCTGCGAGCGTCGGTCGTCTTCGGTGAGTGGGTGATCCTCAATGACCAGGAGCGCCTGACTGGCCTGCCGACACACGGCAAGCACGGCGCGCCTCGCTGCCTCGCCACCATCCTTCACATCCTCAATATCGAACTGTCCAATAACCGGCACTCGGTTGCGGAATGGCTGATAAACCAAGCCCTGTGACATGACCCACCGCCGTGCTTCGCTGTTCGTGAATGTGTGCATGGACCGGACTAACGAGGAACTCAGGCACGACGGTTTCTGCGGCCGCCGGACGCTTGGCTGAGCGAAGCGAAGGCGTGAAGGCGTTTTGACTGGAGCGCCGGGTTCGGCGAGAAGCCGCGTTCCTCACCAATCGTTAAAGTCATGTTTTCTTGCGAATTGCACTATCTCAGATAGCGACTCCAAGTGGCCGTTGAATACGGCGCAGAGCGCGGGGTAAATGACGATGCATAAGGATGTTGGGCTTTGACAGAGCCATTCGAGCATCGGTCTATGTGGGACCCGAGCTCGTGAACGTCAGCCGATTCCCAAATGGATCGGGAATCGTCATGTCGCGGCTGCCCCAGGGCATCAGCTTCACACCCGGGCGCGAAAACTTGAAGCGCTTGGCGAGAAGCCTGGCGTTGTAAGCACCGACATCCGCGATCTCGATCCGCACGGCCGAGCCGGGAGTGGCGTCTCCGTAGTGCTCCGAAAGGTGAATCACGCACTCGCCGTGCGAGATCCCGAGGTAGAGCGGCGCGTCCTGCTCGAAACGATGCTCAAAGTCGACCTGAAAGCCGAGGAAATCGAGGTAGAACTCCTTCGCCTTGGCGACGTCGAAGATGCGCAGAATCGGGATGACTCGACCGAGTTTCATCGCGTCAAAAAACGGGCCGGCGGCGGGCGACGGCGGAGTCGCTCAGTAGAGCATCGCTTCCTGCGGCGGCTCGGTCTTCGTGATGCGGTCGGCGCGGAGGAGGGGGGCGAACTTCCCATCCGGACCCGCCCGGAAAGTCATCGTGCCGTTCACTTTCACCCAGCTCATTTCGGCGGTGGGCTCGAGCGAACCGGGGGCCTCGACGGTGATGGCCACGGGACGGGAATCGGCGGCGCAACAGAACATGAACATGCGGACGAGTTGGAACTTCAACTTGCTGTCCTGAGCGGGCAGGAACTGGCCGATGACTTCGAACTTCTTGCCCTCGAAGTCGCCGCGGTCATTCGCGTTGTCGGCGGCGAAAAGGAAATCGACCACCTCGGCGACGATCGCGCCGCCGGGTGCCTTTTTCAGATACTGCGTGGCGTCCACGCGCTGGGTGGGATCGAGCGGCGTCGTCGGGGGCGCGGAGCCATCGGCCGTGGGGAGGGGCGGCTCGAGCGGCGCGCGCTGGGCGGCGGTGGGAGCGGCCGCCGGAGCGGATTTGGCGGAGGCGGTGGCCGGTGCCGCCCCGAGAGGCGTGAACGACGCGGCGCTTTGCGGGATGACCGAAGAATCCGTCACGATGCCGCGATTGCGAACGGCGTTGCCGGAGAACGAGTCGGTCGTCATCGCGGTGGCCGCGTAGATCGGTACCATCAGGATGAGAAAAGCCAGCCACTGGCCGCCGCGCAGGCGGGCGTCGGGCCGGGACGAGGCGTTGCCGAAGGTGACGGGATCGCATTCATCCTCCGGCGCGACCACGACGCCACGGCCGGTGAAGAGGAGTCCGCCCGCGACGATCGGGAGGAGGATGCCGGCGATGAGGCACATGGTGCGGAACTGCTCCGTCACATAAGGGCGGAGCCGGCCGCTGAAGTAAAAGTAGAGCAGTACGGCGGCCCACGCGACGAGCGTGAGGGCGGGAAGCGCCCGGGCGAAGAAGCGGTTGAGGCTATTCATGACACGATGGAGCTGAGGCGGACGCAGATGAGACCGATGGCGATGAAAAGACCGAGGGCGAGAGCGAGAATGAAACGCGGGCGGAAGACGAGGCGGTAAAGAAAGATCAGCTTCACATCCAACATCGGCCCAAGCGTGAGAAAAGCCAGCTTCGCCGCGAAGGGGAACGTGGTGAAGGTCGCCGCGATGAAAGCGTCCGACGTGCTGCAAAGGGCGAGCGCAAACGCGAGACCCATCATCGTGGCCGTGGAGGCCCACGGGTTCGATGCCAGCGGCAGGAGCGAATCGCGGGAGACCGCGGTGTTGAAGACGCTCGTCAGGGCCGCGCCGATCACGAGATACATCGCGACGTCGAGGAAGTCGGCGGCCCCGCGGGCCAAGGCGACGCGAAGCTTGCCGAAGAACGTCGGCTCGAGCTCGCGCTCGAGGTCGGCGAGATCGGCCGCCGACTTCTCTGGGGACGAGGCGAGATCATCCCCGGAGCCGTCTCCGGCCTCGGGCAGGCGGGAGAGCTGCGAGGACACCGCGCGGCGTTTCGTGCCACTCACGCTCGCGAGCACCTGGGGCTCGAGGAAATCCTCCGGCCGCAGCCGCGAGACGATGAGGCCGATGGCCACCGCGATGAAGAGCGTGAGACCCACGCGGAAACCGAGCATCTGGAGTGGGTTCTGGTTCGTGAAGGCCGTGTAGGTGCTGAACAGCACGACCGGGGAAACCACCGGCGCCGCCAGCATGTAGGTGATAGCGCTCGAGACCGGCAGCCCCTTCCGAATGAGCCGTCGGATCACCGGCACGACTCCGCACTCGCACATTGGAAAGATGATGCCGAGGAACGCGCTGATGAGCGTGGCGAAAAAGACTGAACGTGGCAGCAGGCGGGTGATCCAGCGCGAGGGGAGGAACGCCTCGATGATGCCGGAGATGAGGGCGCCGAGGAGGAGAAACGGGATCGCCTCGAAGAGGAGAGCCAGAAACGAAAAGGCGATGTCCTGAGGGTGAAGTTCGAAGCGTGGCATCGGTGATCGGTGATGTGATCGGTAATCAGTAATCAGTAATCTGTAATCGGTAATCCGTCATGTCGGTGATCGGAAGTCGGTGGGCGGTGGGGGGAAGTCGGTGGGTGGAGATGCGGTCCGCCCGATCGTGCGAAATCGCAGGATCAGCGGGGTCGCGATGGACGTCTGCGGCGGACGGCGTATGAAAGGCATCCCTCAGCCCTCGACTCTTATGAAATCGTCCCTTCTGCTTCCGCTCGCGGCGGCGGCGCAATGCCTCGCCACCGCTCTTGTGGCCGCCGATGCCCCGCCTTCCCCTGCCATGACTGGAAATCCCCTTCTCACCGAGAGCACTCTGCCGTTCCGTCTCCCGCCTTTCGACAAGCTGAAAGACGAAGACTACGCGCCCGCCTTCGAGCAGGGGATGGCCGCGCAGATCAAGGAGGTCGAGGCCATCGCCGGCAGCAAGGACAAGCCCACTTTCGAAAACACGCTCGTCGCGATGGAACGCTCCGGCGAACTCCTCGGGCGGACGAACCGCGTCTTCGCCAATCTCGCCGGGGCCAACACCAATCCTGCTCTGCAAAAGCTCGAGGCCGCGATCGCGCCAAAACTTTCCGCGCATCGCGACGCCATCCAGCTCAATGGCGCTCTCTTCGCCCGCCTTCAGGCGCTTTACGACCTGCGCGAGACGCTCGGCCTCGACGCCGAATCGAAGCGGCTCCTCGAGCGCTACTACAAGGACTTCGTCCGCGCCGGGGCCAAGCTCTCCGAGGCCGATAAAACCAAGCTTCGCGCTCTGAATTCCGAGCTCGCGACCCTCCAGACCACGTTCACCCAGAACGTGCAGAAGGAGAAGAACGCGGACTCGATCGTGGTGGACAAGCGGGAAGACCTCGACGGTCTGGCGGAGAACGAGATCGCCGCCGCGGCCGCGGCGGCCAAAGCCGACGGCAAGGAGGGTAAGTTCGTCATCCGGCTCCTGAATACGAGCGGTCAGCCCGCGCTCTCCTCGCTGAAGAGCCGCGAGCTCCGCGAGAAGATCCTCGCCGTTTCGCTCGCCCGGAACGGCCACGGGGGCGAGTTCGACAATCGCGCGAACGTGCTGCGCATCGTCAAGCTCCGCGCCGAACGCGCCGCGCTGCTCGGCTACGCCAATCACGCGGCCTATCAGCTCGAGGACCAGACCGCCGGGGATGTCGCCACCGTCAACAAACTGCTCGCCGAGCTCGCTCCGGCCGCCGTCGCCAACGCGCGGCGCGAGGCGGCCGACATGCAGAAGGTCATCGACGAGGAAAAGGGCGGATTCACGCTCCGGGCCTCGGATTGGGATTTCTACTCGGAGAAGGTGCGTCGGGCGCGCTACGCCTTCGATGAATCGCAGCTGAAGCCGTATTTCGAACTCAATCGCGTCCTGACCGACGGCGTTTTCTTCGCCGCGGGGAAGTTCTACGGCATCACGTTCAAGGAGCGGAAGGACCTGCCGGTGTATCAGGAGGACGTGCGCGTCTTCGAGGTGACCGACGCCGACGGCAAGCCGCTGGCGCTCTTCCTCGCCGACCTCTACGCGCGCCCGTCGAAGCGCGGGGGCGCCTGGATGAACGCGTACGTTCAGCAGTCGGCGCTGCTCGGCACGAAGCCGGTCGTCGCGAATCATCTCAACATTCCGAAGCCGCCGGCGGGCGAGCCCACGCTCCTGACGTACGACGAGGTGCGCACGCTCTTCCACGAGTTTGGCCACGCCCTCCACGGCATGTTCTCGAACGTGAAGTATCCGCGTTTCAGTGGCACGAGCGTCCCGCGCGACTTCGTCGAGTATCCCTCCCAGGTGAACGAGATGTGGGCGGTCTGGCCCGAGGTTTTGAAAAACTACGCCCGTCACTTCAAGACCGGCGAGGCCATGCCCGAAGAGTTGCTGAAGAAGATGTTTGCCGCCGAGCGCTTCAACCAGGGCTTCAAGACGACCGAGTATCTGGCGGCGACCCTGCTCGATCAGGCGTGGCATCAATTCACCGCCGCCGAGGTGCCCACCGATACACTGGCGTTTGAGGCGGCCGCGCTGAAAAAGGCCGGCGTCGATTTCGCGCCCGTGCCGCCGCGGTACCGGAGCACCTATTTCTCCCACACCTTTGCCGGCGGTTATTCGGCCGGGTATTACTCCTACATCTGGAGCGAAGTGCTCGATGCCCAGAGCGTCGCGTGGATCGAGCAGCACGGCGGACTCACGCGGGCGAATGGCGATCGCTTCCGCAGCACCCTGCTCTCGCGCGGTGGGAGTGATGAGGCGCTCACGCTCTTCCGGAACTTCACCGGAGCGGCCCCCGAGATCACGCCGCTTCTGACGCGCCGCGGCCTGGAGCCGGTCAAGGCGAACTGAGATGGCTCACGAGATCGCGCGAGACGCTTCCGTCACGTCTTCACGTTCAGCGCGAGCCAGCGCCACTCGCCGTCTTCGAAGACGTATTTCACGGTGAAGCGAATGGGCCCCGACTTCCCCTGGTAGGTGCCCTTGAGAACGAGGACGCCGTCGTCATCGATCGACGGTTGGCCATCAAATTCGGCGGTCTTTGATTTCATCAGCGCGACGACGTTGATCTTCTGGTCCACGAATGCCGCGAAGCTTTCCTTCAGCTTCGCCGGAGTGAGTTGCTTGCGAAGTGGGGTGGAGCCGCGGGCGTGCAACGCACTGAAATCGTTGGCGGAAACGGCATCGGAAAACTCCTGGAGCGTCTGCAGGACGAGTCGCTGCGCATCCGCCGGCGCGGGGGCAGCCCGTCCGGTGGCCGCTTCCTTTACCACGCCCACACCGAGCGGCTTCCAGCCGCCGGCTTGATAGACGTAGCTGCAGCGGAAGGTCACGCGGGGAGTGGAGGGGAACGAGCCCTCCAGCTTCAGGACGCCATCGTCGCCCAATTTGATCGGTGGATCGAAGGTGGGCTTCAATCCCTGGACCAGCGGCGCGACGTCAATCTTCGCTTCGACAAAGGCCGCGTAGGCCTCCTTCAGTTGCGCGGGCGTGTATTTCGCCTTCAGCTGCGTGGCCGTTTGCGCGTGGAAGGCGGTGAAGTCGCCGCTCATCACTGCGGCACTGAAGTCCTTCACCGTGCCGCTTACGATGCGCTCCGCTTCGGCCTGCGCGGGCACCTGCTGGGCGGCGGCGGTCAGGGCGAAGCCGAGCAAAATGCTCGCGGCGAGGGAAAAACGGAGGCGGGTATTCATGGGGGTTGGGTCTTTCGTTGGCGAAGCGTAGTCTGATAGACTCATGGTCCTCGACAAGGAGAGATCCGCTAAGGAAGTCGATCGACGCTCGCGCGACATCCCGGGGGTTCGGCCGGCTACGCTCCAAGGGCTTCGCAGGCCGCGCGCAGCCGGGCGTAAAGCGGGGCCAAGCCCTCTGGAATGATGCGGGTGTGGCCGAGAATGGGCATGAAATTTTGATCACCCGGCCAGCGGGGTACGACGTGAAGATGGAGATGATCCGCGACGCCCGCGCCGGCGCAGGCCCCGAGGTTCAGGCCGAGATTGAACCCCTGGGCCCGCGTGACGCTGCGCAGGACCGACTGGGCGTCCTCGGCCAGTTTCCAGAGCTCGAGCTTTTCCACCTCCGCGAGGTCGGCCAGATCCGCCACCTTCCGATAGGGCACCACCATGAGGTGACCCGACGCGTAGGGATAGCGGTTCATCATCAGGAACGCGCTGCGACCGCGCCGAAGGACGAGGTGCGCGGCGTCATCCGTGGCGTTCGCGGCAGCGGTGAAGAAATCCGCCTCGGGCTCGGTGCGCTCGAAATATTCCACGCGCCACGGGGCCCACAGGGCGGTGAGCTGCGTTCCCAAGTTCTCGTCATTCATGATTCGGAGGAGGCGGCGCGCGCCAGCAGGAGCCAGCCGACGAGGAAGGCGACGCCACCGACGGGGGTGATGGCGCCAAGCCAGCGGACCTGCGTGAGCGCGAGGACGTAAAGGCTCCCGCTGAATAGGAGGATCCCCAGGAAAAAACTTCCCCACGCGGCAAAGGGAAAGGGACGCATCCGCGCCGCCACCAGCATCGCCGCGACGTGCAAAAACTGGTAAAGCACGGCCTTTTCGTACGTCACGAGCAGGCCGGAGGCGGTGAGTTGGTCCTTCAAGCCGTGGGCGCCGAAGGCCCCGAGCGCGACGGCGAGAAATCCGAGGAGGCAGGTGAGACGGAAGGCGGGGACGGGAGACATGGTTGCGAAGGAAAGGCGGGCGGTGAGCGGTTGCGTCAATCCCGACGACGCAGCAATCGAACGAGTTCGCGTTGCTCCCGGCCCTCGAAGGCCCGCTCCGGCACCCACTCTTTTTCGACGGTGAATCCGGGCGAAAACAGCTCGTCGAGTCGCTCGACCTGCACGCCGTAGGGAGGACCCTTGTCGTCGTCCTCGTAGGCGCCTTCATACTGGCGGGGATTGAGATAAAAAACCGCGAACACCCGGCCCCCGGGGCGCAGGGCACCGCGCACCGCTTGGACGTACGCCGCGCGCTGCCCGGGGTGGATGGCGCAGAAGCAGGTGTGCTCCACGACCCAGTCGAAGGCGCCTTGCAACGCAGGCGGCAGGGCGAAGAGATCGACGAGCAGATAGCGCTCGCTGCCAGCGCGGGGGAGTTCGCGCGCGATTTCGATCGCCGTGGGCGCGATGTCGATGCCCGTCACCTTCGCGCCTTTTACGGCGAGGGCGCGCACCTCGTAGCCGCGTCCGCAGCCTGGCACGAGCACCTCACCTTCGATGCGCTCGTGCGCGAGAAAATCGGCGAGGGGCGGCGCTTCGACGCCCTTGTCCCAGGGCGTATCCTGCGCGGTATAGAGCGCCTCCCAGTCGAAATTCGGATCCGGCATCGGGGAGTTTCGGTTGGCCGGACGGTGCTGTCGAATGCGGCTCGCGAGTTTCGGGAAGTCACTCGACGACCAGTCGGGCGCGGGCGAAATATTCGCCCTCGCGGGCCGTCACCTCCCACTCTCCACGCTGGAGTTTCCAGAGCACGCGCCCGCCGGGTCCGCTGGCGAGGCGTTCGCCGTTCACCTCCCATTCCACCTGACGCGGATCCGCCGCGAGGGCGCGGAGCTCCAGCATTTGTTGCCGCTCCGGCACGTGGGGGTCGAGCAGGAAAGTCGCGCCATCGAGCGGCGAAGTGATGGCCAGTCCGTTTGGCGCTCGCGCGATCGCGCCGCGGCCATTCTGGGAACTGCGGCACCAATCCCCATACTCCGGCGGCAGCAACAAGCGCGGCGTTCCTCCCTGCGGGTCGGCCACGAACCACGCCGAGCCATCCGAAACGGGCGCGGATCCGGCGAGGAACCATTCCCCGACGGGCGGCTCCTCTTCCCCGGATACGGGTCGCAAGCCCGTCTGCGGCGAAATGTCCGCGCGCTCGAGCGGCGGCGCCAGCCGCTCCGTGGGGAGGACCGGCGAGTCGCGCCGGACGAGCAACAGATGGTCAATCACCTGCCGCCACAGCGGCGCGGCCGACCGGACGGAGAGGAGCTCCGTCATCGGACGACCGTCGAAATTCCCCGCCCAGACGCCGACGGTGTGTCGGCCCGTGAACCCGATGCACCAGCCGTCCCGGAAGGCCGAACTCGTGCCCGTCTTCACGGCGACCCGCTGCGGGACGTCGAGCGGGGAATCCGATCCGAAGGTGATGCGTCGCGCGGCCGGATCACAGAGGATGTCGGTCACGATGGCGCAGGCTTCGCGCGAAACGACCTGTTCGCGCGGCGCGGCGTGTTCGTCGCGGGCGAGCAGGCGACCGCGCTCGAGCGCGAGGCCTCCGCGCGCGAGTCCGGTGAACGCGCTCGTTAGATCGAGCAACGAGACCTCGGCATTACCGAGGATGAACCCCGCGCCGTAGTCGTCGAAGACCCCGCCGGGTCGGAGGCCCCAGCGCTCCAGCTCGAAAAAACCCTGGCGGGCGCCGAGCCGTTCCAGCACGACGACGGCGGGTACATTAAGCGAATTTCCCAGCGCATTTCGCGCCCGGACCGGACCCAGGTAGCGGCCGGAGTAATTCTGCGGGTCGTAGTCGGCGTAGACGTGCCGGATCGCGGTGGGAATGTCGGGGAGCAGCGTTGCGGCCGTGATGATGCGTCGATCGATCGCGGTGGCATAGATGAACGGCTTGAGCGCTGATCCGGCGCTGCGGCGGCGCGTCGCGCCGTTGTTTTGACCCTCGGGTGCGTGGTAGTCGCGGGAGCCGACGAGCGCGCGGATGGCGCCGGTTTCGTTGTCGGCGATGACGACGGCGGCTTGGGTGGTGTCATGCCGGCCGAGCGAGTCGAGATGCTTGCGGAGGAGCGATTCGGCGACGCGCTGCAGCTCGAGGTCGAGCGTCGTGCGCACATCGCCGAACAGCGGCGTCCCGTCCGTCTTCGCCCGCGCGAGAAGGGCGTCCACGAAATGGGGGGCGAGGCGCGGCGGGAGGAAGCGGCCGGGTTTGGGAGGATGATCCGCCAGATCACGCAACTGCTCGGGATTCAACCCGCCGAGCTGCGCCAGACGGCGTAACGAACGCTGGAACTTGTACTCTGCCGCGGCGGGATGCCTCCAGGGATTGAAGCGACCGGGGGCCTGCGGGAGGCCGGCGAGGTAGATCGCCTCCGCGAGCGTGAGTTCGGCGGCACTGCGACCGAAGTACGCCCGGGCGGCCGCCTCGCCGCCGAGGAGCCGGTTCCCGTAATTCACCGTGTTGAGATACCGCGCGAGGATCCGGTCCTTGTGCCAGCGCCGCTCCAGTTTCCACGCGGCCGCGGCCTCGCGCGCCTTGCTCCCGAACGTGCGCGGCGGCCGCTGGAGCGCGGTCTTGATGAGTTGCTGGGTGATGGTGGAGCCGCCGGAAAGTACGCGGAACGCGCGGAGATTTCGCCAGGTCGCGCCGAGCACGGCGCGGACGTCCACGCCCGCGTGCGAGGCGAAGCGATGATCCTCCAGCGCGATCGTCACCCGCGGCAGGTGCGGACCGAGCTGCGGCAGGGTGCGGGGATGCTGGGAACGGGCGCCCGCCGTCGCAATCTCCGCGAGCGGCTCATTTCGAAAATCGCGGATCGTGGCCGTCGCAACCGGTTCGCGATCGAGCGCCGGGGGGATGGGCACACTCGCCACCCAGGCGGCTAGCGCGCCGAGAAGGAGCACGCTCGCGCCCGCGACGGCGAAGAGAAGACGACGTTTCACGGCGCCGGGGACGGTCGGTCCGCGGTGCCGCGACGAGGCGCATCCGCCGCGCCGCGCCGCTCCCGCCTCAGGTCCACCGCAGGTCGGTCTTCGTCAGCGGCAGGGTGCGCACGCGTTTCCCGCAGGCCGCGAAGATCGCGTTGCACAAGGCGGGTGGCAGCGGTGGCAGCGCGGGCTCGCCCAGACCGGTGGGGGGATTTGCGCTCTCGATAAACTCCACGGTCACGCGGGGCGCGTCCGGCAGACGGAGCAGGGGGTAGTCGTTGAAATTCGACTGCACCACGCGACCGCGCTCGAAGGTCACCTCCTGCGCGAGCGAGCTGCTCAATCCATCAATGATCGAACCTTCGACCTGCGCCTCGGCGCCGCTGCGGTTGATGATCGGACCCACGTCCGCGCAGCACCAGACGTCGTGAACCTTGATGGTTCCGTCTTTTGCCACGCTCGCCTCCACCACCTCGGCGACGTAGCCAGAATGGGAGAAGTGGAAGGCGATTCCCTGCCCGCGGCCCTTTTCGAGCTTCCGGCCCCAACCGGCCATCTTCGCCACGCGGGTGAGCACGCCCTTCATCCGGGCGGTCTCGTAGGCGGGACCACGGGCGGCCGGCAGCTTGCGATCGTCGCCGAGAAGCTCGAGGCGCAGCTCCAGCGGATCGCGCCCTGCGGCGTGCGCGAGCTCATCGATGAAGCTCTGCATCACGAACGAGAGCGCATTACTCCCCGGCGCCCGCAGCGGACCGGTCGGGACGACGGTGGCAATCTGCGACTGCTCCAGCAGGAAGTTGGGGACGAATCGCGCCGGCAGTTCGTCCGGGCTCAGCCCCGCTCCGCTCGAAGGCTGGGGAGTTTCCTTCCACCCCACGGTTACGAAGTGGTCCTTCCAGGCGCTGATGCGACCGGCGGCGTCCACGGCGCCCTTGAAAAAATGCCAGCCGGCCGCGCGGTAGAGATCGTGGCGAAGGTCGTCCTCGCGCGTCCAGGTGAGTTTCACGGGCGCACCGACGCGCTGCGAGATCGCCGCGGCTTCGGCCATCCAGTCATTCATCAGGCGCCGGCCGAAGCCGCCGCCAATCCGGGTGACGTGGATCACCACTTTTTCCTTCGGGATGCCGAGGGTCTTCGCGACCAGACCCTGGCCGCTGCCCGGCGTCTGCGTCGGAGCCCAAATTTCCACGGCGCCGTCTTTCACCGAGGCGAGGCAGTTCTGCGGTTCGAGCGTGGCGTGGGAAATGTAGGGATACGAGTAAGCCGCTTCGATGACCTTCTTCGCGGCGGTGAAGGCGGCTTCGATGTCGCCATCCTTCCGCATTTCCTTCCCGCCCTTTTTCCCAAGTTCTTCCGCCTTCGCGTCGTAGGCCGCGGAGCTGTGAGCCGAGGTCTCGCCTTCGTCCCAGCTCACCTGGAGCTGTTTGCGGGCCGAGAAGGCCGCCCACGTGGATTCGGCGACGATCGCGACGCCCGAGACCAGGCCGGTCGCATCCTCGCCGCCCTCGATGACAAACGCATCGCGCACACCGGGCAGCGTCTTGATGCGGTCGAGGTTCGCGGACTTCACCTTTCCGCCGGTGACCGGGCAGCGTTCGTAAACGGCGTGAAGCATTCCCGCGACCTTCTGGTCGATCCCGAAGAGCGGCTTTCCCGTGACGATGGCGGGATTATCCACGCCGCCGACGCGAGTACCGAGGAGTTGGTATTGCTTCGGATTCTTGAAGACGAGCGCCTTCTCGTCCGGCACGGGAATCAGGGCCGCTTTCGAGGCGAGCTCGCCGAAACTGAGCGTACGTTTCGATTCCGCGTGCGTCACCACGCCCGCGGCGACTTCGCATTCCGCGATCGGCACGTTCCACGTTTGTGCGGCCGCCGCGATGAGCATCATGCGCGCGGCGGCGCCAGCGCGGCGAAGCGGCTCAAAGTTGTCCGGCGTTGACCGACTGCCGCCGGCGAATTGGGGTCCGAACGCCTTCTCATCGAGCGGCGCCTGCTCGATCGAGACGCTCGAAATGTTCACGCCGAGCTCCTCCGCGAGGATCATCGGAAGCGACGTCTTCACCCCCTGGCCGCACTCGGGATTTTTCGCGACGAGCGTGACTTTGCCGTCGGGCGTGATGCGGATGTAGGCGTTCGGGACGAACGGAGTGACCGGATCGGCATTCTTTTCGCCGTAGACCGAGGATCGCAAATTGAGGCCGAGCAGGAGTCCGCCGCCGGCGAGAACGCTGACGCGGAGGAAGCTGCGGCGGTCGAGCGAAGGAAGGGTGGGGGTGTTCATGCTCCGACCTCCTCGTAGCTGTGGCCGCAGGTGACGGCGGCGAGTCCGGCCGTCGCGGCGACGCCAGTCTCCGAAACCTTTTCGCCGCGCATGAGCGCGGCCGCCTCCTGAACCGCGCGCCGAATGCGCAAATAGGTTCCGCACCGGCAAAGATTCGCGGCGAGAGCGTCGTCGATCTCGGCGTCGCTGGGATGATTGTTCCGCGCGAGCAGGGCCGCGGCGGTCATGATCTGGCCCGCCTGGCAGTAGCCGCACTGCGGCACGTCGTGCTTGATCCACATCCGCTGCAGGGGGTGGGAGCCGTCCGGGGAAAGCCCTTCGATCGTCGTGATCGCGGCCGTGGTGGCGGCGGAGACGCGCGTGATGCACGAGCGGACCGCGGCGCCGTTAAGGTGGACGGTGCAGGCGCCGCACTGGCTGACGCCGCAGCCGAATTTTGTTCCGACGAGATCGAGTTGATCACGGAGGACCCAAAGGAGCGGCGTCTCGGCCGCTGTTTCCACCGGCCTTGTCTGGCCGTTGATTTTCAGATCGTATTTTGGCATGGGACGGGCAGGTGAGTGAGTCGGGAAAATCGCGCGGAAGGCAGAGGCACCTCAGGGCAGGGCGGTCCGGCGCTTCTCCCGCCGGGAAGACGAGCGCTCTCCGCCGATGACGATGCTCATGGCTGTACGCGTATCATGCGGGGTGGAGCGGGAAAAGCGCCGTCTTCGGTGGTGACCCGATCCGCCATCAAGGCGAGACGGCCAGTGGTCCGCCGGGCGCAGGCACCCCGGAGAGCATCACACCGTGTTCCTTGTACGTCTTCAGCCGGAAATGCGTGGCCGTGGAGAGGATGCCCCCGAGCGGGCTCAGCTTTTCGGTCACAAACGTCGCGATCTCGCGGAGGGACGGACCTTCGATGAAGACGAGCAAATCGTATCCGCCGCTCATCAGGTAGCAGGCTTGCACCTGATCGAATTTCGCAATTCGCTCGGCCAGTCGGTCGAATCCACCCTCGCGCTCTGGGGTGAGGCGGACCTCGATGACGGCCTGCACGTTCCCACTCGCCACCTTCTCCGGATCGAGCACCGCGCGATAGCCGAGGATCGTCCCGTCGGCTTCGTGCGCGGCGATTTGAGCCACCACTTCCTCCTTCGGGACCCCGAGTTGCGCAGCGAGATCTTCGTGGGTCGTGCGCGCGTCACGCTGGAGCAGAAGGAGCAGGGGATGCATGAACAGAAGAGCCAGGAAGAGGAACGTGATCGGTCGACGCCGTCGGACGAGCCGGGCTCAATCGCCAAAGCTGATGTCCACGGCCCGGGCGGTGTCCACCATTTGACTTTCGGGCGTGACGCGGCGCAGGCGGTTCACGGCATCCGCGATTGGGACTCCCGTGACCTGATAATTCTGGTAGCTGACCATTTCGCCGAATTTGTTTTCCTGAATCAGTCGGACCGCCATGACGCCGAATCTCGTGCCGAGGATGCGATCGAGCGTCGTGGGCGCGCCACCGCGCTGGAGATGGCCGAGCACGCACGTGCGGGTTTCCTTGCCGGTGCGCGCGGCGATCTCCCGGGCGACGACATCGCCGATGCCGCCCAGTCGGGATTCGCCGACCTTCGACTGCTGCTGGTAAAGCTCCTGACCGCCGAGCGGCACGGCGCCCTCTGCGACGACGACGAGCGTGCTGAGATTTCCCGCGTAGTCCCGCCGCTTGACGAACTCGGACAGCTTCTCGTAGTCGAACGGGATCTCCGGCACCAGAATCGCATTCGCGCCGCCCGCGAGCCCGCCGTACAGCGCGATCCAGCCCGCGTGCCGGCCCATGACCTCCAACACCATGACGCGCTTGTGGCTGCTGGCCGTGGTCCCCAAGCGGTCGAGCGCATCGACCACCGAGGCAACCGCGCTGTCGAAACCGAAGGTCATGGCCGTCGCTTCCAGATCGTTGTCGATCGTCTTGGGTACTCCCACGATCGGAAAGCCCGCCTCGAAGAGTTGCAACGCGGTCGTGAGCGAGCCGTCGCCACCGACCACGATCAAGCCTTCGATGCGCAGCTTCGAAAGGAGGTCCCGAGCCTGTTCGATGATCTCTGGTGCGACCGTGATCTTCTCGCCGGCACCCACTTTCGAAACGAAGTGGCCCTTGTTCGTCGTCCCCAGAATCGTCCCGCCCATCGGCATGATGTGCGAGGTACTAGTTCGGTCGAGGATGCGGTAGTCACCTGGCGGCAGCAGACCTTCGAAGCCGTCGATGAAGCCGATGACTTCCCAATGGAGCTTGTCCGCGGCTTTGACCACGCCGCGGATGACCGCGTTGAGACCGGGGCAATCGCCGCCGCTCGTAAGGATTCCGATACGCTTCTTTTGCATCCGTGGAGAACTCCCTGCCGGTTTGGGATGCCTGCCCCTTTGCCCACCAATGCAGGAAAAGCAAAGAGCGAGATTTCGCTACCCGATGTGCGCTACTTCCCGAACTGCTCCAAAAACATCGCGGGATCTTCGCCGATGGGGCCAACGTCCGTTCCGTTGGAACGAAGCAGCCAGAACCAGTCATACGAACCTCCCCCCAGGAAATACCGGTGCTGGGAGGCGACGAGATTTCCGCGATATTTTCCGCCCCGAATGACGGCGAGGCTGTTGCCGGCGCAAACAAAGCCCTCGTTCGTGCCCGAGGTGTCGACCCGGTGAATCGCGCCCGACGTCGCCCACGCGGCGCTGAGAAAAAAGATCTCCCGGCCATCCGGAGAAAACTGGGGTGACTGCAGCCCGGCGAGGACTCGCTTTGGATCGCCATGCGCGGCAGCCCGGACGAGGCAGCGGGCACCGCTGCCATCAGGCCGCACGATCCAAAGTTCCGTTGCCTCGGCCTCGCCCGAACCGGTGCTGATCATCTTGGCCTTGGTCGCTCGGAGGAAGGTCACCGTTCGTCCGTCGGACGAAAGGCTCGCATCACGGTCAGAGCCCGAGGTCGTCAAGACCCGGCGGGCGGCAGCGTCGGTGAGCACGATGCGCCCGCTCTCGACGCTCAAGGTCGGGGCCGAGCGGGCGAGGGTGCCCATCGCAACGAATAAATACAGACGTAGGACGAGGCGGATCATCGCGGAGTCGAAGGTAGGTGGGAGTGCGGGAGGATCCAACCGAGAATGGGGCCACGTTGTGGTGGTCTTCCGCTGTCGTGCCGGCCTGGGCGACGCGTAGATTGACGGCCGCATCGCAGGATTGGCAGACCCTTTCCGCTTGCCTCTGGTGGGTGCGCTCAACGAGCCTCCGCGCTCTCGCCGTCATGAACGCTCCTCGCCACCTCCTCGCTCTCGCCGGTTTTTTCACGAGCGTCTCTCTCGTCACCGCCCAGGATGGCGGACGGATCCTCGTCAGCGACCGCGGTCTGCCGGACGATGCGTCGTTCACCCGCGCCGGATCCGTTTCGGTCCTCGATCGCGAAGACTTGATTCTGAAGCTCGATGCCACTTTGGGCGACACGCTCCGCGATGAGCCCGGGATCTCTTCAAGCTATTATGGGCCGGCCGCGGGGAAGCCGATCATCCGCGGCTTGGACGGTCAGCGGGTCCGCGTGCTGGTCGACGGAACCGGCGTTTTCGACGGCTCGAGTACGGGTCCGGATCACGGAACGTCCGTCGAGGCGCTCTCTGCTTCCCGCATCGAAATCTACCGCGGACCTTCCGCCGTTCTCTTCGGGAGTGGGGCGATCGGTGGCGTGGTGAATGTCGTGACAAATCGGATCCCGGAGACGCCGGTGGTCCGGCCGCTGAGCGGCACCGTCGATCTCAGCTATGGATCCGCCGGCGACGCGCGCGCGGGAGGCCTGCGCCTCGAAGGCGGCGCGAACGGCTGGACCTTTCATCTCGATGCCGCCCACCGCACGGCGAATGATTACGGCATTCCGGGCTTCAAACGAAGTGCGCCTTTGCGGGCGATCGACCCGCTTCCGCCCGGCGAATCCGAGAACAGGGGCACGCTCCCGGATAGCAGCTACACGATGAAGGAAATCGGCGGCGGCATCTCCTACGCGTGGAGCCGGGGATTCATTGGCGTCTCGGCGGCGGCTTTTCACAATGACTATGCCGTGCCGAACGCCGAGGCGGGCGTCCGCATCAACCTTAACCAACGCCGTTTTGACCTTCGTGGCCAGTTCGACCAGCCGTTTGCAGGCATTCGCTCGATCCGCTACGCGGCGAGTTTCGGCAGCTTCAGCCAGGGAGAACAGGGGCCCGACGATTTTGCCGGCCCGGCGATCATTTTTCAGAATCGGGCGGTGGAGGGACGCCTCGAGGTGCGCCACGAGCCCATCGCCGGCTTCAACGGAGTGCTCGGGTATCAGCTCGTCGCCACCGATTTCGAGATCACGGGCGAGCAGTCGTTCCAGCCGCTGACGCGCACGCGCAATCACGGCATCTTCCTCTTCGAGGAGAAATCCTTCGCCCCGTTCCGGGTTGAGCTGGGCGTGCGATACGAGCATCAGGACGTGAACACTTCGGGACCCGGTCGGGCTTCCCGTTCGCTTGATACCTTCAGCGCGGCGGCAGGTCTGGTGTATCTCCCGAACGACGACTGGTCGGCGGCCCTGAATCTGAGCTACACGCAGCGGCCGCCGACGGGCCAGGAACTATTCTCGAATGGTCCCTACGTCGACATCGGGCGTTTCGTGCTTGGCGATGCCGGGCTTGGGACCGAGCGCTCGGTTGCCGTCGAGGCCGCGCTCCGCAAACGCACCGGCTGGGTGACCGGCAGTGCCTCGTTCTTCTTCTACCGCTTTCAGCGCTACGTCACGCTCCTCGATACCGGCGCGTTCGACGACGAGTTTGGCGTGGCGGAGGCCCGCTACGGAGGCGTTCCTGCGGACTTCATCGGGGGCGAGTTCAACGCCCAGGTCCATCTGCTGGGGCCGGTGACCGCGCGCGCCGCGAAGGAAGTCCCGACCGCCGCGCGAAAGCTCACGGGCAAGGAACTGGCGACGCCGACGGCCGTGGCGGGTCCCGTGCGCGATCTTTTCCTCGAGCTCCGAGCCGACTACACGCATGCGGAGAATCGGGAGACGGGAACCGCGCTCCCTCGCATTCCGCCGCTCCGCCTTGGCGCTGGGCTGGGATATACTGGCGGTCGCTTCAGCGCCCGGATCGACTACCGGCGGAATTTCCGGCAGGATCGGATCGGCGAATTCGAACTGCCGACGCCCGCCTTCAACGATCTGAGCGCTTCGGCGGAAGTGCAGCTCTCGACGGGTCCCGTGCGCTGGACCGGCTACGTGAAGGGCTCGAACCTGACCAACGCTGACCAGCGCCTGCACACGAGCTTCATCAAAGACTTCGCCCCGCTCGCCGGGCGGGCGGTCACGGTGGGACTGCGCGCGAGTTTTTGAGGCGGGTCGGCCGTTTCGGCCGGACCGGTGGTCAGCGCCGGGAGACGCCGATTCGGCGGGCGGTCCTCGGCTCGCGGGGGTCTTCACGATTTCTTTACGAAAGCGGGCTGTACCTTAATTCGGCGGCAAGCGGGGGCGAGGCAGGTTGGGGCACGATGAACGCTCGCGACTTTCTCCAGGTAGCCTTGTACCTCGGCCTCCTGACCGTGCTGACTCCGCTGCTGGGCGGGTTGATGGCGCGGGTCTTTTCCGGTGAACGCCATGCGCTCAGCGGTGTTCTCGGCTGGCTGGAGCGATTCGTCTACCGCATCGGAGGGGTGAAGCCGGGTGAGGAGATGTCGTGGAAGAAATATTGCGCAGCCCTGCTCGTTTTCAACCTGCTCGGGTTTTGCGCGGTGCTCGCCCTGCATTGCAATCAAGAGCGTCTGCCGCTGAATCCGGAGGGCGTCACGAACACGACGTGGCATCTCGGGTTCAATACCGCGGTCAGCTTCATGACGAACACGAACTGGCAGTCGTACAGCGGCGAGAACACCCTGAGCTACGCCACGCAGATGCTGGGCCTCGGCGTGCAGAATTTTCTGAGTGCCGCGACCGGGATCGCGGTCCTGATCGCGCTCATCCGCGGACTCACCCGACGGAGCGCGAGCACGCTCGGGAACTTCTGGGTCGATCTCACCCGCGCGACGATCTACGTCCTCCTGCCGCTCTCGCTGCTGCTCGCCGTCGTCCTGGTCGCACAGGGCGTGCCCCAAACCTTCGCCTCTTCCGTGAAGGCCACGACGCTCGAAGGCGCAGAGCAGGTCATCCCGCTCGGGCCGGCCGCGTCCCAGATCGCGATCAAGCAGCTCGGAACGAATGGCGGTGGCTTCTTCGGAGTGAACAGCGCGCATCCCTTCGAGAACCCGACGCCGCTCACGAATTTCCTGACGATGCTCAGCATCCTGCTGATTCCGGCCGCCTTGACGTACACCTATGGAAAGATGGTCGGCAATTTGCGCCAGGGCTGGGTGCTCTTTACCGCGATGATGGTGCTTTTCGTTCTGGGTTTTGCCGGCGCCTGGGCCGCGGAGGCGCAGCGCAATCCGGTGACCCCGGAACTCACCGCCAATCTGGAGGGCAAGGAGACACGTTTCGGAGTGATGAACTCGGTGCTCTGGGCCACGGCGACGACCGCAGCGTCGAACGGCTCCGTGAATGCGATGCACGACAGTCTTTCCCCGCTCGCCGGGGGAGTGGCCCTCTTCAACCTGATGCTCGGCGAGATCGTTTTCGGCGGCGTCGGCGCGGGTCTGTATGGCATGCTGCTTTTTGTCATTCTCGCGGTCTTCATCGCGGGATTGATGGTCGGTCGGACGCCTGAATATCTCGGAAAGAAGATCGAGGCGCGCGACGTCATCTGGACGGCGGTCGGCATTCTCGTCCCCGGCGCCGTGCTCCTGGTGGGCGCCGCGATTTCGTGCGTGACCGAGGCCGGACTTGCGGGTCTGAACAACAACGGCGCGCACGGTTTCAGCGAGATCATCTACGCCTGGTCGAGCGCCGCGAACAACAACGGGAGCGCCTTCGGCGGTCTCAGCGCGAATACGCCGTTCTACAATATTGGCCTCGGGATCGCGATGCTGCTCGGACGCTTCGCGGTCATCATCCCGGTGCTCGCCGTGGCGGGTTCGCTCGCGGGCAAGAAAACGTCGCCGCCTTCCCCCGGAACATTTCCGACGGACGGCGCCACCTTCGGGGTGCTGCTCCTCGCCGTGATTCTCATCGTGGGGGCCTTGAATCACTTCCCGGCGCTCTGCCTCGGGCCGGTCGTGGAGCATTTCCTGATGCTCGCCGGACGCGTGCAGTGAAGGCCAGGGAACAAGGAACCAGGACACAACAGCCATGAGCAAAACAGCCAGCACCTTTTCCGCGGATCTGATCCGCCGGGCGATCATCGACTCGTTCAAGAAGCTCGACCCGCGGGAGCAGTGGAAGAACCCCGTGATGTTCGTCGTCTTCCTCGGCTCGATCCTCACGACGTTCATCACCGTCCGCGACTTCAACGGCTTCCACCTCCAGATCTCCCTCTGGCTGTGGTTCACGCTCATCTTCGCGAATTTCGCCGAGGCCGTCGCCGAGGGGCGGGGAAAGGCCCAGGCCGACACGTTGCGGAAGGCGCGCACCGTCACTCCGGCCCGACGCGTGTCTTCCAGCGGGGCGGAGACGAAGATCAGCGCGAATGAATTGCGCAAAGGCGACCTCGTGGTCTGCGAAACGGGCGATGCGATTCCGGCCGATGGCGAAGTCGTCGAAGGCATCGCGAGCGTGGATGAGTCCGCCATTACCGGAGAATCGGCTCCGGTGATCCGCGAGAGCGGCGGTGATCGCAGCGCCGTCACGGGCGGCACTCGGGTGCTCTCCGACCGCATCGTGGTCCGGATCACGAGCGAACCAGGGAATACGTTTCTCGACCGGATGATCGCGATGGTCGAGGGCGCGAAGCGGCAGAAGACGCCGAACGAGATCGCCCTGACCATCCTGCTCGTCGCGCTGACGGTCATCTTCCTTCTCGTCGTCGTCACGCTTCCGTTTTTCGGCGCCTTCAGCGCGAGCCAGGGGAACGGCGCCGGAATCAATACGAGTGTGCCGGTCCTCGTCGCCCTGCTCGTCTGCCTGATCCCGACCACGATCGGCGGACTCCTCAGCGCCATCGGGATCAGCGGAATCGACCGCCTCATCCGGCGCAATGTCATCGCCACTTCCGGGCGCGCGGTCGAGGCGGCGGGCGATATCGATGTGCTCCTGCTCGACAAGACCGGCACGATCACGCTCGGCAATCGCCAGGCCGCGGCATTCCTGCCGGCGCCGGGCGTCACGGAGAAGGATCTCGCGGAGGCCGCGCAGCTCTCATCTCTCGCGGACGAGACGCCGGAGGGCCGCAGCATCGTCGTGCTCGCGAAGGAGAAATTCGATCTTCGGGCCCGTGATCTCGCGGCCACGCGCGCCACGTTTGTGCCGTTCACGGCGCAGACCCGCATGAGCGGCTTGGATCTTCCGGCCGCCGCCGGAGCTCCCGCGCGCCAAATTCGGAAGGGCGCAGCCGACAGCGTGAAGCGCTTCGTGCAGGAGCGCGGCGGCGTCTTCCCGGCCGCGGTGGATCGCGCCGTGGACGAAGTGGCGAAATCCGGAGGCACGCCGCTCGTCGTCATCGACGGCACGCGCACGCTCGGGGTCGTGCAACTCAAGGACGTGGTGAAAGGCGGGATCCGCGAGCGCTTCGCCGAGCTGCGCGCGATGGGCATCAAGACGGTGATGATCACGGGCGACAATCCGGTCACCGCCGCCGCCATCGCCGCCGAGGCGGGCGTCGACGACTTCATGGCCCAGGCCACCCCGGAGGACAAATTGAAGCGCATCCGCGCCGAACAGGCCGCCGGCCATCTGGTGGCGATGACCGGCGACGGCACAAACGACGCGCCCGCGCTGGCGCAGGCAGATGTCGGCGTGGCGATGAACACCGGCACGCAGGCGGCCCGCGAAGCCGGGAACATGGTCGATCTCGATTCGAACCCCACCAAGCTCATTGAAATCGTGGAGATCGGGAAACAGCTCCTCATGACCCGCGGCGCGCTCACGACGTTTTCCGTCGCGAACGATGTGGCGAAATACTTCGCCATCATCCCCGCGATGTTCGGCACGCTCTACGCGCTGAACCGTGGGGCCGATGGGCCCTTGAATGCCCTCAACGTGATGCATCTCCACTCGCCGCAGAGCGCGATCCTCAGCGCGGTCGTCTTCAATGCGCTCATCATCATCGCGCTGATTCCACTCGCCCTCCGCGGCGTGACCTATCGCCCGGAAGGCGCCGCCATCGTGCTGCGCCGGAATCTCGTCATCTACGGAGTCGGCGGCGTCGTCATCCCGTTTGTCGGGATCAAGCTCCTCGACGTGCTCCTCGTGGCCACCGGCCTCGCGTAGGCGGACTCCGCAAACTCGAGCTCCGAAATCTGAATCCTGAAATATGATCGCTCCCGCCATCCGTCTCTTTCTCGCCCTCACGGTTCTGACGGGCGTCGTTTATCCGCTCGTCGTCACCGGCCTTTCCCAGGCCTTCTGGTCACGCGCGGCGAATGGCAGCATCGTCGAGGAGGCCGGAAAACCGGTCGGCTCGGATCTCCTCGCCCAGCCCTTCAAGGATCCGAAGTTCTTTCAGTCGCGCCCCTCGGCTTCAGACCCCGCCTACGCGACGATCCCCAGCGGAGCGAGCAACCTCGGGCCGACCTCCGAGAAACAGCAGAAGGCCGTCGCTGAGCGCGCGGCCGATCTGCGCGGCCGCCTCGGCACAGCCGGCCCGCTTCCCCCAGATCTCCTCACGGCCAGTGGAAGCGGGCTCGACCCGCACATTTCCCCGGAGGCCGCCCGCCAGCAGATCGAATCCGTCGCCCGCGCGCGGGGTTACGATCTTCCCCGCACTCAGCGCCTGCGCGACCTCGTCGAGAACACCATCGAAGGACCGCAGTTCGGAGTGCTCGGCGAGCCGCGGGTGAATGTGCTGCGTCTGAACCTGGCGCTCGCCGCTCTTTAACTGGAGGCCCACGTCCACGGATTCCCTGGTCATCGTCATTCCCACGCACCGCCGTCGCGACGTGAGCGAGGCGTGATCCAGCATTTTCAGCCCGAACGACCGTCACTTCTCCTCATGCGCAAACTCCTCACCGCCCTCCTCGTTTCCATCGCTCCGGTCGCCGCCGTCGCCCAGACCGCGGAACCATCTCCGTCGCCCCCGCCGGGGCCGGAAAAATCCGGCTACACGTTTCTCCAGCCCACGCCCGTGACGCTGCGGCGCTCGTACAACACCGACCGTCCGAGCGTCACTGACAGCCCGTTTTCCATCGATGCGGGCGCGTTTCAAATGGAGACGGATGCGGTCAACTTCACCCTCGACCGGAACAACGTCAGTCGCGCGGACGTGAAAGTTCGGACCATTCTGTTCGGCCAGACCAACTTCAAGATCGGTCTGAACAATTGGAGCGATCTCCAGATCTTTCCGCAGGGCTACGTGGAAAAGCGATTCAGCGGTCGCGACGCTGGCGGAATGCGCGATCGCAGCGGCTTCGGCGACACGACCATCCGTCTAAAGCTCAACCTCGTCGGCAATGATGGGGGCAACTTCGTCCTCGGGCTCGTTGGCTCCGTCAAGATTCCCACGAGCACGAACGGTCTCGGAAACCACAAGTTCGAACCCGGGCTCAGCGTTCCCTTCAACTACAACCTACCCGCGGGCTTCGTCCTGTTTGGCCAGACGCGGATCGATCTGCTGAAGCGGGAGGATGCGGATGGCTTGCGCGCCCAGTGGAGCAATCCCATCGGCATGTTTTTTCCCGCCATCCTCGGGAAGATCGTGCCGTACACCGAATTCTATAACGCGGTGAGCGCCCGCCGCGGCTATCCCTGGGTGGGGCGCGCCGGCGTCGGCGTGATCTACAACGTGTCCGCGAACTTTTCGATCGACGTGAATTCCTACTTCGGACTGACCCGCAGCGCGGATGATCTCAACGTCTTCGCTGGTTTCGGCTACCGATTCTGACCAGCATCCCGCGATGCCCGATGACCGTCCCGATCCCGATGCACTGCTCGCGCAGGTTCAGCGCGATGAGGCCTCATCGCATCGCGGGCGCTTGAAGATCTTCCTTGGGATGGCGCCGGGGGTCGGGAAGACGTATGCGATGCTTCTGGCCGCGCAGACGAAGTTCGAAGCCGGCGAGGATGTCGTCGTCGGCCTCGTCGAAACTCACGGACGGATCGAGACCTCGGCGCTCCTGAGCGGACTGCCCTTCATTCCCCGGCGGCACGAGAAACACCGTGGCACCCAGCTCGAGGAGTTCGATCTCGATGCGACGCTGGCCCGGCGGCCAAAGCTCGCGCTGGTCGATGAACTCGCCCACACGAACGCCCCCGGCTCACGCCATCCCAAGCGCTACCACGACGTCATCGAGCTGCTCGATGCCGGAATCGACGTCTTCAGTACGCTGAACGTCCAGCACCTCGAATCGCGGGCCGACGCCGTGCGCGAGATCACGGGCGCCCCGGTCCAGGAGACCGTGCCCGACTCGATTCTCGATGCGTCGGACGAAGTGGAATTGATCGATCTGGCCCCGGAGCAGCTGCGGGAGCGTCTCGCCGCGGGTCGCGTCTATCCCGGCGGCGGGCGCGCGAACGCTGCGCTCGAGAACTTTTTCCGCGAGGGGAATCTCACGGCGCTTCGCGAGATTGCCCTCCGCGCGACGGCCGACCGCGTGCAGCGCGATCTCCGCGAGGTGATGACGGCGGAATCGGTCACCGCGCCCTGGCGCACGCGCGAGCGGCTCCTGGTGGCGGTCGGCCCCGCGCCTTCCTCCGAGCGACTGATCCGTTACACGCGCCGGATCGCTTCGAATCTCGATGCGGCGTGGACGGCGGTGTTCGTCGACGGGCCGGCGCCGCTCGCGGAGACCGACAAAGCCCGCCTCGCGATGCACCTCGATCTGGCGCGCCGGCTTGGGGGGGATGTCGTGACGACCGCGGGCGATGATCTCGTCGAGGCCATCCTGCGAACGGCGCAGAGCGTCGGCGCGACCCAGATCGTGATCGGGAAACCGCCTGTCGCCGGACTGGGGGCCTGGCTGCGCGGGCCGACGCTGGTCGATCGCCTGATCCGCGCGAGCGGTCCGATCGACATCTCGGTCGTCCGAGCGGAGCGCGAGGATCAAAAGGGCGCTTCGGCGGCGATCCAGCGGACGCCGCTCGCCTGGCAACCCTACCTTCTCGTCCTCGGCATCGTCGCGGCGACCACGATCTTGGGCCTGCTCGTTCGCGACTTCACCGGCTACCGCTCGGTCGCGCTGCTTTACCTCATCATGATGATGCTCGTAGGTCTGGCCGTTTCGCGCGGGCCGGTTCTCCTCGCGGGCGTTCTCGGGGCTTTGCTCTGGGACTTTGTTTTCGTGCCGCCGCAGTACACGTTTTACGTCAGCGAGATCGGCGACCAGCTCATGCTGGTCACGTTCTTCGTCCTCGCGCTCGTGCTCGGCGGGCTCACTTCCCGGCTGCGCTCGCGCGAACGCGCCGAGCGGGCCCGCGAGGAGCGAAGTAACGCGCTTTACCAGCTGACCCGGGCGCTGAACGCCGCGCCCGATGTCTCCTCGGCGCTACAGAACGCCGGCGGCCAGATCGGGAGGCTCTTTCGCGGGACCGTCGCGTTTTTCCTCACCGATGCCGAGGGGCGGCTCGGGAGCGAGCCCCATCCGGCAGGCGATCCCGCGGTGCTGACCGCGAAGGACTTTGGCGTCGCCCGCTGGTCGTTTGAATACGGTCGCTCGGCGGGCCGGTTTACCGACACGCTGCCCGACTCCTCGGCCATCTTCCTGCCCATGCGCACCTCCCGGGGCGCCGTGGGAGTGATGGCGGTGCGACCGCGGGAAAACCGGCCACTTCTGTTGAACGAGCGCGAGCTCCTCGATACTTCGGCCACGCAGATCGCGATCGTGATCGAGCGGGACCGGCTCCTGCAGTCGGCCCGGAAAGCGGAACTCGACGAGGAGAGCGGCCGGATGCAGCGGGCGCTGTTCGACAGCGTCTCCCACGAGCTGAAGACGCCGCTCGCGGTCATCACGACGGCCTCCGAGCATCTCCTGTCGCCGCTCGTCACGCCGCAGCCCGCCACGCGAATGCAGCTGCTTTCGGAAATCCGCATGGCGTCGCGCCGACTCGAGCGCACGGTGAACAACCTGCTCGACGCCTCCCGCCTCGAGTCTGGCCGCTTTGAGCTGCGCCTCGAGTTCAGCGATATCCGCGAGCTCCTCGAGACGGCTGCACGCACCGTCGAGGAACAAGTCTCGGGGACCCGCATCGTCCTCGAGTGTCCGGACGGAATCCCGCCGTGTCGGATCGATTTTGGCCTGCTGGAAACGGCGTTGCAGAATCTGCTTTTCAACGCGGCCTCGCACAGCCCTGACAATGAGGTCGTCCGGCTTTCCGTGGCGCTGTCGGGAGGGATGCTCCGGCTCAGCGTGTCCGACCGCGGGCCCGGCCTGCCGGCGGGGGCCGAGCGGGATCGGCTCTTCGAGAAATTCGAGCGCGGTGAGGGAGCGCGAGCGGGCGGGCTCGGGCTCGGGCTTTCCATCGTCCGACGGCTGGCCGAGGCGCACGGCGGGACCGTCGTCGCGCGCGATGGGGCGGGCGGCGGCGCGGAATTCGAGTTGGCGATTCCGGTGGAGACCGGTTCGCCGCCCCTGTAAGAAGGACCGGCATGCCCGCGCCTGAACCGCTCGCGCTCATCATCGACGACGAGCCGCAGATCCGCCGACTTCTCCGCACGTTGCTCGAAGCGGACGGGTATCGAGTGGTCGAGTCCCCGACCGGCGGGGAAGGCCTGCTCGCGGCTGCCCAGCGGCCGCCCGCGATCGTCTTGCTGGACCTTGGGCTGCCCGATCTCGATGGGATCGGGGTACTCCGCCGGCTGCGTGAGTGGAGCAAGGTGCCCGTGCTGATACTTTCCGTCCGCGATGCGGAGGACCAGAAGGTCGCTGCCCTCGATGCCGGGGCGGATGACTACGTGACGAAACCGTTCTCGAGCGCGGAACTGCTCGCGCGGCTGCGCGTCATGCTTCGTCGGGCGCATGCCGCCCCCGCCGCGGATGCGAGCGCCGTGTTCGAGCACGATCCGCTGCGCGTGGATCTGGCGCGGCGTCTGGTCACCGTCGCCGGCGCGGAGATCCATCTCACGGCGACGGAGTACTCGCTGCTCGCGCTGTTTATCCGGCACGCCGGTCGCGTGCTGACCCATCGCCAGATTCTGCGCGAGGTCTGGGGTCCGCGCGCGGAGGAGCATCGGGAATACCTCCGAGTCCACGTCGCCAACCTCCGGCGGAAGATCGAGCCGGGCGACGGTGCTCGGCGATTGATCCGCACCGAGTCGGGCGTGGGCTACCGCTTCGTGAGCGGCTGACGCGCCCGCCGGCTGCGGGATTTCCGTCGACGAATCGTCGGTCGCTGCTCCTGTTCCGACATGTCTCTTCTCGGATTTCTTGGCCTCACCAAATCCGATCTTCTCACCGTCGGCGCGCCGGCGCCGGTGGTTGAAGTGATCGATCAAGACGGCAATTCGCTTTCGCTCGCCGACGTCTACCGGAAGGGAATCGTGCTGCTGTATTTCTACCCGAAGGCGGATACGCCCGGCTGCACGGCCCAAGCTTGCTCCCTCCGGGATTCCTTCGGCGACCTGAAGGCGATCGGCGTGACCGTGCTCGGCGCGAGTATCGACACCCCCGCCGCCCAGAAGCGTTTTCAGGAAAAATACTCGCTTCCGTTCCCGCTCGTCGCCGACAACGACGGCAGTCTGGCGAAATCCTTCGGCGTCCCGACCGTGCTCGGGCTCGCCGCGAAACGCGTCGCCTTCCTCATCCGCGATGGGGTCGTCGTGTGGGTCGATGGAAATGCCTCGACGGCAAAACATGCCGATGACGTGCGAGCCGCCGTCGCGGGCCTGAAAGCCGCTTGAGCGTTTTCTCGAGACCATCTTTCTCCGCGTTCAAACCTCTCTTTCGCTCCGCGTGCGCCTGCTTCTGATCGACGGTTACTACTACGCGTACCGGTCGTTCTTCGCGATCCGGGACCTTTCGAACTCCCGGGGCGAGCCGACGAACGCGATCTTCGGATTCTGCAAGACCGTCCGGCAGATGCTGAAGCAGCTCGCTCCTGATCGCGCGGCCGTGATTTGGGATGAAGGCCTTCCCAAGCGGCGCACCGAGCTCCAGCCCCAGTACAAGCAGAATCGGGCGGAGATGCCGGAGACGATGTCGCCGCAGGTGGACTTCCTCCTCGGACTCGTCCCGAAGCTGGGCCTGCATGGCCTCAGCCTGCCGGACACCGAGGCGGACGATCTCATCGGCTCCTACGCCCGGGCCGCCGTGGCGCAGGGGATCGAGTGCATCATCGCGACGAACGACAAGGATCTCCTCGCGCTCGCCGGTGATCTGGTGCGCATCTATTCCACCGCGAAGGCTGATCTTGTCCAGCCGACCGATCCTTTCGCGTTGCTCGACGCCGCGGCGGTGGAGCGAAAATGGGGTGTCCCGCCCGCCAAGATCCACGAAGTTCTCGCGTTGACGGGAGACAGCTCCGACAACATTCCCGGCGTGCCCGGGGTGGGGGAGAAAACGGCCGCGAAACTCGTGCTCGAGCACGGGGGCGTCGAGGCGCTGCTGATGTCGCCGGAGCGGATCACGAACGAGAAGCTTCGCGCGAAGATCGTCGGCTCGGCGGATCTCATCCGCGCAAATCGCGAGATGGTCCGGCTGGACGACGATCTGCCCCTGCCAAAGCCAATCGACTCATTGCTTGTGGAGCCCGATTACCCCGCCGTGATCGCCGACCTCGAGCGCTGCGAGTTCCGGGCGCTGCTGTCCGAATATCGAGCCGAGGCGAACCGGAAATCCACCCCGCCCGAGCCGGCGGGCCCGAAGCTGACGCAGGGCGAGTTGTTCTGAGAAGCGACTCACACCCCCCACCTCACGCATCCAAAAATTTCCCCGGATTCAGAATGCCGCGGGGATCGAGCGCGTGCTTCACGGCGAGGTGAAGGGCGTGGTTTTCGGCGCCGACGGCTTGATGCCACCAGCGCTTCTTCGCCAGTCCCACGCCGTGCTCGCCGGTGATCGAGCCGTTCCAGGCGATGATCTGGCGGAAGAGTTCATCGAGCGCCTCCTCCACCTTCTCCCGCACCGCGGGCTGGTCGTAGTCGGCGGCCATGATGTTCACGTGGATGTTTCCATCCCCGGCATGGCCGAAGCACGCGACCGCGTAGCCGTATTTTGCCCGCAGATGAGCCGCGAAATCCATCAGGTCGACGAGCCGTCCGCGCGGAACCGCGATGTCTTCGTTCAGCTTCGTCAGGCCTGTGGCCTTGAGCGCTTCGGAAAACGCGCGGCGCAGCCCCCACAAGTCCTCCACCGTTTCCTCGGTCTCGGCGGTTCGCACGTGGAGCGCGCCGAGGTTCCGCATCATCGCGGCGAGATCGCCGAGCTCCGCGCGAATCCCGGTGGCCTGGCCGTCGAGTTCGAGGAGGACATGCGCGTCGCCGTCTGGCAGTCGTCCGGCGCCGAGGTGCGCGCGGGCTGATTCCAGCGTGAAGGAATCGGCTACCTCCAGCGCGGCGGGGAGATGTCCGGCGGCAAAGATGGCGTTCACCGCGGCCGCGGCGTCCTTGATCGTCGCAAACGCCGCGGCGAGGGCGCAGCGGGCCGGGGGGTGGGGGAGCAGACGGAGGATGGCCCTCGTCACCACGCCGAGCATGCCCTCGCTCCCGACAAACAGGCCGGTCAGGTCGAAGCCGGTCTTGTTCTTGTGGGTCCGACCGCCGACTGAGACGATCGTTCCATCCGCCTGCACGATCTCGAGCCCGAGCACGTAGTTCCGCGTCACGCCGTATTTAAGGCAGCGCGGGCCGCCGGCATTCGTCGCGATGTTTCCGCCGAGGCTGCAGTTCTTCAGGCTGGCTGGATCAGGCGGGTAAAAGAGTCCCTTCGCTCGGACCGCCGTCTGCAGTTCCCCGGTGATCACGCCAGGCTCCACCACCGCGACGAAATCCGTTTCATGGATTTCGAGAATCCGATTCATCCCGGCGACGGAAAGCGCGATGCCTCCGCGCGAGGGGACGACGCCCCCGACGTAACCATAGCCCGCTCCGCGAGCGGTCACGGGGACGCCGTGTTCGTGTGCGAACTTCAGCGTCGCGCTTACCTGGGCGGTGTTCTCCGCGCGGACCACGACGTCGGGCGACGCACTCGCGAACCATTTGTCGCCGCTGTGGGCAGCCCGGCTGGCGTCGTCGTCCAGCACGACATGCGCCGGGAGCAAAGTGCGGAGGGCGGCGGCGGCGTTCATGAGCGGCTGAGTTCGAGATCTACTCCAGCGACGCGATCATCGCGCGGAGCTTGCTGAGTTTTGTGGTGCCTTCGCTCACGCGGCGGCGGAACTCCTCCACCACCTCCGGCGGGGCTTTGGAAACGATCGCGGGATTCGCCAGTTTCGCTTCCGCCTGGGTGATATCCGCGCTCGTTTTCGTCACGTCCTTCTCGAGCCGCGCGCGTTCGGCGGCGGGATCGATCAGCCCCTCAAGCGGAAAGTACAATTCGCCCAGGGGCGTCAGGGCGGAGGGCGTGCCCTTCGGCGGCAGGTAGCTGCCGTCGATGGCGAGGGGTTCTGCGTTTAGCAGCAGCCGCAGCGTTTCCACCTCGTGATCCGGCAGCGGCGCCGCCGGTTTGAGCACGAAGCGGGTGCGCACGTTGGGGGCGATGTTGAAGTCGCGCCGCAGGGCGCGGCCGGAGCTCACCACCGCCTGCTTGGCGACCACATATTGTTCGTCGCTTGCATCGACCCCGAAATAGGCGCGCTCCTCCTCGAGCAGCAGCTTGGGCCACGGCGCAAACATGATGGTGTCGCCGCCCTGCCGCAGCGGCATGTCCGTCTGGTAGCGGAGCCCATGCCACAGCTCCTCGCTGATGAACGGCAGGAAGGGGTGGAACAGCCGCAGGGTGTGCGCGAGGACGTAGTCCATCACAGCGGTGGTGTTCTGCTTCCGCGCCGGATCAGGCCCATTCAGCACCGCCTTCGAGGCCTCGAGGTACCAATCGCAATACTCGGTCCAGAAGAACCGGTAGAGCGCCTGGGCTGCGTCGCTGAAACGGTATTCTTCGAGTGACGCCGTGACCTCCCTCACCGCGGCGTCCAGGCGGAGGAGAATCCACTTGTCGTCGCTCGTGAGGAGCGCCGGCACGATCTCCGCCTCGATCGCGCCGCCCTGCATCTGCCGAAAACGCGCGGCGTTCCAGAGCTTGGTGCAGAAGTTTCGGCCGAGCTCCACGTTCTTCTCGTCGAAGAGAATGTCCTGCCCGAGCGGCGCGCTCCGCATCACCCCGAAGCGCAGCGCATCCGCGCCGTATTTCGCGATGAGATCGAGCGGGTTCGGAGAGTTGCCGAGCGACTTCGACATCTTCCGCCCCTGCTTGTCCCGGATGATGCCGGTGAAGTAGACGTTCCTGAACGGCAGCTCCCCCAGATATTCGAAGCCCGCCATGATCATCCGCGCCACCCAGAAAAAGATGATGTCCGGACCCGTCACGAGGTCGGTGGTCGGATAGAATTTCGCCAACGTCTCCGTTTTTTCCGGCCAGCCCATCGTCGCAAAGGGCCAGAGCCAGGAGCTGAACCAGGTATCGAGTACATCGGGATCCTGCGTCCAGTTGTCGGGATCGGTCGGGGGATTCACGTCCACGTGGATCCGCGCGGGATCGTCCTTCCGGTACCACACGGGAATACGGTGACCCCACCAGAGCTGACGGCTGATGCACCAATCCTGGAGATTCCCCATCCAGTGGTCATACGTCTTCGACCACCGCTCCGGGTAAAAGCGCATCGCGCCATCCAGCACCACCGCGCGGGACGCTTCCTGACTCGGATATTTGAGAAACCATTGCTCGCTGAGTCGCGGCTCGATCGGCACACCGCCGCGGTCGCTGAAGCCCACGTTGTTTTGATAGGGCTCGGCCTTCACCAGCGCCGGGGCGCCATCAGCGTAGATCAGCGTCTCGAGCAGCTCCGCCGCCTTTTTGCGCGCCGTGAAGCGATCGAGCCCATCCAGGTCCCGTCCCGCGAGGGCGTTCATCTTCCCGTTCGGATGCAGCACGTCGACGGCCGGAAGGCCGTGACGCAGACCGATCTCGTTATCGACCCGATCGTGCGCGGGCGTCACCTTCAGCACGCCGGTGCCGAAGGCGAGGTCGATCGCCTCATCGCCCACGATGGGCAGCGGCGCCTGATCCTCGAGGGGCAGCGGCCGCCGGGCATGTTTTCCGATCAAATGGGCGTAGCGCGGATCGGTCGGATTCACCGCGATGCCGGTGTCCCCGGGAATCGTTTCGGGCCGCGTCGATGCGACCGTCAGATACGTTCCCGGTTCCTCCACCACCTCGAGCCGGAAATAGTAGAGGAAGCCGTTTTGCGGCGTGGACACCACTTCTTCGTCGCTCACCGCCGTCTGGGTCGCGGGGCACCAGTTCACCATCCGCTTGCCGCGGTAGATCAGGCCCTTCTGATGGAGATCCACGAAGACGCGCGACACGCAGCGTGAGTATTCTTCATCCATCGTGAAACGCGTACGCGTCCAGTCGCACGAGGCTCCGAGCGCGCGGAGCTGTTGGAGAATGATGCCGCCGTATTTTTCCTTCCACTCCCACACCTTCGCCAGCAGCGCCTCGCGTCCGAGGTCGTCGCGGTGCTTCATCAGGCGTTCTTCGCGGAGACTCTTTTCCACCACGTTCTGAGTGGCGATCCCCGCGTGATCCGTGCCCGGGAGCCAGAGCACTTCCTTTCCGAGCATGCGCGCCCGGCGGGCGAGGATGTCCTGAATGGTGTTGTTCAGCACGTGGCCCAGCGTGAGCACGCCGGTCACATTCGGCGGCGGGATCACGATCGAGTACGCCGGACGCTTCTCGCTCACGCGCGCCGGATCGGCCGTGAAGAACTCGTGCGCGAGCCAGTGCTCGTACCATCGGGACTCGACCGATCCCGGCTCATACGTCTTGGCGAGTTCGGGCGTCGGGCTGGTCGTGGGATCACTCATAAATCGGGGCGCAATGCGTAGCACAGAATCCGCCCCCCGGCATGGGCGGGTGGGCGGGATTCGGGACGCGGCGCGGCGATTGCTCTCCCCCTTCCCCGGAGCCGCGTCCCGCGCGGCCCTTCGTTTGCTCTCGCGTTTTGCGTTTCCTTCCTTTTCAATCCTCGTTCCCTCAGCCAGCTTGCCGTTCTGAAGCCCGCCTGATGCGCCTCCTCGCCGTCCTTCGTCTCTGCCTCGCGCTCCTCTGCGTCCCGACTCTGCAAGCCGGGACCTGGAATCTCGTCACGCTCGATGGCCGCGAGTATGTCCCGCTTTCCGATGTTGCGCACTTCTACCAACTCCGGTTTCTCGTCGGTGGGACCGCGAATCAGGTCCATCTCGTCTCGCCCGGACGGAGCCTGCGCGGCGCCATCAACTCGAAGGAGTTCTACATCAACGACATCAAGTTCATCCTGAGCTTTCCGATCGTTTCCTCCGGAGACATGGCCTTCCTCTCCCGGAACGATCTCACGAAGCTGATCGAGCCGGTGCTGCGTCCGCACCGCTTGCGGAATCTCGGCGACATCCGCACCATCATTCTCGATCCCGGCCACGGCGGCCACGACCGCGGCGCGGTGAGCAACTTCGGACTCGAAAAAGATTTTGCGCTCGATGTCGCCCTCCGCGTCCGCGATCTCCTCTCCCGCCGCCGCGGCTACCGCGTCCTCATGACGCGGGATAATGACTACTTCGTCCCGCTCGAGGAGCGCTCACGGATGGCGAACACCATGCGCGATCGAGCCATCTTCGTTTCCATCCATTTCAACGCCGGCAGCGGGATCGGCACGGGCATCGAGACTTACCTCATGGCTCCGCGGCTGGTGCCCAGTTACAACGGCGACGGCGCCCCGACGCTCGCGGAACTGCAGCAGTGGCCGGGGAATTCGCACGACCCGGAAAACATGGCCCTCGCCACCGCGATGCATTCCGCGATGCTCAGTAAGCTGCCGCTCTACGACCGCGGCATCAAGCGCGCCCGCTTCCACGTGCTGCGCGAAAACCTGCTCCCGTCCGTGCTGGTCGAGGGCGGATTCGTCTCCAACGCGTCCGAAGCGCAGAAGATTGCCGACGTGGAATATCGGAAGGCGATGGCCGAGGCGATCGTGCTCGCGCTCGATAACTTCCAGGCCGCCACGCAACCCACGGGAAGCAGCGGCAGCGCGCCCATCGCCCGCGGCGGCGGTTTCGGCGAGGAGATCGACGACATCATTCGTAACGCCCAGGCCCAGCCGCGGCCGGCCGGGACCGGCCCGAAGGTCAGCGTGCCGAGTTCTAATTGAACCGGCCGCGGTCGAGCGGACTTCGGCCTCATCCCCATTGACGCCAGGCGCTCTGGCGCGGAGGACTGGAGCGATTCCATGGCCGATCAGCCCGCTCCCCTTCCTTCCCCGACTCCCGAGTCCGAGCCTCCACCGGTCGCTCTTCCCGTCAGCGCGTTGACCGAGGCCGCGCGCGAAATCGTGGTTGCCGCCGGTTCGCAGGAAGGACGGGCGCTGAGTCCGGAGCACGCCCGGGCCATCGACGAAGCCGCCGACGCCCTGCTGAAGGCCGCGAAGGCGCTGCGCGCGATCTCTCGCGCCGCCGGGTCTCCCGATTCGGCGCCGGTGACATCGGCCAGCGGGACGGAGTTTGGGCCCGAGCCCCAGGTGGACGAACTGCCTCCGCCCGAGCCGGAGCCAGAACTCGATCGCGAGACTCTGCGGGAGCGCCGGCGGCTGCGCGCGAGCGAGATGCCCGATGTCGATGCCGGCGCGGGGGATTTCGTTCCCGAGCAGCCGATGTCGCCGCCGTGGCTGATTCGATTCTTCCCGGCCGGCGACCTTTTCAGCCCGCGTGAGGAGATCATCCGCTCGATGAAGATCTACCAGCGCTTCAAGTGGATCTCCGTCCTGCTCGCGCTGGGGTTGCTCGTGGGGGTCTTTGCGCGGCCGGCGAGCCGCTGGCTCCGGGGATACCAGGCCGCGCGGCTCGCGCGGGAGGCGCTTGCGCTCATGGACGCGGGAAAGTGGAATGAGGCCGTCACGCCGGCCGTCGACGCGTATTCACTCTGGCCGGCCGAGCCGCTGGCGATGCGGGCCGCGGCGCGCGCCCTGACCCGCGAGAACGACGCCCGCGCGCTCGAAATCTGGGAGCAGCTCCGCGGTCGCGGCGAAATGCAGCCGGACGACTGGCGCGCCTGGATCGGTCTCGCGTCGGCGAAGGGGAAGCTCGATCTGGCTGACAAGCTGCTCGGGGAATTCATCCCGCAGGTGAAGGGCGGCACGATCAAGGATCGCACCGCTGGCATGTGGCTTGCCGCGTTGCGCGGGGACCGCCGGCGGGCGGGCGAGTTGGGTCGCGCCCTGCTTAAAGATCCCGTCGCGACAGACGAGAACCGCGTCGAAGTGGCCGCTCTCCTCGCTGACCAAACCGAGCCCGAATTCGCCGCCGACGGCTGGGCGGAGCTCGAGAAGCAGGCGCGGAAGCCGGGCGAGGTGGGACTCGCCGCGCTGCTCCGCGTCGCGCGCCGCAGCGGGGCGCCGAATCGACCCGCCGCCGAATGCGAGGAGTGGGTCAGCCTGCTCAAGGGCAACCCCCGCGTCACCGCCCCGGCCTTTCTGCTCGCGCTCGACCTCGAATCCGCCCGCCTCGGCGCCCCGGCCGAGCGGGTGGTCGGGGATGCCGTCGCCAAGCTCGGCCGCGCCGAAGACGAGCCCACCGTGCTGGCCCTCTGTCGCTGGCTCCTCGCGCGCCGGGAATTCGAGCGCGTGCTCGACATCCTCCCCATCGATCGCGCGGCCACCTTCCGCAGCTTTGCGCTCGTGCACGTCGAAGCGCTTCAGGGACTCGAACGCTGGAACGACATCCGGCAGATCCTTTCGCGGCAGCAGTTGCCGATTGATGGCGGGCAGGCCGATCTCCAACTAGCGATCGCCCTCACTCACCTCAACGAGGCCACCGCCGCCGCCAACCGCTGGAAAAAGCTCATGAGCGCAGCGTCCGGTGACGCGAAGCCGCTGACGGCGCTGGCCGAGATCGCCGAGCAGCATGGGGCCCGGGACATCGCCGAAGCCGCCTACCGGGACGTGGTCAAACTCTCGCCGCAGACGCGCCCCGCCTGGGAGGGACTCGTTCGCGTCCTCGATTTCGCCCGCGACACGCCACGGACGTTCGAGGTGCTGACGGAAATGCGCCGGGCTTTTCCGGACGATCTGCGCGTCCAGAGCGACTGGGCCTACCTCGCCGCCCTGCTCGTGCGCGAGCTCGACGAAGCCGCCCGCCTCGCGCAGTCCGCCGTCACGGCCACGCCCCAGGCGGTGGTTCCGCGCCTGTCGCTCGCGCTCGTGAAAGTGCGTCAGAAGAGGTTCGACGAAGCCCTCGCCGCGCTCGCCGGCACGCCGCTCGAGGCCCCCTCCAAACTTTCGGGCGGATCGTTCACTCCCTCGCAAATCGTCGTGGCCGCGGCCGTGTACGCCGTCAGCGGCCATCTGCCCGAGGCAAAGACCCTCGTTACCGGACTGGAGAAGGCGAACCTCCGCCGCGAAGAGCGCGAGATCGCCAATCGCATCCTCGCCGCCGAAACGGGCCCGGACGGGAAGTAGGAGGCAGCACGCGTCGACCCGCTCGTAAACCGTCGGGATGCCGAAGGCTCGTGGAGTACGGCAGCAGGCTGCCTTCACGACAGCAGCTGCAGGCTTCCGGAGTCCTCCCTCACCGCCACCACCATCCCGACTCGACTCCGCCGAGCTCTCACGCCATCATCCCCGTCGTGAAGCCTGCCTCACTCGTCCCTGCGCTGGTCGCGCTCGCCCTCACTCCCTCCCTCTTTGCCCAAGTGGATCGCGTCACTGGAAAGCCTTTCGCCACCCGCTCGGAAGTCATCGCCGTCCACGGCATGGTCTGCACGAGCCAGCCGCTCGCCACCCAGATCGGGCTCGATGTCCTCAAGGCCGGCGGCAGCGCGGTCGATGCGGCGATCGCCGCGAATGCCGCGCTCGGACTCATGGAGCCCACCGGCGCAGGCCTGGGCGGGGATCTTTTCGCCATCGTCTACGAAGCGAAAACGGGAAAACTCCACGGCCTCAATGGCAGTGGCCGCGCCCCGCTCGGGCTCAGCTACGAGCAATTCAAACAAGAGCTGGAGAAGCTCGGCTCGAAGACGATTCCCATGCACGGGTTTCTGCCCATCAGCGTCCCGGGCGCGGTGGACGCGTGGTTCGAGCTGCACGGAAAATTCGGCCGTCTCCCGATGAAGGAGGTTCTCGCTCCGGCGATCCGCTACGCCGAGGAAGGCTTCCCGGTTTCCGAACTGATCCAGTACTACTGGGCCCGGAGCGTTCCCGTGCTCAGCAAGCAGCCGGGTGGATTCAAGGACACTTACACCATCAACGGCCGCGCCCCGGAAAAAGGCGAGATCTTCAAGAATCCCGACCTCGCGAAAACCCTCCGCCTCCTCGCCACGAAAGGGCGCGATTCCTTTTACAAGGGCGAGGTGGCCGATGCGATCGACGCCTTCTTCAAGGCGAACGGCGGCTGGTTGCGGAAGATCGACTTCGAAAAGCACTCGTCCACCTGGGTCGATCCCGTGAGCGTGAACTACCGTGGCTACGACATCTTCGAGCTTCCGCCGAATTCCCAGGGCATCGCCGCGCTCCAGGCGCTGAACATTCTCGAGTCGTACGACCTTCGGTCGATGGGCTTCAACAGCGCGGATGCCCTGCATCTCCAGTTCGAGGCCAAGAAGCTTGCCTTCGAGGATCGGGCGAAGTTCTACGCCGACCCCGCGTTCTCGAAGATCCCGCTTACCCGTCTCCTCTCGAAGGAATACGCCGCCGAGCGCCGGAAGCTCATCGACCCGCAGCGCGCCGCGAAGCGTTTCGACCCCGGCACCGCCGCGCTCAGCCAGGGCGATACCATCTATCTCTGCACCGCCGACCAGGAGGGCAACATGGCCTCGCTCATCCAGAGCAACTACCGCGGCATGGGCAGCGGCATTGTCGTGCCCGGGACCGGCTTCGGCTTTCAGGATCGCGGCGAGCTCTTCACCTTTGAGCCCGGCCACGCGAACGTCTATGCGCCCGGCAAACGTCCCTTCCAAACCATCATCCCTGCATTCGTGAAAAAAGACGGCAAGCCCTGGGTCGCCTTCGGCGTCATGGGTGGAGGGATGCAACCGCAGGGCCACACCCAGATCATTCATAACTTGATCGACTTCGGGATGGGCCTCCAGGAAGCCGGCGATGCGGCCCGCTGGCAGCACGAGGGCTCCAGCGAGCCCACCGGCGAAAAGATGACCACCGGTGGCTATGTGAATGTGGAGAGCGGCATCCCGTGGGACGTCGTGCGCCAGCTGGCGAAGCGCGGGCACAACATCCGCACGGATGTCGGTGGCTACGGCGGTTATCAGGCCATCATGCGCGACCACGCTCACGGCGTCTGGATCGGCGCCTCCGAAAGCCGCAAGGACGGTCAGGCGGGAGGATACTGAGCGGGCGTCGGCGGGAGGAAAGCTGGTTCACGTCGAAGCGGGCGGTTGGCCCGACTCGCGGCCACGCAGGGCCGTCAGGAAGGCGCAGCCTTTGCCGGCGAGGCGCTCCTCGAGTTTCTTCGTGCAATCGCAATCGCAACAGGCCCATGCCTCGGTGCCGTTGAGATCCCGACAGTTCTGGCGCGCGTGCGCGTCCTTCACGGAAAGGAGTTCGAAATACTGCTCCCAATAGGGCCGCTCCTCCTCCAGCGGCGTCGCGCAGAAACACGTCTCGACCCATTGAGCTGTCCCATCGGGGAGCAAGCGGGCGACGCGGAGGTCCTCGATATATTCCGATCCGGCCACGGAGCCGCGGCCAAGCGTCCCGCGATCAACGGCGTCCAGCAGGGCCGCCTCGCGGCCTGCTTTCGCGCGAGCAGTGACGAGATAGCGCACGAAGAAAAGGGAGACGGGGGAGCGGCGGAAAGCAACGACTCACGCGAAGATTCGCTCCCAAGCGGGCGGGATTCTCGGGGCGGGTTGATCGGACGGGATTAAGGCAAGAAAACGGCCGCGCAGCGGGGAGCGGCGCGGCCGTTTGAACGGAACGAGAGGGTTTAGTAACCGATCGAGATGGAGACGCCCGGGCGGTAGTAATACGGGGCGTAGCAGGGATAGCCGTAGCCGCGGTAGCCAGCGCCATAATAGGAATACGGCCGGTAGTAACGACGGCCGTAGTAAGCGGACGGGCGATAGTACGGGCGACCGTAGTAGCCCCCACCGTAATAGACGCGGGAGTAGCCCCGGGCGTAAACCCGGCGCCCATAGCCGTAAGGCCGAGCCTCCGCCGTTTGCGGCAGGGTGAGGAGGATTCCGAACACGGCGGCGAGAAGAAGAACGTAACGTCTCATACCGATTTATGACCGACGCGCCCGTCCCCGCATTCAATCCAGAGTGCAGAAAAATTTTATCTTTCCATGGCAGCGAGGCATCCGAGCGGGACCCGTGGGTCGAAGGGGCGAACCGCGAAACGATCATTTCCCGCGGCTCGAACCACCGGTCTGCTGGCCCGCGAGCGCGGCAAGAAAGCGGGGCTCGGCCCGCAGGCCATCCCACACGGGATCGAGCCGGAGTGAGCCGTAACAAAGATCGCCCGGGATGGCGAGGAGACGTTCGATGAGGTCGAGGGCGGCGGCGTTCTCGCCCGCGAGGGCAGAGGTTCGGGCCTGCATCTCGAGGAGTTCCGGGCCATCGATCGCGTCCCGGCCGAGGGGAACGAGATCCACGCTCCGCTGGGCGCCGGCGAGAGCGGCGTCGCGCTGACCGAGCAGCGCATCGAGTTGCGCGAGGACGGCAAGGCGCTTCGGGGCTTCCGGCGCCTGACGGAGGGCGGCCAGGGTCACCTCGCGGGCGGTGCGAAAGGCTTGGGCGGCGGCGTCCGAATCGCCGCGCAGCCGGGCGATCCACCCCTCGAACCACGAGCGCGGGAACGCGAAGAGGTTCGGATCGGTGAATTCGGCGTCTGCGCTCTCGGAGAGTCGGGCCGCCGCGGCGACGGGATCGCGAGCGTGGAGGGCGGCGAGAATGCGGCCGAGGGTGATGAGGGAATTCGGATCGTAGGTCCGGGCCAGCTGGGCCCGGGCCTGGACGAGCGGCGCGGGATCGGCGTCGCGGAGGAGCGGGATCTCCGCGCGGTCGAGCGTGAGCGTTTCGAGCACGAGGCCGGAGGCGGCGGCGCGGTCGAGCACGCGCAGCGCCTCATCCCAGCGGCGCTGGAACCGATAGGTCAGGTGGAGGGAGCGCACGGCGGACGGACTCCGCGGATCCAGCGCGAGCGCCCGATCGAGGTGCGTGATGGCATCATCCCAGCGTCCCAGCCGGCGGTCGATCAAGCCGAGCCAGCGAAAGGCGGCTTCACTGTTCGGCAGGACGTTGGTGGCCGCCGCAAACTCGACCCGCGCCGCTGCGAAGTCGCGCCGGCCCCAGTAGAGGAACAGGCCGCGGGCGAGCCGGACTTCGCCCCGCTGAGGTTGGAGACGCTCAGCGGCTTCGAGGGCGGCAGTGCAGAGGGCGAGCCGGGCCGGCGTGCGGTCGCTGCCATTCCAGTACAGACTGACGTGCACCTCGGAGAGCAGGCAGAACGCGAGGGTGAATTTAGGATCCTGGGCGGTGGCCTCATTCAATAACCGCGCGGCCTGGAGCAGGACCGCATTCGGATCGGGCATCTGCTGCCAGGCCGCGAGCAGTTCCTTCGCCTGAAGGTAGAGATCGTAGGCCGCGAGATTTTCGGTGGGACGCGAGGCCATCGCGGCGCGCTCGCCGGTGCCCAGCCGGGCCTGAATCTGCTCGGCGATCTGCCCGGCGATTTCGTCCTGGACCGCGAAGACATCCGCCAGGGCGCGATCAAAGCGGCCGGCCCAGATCTGCCGCTGGCCCCGCACCTCCACGACTGCGACGCTGATGACCACTCTTCCCGCCTCCCGGCGGACGCTGCCCTCGACCAGATGCGTGACGCCCAGCGCGGCGCCGATCGCGGCGAGATCGCGCGGAGCCCCGGACTCGGCCCGGTAGGCCTGAAGTGAACTGCGGGCGATGACGCGCAGATCCCGGATCTGCGCAAGGCGCGTGAGAATATCGTCCTGCATGCCTTCGGCGAAGAAGGAGTTTTCGCGCGCGTCACTGAGATTCCGGAAGGGCAGCACCGCGATGGATTTTTCCGTGCTGGCGGCGGCGTCGGTGGGCGCCGGGGCCGACCGGGGCGCGCGCAGCCACCATCCGGCGCCGAGGCCGATGGCGACGATGGCCGCGCCGACGAGCGCGATCCAGACGGGGCCGCCCCGCCGCGACCGACGGGAAGCGGAGGCGGCTCGAGGCGTCGCGGTGAGCGTGGTGAGAGGAGGCAACGCCGGGACGATGGGGCACTCCAGTCCGGCGGCCGTTACGCGCGCGGCGGCCAGCGCTTCCGCGGCGGAGACGGCGTCCGGATAGCGATCGGCCGGCGACTTCGCGAGGAGTCCGCGCAGGGGCTCGAGCACGGCGGCCGGGAGCGCGGCGAGGTCGCTCCAGGGTGGCTCGTCGTTCGTGTGCTGGTTGAGGATCTCGCGCAGGTTGCGCCCGACAAACGGGGGCCGGCCGGCCAGCATTTCCCAGAGGATGCAGCCGAGGCTGTAAAGATCGGTGCGGCCGTCCAGATCCTCGGCCTCCTGACACTGCTCGGGACTCGCATACGCGGCCGTGCCGCGGAAGCCCAGTGTCGGAGCCGCATCGTCCACGGACGCATTCGTCGTGGTGCCGTGCCGGATCGCGCGAGCGAGACCGAAGTCGATGATCTTCAGCAGGCAGCCGCCGCTGGCCGTAAGCGAGCGGGCGCGCGGATGGGTGGGAGGGAATTCCACGACCATCAGATTCGGCGGCTTGAGATCCCGGTGGATGAGGTGCTGCTGGTGGATCGCGCCGAGGCCCGCGGCGATCTGCTCGGCGAACCCAAGCGCCTGCGCGGGGGAGGGTCGTCCGTGTTGCCGGAGCCACGTTTGGAGGGAAATGCCCTCCACCAGTTCCATCGCATAAAACATCCGGCCGGGCTCGTCGTGGAGGTACACGACCGGCGCGACATTCGGATGCGCGATCCGGGCGGCGGCGCGCGCCTCGCGCACGAGGAGCCGATGGGAGTCCGGATCACTGATCCGGGAGGGATGAATCACCTTCAGCGCGACATCCACGCGGAGGCGTTCGTCCTCGGCCCGGTAGGTGAGCCCCATCCCGCCGACGCCGAGGACCCAGGGCGACCCGTCCGGCCGCTGCCGGATCCGGTAGTGAGCGTGCTGGAGCGGATCGGGATCGGAAGGCCGGAGGAACATCGAACGTTGAACATCGAACTTTGAACTTCGAAGGTCCGAACCAAGCGTTGGAAGGGGTGGAGCGTGAACGCGGCGGGCCCAAGTCCTATCTACGCCGCCGCCGGCAAGCCGGACGCTCCGGTCATTCAGAGGGAGAAAGCGAACCCGACGCGGCCGCCGAGGCCGTTAAAGCTGTCATTGCGGCGGTAGATGTGAGCATTCGAGATGTGCTCGTAGCCGCCCTCGATGAGCAGAGCGCAGCCGCGGTGGAGACGGATCCGCACGCCGGCCTCGGTGCTCGTGACGAACTCGAAAGGTCCGCCGATCTGGGTCTGACGCTGCTCGCGGTAGATGTCGTTCGACGAGAGGCCAGCGGTGAATTGGAAATACGGGACAACCCGTTCGGAGCCGGAGAGGAAGTTGTGCCGGATGCCGAGCAATCCCCCGACAAGCTGGGTGCCGGGCCCGCGCACCACGCCGGCCCCGAACGCGCCGATGAGGAACTCTTCATTGCCGCGCCACCAGCCGCGGCCGTGGCGGTCGGAGATGACGACGCCGAGCCGCAAGTCAGATCCCACGAGTCCGATCTTCGGGCTTCGAGTCGAGGGCAGCCACGCGGTGCTGTAACCACCCGCCAGGATCTCGAGGGTCATCGCGCCTTTCCGGGCCGGATCGAGGCTGTCGGTGCGGGCGGGCTCAACCTCTCCGGCGCGGAGCGACGCGGCGGAGGCGACGGCGAGGAGGAGCAGAACAAAGCGGGCCCGGAGACGAAGAGCGGCGGCCGAATGGTCGGAAGACATCCGGAAGCATGCTCCGCTCCGCCGGGCGCGCTACGAAGGAATCGGAGCGCTGGCACAGCTGACGCTCGATCAACCGGGACCACGGGCGCCGCGCGGGGAGCGAAGTCAGGCGATGGTCTGACGCATCGCATCGAGGGCGGCACGGAGATTTTCGCGCTTCGGTCCGCTTCCCTGGGCGAGGTCGGGCCGGCCCCCGCCCCGACCTTCCACGAGCGGCAGCCCGACCTTGAGTAGCTCATTCGCCCGGACGGGCGCCCCCGCTCCGCACGCGACGGCGAGGAGCGCGCGTTCCGGAGTCAATGCCCCGAGCAGGGCGATCGCCCCGGCTTTCTCCGCGAAAGCGCCCGCGAGCTCCGGGAGGAGTGCGGCGTCCTCGATGACCCGGACCACCACGCCTTCCGGCGCGGCTGCGGCTATCTCCCGCGCAAGCCGGGTGCGAAGTTGGGCCGCTTCGCGCTTCGTCGCGGTGAGTTCATCGAGGAGGGCGGAGGCCCGCTCCGGAACTCCGTCCGGCGCGGTGCTCAGGCGCACGCTGAGCGCGGCGACGAAGTCATGCTTGAAGCGATAATCCGGGAGCAGGCGCGCGCCGCAGTTGAAATAGACCCGCGTGTCGGTCGCACGGATTTTCTCGAGCTTGAAGATCTTCAGCATTCCGACTTCCGCGCTGCTGCGCAGATGGGTGCCGCCGCACGCGCTGTAGTCGTAGTCGCCGATTTGAACGATCCGGATCAAGCCCGAGACTTTCGGGGGCCGGCGCAGCGGCAGGTGGTCGATCTCCGCCTCGTCGACCTCGTAGGAGCGAATCGGATGCGCGGCCCAGATAGCATCGTTCGCGACCTGTTCGGCCCGCGTGGCGAGTTCCCAGCTCACGTCGCCGGTGAGGTCGAGGGTGCAGACGCGGCCCTCCATGTTCACCGCGGCGACCGGCCGATCGAGGCGGAAAAAGGCCTGCCCGAGAATGTGCTCACCGGTGTGCTGCTGCATGTGATCGAAGCGCCGGGACCAGTCGATCTTGCCTTCAGCCGTCTCTCCGAGCGCCGGCGCGGCGCCATCGAGCGTGTGCCAGATCGCTCCATCGTCATCCTCGACCACCCCGGTCACGCGCGCCGCGCCGAGGTGGCCGGTGTCGAAGGCCTGACCTCCCGCCGTCGGATAAAACAAAGTCTCCGCCAGCCGCACCTCCGGGCGGCCCTGGTGGTCGCGAAGCTCGCGAACGTCGGCGGAGAACTGCGTGCGGTAGGGGTCGGTGCGGTAAAGGCGGATGCTCATGAAAGAAAATAAAGCTCCGGGGAGCGTACCGGATTCCAAGGTGAAATCGATCCCATGGGGACGAAATCCCTTCACCTGCTGACCCCGTCCATATCCTCCCGGAGCACTCGAAATCGCCGCCCGACGCCATCTAAAGGCTCGCGGCGCCCGTCAGATCATTCGCCGAGGAAATTCATGACGTTGCGGGGTGAGTTCACTGGTTCCGAGCATGAATTCATTCGCTCCGAGAGTGATTGAATTCACCTCCCGAGTGAACGGTAAAGGTCACCGACCCCGTGCACCGACTCGCCGACCTAATTGATTCACGCCCGGAGTGCCTTGACTCACCCGTCGACCTCTCCGGAAAGGTCGCTGACCCAATTCAATCACTCTCAAAGTGGATGATGTCACTCCGCAGGGTGAACTATATCACTCCTGCTCTGATCTCATTCCCTTTCGGGGTGATCGAATTCACCGCGGGGGTGATCACAGGAGGTCACCGACCGAACCCACTGACTCCCGGCTTGAATCCACCAACTCCCGGAGTGTTTGCGTTCACCCGCCGACGTATCTCAATCAAACCCGGCGTGGATTCGCCTGGTCGCCAACGTAATTCGCTTACCCCCGAAGTGAATGAACTCATTCGGCGACGTATCCCGAAAGGTCGCCGACGTAACTCAATCACTCCCAGGGTGAACGAATTCACTCCGCAGGGTGAACTCATTCCCTCGCGCTCGGATCTCGATCACTCCCGGAATGATTTGATTCACCTCCAAACTGAACTCACGAGGTCGCCAGCGTATCTATATCGCTCCCAAGGTGAATGAATTCACTCGCGGAATGAAGTCAATCACTCCCGGGCAGAATGGTCCGGCACCCTCGGAAATGACGTGGAACCGAAAATCGGACCTCCGCATTCCTGTCGCACCCCAACGCCCGCCCCGTCACGTCTTGACGCAACTTCCTCAAAATCAGAGACGTTTCGCAGCGGCGAGCCGGGTTCCCTGAATTTTTCCCGGTGCTCTGCCCCTCATTCCCCCAGCATTGCGCGCACCCGGTTGATCTCGGCCTCACTGGGGTTCGCCATCAGAAAGCGGAGATCGATGCGACGATTGCGGGCGCGGCCTTCATCGGTCGTGTTCTCGGCGACGGCGCGATTCTCGCCGTAGGCGCTGACCCCGACCATGGGCAGTCCGGCCGGATTTCGAAATGACTCCAGCATCGGCTCGGCGCGCATGAGGGTGCGATAAGTTCCCGTCGCTCGGGCGGTCGAGAGCTCCCAGTTATCCGCGAAACGGTCCGTGCGAATCGGCCGGTTGTCCGTGTGCCCTTCCACGAAGACGGATTCGAGCCGGAACGTGGAGCCGTCGGTCGCGCCTTCGCGCAGGACGGGCACGAGACAGCGCGCGAGGATCCGCAGGGCGTCGAGACCCTTGGGTTTGAGCGCATCGCTGCCCGGATCGAAAAGGAGATCGTCGGGCAGGCGCAGGACCCCGTTGGCGGGATCGAGCTGCACTTTGACGCCATCGCGGGCCAGCTCGCCGACGAGCCGCTCGAGCACCTCGCGGAGGGCGACATCCCGCTGCCGCAGGAGTTGCGTGAGCGCTTCGATCCGGCGGGCTTTCTCCAGCGCACTGGCGCGGGCGATCTCCGCGGCCTTCGCCTCCTCGGCGGCGCGTGAGCGCGCCTCCACCGCCTCCTGACGGGCGAGATCGGCGCTCCGCTGCGCGGTCCGGTAATGGAACGCGAAGGCGCAAAGCAGGATGACGAAGATGAAGACGACCCCCGTCATCAGGTCGGTGAGCGAGACGAAATAGTTCTCCTCCTCCGGGGCGTCCGGCGCCCGCCGGCGCGGGCGAACCAGCGTGTTCAGAGCCATGGCCGTGAATTCGCGGAGCCCATGGTCAGGAGCGAATGCCCGCCCCGGCGAAAGGCGGCGCCGATTCCCGCGCGGCCGCGGCTTCCATCGCGCGGGCCGCGTCGGAGAGTGAGCTCGCGAGCGGGCCGATCTCTTCGAACGGCTTGAGCGCGGCCGTGGCGGCTTCGGCGGCCCGGCGCAAATCGGCGGCGGCCTCGGCGAAGCGGAATCCGTTGGAGTCGAACTGGCTCTGGGTTGCCCCCAGCGTCGCGCTGAGCTGGCCGCCGAGTTCCGTGAGGCGGTCCGCCTGCTCCTTCCACTGCATGCCGAGCGCGAGCATCGCCGCCCGCGTCTGCCCGGCGGCGGTGGCGGCGGTCTCGGCGGCGTCTTGGAATTTCGTGCCGAGGGTTTGCCAGTGTCCCACGGATTCGCGCACGGTCCCGGCGATCTCGGCAAACGCCGCAGGTAGATGACGCACGGCTTCGACGTCTCCGGCGATCCCGGTGAACGCCTGCCGGACCTCCGCCGCGGCCGTGGAGGCGCCCTCGAGATGCTGCTCGACCTGCTTCTGGGCGGCGATCATGACCTCGGCGATTTCGCTCGAGCGCGAGCGGATCTCGTCGCTCAACGTGCGGTAGTCGAACTGCACCGCGGCCGTCTGCGCCGTCACGGCTTCGAACCCCCGGCGGGTGTCGTCGAGTCGCTCGCGGATGGCATCGAGCGAGGCGGAAATCGCCTGCAGGTGATTCTTTAACGCCGTGTCCAGACCGGCGGTGGCGGCCGTGACGAAGCGCTCCATTTCCGTCGCGGTCGCCTCGACCATCCGCGTGCTCATGGTTTCGACGCCCTTCTCGAGGCGGTGCGCGGCGTCGCCGAAGACGAGATTGGCCTCGGCCATCTTGTCCGCCACGCGTTGGGCGATCGTGTCCCCGATCGCGCCAAGGCTCGTCGTGTGCCGGCGCGATTCCTCGAGATTGCTCTGGAGTAACGTGGCGGCGTCCAAAACTTCGCCGTGCCGCTCCAGCTGAGCATTGAAGTCATCGATCGCCGCCTCAAGCTGGCTGAGCGAGCGGCGGAAGAAGATCCCGTAGACCACCGAGCAGAAGACGCCCGCGAGCGAGGTGCCAAACTTCAGGGACGCGCCGCCGAGCAATTGCCGGAGGGCTTCCGTCTGCGCGGCGGCGTCGCTACTGGAATCCAGAGCCGTCGCGGCCACGAAGATGACCGCGATGATGCCGGCGAAGGTGAAGCAAAGGCCGAGTCCCACGAGTGTGCCGGGCAGGCCGCGGAACCAGTACATCGCGTGATGCCGGAAGAACGCTCCGGAGTGAAAAAATGCCTCGGGCGGCTGCTTCGCCCGGAGGATGTCGCCCGGCAAAGTCACACATTGCGCCCGGAACTGCGTCCACGCCTCGCGCCAGGCTCGCTCGGGTTGCAGCGCCGCCGCGAGGCGCGTCTCGCGCGTCGCCGCCTCGCCTTCCAGGGCCGCGCGGCCCGCGGCGAGCGTCCGCCGGGCGCGGGCGGTGACGACGCTCCACCAGAGCGCGGTAACGACCGTGATCACACCGAGCAGCGCCGACAGGACCAGGAGGGTCGTCTGGCTCGTGAGGATTTGGATCAGGCTATTCATCGGAGATGCCCCGGCATCTTGAACCGTCCGATCGTAGCCGATCCCGCGCCAACCGCGAGCATCGAGCAGCGGAAGAACGGTGCGGGGGCGGGGGAGCGCGGGCTCACGGTCGACAATGGAACGACTTGCGTGGAGAGGTGCTTTCCATGGAATTCTCCCACTATTCCGCCTTCGCGCTCGCGCTCGCGATTGCGGTGGCTCTGCCGGGGCCGGGAATCATCTCGGTCACGTCGTGCGCCATCGGTCGCGGTCTGCCGGCGGCCGGTGCGATGATTGTCGGGATCATTCTGGGCGACCTGATCTTTTTTCTGCTCGCGGTGCTCGGCATGGCCGCTCTCGCCCGCTCGATGGGGGAATTGTTCCTCGTCGTCAAGATCCTCGGAGCGGCGTATCTCGTTTGGCTCGGGTTGAAGCTCTGGCGGGCCCCCGTCGCCGCGCCCGGCGCAGACGGTGCGCCGATCCGGCGCGGCTTTCTCCGCAATCTCGTGGGCGGCCTCGGGGTCACACTGGGAAACCCGAAGGCGATCGCTTTTTACGCCGGGCTCCTCCCGACGTTTGTGAATCTGGAGACGATTACGCCCGGCCAGACGGGGGTGATGGCCCTGATCGTCGTCGCGCTGGTCGGACTCATCCCGCTGGCGTACGCGCTCGCTGCCGCGAGGGCCCGTCGGTTGTTCGCCGATCCACGGCGGCAGCGGGTCATGAATCGCACGGCCGGAACCATGATGGTCGGCGCCGGCGTGGCGGTGGCGACGAATTGAAGAACTCCCGCGGAGAGGCAGAGGATCAATCCTTCGCCCTCTGCGCCTCGGCGGAAGCCACTGCCTCATGAGGCAGGCGGCCTCCGCGCTTGAATCAGCTGGAAGAGGGAAATCCCGCCGAGGCGCAGAGACGCAGAGAATCAATCCTTCATCCCTCTGCGCCTCTGCGCCTCAGCGGGAGACCTCGGTTTCGGTCCTCTGAGTTTCCTCGCTGACCAGGATTTGCCGCTAACCCCTCCGGATCTCTGACCCCTGGAACCGCACCTGGATGCGGAAGACTTTTTTCACCCGGCAGATAATTTCGCCCGTCTTGAGATCAAAGCGCTGGGGAACCTCGATCCGATGGATGTCCACAACGGCGTGGAAACCACGCTCCGAATAGACATCGATCAGCATCGCGAGCGCGAGTGGATCCTCAAGGACGGTATCCTCCGTGTTCACGACGGCCACGCCCGAAATGGCGTGCCGAATGATGATCGGAATCATCTTCTTCTCGAGCATCGACGTCACGCGCGCGAAGAGCTCGGTGTGCTCCAGTTCATAGGCATCCAGCCGTTTCACGAGCTCCTGGCGGGCGTGGACGATGATCTGACTGGCGAGCGGGATCCCACGGAGCCGATCGAAAGTGCGGGGGTCGAGTTCGAGGGAGCTCTGGTATTCCAGCTCCCGCAGGATGTTCTGCTCGACTTCCGCAATGGAGCCCTGCGCGGTGATGAAGTGGTAGTGAAAGGTCTCCTTGAGCGATTGGAGTGCGTCCCACGTCTGCTCTTTGAAGACCCGGTAACGTCGCTGGGCGAGGTGCTCGTCGTAGTCCGTCACTCGCTCCTCCAGCAGTTCTCCGATGCCGGTCCGTCGCACCTTTTCGTTGTACTCCTTGATCTCCCGCCCGCGTTGGAGCTGGCGGTCGACCGACGTTCGTTCATCCACGAAAAGCACCATGATGTGAATGGTCGGCTGCCGGAAATGGGCGCTGAGCGGGGTGCCATTAAATTCACTCCGGAGCTCGTGCATCTTCCCCACCAGCAACTTCAGGCATTCCACCTGGGCCTTGGTCCGGGGGAAGCCGTCGAGGATGACGCCGTCGCGGAATTCCTCCTCGAGGAGGCGGCGGAAGAGGAGGCTGACCGCTTCGCGGTCGCCGACCATGTTGCCGGCGTCCTTCAGGCGTTTCGCTTCGGGTGAATCGAGCAGGGAGCTCATCACGATCGGCCCGCACGTGAGACCGCGGGCCTTCCCGATGAAAGCGGTCTGGGTGCCCTTGCCGGCGCCCGGAGCGCCGCCGAGCAGGATGATCTCTTTCGGGAAGCGCAGATTCGCCCGTCCGAAATCGGCTTCCAGATCCTGCCACACCGCCCCGAAGATCAGCTGGGCGTCCTTGATTTCGAGGTCGGGCACTTTCGCCGGTGCGGCCGCGGCGACAGGCGCTTTTTCGGGGCTGGGGGGATTAGCCATCCGGAAGTGGAGCGCAAGATCGCGCATCGCGCGCGTGCGGATGTGAGGAAATCCGGGGGACGCGGTTTCCGGATGGTGCCTTGCACGATTGACTCCGATCGGGAGGATGCCCGGATGTGCCTTGTGGCCGCCAGCTGGCAATCGCACCCGCGCTACCGCCTCATCCTGGCGGGCAATCGCGATGAATTCCATGAGCGGCCCACCGCGCCGCTGGGGCGCTGGTCCGGGCATCCGGGACTGCTCGCGGGCCGCGATCTCTCGGCGGGCGGCCTCTGGATGGGCGTGACGGAGGACGGCCGCGCCGGGGTCGTGACCAACGTGCGCGACCTCACGGCTCCCACTGACGGCCGCTCCCGGGGCGAACTGCTCCGGGATTTTCTGACCGGATCCGATGGCGTGGGCGCGGAGAACTTCGTGCAGCGTCTGGCCCAACGCGGCGACGCTTACCGCGCCTTCAACCTGATGGTCTTCGATCCGGAGTCTGCGCGCTTCGTCAGCAACCGACCGGCGTCCGGCGGCCGGACGCTCGGGCCGGGAATCCACGCGCTGTCGAACGGTCCGATCGAGGCCCCCTGGCCAAAGTCGCGCGCGCTCGCCGCCGCCCTGGGGGCCTGGAGCGCGCGGGACGACGCGCCGATCGAGGAACTCTTTCTCCCGCTGGCGGACGAGGCCGTCGCCCCGGACAGCGAACTGCCGGACACAGGCATCGGCCTCGAGCGGGAGCGCCTGCTTTCCGCCGCGTTTATCCGGGGAGATCGCTACGGCACAAGGGCGAGCACGGTGTTGGCGATCGAGCCCTGCGGGCGAGGCGTGATCATCGAACGGCGCTTCGGCCGGAACGGCATCCCGCAGGGCGAGACGCGGCTGGAGTTTGCTCGAGATCCATCGGTTTGCGGTGGTGGCGCCGCCGCGTAGCGTGCTTCCCAATGGTTCAAATAGAGGGGCTGACGAAGTTATACGCGGACTTCGCCGCGGTCACGGACCTCTCTTTCGGAGTCCAGGCGGGTGAAGTGCTCGGACTCGTCGGACCTAACGGCGCGGGGAAGACGACGACGCTCCGCTGCCTTGGTGGGATCATTCCGCCGACGAAAGGGGCGCTGCGGATCGCCGGCCACGATCTTCTGGCCGATCCGATCGAAGCCAAGCGGGGACTCGCGTTCTTCGCGGACGAGCCGAAACTCTTTGAGCATCTCACCGTCTGGCAGCACCTCGAGTTCATGGGCCGGCTCTACGGCGTGGCCGATACCGCGATTCGCGGACGCGAACTGCTCGAGCGTCTCGACATGACAGAACGTGCCAACTCCCTGCCCGGAGAGCTCTCCCGCGGGATGAAGCAGAAGGTCGTGCTCGCCTGCGGCTTCCTCCATTCCCCGAAGGTGATGTTTTTCGACGAGCCGCTCACCGGTCTCGATCCTCTCGCGATCCGGCGGACGAAGGACCTCATCGTGGCGCAGGCTCGAGCCGGAGTGGCGGTCATCATCAGCTCGCATCTCCTCCATCTCCTCGAGGAGGTCTGCTCCCATGTGCTCATCCTGAAGCGCGGCGTGAAGGTCGCGCACGGCACGATGGAAGAGATTCGCGCGCTGCCGGGGGTCGGCGGGGAATCGACGAGCCTCGAAGACGTCTTCATCCATCTCGTGGGTGAGGACGCCGGGAATTGAACGCTCCGTTGCGCGTGGTGCCCCGGCCGTGAATTCGCTCCGATGAACCACCCGCTGGCCTACCTCGTGACGCGTTCGACCTGGAACGCGATCCGCGCCCGGGTGCGCCGTCTCCGTCAGCCGAAATACCTCGCCGGCGCGATCTTCGGCATCGGCTATTTCTACTTTCTTTTTTTCCGCAACGTCCAGGCGCGCGGGCTGACGCGCCGGAACGGCAGTCCCGTCCTGGACCTGGGCATCCCGCCCGAACTGGCGCCCGACATCGCCGCGTTCGTCCTGCTGATCATGGCGCTCATCACGTGCTGGATCCTCCCCGGTTCGCGCGCGGCCCTCACCTTCAGCGAGGCGGAGATGGCGTTCCTGCTCCCAGGTCCGGTGGGTCGGTCCACGCTGGTGCGCTACAAGCTCTTCAACGCGCTCTTCTGGATGCTGCTTCCCGCCCTGTTTTTCACGTTCGTCTCGGGGAGATTCGCGGAGGGCGCGCGCGGCTGGTATCACGCCGCCGGCTGGTGGTTCGTCCTGTCGACGCTGCAGCTCCACCGGCTCGCGGCCTCCTTCGCCCTCACGCGCGCCTTCGAGCGCGGGCTGTCGAGCGGACGCCGCCGGCTGCTGCTCGCCCTCGGATTTATCTGCGTTCTCGGCGGACTCGTGGCGTGGCGTCAGGTCGCGCCGGCTGCACCTGACCTCAAGAGCGTGCTCTCTGGACAGGCGCTCGGGCCTTACCTGGAGGGCCTCGTCCGGACCGGACCGGCGACCTGGATCCTCTATCCCTTCAAGCTCGTCGTCCTGCCGTGGTTCGCGCCCACCCTGCCCGCCTTTCTCCTTGCGTGCGTCCCGGCGATGCTCCTCCAATTCGCCCATTACCTTTGGGTCACCCGAGCCGACGTGGCCTTCGAGGAGGCGTCGATCGCCCATTCCGTGAAGCGAGCGGCGATGCTAGCGGCCCGAAAGTCGGGCGAGCGTCCCGCGGCGTTGCGCTCGCTTTCGGCGCGCCAGCCGCTGTTTGCCCTGCGGCCGACGGGCTGGGCGCCGTGGGCGCTGGTCTGGAAGTACGTGATCGAACTCGGCGGCCGTCGTCGCCTTTTGTGGTGGGCCGGAGGAGTGAGCGTGTTCCTCGCCTTCGTGGCGATCGCGGCGCGGATTCCGGCGCTCCGCCCGGTTGGGGTCGTTGCGGTGGGCGTCAGCTCCGGGCTGCTCTTCAGCTCCATCGTCGTCTTTCCGATGCTTGCCTCGCAGGTCGTGCGGAAGAGTTTTTCCGCGCTCGAAGTGATGCGGACTCTACCCATTTCGGGTCCGCCGCTCGCGTTCGGCCAGCTGCTGGGTCCGGCTCTTCTCGGGGCAATTCTCCAAGTCACGGCGCTCGCGATGATCGCGGTGGGTTCACCGGCGGCAGCCCGCTGGCTCACGCAGGCACCCGGTTTTTTCCTGCCGTGCGCTTGCATCGGGTTGCTCGTGCTCCCGGCCTTCAACCTCGTGACGAGCCTCGTCCCCGTCGCACTCCCGCTTCTCTTTCCCGGCTGGTTTCGGCCCGGCGAGGCGGCGGGCATCGAGGCCACGGGACTGCGGTTCCTCGGGTTCTTCGGACAGTTGTTGTTCAACGCAGTTGCGCTCGCGCCGGCGGTGCTCGTTGTGCTGGGCTGCGTCTTCCTCGTCACGCCGCTGGCCGGCCCGGCCATCGGGGCGTTTTCGGCGGTCGGCACGGTGGCGCTGTTGTTGATCACCGAAGCGTGGCTCGGCCTGATCGCGATCGGGAGATTGATTGACCGGTTCGATCCGACGGAGGTTTGAGGATAGCGGTTGCGACGGGTGGGGTGCCGTCGCGCCGCGAGGCTTCTGACGCCTCGCCGGCGCCGGCCGGTGGCGTCCGCACGTGCGCTGCGGAGGCGCACATCGCATGGGCTCGTTCGTCCGCGGCCGCGCCGCGGACTCGCGCGCTACGGCTTGGCGTATACTTGCGCGCCGGCTTCGACGAACTCGCGACTCTTTTCCTCGAGGCCGCGCTTCAGCGCCTCCTCTTCGGCGAGGCCCTGTTCCGCAGCGTATTTGCGCACGTCCTCGGTGATCTTCATCGAGCAAAAGTGCGGCCCGCACATGCTGCAGAAATGGGCGCTCTTCGCGCCCTCGGCTGGCAGCGTCTCGTCGTGGAATTCCCGCGCGGTTTCCGGATCGAGCGAGAGATTGAACTGATCCTCCCAGCGAAACTCAAAGCGCGCCTTGCTCACCGCATTGTCGCGATGCTGGGCGCCGGGATGGCCCTTGGCGAGGTCCGCGGCGTGAGCGGCGATCTTGTACGTGATGACACCGTCTTTCACATCCTTCCGGTTTGGCAGGCCGAGGTGTTCCTTTGGGGTGACGTAGCAGAGCATCGCGCAGCCGTACCAGCCGATCATCGCCGCGCCGATGCCGCTCGTGATGTGATCGTAACCCGGGGCGATGTCGGTGGTGAGAGGCCCGAGCGTGTAAAACGGCGCCTCGTGGCACCACTCGAGCTGCTTCTGCATGTTTTCGTGAATCAGATGCATCGGGACGTGGCCCGGGCCCTCATTCATCACCTGAACGCCGTGCGCCCATGCGCGCTTGGTCAGATCGCCTTGAACCTCCAATTCCCCGAATTGCGCCGCATCGTTCGCATCCGCGATCGAGCCGGGCCGGAGGCCGTCGCCGATGCTGAAGGAGACGTCGTAGGCCGCCATGATCTCGCAGATGTCGTCCCAATGCGTGTAGAGGAAACTCTCCTTGTGGTGGGCGAGGCACCACTTCGCCATGATGCTGCCGCCGCGGCTGACGATGCCGGTCGCGCGCCGGGCAGTGAGCGGAATGAAGCGCAGGAGCACGCCCGCGTGCACCGTGAAGTAATCCACGCCCTGCTCGGCCTGCTCGATGAGGGTGTCGCGATAGATCTCCCAGGTGAGTTCCTCGGCCCGGCCACCCACCTTTTCGAGGGCCTGATAGATGGGGACCGTGCCGATCGGCACGGGTGAGTTGCGGAGGATCCACTCGCGGGTGGCGTGGATGTTCTTCCCGGTGGAAAGATCCATCACGGTATCGGCGCCCCACTTGGTCGCCCACCGCATTTTTTCGACCTCCTCCTCGATCGAGGAGGCGACGGCGCTGTTGCCGATGTTCGCGTTGATCTTCACGAGGAAATTCCGGCCGATGATCATCGGTTCCAGTTCCGGATGATTGATGTTCGCGGGAATGATCGCGCGGCCGCGGGCGACCTCGTCGCGCACGAACTCGGGCGTGATGTGCTTCGGAATCGCGGCGCCCCACGGCATGCCGGGGTGCTGCTGATTGAGGACGTTTCGCGCGCCGTCCTTGTTCTCGACTGCCTCATACGCTGCGATCCGCCCCATGTTTTCGCGCAGGGCGATGAATTCCATCTCCGGCGTGACGATGCCCTGCCGCGCGTAGTGTAACTGCGTGACGGGCGTCCCCTGCGAGGCCCGGAGGGCCTTCCGCTTCGGGAAGGCGTCGTTTTGGATCCCGAACGCGGAGTCATTCAAGCGCTGGGCCGCGAGAGCGACGTGCGTCTCGGAGAGATAGCCGTTGTCGATCGGCTTGACCGGCCGGCCTTCGACTTCGGCGACATCACCCCGAGCCATGATCCAGCTCTTGCGCAGGGCGGGGAGACCGAGTTTCACGTCGCAGGCGACATCGGGATCTCCCCACGGTCCGCTCGTGTCGTAAACGCGGAATGCTTCATTCTCTTCGATGCCGCCGTTCGGCAGCTTCGTGCGGGCGAGGCTGATCTCGCGGAGCGGCACGCGGATGTCCGGGTGGAGCGTTCCCTCGATGTAGACCTTGCGGCTGTTGGGGAGAACGTCGCTGCTGTGAGGGGCGGCGGAAGGCGCGGAGGAGTCGGAGCTGGCGATCATGGGACGAAGTCGAAACTGGGGTTCGACAGGCGCGCGCTCCGGCTGCGTCCGACTTCCCTGCGGCGGCATTACCCGCATCAGGTTCGAAGGGTTCCTCCACGTGCGGAGGTCTCAGCCGTCACCAGCGCCCCTGTCTTAAGGCGGACTCTACGAGTCCGCGCGCGGAGAGTCAATGCGGGGAAGATCCCGCGCCAGCGTTTGCCGCGTCTTCCTGATCGGCGACTAATCCTCCCGCGGGCCCATCGCCGGGCGGTGGTTGAAACTGATGGGTATGGTGTTGCTGACGGGGAAGGCGGAAGAAGGCGCATCGACGTTCACGAGTCGGCCGAGGGTCGGCAGGCGCTCCGCCTTGTAGTCGGCGACGAGGCGCGGGAAGCGGTGGAATTGGGCGAGTCCCCGGTAGGCTTCGACGCCGTCGGCGATCGACTCGCAAAGCGCGCGGCGCCAGAGCGGGTCATGAATCTGCCTTCCGTCCTGCGCGTTGCTGAGGAAGCCGCCTTCGATCAAGAGGGAGGGGGACTTGGTGAGCTTCAGCACGGCGAACCGGGCGCGCTTCACGCCGCGATCGAATTCCTGCATGTTCCCGACCAGGGCGTGCTGCACGGCGGTGGCGAGGGCGAGGCTGGCGTTTTCGAAATCGTGGCCCGGCAGCTGGGCGAGGAGGTCCGCGTAGGTGTACTCGTCATGCGTGGCCGGAGCACCGCGCGGGGCGAGCGCGAAGACCTCGAACCCCGACGCGTCGCCGGCATTGCCCGGCGCGGCGTTGAAGTGCACGCAGACAAAAATCGAATCCGGAACCGCGTTCGCGCGGCGGGCGCGTTCCTCGAGCGGGAGGAAAATGTCCGTGTCGCGGGTCATCACGACTTTCAAACCGCGCTTCTCGAACAGCGTCTTGAGCTCCTTCGAGACGAGCAGATTGTAATCCTTCTCCCAGCCGAGCGTGCTGGCAGCACCCTTGTCGTGTCCGCCATGGCCGGCGTCAATGACCACCGTCTTGAACGGACGGACCTGTTGCACGACCTGCGGGCGCAGGGCCGGTTCGATCGTCTTCGCGAGATCGAATCGCGAGATCAGCATCTGGCCGTCTTGGTAGCGCGCCGGAAAGGACAGCCACTGGACGACGCCATTGATGACGACGGAACGGCTTTCACCAGTCACCTGAAGGCTGAAGCGGCCATTCGAGACGAGCACCTTCCGCTCGGTCGGAGTCAGGTTGCCCTTCAGCTTGTAGAATCGTGCGATGTTCTCGAGCGTGAGATAATCGCGGCCCTCGTGCTTGACGATTTTCCAGTCGACAGACTCCTCCTTGGCGGGAGCTGCCGCGGGACGCGTGGCGCGCTTCTCCGCCGCGGGCGCAGCGGAGCATGCGAGGGCGAGACTGGCGGCGAAAAGGGCGAGGGAGACGGAGCGGCGGAGCATTAAAGGGCGCGAGTGGAACAATTAGACCATCGGAAGGGCATTTTGTTCAGGTTACGCTGCTTCGTTCAATGACGGATCTCGATCCCCGCCCGTCTTCCGAAGTGGCTGCCTCGCAAGGATTCGAACCTTGACAAAGTGATTCAGAGTCACTTGTGCTACCGTTACACTACGAGGCAATCGCGTGAACTGGAATCAGTGCCTGCAAAGCGGGCACTCCGCAAAGGGTTTTTTCCCGGGTGCCCTCTGGGGCTAAGGGAAGAAAGTTGGGCGCCGCAGAACGCGCGGCAATCCGGGCGACACACGCGGGAAGCCGCATGAATGCTGACGCGGATGCGCATCAAAGAAAGTGGAAGGCATCAAATGATTTGACACTCCATGACGTGAGTGACACAACGCGGCGTTACTTCGTGCACCCCGAAAGTTCCCCCGGGCCCGCGAGGATTCACTCACCTCCACTCATTTGTCATGAACAAAGCCAAACTCATCGAATCGGTCCAGAAGGCGCTCGGCGCCGACACCAGCAAGTCGCACGCGGCGGCGGCGGTGGAAGCAGTCATCAACGGCATCAAGGCTGGCCTCAAGAAGGAAAAGTCCGTTCAGCTCATCGGCTTCGGCACCTTCAAGGTGGCGCAGCGCAAAGCCCGCACCGGGGTCAATCCGAAGACCGGCCAGAAGATCAAAATCAAGGCCTCGAAGACCGTTAAGTTCGTCGTCGGCAAAGATCTGAAGTCCAAGCTCTAATTTCGCGACGAGAGGATTTCTCCCTCGACCGGAGAACCCGTTCCGCCGTCCGGCGGAACGGGTTTTCTTGTGCCTGCGCACCCGCTCGCTTCCCGGGGAGAGCCGGTCGACCCGGGCGAAGCCGCGGGTTCCGATCAGCCGTAGCTCTTCGTAAAGCGCACCTTGCGCTCGGCCTCGGCCTGCTGCGGCGAGGTGGGGGTGGAAGGGGACGAGGCCGTGACGGAAGCTGGAGACGGCTTGGGCTGCGGCTGCGCCGTGCCGGCGGAGGTCGTCAACGCGGGAGCGGACTCCGGTGCTCCCTCCTCGTCCTCCGGTGCCGTCAGGGCCGACGTATCGTACGCGGTCAGGTCACCGCTGATCCGCACGTACTCGAACTGGAGATCACCGAGCATCTTCGTGAGGATTTTCGCTTCCTCCGGAACGAGGTTGCCGCGGGTTTTTTCCCGGATCATTTCGATCTGGTCGATGTAGATCTTCGCCGCCTTGAGGTTGCGCATCGTCTTGCCGGTGGCCGGGTGCGGTTGCAGTCCCAGAAGCATCACGCTCTGCTCGGCGAGCATCATGATGAGTTCGATGAACCGCTGGGACATCTCAGCAGAGTTGGCGGTGGTGCGTTGGACTTCGGCCATAGGAAACGGGGATGAAAGGGGACGGAATGGACCAAACCGGACATCCCAAGTCTAACACGGGCAGACGCGAATTTCTCCTGAAGATGACACGGGCATCGCGGCTGGGGAGCCCGCGCTTTTGGGGGCGCGCCGCGTTTCTTGCGCTTGACCGCCGACCGGTCCGCGGATACTCGAAACCCGTCATGAACGGCGCAACGCCCACCACGCTCATCACCACGACGCGCCTCCGGCGCGCGCGGGTCTGAGCGGGCTTTGTTCCCCCATCAGCCAGCGGGCGACCGGATCAACGGTCGCCCCTTTTTTTGCCCACGTCACGCCCATCCCATCCCGATATGTCCGAAGCCCCCGCCTCCCGACCTGCTCCGCAGATGTCCGATCTCGAGCGCATCCGTCACTCCTGCGCGCACGTCCTGGCCACGGCGATCGCGCGCCTCTGGCCGGACGCGCAGTTTGCGGCCGGTCCGCCCGTCGAGACGGGTTTCTATTACGATGTGGATCTCGCCCATCGGATTTCCCCGGACGACTTCGAGCGGATCGAGGCGGAGATGAAAAAAGAGGTCAAGGCGAACCACGTCTTCCAGCGCGTGGAGATTTCGCGCGCCGAGGCCTTGGCGATGGCGGAGCGGGGCGAGCTCGCGGCGCTCGCTCCGCGCGAAAGCACGAGCCGGTTCAAGCTCGACATTCTGCACGGGATTCCGGAAGGAGAGGCGATTACGCTCTACCGGAACGGGGACTTCACGGATCTGTGCGCCGGCCCGCACGTGATGCGGACGGGAAACATCGGAGCCTTCAAGCTGACGCACGTTTCCTCGACGTACTACAAGGGCGACGAGCGGAATCCCCAGCTCCAGCGCATCTACGGCACGGCCTTCAAGAACAAGACGGAGATGGAGGCGTACTTCGCCATGCTGGAGGAGGCGAAGAAGCGCGATCACCGCAAGATCGGTCGCGAGATGGAGCTCTTCGCCTTCGACGAGGACGTGGGCCCCGGCCTGCCCCTCTGGCTTCCGAACGGTACGGTGTTGGTCGAGGAGCTCGAAAGGCTCGCAAAGGAGACGGAATTCGCCGGCGGCTATCAGCGGGTGCGCACACCTCATCTGGCGCGGGAGAGCATGTACCTCACGAGCGGCCATCTGCCCTACTACGCCGAGTCGATGTATCCGCCGATGGAGTTCAAGGAGTCCGCCTCGGAGAATGCCCCCGTCGAGAAATACTACCTCAAGGCGATGAACTGCCCGCACCACCACAAGGTGTTCAAGGCGTTTCCCCGCAGCTACCGCGACCTGCCGATGCGCCTGGCCGAATACGGCACGTGCTATCGCTACGAGCAATCGGGCGAGTTGTTCGGCCTGATGCGGGTGCGTTCGATGCAGATGAACGATGCGCACATCTACTGCACCGAGGAACAGTTCGAGGCGGAGTTCAACCGGGTGAACGAGATGTACCTCCATTACTTCCAGCTCTTCGGAATCGGGAAATATCTCATGCGTTTCTCCACGCACGATCCGGCGAAGCTCGGCGAGAAATTCGTCAACGAGCCGGCGCTCTGGAAGAGGACGGAGGACATGGTCCGTAATGTGATGATCAAGTCCGGCATCAATTACGTGGAGGTGCCGAACGAGGCGGCCTTCTACGGGCCGAAGATCGATGTGCAGGTCTGGAGCGCAATCGGCCGCGAGTTTACGATTGCCACGAATCAGGTCGACTTCGCCGTGCCGCTCCGGTTCGGCCTCGTCTACAAGACCCGGGAAAACACTGAGGCCACGCCCCTCTGCATCCACCGCGCGCCGCTGGGCACGCACGAACGCTTCATCGGCTTTCTCATCGAGCACTACGCCGGAAACTTTCCGCTCTGGCTCGCGCCCGAGCAGGTGCGGGTGCTCCCGCTCGGCGAAGACGAACCGCTGCTGGAATACGCCCGGGCGTTGCAGACGGAACTGCGCTCGCACGGCGTCCGCGCGGAGTTCGACTCCAGTGGCGACCCGATCAAGGCGATGATCGCCAACGCTGAACAGATGAAGGTCCACACGATGCTCGTCATCGGGAAACGCGATCTCGAGGCGGGGGCGGTGAGCCTACGCGTGCACGGCAAGGGTAATCTCGGCGCGAAACCTCGCGGAGAGGTCGTCGCAGACATCCTCGCCTCGATCAAGGAGCGCCGGGCGTAGCCCGCCCGCGCAGCGCGGGGGCTCCCGTCCGGAGTGCCCGCGCCGGTCGGGTCAGCTGACCGCTTTCCAACCGTACCCGCGATAGTCGGCGGCGAACGTTCCGTCCGGCTGAAGGTCGACGACGGTGAATCCTTCGGGACAGCCCTTCTGCGCGCCGCGCCACCAGTCGCCGCAGATCGCACCGCCATTCACAAAGGAGAGGTCGTCGACCCGCAGACGCTCGAAATGATGAAGGTGGCCACCCAGCAGGAGGCGCACGTTTGCCTGGCTCTGGGATATCACTTCGAGGAGGGCCGCGGTGTTGGTGGCGACGACGGAAGCGGGAATCTCGAGTTTTTTTCCGGCCAGTTTCGCGAGCCCGGCAAAGGTCGGCAGGACGGAGACGCTCGGGATGTGACCACAGAGGACGGTCGGGCGCCCGTTCGTCGTGGCGAGATCGGCGCGGATGAAATCGAGCTGCTCCGCCGGATATTCTCCCAAGTAGCTGCCGTCAGCGTGGGCCACGACATCATCGAGGATCACGAAATGCCAACCGCCCGCGTCAAAGGAGCGGTACGTTCTTGCGAGCTCGAGTCGTGCCCGAAAAAGACCTTTCCCGAAGCGCGGATCGTCGCGCTTCACCCCTGGATTCTTGACGCCCGCAAAATCATGATTGCCGAAGGTGTAATGAACTGGGAGCGACGTGTGTCGCTTCCAGATCGCGAGGAAATGGTCGAGCAGCCGCCCCGCGGGATCGAGGTCGAGATCGGGTGACTCGTGCGTCAGGTCCCCACCCATCAGGACGAACGCTGGCCGCGGCGTCAGCGCTTCGATCGCCTCGAGGCATTTCCCGAGGCCGGCCGCGGAACCTTTCGCGTCGCCGACCATGAGATGGGCGTCGGACGCGAAGACGAAGCGAAAAGATCGCGGCGCCGGATCCGCCGCGGCTAGGCGGCGGGCGCCGAGCGCGAGCCCGACGGTCGCAAGGCCGAGCTGGCGAAGAAAGTCGCGCCGGTTGGGACGATGCCGGAAATGGTCCATCGGTCGATCCTCCGACAAACCCTGCGGACAGGCCAGCCCGGATGCGCGGTGCTTTGCGCCTCGCGCCCCGGGCCGAATGCGCTTGAGTAGAGTCCGACTCATGTTCCGTCTTGCCGACGTCCGTCGCGTGCATCTCGAGGTCACCTCGGGCTGCAATGCGCGTTGCCCGATGTGCCCGCGGAATCTGCACGGCGGGGCCGTGAATCCGGCGCTGGTCGTGGCGCAGCTTCGCCTGGGGGACATCGAGACCATCTTCCCGCCGGAATTCCTCGGTCAGCTCACGGACGTGCGCTTCTGCGGGAACTACGGGGACCCGATCGTCGCGGCGGACCTGCTCCCGATCTGTGCGTACCTCAAGGCGGGGAATCCGCGTCTGCGGCTGACCCTGCATTCGAACGGCGGGGCGCGGGACGAGGCGTGGTGGACGGACCTCGCGCGCGTGACGGACTGCGTTCGCTTCGGCATCGATGGCCTGGCCGACACGAATCACCTCTACCGGCGCGGGGTGGAATGGGAGCGCGTCGTGCGCGCCGTGCGCGCGTTCATCACGGCGGGCGGCCGGGCGAAGTGGGATTTCCTCGTGTTCCGGCACAACGAGCATCAGGTCGGCCTGGCCCGGCGCCTCGCGGCCGAGCTCGGGTTCGCGCGCTTCACTGCGAAACGCACGCGGCGGTTCTTGCGGGAAGGTCGCGCGCAGGAACGCTTCGAGGTGCGATCCACGGCTGGCGGGCTCGAATATTTTCTCGAGCCACCGTCCGAGGCGGCGTTGCGCAACGATGCAGTGGCGACGGCCGCGGAATCGTGGAACACGCCGGGAGACTACGCTGGTTACCTCGCGGAGACGCCCATCTGCTGCAAGGCCGCCGCGCAGCGGGAGATCTACGTGAGCGCCGACGGACTGGTGTTTCCGTGCTGCTTCCTCGCGCAGATTTACCCGCCATCGCCTTCCGGCGAATCGGAGCAGGTCGCGAAGCTGCTCTCGTCGATTCCCGAGGGTCGGGCGTCGATCGACGCCCGGCACCACCCGCTGGCGGAAATCCTGGCGGGTCCGTTTTTCCGTGCGGTGGCGGATCGCTGGGCGCCTGGCGGGCCGGAGAGACTGCGGACGTGCGCCCGTCAGTGCGGGAAGCTTGATTTTTTCGGGGCCCAGTTTGCCGTTAGCGAGCCCGTGGGTCGCACCGCTGCGCCCGGGTGGATGCTGCCCGTCTGACGAACAGCGGCGATCGCCTCGGGCCCCCTACTTCTTCTCCGGATACACGGCCACAGCTTCCACTTCGATGAGCCAGTCGGGATTCACGAGGCTCTGGACGCCGACGGTCGAGCGCGCGGTCTTGCCGGGGTTTTTCTCGTTCGCGAAGAACTCGCCGTAGGCCTTGAACCAACCTGGGAAGTCACACTTTCCTCCCTTGGCGGCGTCGGGCACGACGTAAACGCGGAGATACACGACGTCCTTGAGCGTGAGGCCCTGATCCGCGAGGACCTTCTCGATATTCTTCAAGCAACTCACCCCCTGCGCGTAGGTGTCGCCGACGCGGTCATAGACGGTGGCACCTTCCTTCGCGAGGGTCGTCGGCACCGTCCCGCTCGTCCAGAAATAGGCGCGTCCGGCCGGGACCGCGACGCCCGCGGCGATCGGGGATTTCGCGTCACCCGGGAAGATCAGTTGGGCGGGAGGCTCGGCGTGCATGACGGCCACCAGAGCGAGAAACGCGAGGGGAGCGAGGAGGGATTTGGGCATGAGCAGGGGAGGGGAAGCAAGCGCGGTCCGGTCGGGGGCGATGGTGCAATCCCGTCCAGGGGATGGCCAGCGAAACCTTCGCGGCGGACGAAGAACCCCCCGCGACGCGGAGGAAAAGTGGCGACCCCAACGGGAATCGAACCCGTGCTGTAGCCTTGAGAGGGCTATGACCTAACCGCTAGTCGATGGGGCCGAAAAGCGAAGGTGAGAAGATGCCTCGACTTCCGCGGTGTGCAACGGGATTTGTCCAGCCTGCATGAGTCCTCCCCGCATCAGCTTCGGCATCCCGGCGTACAGTCGCCCCGCCCTGCTCAAGGAGGCGATCGCCAGCATCCGCGCGCAGACGCTTCCCCTCGAGTGGGAGATAGTGGTCTGCGATGATCTCGGCCTGCCCGGCACAGCCGAGGTCGTGCTCGGGTTCGACGATCCGCGCATCACCCTGCACGTCCATCCGCAGCGGGTCGGCGCGGTGGGGAATTGGAACGCCTGTCTGGCCGTGGCGCGTGGCGACTGGGTGATGGTGCTGCACGAGGATGATGCGCTCTTTCCCGAGTATCTGCGGCTCGTCGCGCCGCTTCTCGCGGGCGACGCCGTGGCGGTCTGCACGAAGACGCTCACCGGCGGGGCGTTGCCTCCCGCGCCCGCGGTGCCCGCCCGGCCGGAGAATCGGATCTATCCGCCGGCGTGGTTCGTCAAGAGCTCCATGACGCCCTTTCCCGGGGTCTTGATGCGCCGGGAGGTGGCCATGCGACTGGGTGGGTTTGATGCCGCCTGGGGCCCGCTCGCCGACTACGAATTTTGGTATCGGCTCGCCTGCGCCGGGCCCGTGCGCGTGGTGGATGCCGTAGGCGCTTTTTACCGTCAAAGTCCCGAGCAGTGGACCGCCAACGCGTGGGAGGAAATGCTCCAGAAAGTGCACCTGCTCCGGCTCCGGATCGCTCGCACGCACCTCCCGTCGCGTCCGCTGGGAAAATGGTTTGCCCGCTTCTTCAGCACCCGGAACGCCCGCGCCTACCAAACGCGGTTTGGCGGTTCGGCGCGCGTGCTCCGCCGGATGCGGCGGCTCGAACGCATTCCCCTTCGGTTCTTGCCCAGCGGATGGGTGTGGCGTTTTCTGCGCGCGTATGCCGGCTGATCCGCCCTGTCTCGTGACCGTCGCGATCCCGACGTATAATCGGGCTCCGATCCTGCGGCAGACGCTCGCCACGCTTGCCGGGCAGACGTTGCCGGCTGACCGATGGGAACTCCTCGTCATCGACAATCGCTCGACCGACGACACCGCGGCCGTGGTCGCGGCCTTCGGCGGCGCTTCGCCCGCGCCGCGCTACGTGCTGGAATCCGAGCAGGGGCTGAACCACGCCCGGAACCGCGCTATCGCGGAGGCGAGGGGACAAGTGATCGTTTTCGGCGATGACGACATCCTCGTGCGGCCCGACTGGGTCGAGCGCATGAGTGCGCCGTTGCTCGCCGATGAGGCAGGCCGCATCGGCGCGCTAGGCGGCGAAGTCATCCCGATTTTTCCGGATGGCGTTCCAGACTACGTGAAGATCTGGCACCGCCCGCTCCGCTTCCGTCCTGACCTCGGGCCGGCGGGCGCGCGCGCCATGCCGATGGGTGCGAACGTCGCTTTTCCCCGCGACGTCTTTGCGCGGCACGGAATGTTTCGCGCCGACCTGGATCGCAAGGGTGGTTCGTTGCTGTCGGGCGGTGACAGCGAGATGATCCAGCGCCTCCGACACGCCGGCCTTGAGATCTGGTTTTGTCCTGAGGCCGAGGTGCAGCACCAGATGCCCGCGTCACGCATGGCATTCCGGTACGTGGCCCGCCACGCGTTCGACAACGGCCGGTCGGCGGTCCTGGAGCGCGGCCGGAATTCGCCGGGTTTCCTGATCGGCCGCTTCTTCGCCAATCTCCTGAAGCTCCTGGCGCAGGTGCTCCTCGTGCCGCTGAGCGCGATCACTCTTCAATTCACCGCGATGCGGCGCGCCGTCGTCCGCGGTGTCCGCGCCGCTGGCTATTTGTACGAAATTCTCCGCATCGCGTCGGGCCGATCGACCGCGGCCTAGATTGCGTTTATCCCCTTTCCTCCCGGTCACCTCATCCCAAAGTTCCGTCCACGCTCGCCATGTCTGAACGCCTCCGTATCTGGTGCAATACCGCCTTCAACGAAGCCGCCATGCAGGTTCTCCGCGACGGGACTGCGCGCCACGAGTTGCTCGTCGCGCAGAACCTCGCTTCGTCGGTCCTCCGCTCGAGTCCGTCGGATGAGCACTTCGCGACCGCGGAGATCGCCTTCGGACAGCCGGATCCGGCCGCGATTCTCGGCGCATCCCCAAAGCTGCGCTGGGCCCACCTGACCACGGCGGGATACACGCGCTACGATAACGATGCCTTCCGGACCGGGATCACCGCGCGGGGCATTCCGCTCACGACCAGTTCCCACGTTTTCAATGAGCCGTGCGCGCAACATCTCGCGGCCATGATCTTCGCCCTGGCCCGCCAGCTCCCGCAGTCGCTGGATAGTCAGCGGACCGACCGCGCGTGGCCGTACCATGAACGCCGGCTTGTTTCCCGACTGCTCGGCGGAGAGACGGCGCTGCTCTACGGCTTCGGGGCGATCGCGGAGTGCTTGATCAAGATTCTCGCCCCGCTCCAGATGCGTTTGATTGGCGTTCGGCGCACCATCCGGGGTGACGAGCCGGTCGAAATGGTTCGCGAGGCGGACGCGGATCAGCGCCTCGGGGAAGCGGACCACGTGATCAACATTTTGCCGGAGAGCCCGGCCACCCTTGGATATTTCGGGGCGGACCGCTTCGCGTGCATGAAGCGCGGCGCGCGGTTTTACAACATCGGACGCGGCCCCACCGTGGTCCAGCCGGCGCTCATCGCCGCCCTCCAAAGCGGCGCGCTGGACGCCGCGTATCTGGACGTGACGGATCCGGAACCCCTTCCGCCGGATCATGCGCTCTGGTCGGCGCGGAACTGCTTCATCTGTCCGCACACCGGCGGCGGACATTCGATCGAGCACGTCCGCCTCGTCCGACATTTCCTCGCAAATCTCGCCGCGTTTGAGTCGGGAGCGAAACTGGTCGACCGCGTGATGTGAAGCGATCCGACTGCCCCGAAGTCAGACGGCATCCATCGGCCTGCCGCATTTCCAGCACTCGGTGAAGCTGCCGGGGATGATCTCCCCGCATCCCAGGCATTTCCAATCGGGGAAGGTCTCCGTCGGTTCGGCGCGAAATGCCTTGATGAGCCCGAGGGCCCGCTCCTCGCTGGCGTCGTCGAGTACCCAGACTTCCGGCATGACTTCGAGCACCGGGATTTCCCCGGCGAGGCTCGAGGAGCGCAGATTGCGCATGTCGGTGGGGATGCCCTCGGCTTCGAGCATCGACTGCATCAGCCCGGCGTCGACGAAGTCCAGACTCGTGAAGACGAGTTTCATGCCGCAAGTCTCCCGTTTGGGAACGGCGGCACAAGCGCAATCGGTGTCGACCGCGGCATCCCCGGCATGCCCGCGATGGACGCCACGCCTGCCCCACGCGACGATGGCGCGGACATGACCAAATCCCGACGCTTAGTCGCCGTTTGCAACGCGGTGGGACTTATCCTTCTCGCTGGCTATACGTTTCTGATTCCCGCCTTCCTGCTCACGCGCGACCTCACGGACCCGGCGTGGCAGTCTGAAGCCGTTCCGTCCATCGCCTGGCGCTTGCATCGCCGCCTGGCGGAGCGGATCGCGCGCTGGGCGCCGGAGCGCGTGCGCTCGAAGCGGGCCACCCTGCTTTCCACCCATCATGTCGCCGACACCGAGTGGCCGGTGTTCAGCTGTGTGTTCTATCTCTGGGCGACGGAGGCGCTGCAGCTCGAGGCGCGGAAGGACGCGACGTTTCAAGGTCCGCTCCCCGCGGAGTATGCCCGTGAGGCCGTCGAAGCGGCGGCCGCGCTCGTCGCGGATCCCGGACACGCGGAATGGGTCCGCAAGCATTGGGGAGATGACTACCTGAAGTCCGGGAATCTGTTCTACCGGATGCTCCTCATCAGTGGCCTCACAAGTTACGAAAAGCTGACCGGCGAGCGCAAATATCGAGATTTGCTCGCGGGTCAGGTCGAATCACTGGCGGCCGAGCTCGATCGATCGCCTCACGGATTGCTCGATGACTACCCGGGGCAGTGTTACCCCATCGACATCCTTCCTGCGATCGCCGCGATTCGGCGCGCGGACGCGGTGCTTGGCACCGACCACGCGCGCTTCGCCGCCCAGGCCGTGCGCGGATTCCAGGGCGCCCGGCTCGATCCGCGCACGCAACTGCCCGCATACGTCGCGAACGCGGTGACTGGCGATGGATCCGGATCGGCCCGCGGCGTCGGAATCGCCTCTGAGCTCATCTGGGCGCCGGAAGTCTGGCCCGAGACCGCGCGCGCCTGGTATCCGGCGTTCGAGAAGCACTTCTGGCGCGAGAGCGCGTTCCTCGCGGGGGTGCGGGAGTATCCCGCCGGATCGGGCGCGCCGGACTGGTCTGCCGAGGTGGATGCCGGTCCGGTTCTCGCGGGGTATGGCACCACGGCATCCGCGTTCGCGATCGGCGCGGCGCGCGCCAATGGACGTTTTGATCAGGCGGGAGCGCTCGCGGCGGAGGCGCTCGTCGCCGGGTGGCCATTGCCCGATGGAACGTTGCTCGGCGCGCGCGTCCTTTCGAGTGTTTCGGACGCTCCGTTCGTCGGCGAATCGATTCTGCTTTTCGTTCTGACGCGCCAGCCGGCGGGTGGGGGAGCGACGGTCAGTGGGGGCGGACTTCCTCTCGTGGTCCCGCTCGGCGTGGCCGGTTACTTTCTGCTCGGGGGTTTCCTCGTCTGGCAGAGCGGCCGCCGGTTGCGTGCGACCTTCGCGGGGCCCCCCGCGGTTGGCGGGATGGACTGGCAAGTCTGGACGTGGCTCGCGCTGATGGCGGCCGGCCTGGCCGCATTTGTCTGGCTGCACCTCTTCGTCGCGCTCGCGTTCGGCCTGATGGCCCAATTCCTCCCGCGGGAGCCACGGGGGTGAGCGCCATCACCCCATCGGCTTTGGTCGCTGGCGGTAAAGCGCCGGATCGACGGCCGATGTCATCGCCCTCTCGTCGAGCGTGCCGCCGAGGAACTGATTGAGCCGCGCGGCGTGGCTCGCTGGTTCCGCCACGAGTTCATGGTAGGTGACCGATAGAAATGTAAAGGCCGACTGCGCCGTCATCCACCGCTCCACGTCGTCCATCTGCGCGGAAAAGATCCCGGCCAGTTGCGCCTCCGGGATGGCGGCGCCGGATTTGCCCTGGCGCTGCAGCATGGCGCGTTGCGAGGCGAGGACTTCCTCGATCCGACGACGCATCCAGACGACTCGATACGTGAAACCGTCGAGCGGCAACTCGCGGAGGAGCAGGTGCACCATCTTGACGACCTTTCCCTCCGCCTCGGGGAGCCATCCGTGGTCGGATTTCACGCGCTTCACGCGCTCAAATTCGAGATAGCCCCGCGGATTGTCCGCATCCGCGACGCGGACGCCATCCGTCAGCGGTGCCATCCCGCCGGCCGCCAGCATTTGCATCATCAGCGAAGTCCCGGAGCGCGGAAGGCCGGAGACAATGGTGATGGGAGCGACGGGCATGGAGACGAGAACGATATCACGAGTCGCAGCTTGGCCGTCGGACTTTCCTCCACGGCCGGGAAAATTCGGGCTACCGCGATCGAGGGTCGGGCGGGCGGGGAGACGGCATTTTGCGGCTATCTCCACTCGTGCTTCGGATACCGGCGCTGGAGTTCCTGCTTCAGTTTCGGATAGCTCTCGCGCCAGAAGGTCGCGAGATCCTTCGTCACCTGGACCGGACGCATGTTTGGCGCGAGCACCTCGATCGTCACTGGAATCCGCCGGGCGGCGACGAAGAGTCCGCCTTCCACCCCGTACAGATCCTGAATCCGGGCGGCGATGACGGGCGGCTCGGCCGTCCCGGAGTACTTTACCTTCCGATTGCGACCGCCGGGGAGCTCGATCCGATCAGGCGCGTATTCCTCGACCCACGCCTGCTGCTGTCCGCTCAGCCAGGATTTGAAGGTGTTCCAAACGGGCTTGTCCTTGATCTGATTGTACGTGAATGCCCCGAAACAAAGCTGCTCGAGCAGCGGCAGGCGGTCGTCCCACGCTAGCGGCGGCAGTTCGAGCTCCGGCATCCACTGGGCCAGTGAGTTCAGCCGGGCGACCCATTGCTCCACGCTCTCGTCGAGCTGCTCGAGCTTCAGCCGCCCCGCTTGGATCTCGGCCGCGAGTAGCGCGGCCGCGTCCTCGCGGGGCGGATCCTCCACGAGCTTTTCCGAGAGGGGCAGATCGCGGAAATACCGCCGGCGTCGCACGAAGACCCGGCGCTGCTGCGCGTCGTAAATCGTCTCGTCCTCGTCGCGGAGATCCTGCGGAAACATCTCCCGCAGCCAGTCCTCCTCGATCGCGGTGGCGAGGCTGATGAGCGTGTTTACCTCCGCGTCGCGGCCTTCGACCTCACGCACCTCGCCGGCAACGAAGAGCGGGGCGTTGTCCACGTGGCTCTCGCGGGCAAGCACGCCCCGGCGTCCGCCGACGAGCGCGCAGCGGAGCGTGCCGCCATCGAGCCGCTTCGCGACGTGATCAGCGAAGCCGGCCAGGATGCAGCGCCGGATATCCGCGCTCGGCGGCGTCGCCCCGATTTCGACGCTCAGGCCTTCATCGCGCGCGATCCGCAGGAACTGCCCGCTGAGCTCGGAAGCGGCGCGCGCGGAGAGGATGTGGATCCCCAGTTTCCGCAGCCGGCCGGGCTCGAAATCCGCTTTCTCCGCGTAGCGGAGCGCCCGCTGAAGGAGGAAGAAATCGCTCTCCTTTTCCCGCCCGAGCAGATCTTCGCGCAGCCCCTCGGTGGCCTTGTCCACCGGCCGCACGAAAAGCGAGCGGCCCTGCGTGAGCGCCGCGAGACGCGCTATGCTGGGAACACATTTTCGCTCCTCGGCCGCGAGAAGCATCCGCGCATAGCGCGGGTGGACCGGGAACGCGAGCATCCGCCGGCCGAGCTCGGTGATCGGACCGTTCACGCCCCGCTCGATCGCTCCGAGGTTCTCGAGCAGTCGCTCCGCGCGGTCGAGCGAACGCCGTTCTGGCGCCTCCAGCCACCGGAACGCGTGCACATTCTCCACGCCGCCCGCCTTCAAGGTGAGGATCACCTCCGCGAGGTCGAGTCGCTTCACTTCCGGCAGTTCCTGACCCGCGCGGAGGAAATGATCGTCCTGCGTCCAGAGACGGACGCACACCCCGGGCGCGGTCCGACCGGCGCGGCCGGCCCGCTGGTCGGAGGAAGCGCGGCTGATCTTCTCAATCAGGAGCGTGTTGATGCCCCGGTAAGGATCGAATTTAGCGATCCGCGCCAGGCCGGAGTCGATCACGATCCGCACGCCGTCGATCGTGAGGGAGGTTTCGGCCACATTGGTCGCGACCACGACCTTCCGATGACCGTACTCTCCGAGCGGGGCGAGCGCGGCGTCCTGCTCCTGCGGCGGGAGTTCGCCGTGGAGTGGTCGCGGCACCCAGACGCGCGCGAGAGCGGAACGATTCCGAATTTCCTGGATGGTTTTCGAGATCTCGAACGCCCCCGGCATGAAGATGAGCGCGTCGCCCGTCGGGACCGATTGCGCGACGCGCTCGAGTTCGTCGGCCGCCATTTCCCAGGCGGGTCGGCCGAGATTCGCGCTGGATCTCCCGATGAATTCGATGTCCACCGGGAATGTGCGGCCGGACGAGCTGAGCGTCGCACACGTTGGTCCGAGGTATCGTTCCAGCGCCGCGGTCTCGAGGGTCGCGGACATCACGATCAGCTTGAGGTCGGGGCGCGTGGATTCCTGAATCTGGAGGGCCCGGGCCAGCGTGATGTCGCCGAAGAGGTGGCGTTCGTGGAACTCGTCGAAAAGAATCGCACCAATCGCCGGGAGCCCGGGATCGCCGAGCATCTGGCGCAGGAGGATACCTTCCGTGACGAACTGCAGGCGCGTGTCCCGCGAGGTTTGGTTGTCGAAGCGGATCGTGTAGCCCACTTCGCGGCCCAGTCTCCCGCCGCGTTCCGACGCGACCCTGGTCGCCAGCATCCGCGTGGCGAGGCGTCGCGGCTGCAGGATCACCGCCCGCCGCGAGTCGCCGAGGAATCCATGCTCCAGCAGCATCTGCGGCACCTGAGTGGACTTGCCCGATCCCGTGGGCGCCTGCAGGACCGCGCGGTTCGTCTGGCGCAGCCGGGTGACGAGCTCCGCCTCGAGGGCGTAGATGGGGAGATCGCGGGCCACTTTGAACGTCGAACGTCGAACATCGAACGCTGAACGTCGAAGTTTTTCGCGAAGCGACTTCCATTCGAATGCGGCCGTCGCTCGCCCGCGGCGGAAATCGGGCGTCGTCGTCGAACTTGGCAAAATCCGTGGCCGGAGGCGCTTCAGGGTTCAGAATTTCGAAGTTCAAAGTTCGATGTTCGACGTTCGAAGTTCACCGTGGTTGTTTGCGGCGTGAAAATCGTCTCCTGGAACGTGAACGGAATCCGCGCCGTGCTGCGGAAGAATTTTCTCGAGTTTCTCGAGGAGGAGAATCCCGACGTTCTCTGCCTTCAGGAGACGAAGGCGACGGCGGCGGATGTCGAGCCGGTCTGGCCGGGGCACTACGGAGTGCATTGGAACAGCGCGATCAAGAAGGGTTACTCCGGCACCGCGATTTTCACGAAAACACCTCCGCGGAACGTGACGCAGGGGATCGGGGCGAAGGCGCACGACAACGAGGGACGGGTGCTGACGGCCGAATACGACGATTTCTTCCTCGTGAACGTCTACGTCCCAAATTCCCAGCGGGAGCTCACCAGGCTGGAGTATCGCCAAAAGTGGGATCGGGCCTTCCTTCGCTATCTCCGGAAACTCGAGCAGACGAAGCCGGTCATTTTCGGAGGTGACCTCAACGTGGCGCACACGGAGATCGACCTGACGAATCCGAAGGCGAACGTGAAAAACCACGGATTCACTCCCGAGGAGCGCAAAGGCTTCGGCGCGTTCGTGAAGGCAGGCTTCGTCGACTCGTTTCGCGAGTTTGAGAAGTCGGGCGGCCACTACACGTGGTGGAGCGTGATGAGCGGCGCGCGGGCTCGCAACGTGGGCTGGCGCATCGACTACCTGTTGCTTTCCCAGGCGCTCCGCCCCCGCTTGAAGCACGCGTTCATCCGGCCCCACATCCTCGGCTCGGACCACTGTCCAGTGGGCATTGAGCTGGCGTGAGAGTGCGACCGCGGGAGGTTCGCCGAGCGGTCCTTTTTGACGGCCGCACGCGGACTCCGCGGAATTGACACTGCTTCCGCCAGCGTTGACACCCACTAGCGCTTGTGCTGTCTAGCGGGTCGAGCTACTTTCCGTATGCGATGCCCCAAGTGCGCGAGCATTGAAGACAAGGTAATTGACTCGCGACCGGTGAATCACTCGGTCGGGATCCGGCGTCGCCGGGTCTGTCTGAAGTGCGGCTTTCGATTTACGACCTACGAGGAGATTGAGCGCATCGACACCCGCGTCGTGAAGCGCGACGGGCGCCACGAGCCTTTCGACCGCAGCAAATTGCTCGCGGGGATGGTGGGGGCCTGCAAGAAGCGGCCGGTCAAGCTGGAGGCGCTCGAGAAGGCGGCGGATGACATCATCGCGGAAGTCGAGGCCGTGCATGACCGCGAGGTGCCGTCCCGCTTGATCGGCGTGAAGGCGATGGAGAAGCTGCACGAGCTCGATCCGGTGGCTTATGTCCGGTACGCCTCTGTCTATCGCCGCTTTGAAGAGGTGGGGGAATTCATCGATGAGATCAAGCAGCTGACCAAGCGCCCGAAACTCAACATGGCTCAGCCGGAACTGTTTCTGGCGCTTTGACTTCGCCGATGACGCTCTTCGAGAAAATCGTCGCACGGCAGATCCCTGCGGACATCGTCCATGAGGATGACGATCTCATTGCCTTTCGCGACCTTCATCCGCAGGCGCCCGTGCACGTGCTGATCGTGCCGAAGCGCTGCATTCCGCGGGTCTCCGAGGCCGGGGCGGCCGATGCGGGATTGCTGGGCCGGCTCTTGCTCGCAGCGGGGACGATCGCTCGCGAGCTCGGCGTGGCGGAGTCGGGGTTTCGCGTCACGATCAATAACGGGCGCGACGCGGGCGAAACCGTTCCCCACCTGCACGTTCATCTGCTGGCGGGCCGCGCGCTTGCCTGGCCGCCTGGCTGACGCGAAGCTCCGCCATGGTCGAAGCGCTCTTCCTCCTCGGCATGCTCGGCTGGCTCGTCGTCACGTGCTGGGAGTGGCTCGCCGCGCAGCCGGCGTTCGCGACATTTTGCGCCGGCTTTTTCTTTGTCCCGGTCGCCTATGTGACGGAACGGGCCCGCCTCGCGTTTGCGCACGATCTGCTTCCGCTCGACACCCGGCGCGAACGCACTCCGCTGCCGCCGGAGATTTTTTACTGGGAACTCCGCCGCGGGGCGCTGCTCCGGCAAAACCTCCTCCTCGGCGCGCTGAGCGCGATCGCGTGGGTCGCGGCGGCGGTGTACCCCGCCGGTTTCGCGCTAACATCCGTCCCGGTTCTCGGCTGGATTTTCGGCGCCTCCGCCATCCTCGGCACGGCCCGGGTCTTTGCCGGAACGTCGGTGTATTTTCACGCGAGTCAGTGGTTTGACCCCATGCGCCCGGCGATCATCGGCTGCTATCGGAAGATGATGTTCTGGCTCTCCGAGGATGCCGGCTTTCTGGGTCGCCTCCGCCAGCCGACCGCGCAGCGAGAAAAGGCCGTTTATTAGTCCCGACAGGCGTTTCGCGGCGGGGAAAACAATCTCTTGGCCGCAGTGGTTTGGTGGGCTACACCGACGACGGCTCAGTTTGACGGATCTTCAAGGTCTCCCACCCCAGCGCAGTTCCCCCATGTTGTTCCCGCTCCGCAAGCTCGTGCCGTCGTGGCTCAGTGCGATTTCGCTCTTCGCCGCCACCGCGCTTCCCGCCGCGCTGCCCAACGCCTGGCACGTTCCTGATAACACGATCGTGAGCGGAAGCGGCGGGACGACGCCGACGATGCGGAATCCGCGCTTTGAGTTCGGCAACACGGGAACCGTGCGCGTTTTCTCGGGCGTGCAAAAGCTGGCCAACGGCTTCGGCACGGCCGACCAGAATGGAGGAACCGTCTATTACAAATCGGCCAGCCAGGGCACCTGGTCGACGGTCGCCCTCAGTTACCACCACGACTCGGGGAACGATCAGTACTGGTTCGCCGACCTCACCCTCGCGAACCTCGTCGCGGATGACGTCATCCAGTATTACATCCTCCTCACCTTCACTCCGGGCCCGGCAGATAACGCGTTTATCTATGGTGGGGGTGACAAGGGGGGTGCCCTGGTCACCGCGAACAACGGCGCCGCGAGTGCTGCTCCCTTCACGGTCCGAAATCGGGCCGCGTACATCTTTCACGCGGGGAATCGCGTGCTCAATGGCGCAACGACGCAGTTCTGGGCCAAAGTGGGCTACGTCCCGGAGAACAACGACGTGACGAAAAAATGGGTCACGAACGGTGCGGTGTATTACACGACCGACGGGTCGACCCCGGCTGGTTCACTCGGGGTTCCGAGCGGCACGACGCAGGTTGCGACCATGGGTCTGGATCATCTGGAGGCTGATCCGAGCGTAGCGGGGAATGCGATGTGGTGGCGCGGTGACGTGATGAACCTGCCGACGTTCACGACGATCAAATACAAGCTCGGGCTGTGGAACGCCGCAAACAACGAAGAGAAGTTCGCCGACTACAACGCCCAGGCGGAGCAGGTGTTTTCCTACACGGTCGGTACCGTCGGCGATCCCTCGCTCACCGTGAACGGGGTGGAGGCAAACTACACGACGACCCACACGTACATCAATGAGGTGACGGGAACCTCGACGAACTTCACCTTCAACTTCGCCCCGCACGATCCGCAGGTCGATCCCGCGACCGTGCAGGTTTTTACAAATCTGAACCGGCGGGATTTTGCGACCCTCAAATACACCGATGTGAACGGCGTCTGGACGGAGGAGGGCATCAATCCGCCCAGCGGCGACGTCGTCTCCACCGATGACCTGCACTACTACAGGGCGTATCCCATGTCGGGTTCGCTGGCCGCTGGTTTCACGGTGAGCCTGGCGGCGACGAAGACCGGGGCATATCGCGCCACGGCGCGTTACAAGCAGACCGGTCAGTCGACGTGGATCTACTACAGCAGCAACGGCCGGCGCGACCACGCGCTGGTGATCTCGCCGGAGACGGCCCGGAACATGGTGATGTTCGAGTTGAACGCGATGACGGTCGAGAGCCAGGGAACGACGAGCGCGCTGCGCAGTACCTTCGTCGATCTCTACGACGGACCCGGCGCGCGGCCGTACAATAGCGTCAGTTCCCGCTTCAACCTCGACTACATCCGAAATCTCGGCGCGAACTGGCTTTGGTTTCAGCCGATTCACCCGGCGGGATACGCCGGCCGGCAGATCGATCCGGTGACGGGCGCGATTTTTGAGACCGGCAGTCCGTACGCGGTGAAGAATTTTTTCGAGGTCTCGCCGCTGCTGGCCAAGAGCTACACGCCGAGCGCGATCTACAATCCAAACGATGCGGGCGAGAACGCCGGCCGCGCGGCGGCGATGGTGGAATTCCAGGGCTTCGTCGCCGCGGCGGATGCGGCGGGCGTTTCCGTCATGCTGGACGCGCCGTTCAACCACACCGCCTACGACGGTGAGCTCAGCGTCAGCGGGGTGAAATACATTGCTCCCGGGACGGATCCGCGCGCGCTCATGCTCAACGTGGACACCCGCTTCTATTCGCGAAATGCCGACTACTGCCAGCGGGCCAGTCTCGTTTCTGGTCAGGGGCCGGCGGTCGCGCCGGATCGCGGCGACTTCGGGAAGTTTGGCGACGTCTACGACGTTTTCTTCGGCCGCTACTCGGCGCTGGTCTGCCAGAATCCGCAGGATGACCGGAGTTATCTCAACGAAAACGACGCGTTCTTTTACGTGGACGCAAACTGGACGTCCAAGGACCGCAATATCAACATCGATGGTCAGCTGCGCGACATCAACGTCACGCAGAACACCTGGAAATACTTCTCGGACTACATCCTGTTTTGGCTCGATCAGACCGGTTGCCCTGCTGGCACGAGTCTCGCGGATCAGGCTTACAAGGGGATCGATGGCTTGCGCGCGGACTTCGGCCAGGGGCTGCCGCCGCAGTGCTGGGAGTATATGATCAACAAGGCGCGCAGCCGGAAATGGGCGTTCGTGTTCATGGCGGAGTCGCTCGACGGCGGCGCCGTGACCTACCGCAGCGGACGGCATTTCGACGTCCTGAATGAAAACATTGTCTTCCCCTACCAGAACGCGGCGACCGCCAGCGACTACCGAAACCTCTACGAGACCCGGCGGAACGCCTACGGGCAGGCCCTCGTACTGTTGAACAACACGAGCCACGACGAGGAGAACTACCTGGATCCGTTCCAGGCGTTCATTCGCTTCTCGACCGCCGGATCGGTCGATGGCGTGCCGCTAATCTTCATGGGTCAGGAGCTGGGCATCTCCCGCACTTTCGGCTTCGACCGTTATGAGACGAATTTCGGCAAGCAGATCGCGCACTTCAAAAAATACAATTCGCTCCAGCCGATCTTCGCTCCGGGTAATCGCACCTACGCGCTCGATCAGCTCTACCCGATCTACGCGGCGATCGGCCAGGCCCGCCAGTTCAGCCGGGCCTTGCGCTCCTCCAACCGATATTTCCTCGACCTCATCGGGGGCAGCCAGCAGCCGAGCGTCTTCAGCGTGGCGAAGTACGAGGCGGCGAACGCTTCGCCGAATTTCTCGGACGTGGTCTTCGCCTTCACGAATCTCGACCGCAACAACAACCAGGGCGGAAATTTCAACGTCAACATCACCCAGAGCGGCTCCAACCTGTTCGGCATCAAGGCGGCCCGGACCTACAACGTCAAAAATATTGCCGCCTACACCGCTATCGACGGCACCCGCCGCGACCAGTATCTGATCCCGGGGAACATCAGCGGCACCAACCTGCTGAACAACGGACTCTTCGTGTTGCTCAAGAAGGTCCCATCGGTCGACTCCGCGTGGGCGACGGATCCCTTCGAGGCGCAGTATCTGAAGCTTTACGACGTGACTCCGCCTCCGGCGCCCGCGGCGCCGACCTCGCCCAGCTCCTATGTGGCTGGCCACAGCGTGACGTTTAACTGGAGCGCGGTGACCGACCCCGATGGCGGCGTCAGCAGCTACGTCCTCCGGATTGGCACGACCCCTGGCGCGAGCGACGTCTTTGGTCCGACCGATGTGGGTAACGTTCTGACCTACACGCGGACGAACGTGCCCTACGGGGTGACCCTCTATGCGACCATCGCCGCGGTGAGTAATGCCGCGATCGTTGGGCCGCAAAGCGCTACGAGCGCCGCGGTCGCGGTGCTCGATCCGGCGGCGGATGATGATGGCGACGGGGTCAACAATGCGAACGAGATTATTTCCGGCACTAATCCCCTGGATCGGAATTCCGTCCTGAAGGTGACATCGACCGGGAAAAACGCCGGAACCGTCACCGTGACCTGGAGCAGCGTCGCGGGAGTTAAATACGTCATCGATTCGACGCCGGATCTCAGTGCCGGTTTCAGTCCGTTAAGTGGAACGATCACCGCGAGCGGCGTCTCGACGAGTTACGACGATGTGGGCGCGACGGGCGTGCAGCAGTTTTACCGCGTGCGCGTGGTGCCTTAGCCGGAGCGATCCAGCCGGAAAGGCCCTGTCTGCTTGATCTCTTCGCGAACTCCTTTGTCGTTCGTCGGTTACAGCTCTATTTGAGAGCTGCTCCCTCCTCACTCCTCAGATTTCGCAAAGATCTGCGGCGCAGCCAAAA
>JBBQFQ010000023.1:0-72077 GCA_038322235.1 Chthoniobacterales bacterium
GGCGGTCAAACGTCGACCAAAGGCTTTCAGCCTCCTCACCAAGCCGCGCCACAAAATGGGCAACGTTTCCCGCCGCAAGCGCCCAAAGTCCACCACCGCGAGAAAATCATCCTAAACCGCCCTTATCTTAGTGCCATTCGGGCCAGTGCCACGCCCGCGTGAACGATGAAAACGTTGACCCGAGGGAGCAGCCCGACGGCAACGGAGGCGACGATAATCTGCGCAACGAGGTAGATAATGTACAAGCCCACGGCCAACCCGCGACGTTCGAGAGTGATCCAGTTCCCGCCCGGTCCGCCCCGTGGCTGCGCGTGCTCCCAGATGGAAACGGGAATCACGAGGAGAACCAGGACGGTGCAGATTGCGTAATGCGCCCGCCAGTTCGTCTTCATCACCGTGATATAGTAAATTGCTTGAGGATAGTGACCGGAATTGTCACGGCCATGGGCTGCCGGGCGCGGCGAACTTCGGGAGTCCGAGGGGGAGCTTCGGAGCGTTCCAGCATGGTGGCCGGCACGCGGGGGGGGCGCCATGCCGGACGTTGAGCGGAGATTCGAGGTACGCCCGCCCCGGTTCGGCCAGGCCGGAGGGCTGCCAGGGGCTCTCACCAGAGATTTGAGGAACGCCGGTCCGAAGGGTGTCAGCAGCGCTTGCCGGGGATTCGACGAACGCCTAGTCCAGGTTCGGTCAGCCCGGAGGGCTGCCAGCGATTAGCCAGGGGTTGAGCGAAGCGACACCCCTGGAACCCGATCAAAACGGATCGCACCCCGAAGGGGTGCCAGCGTCGCTCAGCGCTCAGATAGGTCGAAGGCATTGGATCGGGACGGCGATGGCTGGCACCCCTCCCGAGGTGCGATGCGTCTTGTGCATAACCAGGGGTGTCGCTTCGCTCAACCCCTGGCTAATGGCTGTCAGCCCTCCGGGCTGCGTGAGGCAGCCTCCGGCGGATGGTTGGGTAGCCTCGTTTTTGCTTCGCGGCGGCGCCCTCTCGTATCACGCATCACCCTCGCGCACGTGATCGGGGTGTTGGACCTCGCCGGTGCGGTTCGGAAGCGCGCCGTTGCGCTGACTTTGGTCTCCGTCGCGGTTCTGGACGTCGCCGTCGCGGTTCGGAAGCGCGCCGTTGCACTGATTTTGGTCTCCGGCGCGGTCGCGAACCTCGCCGTCGCGGTTCGGAAGCGCGCTGATGCGCTGATTTTGGTCTCCGTCGCGGTTCTGGACCTCGCCGTCGCGGTTCGGAAGCACGCCGCTGCGCTGATTTTGGTCTCCGGCGCGGTCGCGGACCTCGCGGTCGCGGTTCGGAAGCGCGCCGTTGCACTGATTTTGGTCTCCGTCGCGGTGGCGGACCTCGCCGTCGCGGTTCAGAAGCACGCCGCTGCGCTGATTTTGGTCTCCGTCGCGGTGGCGGACCTCGCCGTCGCGGTTCGGAAGCACGCCGCTGCGCTGATTTTTGTCTCCGCCGCGGTTCCGGACCTCTCCGTCACGGTGCGGAAGCGAACTGCCGCGTTAACTTTGGTCTCCCTCGCGGTGCTGGACCGCTCGGTCGCCGTGCTGGCCCCACCTTTTGCCGGTGTTCGGGCCTGCGCGTCTAATTTACCACGGAACGAACCCTCCGCAGACCCGCCGCGCTCCCTCGGCTACCGCTACCCTGCGCCTGACGCCTCATTGCGCCTTCCCCGCTTCCCCGGGCGCGGCTATGAGTCTGTTTCCGTCCGCTCACCCGCATGTCGTTGCCGCCCCCGTTGCGCTTTGGTCATTATCGCGTTCTCCAGCGCGAGGACGGGACGCCGCATGAATTGGGCTCGGGCTCGATGGGGGTGACCTACAAGGCGGTCGACGAGCGCCTGAAACTCGAGGTCGCGCTGAAGGTCATCGCGCCGATGCGGCTGAACGATCCGAAGGTGCAGGCCCTCTTCCTCCGCGAGGCGCGGGCCGCGGCGCGGGTGCGGCATTCGCACGTGGCCAGCGTTCTCGCCCTCGACGACACTCCAGGCCACCTCTTCTACGCCATGGAGTTCGTGCCGGGCATCACGCTCCAGGCCCTGCTCCAGGAACGCCGGCGGCTCCCGGCTCCGCTCGCGGTGGAAATCGCCCGGCAGGTGGCGCTGGCCCTCGAGGCGATCCATCGCGAAGGCCTGATCCATCGAGATCTGAAGCCGGCGAATCTGATGCTGATCCGCTCGGTCGATCCCTCGGCCGAAGGCGGCGAAACCTGGGAGGCAAAGCTGATCGATTTCGGTCTCGCGCGCACGTTGGAGGGCCCTGATCTCGCGGGCGTCTCCGCCGCTCGCACGCAGGGCTTCCGGGGCACGGCGACCTACGCGAGCCCGGAGCAATGCCTCGAGCGCTCGGATCTCGACGGACGCGCGGACCTTTACTCCCTCGGCTGCATTCTCTGCGAGATGCTGCTCGGTCGGCCGCCGTTCCTCGCGAACTCGCATCACGAGGTGATGACGCAGCATGTCTCCACGCCGCTGCCGTGGCATCTGCTCGCGGGCACGCCGGAACCGTTGCGTCCGCTGCTCTCCGCCCTGCTGGCGAAAGAGCCATCCGCCCGCCCATCCTCCGCCGGGGCGGTCGCCCGCCAGCTCGAACAACTCGGACCCGCGCTCGAGGCCCACGTGCCGCCGGCGCTCGATGGAGTCGGCTCGGACGCCGAGCTGGCATTCGGCAGCGCGCCCACGCTCGTGGGCTCCACTCGCCGGACGAGCGGGACGAAGGCGGAACCTAAATCGATCGCGGTGCTCGCCCTCGCGAACTTGAGCGCCGATCGCGAAAACGAGTACTTCTCGGATGGGATCAGCGACGAGCTCCTCCACGCTCTTTCGAAAATCCCGGGCTTTCGCGTCGCCGCGCGGACTTCGTCGTTTTACTTCAAGGGGAAATCCGTCCCGCTCGCCGAGGTGGCGAAGCAGCTTTCGGTCGGATATCTCGTCGATGGGAGCGTCCGCCGCGCGGGCGACCGCGTGCGCATCTCCGTCCAGCTCGTGGCTGCCTCTGACGGGTTTCCCATCTGGTCGGACACCTTCGAGCGCGAGCTGAAGGACGTCTTTGCCGTGCAGGATGAGATCGCACGGATCGTTGCGCAGAATCTCCAGCTCCGCCTCGGGACCGTGACGGAGGAGCCCCGGCCGGTTGATCCCGAAGCGTTTCGTCTCTATCTCGAAGGCCGGCATACGCTCCAGTTTCGCACGCCCGAGGCGATGGCTCGCTGCGAGCAACTGCTCCGGCGGGCTCTGACGATCGAACCCCAATTTCCGCGCGCCCTCGGCGCGCTCGCGAATCTGCTCGTGCTGCGGGCGGACTACGGGTTTCTCGAGAACGGCTCCTGGGATTCGGCGACGACGCTCCGCGACGAGGCCGACCGGCTCGCCGGTGAGGCGCTCGGCTTCGATGCGGCCGAGGCCGAGGCGATCGGTGCGCGGGGCATGGCGGCGTGGTCCCGCGGCGACATGCCGGCGGCGATCCAGCTCGTGCGCGAGGCCCTGACGATCAATCCGAGCAGCGCGCCGACACATCACATCCTCGCCCGCGCGCTCGGCGCGAACGGCCAGCTCGACGAATCGATCCAGCACATCCAGCAGGCGCTCACGCTCGATCCGCTTTCCCCGCGGATCGCCGACAACTGCGCCCTCGCGCTCCTCTTCGCCGGGCGGTTCGCGGAAGCGCTGGTGATGGCGGAGCGGGGATTAGTGGGGCTGCCGGGCGATCCGCAGATCGTCGCCTGGCGCGCCTGGGCGCTGGGCCGGATCGGCCGGGGCGCGGAGGCGATCGAAGCGGCTCGGGAAGTGATTCGGCGGGGAGGGACGTGGGTGTATTACGTCGCGTGCGACATCCTCCTCCGCGCGGGACTGGTCGGGGAGGCTGAGGCCGCCGCGACGCAGGCGGCGAGTGGCCCGGTGATGTCGCACGTCTTCTGTCAGGTCGCGATGGGCCGGGCGGAGTCGGCGATCAGGCTCATTCCGCGAAAGCTCGGCGCGATGTTCTTTGAGGAACTCCTCTACCCGCCCATGTGGGATCCGGTCCGAAATCATCCCGACTACGTGCGGCTGCTTGCGGATCTCGGACTGACCGACGCTCACGCCCGCGCGCTGGCTTGGCGGGCGCGGAGCGAATCCAGTCTGGCGGGTTAAGCCGCTCAGGTCTTCAGCGAGAAGGGAGTGAAATCGGTCTCGCGATCGTAAAAGTCCTCCGCTTCGGCGCGCTTCAAGAACGCGACGATTTTGTACGTGGCGGGAGTCAGGACAATCTCCCAGCCGGTCTTGAGGAGGTAGTTCGCGATCATCACCTTGCCGAGCAGGGTGTTCTCCCACGTTCCGCCGAAGGCGAGCGGGTAGAAGATCGCGGTATCCACCGCCTCGCCGACGATGGTTGAGCCGATCGTGCGCGCCCAGAGATGCCGTCCCTCGGTGCGGACCTTCATCCGCGCGAGCACGTAGGAATTGCAGAACTCGCCGCAAGCATACGCGACGAGCGACGCTCCGGTGATCCGCCAGGTCGCCCCGAATGCCGTCTCGTAGGCCGCCTGGTGCGGCCAGCCGTCAGCCGGCGGGAGTTGCACGATCACCGCGCTCATGAGGGAAGCGAAGGCCAGCGCGGCGAACCCGGCCCAGACCACCTTCCGCGCCCGGGCGTAGCCGTAGACCTCCGTCAGGACGTCGCCGAACAGATACGCGAGCGGAAAGAAAAGAATGCCCGCCCCAAAGGCAAACCCGCCGACCTGCGCCACCTTCGCAGCCCCGATGATGTTTGAGCAGAGCAGAACGGCCACGAAGGCCGCCATGATGAGGTCGTAGTAGCGGAAGGCCTTGCGGGAAGGAACGGGGGGCACGCTGAACATCGAACTTCGAAGGTGCCGAGGTCAACGCGGGAACGAAGTCAGAAGTCGACGTCGAGCGAGGGCCGAGCGTCGCGCGAGGCGGGCACCGCAAATCCCGCCTAGGTCCGGGCCCACTCCTCGTCGGCTTTTTCCTTCCGGCGATTGCCCTTGTACTCGAGTTCGTGGAGGTCGGTCACGAAATCCAGGGCCGCGCGGTTGATGAGCTCTCCGAGTTGGAGAATCGACGCGGAATCCATCTCGCCGAGTTCCTTGTAGTAGCGCAGCGAAAGCTTCGTCATGAAGTCGCGGAGCTCCTCATCCATTTTCTCCATCTTCGCGGTCTCGGCATTTGCCGCGGCTTCGAGTTTGTCGAGCTTTTCGAGGCTGCGACGCAGCTCCGTCAGTTGCTTCTTCGTCAGGCGCTTTTTCATGTCGGTGAGGGCGGTGGTGCGGTGATCGCCGGGTCGCCCGGCGTCGACTCCCGAAAGATACCAACCCCGCGCCCGGCTGCCAGTTCGTTCCGCTCCCAAGCCCCTTTTTTAAGCATTTTCAGGCCGCCGGCAGCTCCACCCAGAAACAGGCACCTTCTCCGGGACGCGAGTCGCACCCGATGCTCCCTCCCATCATTTCCACCCAAGCCTTCACCAAGGCCAGTCCCAGTCCGCACGACGGCTCGCCGGCGGTCGGCCGCGCACTCAGGCGGGTGTAGCGCTGAAAAAGCTTCTGCTGATCGTCCGCAGTCAGTCCGGGCCCGCGGTCGGCGACCTCGAGGCGGGCCGATTTTCCGTCGGCCGGGCCGCGCACGATAAGGCGGACGACACTCGCGCGCGGCGAGAATTTCGAGGCGTTGTCGAGCAGATTGGCGACGACCTGATCGAGCAAGACGCGATCGGCGTTTACTCTGACCGGACTCGCCGGGGCCTCCAGTTCAAGCGTCTGAATCTTGCGCGCATACGTCGCGCGCGACAATTCTACGCCTTTGAGCGCCATTTCGCGGAGATCGAGCGACGCGAGGTGTGGCGTGTGGTGCCCGGCCTGCGCGGCCTGAGCGTCGAGGAAATGCTCGATCATCCGCTCCATCCGCATCGCGGCGGCCCCGATCTCCGCGGCGACGCGGTGTGGGTCCCCGCCGGCATTCGCCTCGAGGAGGCTCGCATATCCCGTGATCACCGTGAGCGGTGACCGCAGGTCGTGGGCCGCGATGGCGAGGAACTCCGATTTCTCCCGCGCGAGTTCGAGCAGGCTTTCGTTCAAGGAGGAAAGATCGCGCGTGCGCTCCGCCACGCACGTCTCGAGCCGATCGCGTTCCCGACGGAGGCGGACGTTGCGCCAGCGCGAGAAGAGGACCACCGCCGCGAGGAGGGCCGCGAACGACCCCGCCAGCGCCAGCGCGCGCTCGCGCGTCCAGAACGGCGTGCGCGCGACGACCACGAGATCCGCCGGGCCGCGCATGAGCAGGACGGTCCAACGCGAGCCAAGGAGCGAGGAGAGGAACGCGGCCTTCACGCCCGTGAGGCGCACCCGGGCTCCGCGGAGGATTTCTGCGGGCAGGAACGGCCGTTGCTCCGCCCGCAGGCGCGCTTCGGCGAAGCCTCCGGCATCGAGCTGGATGTAGAGGATGCTCTCACCATTCCGTTCGCCAAATTCAAGGAACGTCCCTTCCGTCTGGATGAGGCGCTCGTCGGTCGAGGGGTCGAGGAGTTCCTCCTGCCGAAGCAGGGCGACCGGTGCCGGTGCCGCGCCCGGGCCGCGCGTCAGGAGCACCGCATCCTCGCAGCGGACCAGCTGCTCCCGCGCGACCGGAAATCCTGCGAGGGAAATTTCCTCCCCGGGGGCCACCGTCACGGGATCCGCCGGGGTGACGAGCGCGCCGGCCCGGCCGTCCTGGATGAAGAACGAGCCGTCCCCGCGCTGGAGAGTCACGACGCCCCGCGTCCGCACGCGGCCGTTGAGGAGTGAAAGCGGATCGAAGGTGAGCAGATCGCCGAGCGACTTTTCCGGGAGAAACTCCGCCCGCGTCGTGCCCTGCACGATTCCGACATCGCCCTCCTCCTGGGCGTAAATTCGGAACCCGGTCATGCGCCCGCCCTCGCCGAGCTCGGTCACCACGACGCCCGTCACGCGCAGGACGGCCCCCACCCAGTGCTGCGGCAGCGCCGGCGGTCGCTCGCGGGCGGGCACTCGCACCTGTACGAGGCCGATCGCCCCGTCGAAGACGACGATGAGCTCTCCGTCCTGCCAGTCCACCCGCCGCCCCACGCCTTGCGCGCGGACGAAGCGGCAGTCGTGGCGCATGTTCGAAACCAGTTCGCGCGTGAGATCCACCGGCTCAGGCAGGCTGCCGCCTCGCGTCACCCGCATCGATCTTGCATCCGGCAGGATCTTCGGCGCAAAGCGTCCCGCGTCCGTGTCGCCGTCCAGCTCGACGATGTCGCCCCGCTCGAGCGGAATCTCCGGGTCCGGATGCCAGAGCGAGATGGCCTCGTCGCCTGACTGCAGAAAAAGCTCGGCGGTGAAGGGGTTCACGTACGTGACCGTCCCGCGGACGTGCACCGGGAGACGCCGGCCAGCGAGTGAGCGGGACATCCGCTTCACGGCTTCGATGCTGTCGAGCGTGGACCGGATGACCGGCGCCTCCTGGGCGGAAACCACCCAGGCCGCCGCGCCGAGCCCGAGCGCGCGGGCGATCCAGCTGCTGGCGGAGGATCGGGCCATCGCGCCTCATCGTAGCCGTTCGCTTCCCCGCGCCAATCCGAATCCTCCAGCTTAGAAGAGGGTGCCTTGCACCGCTTCCCCGGGCCGCGCCGGGTGGAATTCGGCGAATTTCTCCGCCATGTCGTCGAGCTTCGCGATGTAATACTCGACGTTCTCGTCCCGCGCCTTGGGGTTCCACTCGTGGAGCAGCTTGGCGGCCTGATACGACGAGACGGTTTTCTTCGCGCCGGTGATGTAGTAGCGGATCTGGTCGCCCGGCTGAAAGTCGCGCCCGCTTTTCAAGGCGAGCTCATAGGCGGCGGAACGGTTCCGCGCCGCCCCGGAGATCTTCTTCTGATACTGCGCGAGGGAATCCTGCAGGGTGTCGGTCTTCGCCAGTTCCTCGATCGGCATGCGGCGTTCGCGAATCGCCCGCTCCATCTCCTCGCGGAGGGCGGGAATTTCGGTGGCCCGATCCTCCAGCAGCAGCCGGATCATCTGCTCGGTGTAGTCCCGCTGAAACTTCTCGAGGCCGCGCGACTTCAACGCCCCACCCTTCAGCACGAGTCCGCCGTCGGCCTTCAAGAGCGCGTAGTTCTTCGCCTTGTAGCTGAACATCGCCCGGTACCGCGCGTCGAATTCCACCTCGATCCCTTCGGGCAGCTCCGCCTGCAGGCCTTCCGAGAGGCCTGATACCGTCGCTCCGCCGGGCGGGACGAAATACACGCCGTCGGTGTCGATCTCGATGACCAGGGCGCCTTGCTGGCGCAGCCAGTCCACCATGAAGGTGAGGAGCTCGCGACCCTTCGCGGTGACGGCGGACGCCATGTCGAAATCCCCGAAATGCGCCTGCGAAAAGCCGAGGTAGCCGTAGAAGCTGTTGATCAGAATCTTGAAGGTGTTCTGGAGCGCGTTGAAGCCATCGTGCTCGCGCCGGCGGCGGATATCCCCGGCCGAGTCCCGCATGCGCGCCTTCGCCTCGAGCCGGAAGGTGCGGAGATCCCGCAGGAGTCCGCGGAAGATGCCGAGGACATCGACCGGCGGGAAATAATCGAAGCGCAGCATCACGCTCGGGTAGAGCGAGGCGACGTCGCAGTGCCAGACGTTCTTTTGGACGCCGGTGACAAAGATGTCGGTGTAGCCGCCGTCGAACCCGCGGGCCTCCGGGAAGTCGGGAATGCTGTGCCCTCGCCGCAGGTACTCGCGCAGAAAGAGCGCATCGATCTTCGTGGCGTTGCCGCGCACGATCACATCCTGAAAGGAGTAAGGGAAGATCTGCGCCTGGGTGAAGTAACTCCGGCTCAACAGATCGGAGATGGCCCGCGTCTCGCGCACGTCCTCGAGTGCATACGCGGCGAAGCGGGTCGGGTCGTTGATCCACGCGCCCTGAATGTCCCGCCCGGCCAGATAGGTGCGGCCGGAATCGCCATTGGCATTGCCGGTTCCGCCCTCGAGCCCGAAATGGCGCGCGACATCCTTGAGGCCGAAACCTTCGAGCTCGCGCGTGCCGACATCGTAAAACTGCGCGAGCAGATAGGTGTCGACGACGTGCCGCCCCGCGATTTCGCATTTCGGATAGGCGATCGTCCGTTCCGCGATCTGCACGCGCGAGGCGCGGGTGAGGGGAATGCTGCCGTCGCGGCCCCACGCCAGCTTGACGCGGTGGCGCTTGGCCCGCGCGAGGAGATACGGGAGGTCAAATTTGAAGAGGTTGTGGCCTTCGATGATGTCGGGATCGCGCGCGAGGATGATCGCGTTCAAGCGCTCCAGGGCGGCCTTCTCGTCGACCAGGGGATCCTCGGCGCCGATCAGGATCAGCTCCTCCCAGCCCGTCGCGTCGCTGAGCGCGATCGCCATGAGATGATCGCTCTCGCGCTCGGCATTCGGAAACTCGAAGCCGTCCGCGCAGAAGGTCTCGATGTCGAGCTGGAGCCTCCCGAGCTCTTCGAACGCCATGCCCTTGAAGAGCGTGCGGCCCGAGGCGGCGAGGTATTGCTGCACGGGATCGGTCCATGCGAAATGCGGCGTCCCGTGCTCCTTCAGCTCCCGGCGCAGATGGTGGAAATGGCGCCAGCCCTTGCAGCGCGCGAGCACGCGAAAGGGGAGTTCACCCGCGAGCGATTCGAGCGTCGCGCTCGTCGGGATCTCCTGATGCAGCCAAAGGTAAGGCACGAAATCCTCCTGACTGTTCTCGATGGTGCCGCGGGGACCGCGGCGGTAGATCGTCATGCCGCCGTCGCCGGCGGGCTCCACGGCGACGATCGCGCTGGCGGGATCGGCGCCGAAGAGGACGGGATTTTCGCTGAAGTCCATCCACCATGCTGGCCGTGAATCGCCGCGGATGAAAGGGTGACCGCCTTTCCGCTTGGCAGCGGGGCGCGGCGGGCTTTGACTTTCGGCATGCCTGCTCCCGAGCGTCTCCGTCGCCCGGCGCCGGTGTTGCTGCCGCCTCCGGCCACGCATCTGCTCGTCGCCCTCGGCATCGCGCTGTGGTCGTGGGCCTGGACGGTGCATCTGCTCGCGGAGACGGATTTCCTCTCTCGCCACGTCATCCCGGCCGGGGCCTGGAAGGCCGCTTTTTTGGGCCTCGCGGATTCGCCCATGCTCCAGACCTACGGCGCGCTCTCGTGGGATGGTTTGCTCGAAGGGCGACTCTGGCAGCCGATCACGCATCTTTTCCTGCACGACGGGTTGCTGCCTGCCGCCTTCGATCTCGGCCTGCTCCTCATCGCCGGCCGCATGCTCGAGCCGATCGTCGGCCGCCGGCATCTGGCGCTGCTTTTTCTCGGGGCCGGGGGCTCCGGGGCGATGCTGCATCTGGCGGCCCATCCGCATGTGCCGCTTTTCGGCTCCGCCGCAGCCGTCGCGGGGGTCCTCTTCGCGGCGTGCGTCGTGTGGGCGGACTTCGATCTGCGCGCTTTCCGCGGGTTGGCGTGGCTCCCGATGCCCTTCCGCGCGCGGCATCTCTCCGCCGGCGTGGTGCTGATGCTCATCGGAGGATTTCTCCTCGAGAACGGCGCGGCCGTCAGCGACCGGGTTCTCCGGACGGATTCCCTCGCCATCCTGCTCGGCGGCCTGAGCGGGATCGCCTACGTGCGGGCGCTCGGGTTTGGTCGCCGGACGATGGTGCGCGAGCGGGTCGCTCCCGCGCTGCCTCCGCCGGCCCCGCCACCGGCGATCGAGCTGGAGAGCGAGGAGACGGATGATCCGCAGGTCTTCATTCGCGAGGAGGTCGATCCGATTTTGGACAAGATTCGGGCGCGCGGGATGGACAGTCTGACTCCCGAGGAGCGCCGCCGGCTCTCGCGGGCGAGTGAGTTGCTCTCGAGGTGAAGGGTGACCCCGCAGGATCGACGGTCCATCAGGATCTCATGGATCCCATCGTTCCCATCTGACCCATGCGACGGCCACTCACGCGCTCCGCGCGACCCCCGAAAAGCAAAACACCCGGCGCGCTTGCGCGCGACCGGGTGGGAGAGAGAGCGGGACCCCCGCGTTCAGGGCTCAGGCCTTCCGGCGACGGCGCGCGGCGATCAGGCCGAGGCCACCCATCACGCAAAGCGCGACCGTTGTGGGCTCGGGGATGCCGACCGGTGCCGCGATGTCCAGCACGCCGGTCTGGCCGCCGATCGCGCCCACGAGGGTCGCAGCTCCGGTCGCCAGGTTAAACGTGTAGAAGCTGCTGTCGATCACGCCATAAGCCGTGCCAGTCCGGCCGCTGATGTCGATGTCGAGGCCACCCGATACGGAACTGAGACCTGTCACCCCAAGGTTGAAGACGAGGCCGCCGTTCGGCGAAGGGACGCTGTTCAATCCGCCAACCGTGACGAACCGATCGAGCAGATACTCATAGCCATAAAGCGTGGTCGAGGTCGCGCCCGCGAAGTTGTTTGAATAAGCGAGTCCATTCGCGTTCGGCACGCCCGTCTGGCCACTGCTGGCGTCCCACGTGAGGTTCGTATCGGTCGCGGCGATGGCACCGGTTGCCGGGTTCAACCGAAAGTTGGCGCCGGTTGCGCCATTGATGGCGCGGATGCGATCGACGGTCGGATTGAAGTCGAAGCCGAAGCGGGTGCCCGTGGTGGTTGATCCGAGGCTGAAGCCGGCACCGACCGCCGTCAGCGCGGCCGTACCCGTGTTCACGGTGTAGAGCTGTCCGAGGAACGTCGTCGTGCTATAGCTCATCACAAAGAGTTCACCAGTGGCAGGACGGATATCCATCCCGACGACCGTCTGGCCGGCGGTCAGGCCCGTGACTGTTCCGATGGTTGAAGTGATCGCGGGATTGGCGCTGTCGAAGGAGAAAAGTCCCCCAGCGGAGGTAACGCCATAAATCAGCTCAGCCTGGGAGGCGGAGCTGGACAGGCCAAGGCCAAAGGCGAGGAGCGGCAGGAGTTTGGAAACGTTCATCTGGGGTTCGGCGGAGCTGGGTAAATGTCGACGTCCCTGAGGAGCAAAGACCGCCGATGCTGCCGGAGATAAGAATTTGGACCGGGTCCGTCAACCAAAAACTCCGCTTTGACCGCGGAAAGCGGGTAAATCGCCCCGGCACGCGGAAGTTGGCCGGTCGGCACCTCTTCGAGTCGGGCGTGAGATCTGCCCGGCGGCGACGCCCACCAGATCGCTGGCGGAGATGAACCGCGAGCCACCGCCTGCGCCGTGCAGGCTTGGAATGATTCGCCGTCCGTGGCTTTTCATCGAACCGAGACCGTGCCACGATCGCACCGTGCTTTCCGCCCTGCCGGACTCGGCCCTGGGCCGGTCGCCTGATCCTGACGCCGCCCGGCTGGCGGGCGAGAGCATCGCGAAGGCTTGGACCGCCTCCGGCCGCTCCACCGAAGGCTGGCGGACGGTGCTCGATCGTTTCCCGCTCGGAACCGATGCCCTCGTGCATCTCCTCGCGGTCTCGCCCATCTCCGCAGAGAAACTCAGCGTCGACCCCGGGTTGCTCGAATGGCTGGCGCATCCGGAGATTTCTGCGTCGGACCGCGGTCCGATGCGGATGCGCGCGGAACTCGCCGCTCTCCGCGGAGCGAACACCGGTTTTGATTCCCGCTTTGTGGCGCTCCGCCAGTTGCATCGGCGGGAGCTGCTCCGCATCGCGCTGCGCGAAGTGGCGGGCGCGTCCTCGCTCGCGGCGACCACGCGCGAGCTTTCCGCGCTCGCCGAAGTCATCCTGCAGGAAGCCCTGACGGGCTGGCAGGCGGATTGCGCCCGACGCTGGGGCGGCGCGCCCGCGACCGGATTCGCCATTCTCGGGCTTGGGAAGCTCGGGGGGCGCGACCTGAATTTTTCTTCCGATGTCGACCTGATGTTCCTCTACGGCGAGGACGGAACCTACCGGCCCAATTTTTCGAATCACGAGTACTTCGCGCGCCTCGGCGAGAAACTGACCTCCGGATTCGCCCAGCGTGATCCAGCCGGTTCCGTTTTCCGACTCGATCTGCGGCTGCGCCCCGAGGGGAAGGATGGTCCGCTCGTTGTCTCGCTCGCTTCCGCGGAAAACTACTATGCCGGACACGGCGAAACCTGGGAGCGATTGATGCTGGCGAAGGCGCGCCGCGTCGCGGGCGACGAGGAGGTGACCTACGACTTCGCCCAGCGGCTGCAGCCGTTCGTCTATCCGCGCTCGATCGCGCCCGATACTTTGGCGGAGATCGGCGAGCTGAAGGCGCGCATCGAACGAGAGAACCACTGCGCGGACCTCGCCGCGCCGGGCGGAAACGTGAAGCTCGGTCCGGGCGGGATCCGCGAGATCGAATTTATCGTCGGAGCGCTCCAGCTCATTCATGGCGCGCGGCAGGCGTTTCTCCAGGATCCGAGTACGCCGCGCGTCCTGGCCTCGCTCGCGCGGCTGGAGTTCCTCCCCGATGACGAATGCGCGGCCCTCGCGTCGGCCTACGGATTTCTGAGGACGGTCGAACATCGCCTGCAGATCGAACGCGAGGCGCAGACCCATTCGCTCCCGCTCGATGCGCCGTCGCTCGACCGCCTCGCGCGCAGCCTGCGGCTGGCCGATGCTGAAGCGCTCTTCGGGCGTCTCCGCGGTCACGCGGAGCTCGTCCGCCGCGTTTTCCACCGCCTCATCGAGTCTGCCCCGCCTGCGCGCACGGCCGTCTGTCCCTTCCCGCTCTTTCGCGACGCCACCGCGGCCCAGAAAAATCTCGCCCGACTCGCCGAAGGCCCGAGCGGCGTGCATGCCGCTCCGCGGACGCGCCGATTGTTTTCCCGGCTCGAGCCGATGCTGATCGAGGGACTGGCGCGGGGCGCCGATCCTGATGCCGCCTTGCTCCGCTTCCTGCGCTTCGTCGAGGCGTACGGCATTCGGGGCCTGCTCCTCGAGATGCTCATCACGCACCCGCGGCTGCTGGATCTCCTTCTGCGGGTCTTCGACGCGGGAGATTTTTTTGCCTCCCTGCTGATCCGGCGGCCGGGCTGGCTGGAGGAAGTCGTCGAGGAGATCGGTCTGGACGGCGCCTTTGACGCGCCGACGCACCTCAAGGCTTGGCGCGAACACGACGCGGATTTCGAAACTTTGCGGCGACGGCAAAAGAGCTCGCTCCTGCGCGTGGCGATGCGAGACCTGCTCGGACTTTGCGGCGGCGACCCGTTTGCGGAAATCACCGCGGTGGCCGAGGCTTCGGTGCAGCGGTCGGTGGAAATTCTCGGAGTTGGGGATCGCATCACGATCGTCGCGTTTGGCAAGCTGGGCGGGCGGGAGCTCGGGTACGGCGCCGATCTCGATGTCATCCTCCTCGGTGACGACACGGCGGCGGGCGAAAAGCTCACGCGTTCGGTCGCGCAGAGCGTGGCGGAGGGCGGGCTTTTCCCGCTGGATACGAGGCTCAGGCCCGAGGGCGTGAACGGTCCCATCGTCAGCACCCTCGGGAACTATGCGCATTACTTTACCTCGGGCCGCGCCCAGCCTTGGGAGGCGCAGGCACTGACGAAATCGCGGCCGGTTTCGGGGCCCCTCGCGGAGGAATTTTCCGCGCTCGCGCGACGGCTCTGGGAGACCTCTCGCGGGCGCGGCGAGATCGGGCGAAACGTCGCAGCGATGCTGCAACGCGTCCACCGGGAGCGGGCGGGCGACGACGCCCAAGGCGGGCAGTTCAAGACCGGGCCGGGAGGCCTCGTTGCAATTGAATTCCTCGCTCAGGCGCTCCAGTGGGAGGGCGGGATCTGGGAGCCGACGACCCGCCCGGCGCTGGCGGCACTCCGAACGGCGGGCGCGCTGACCGACGAAGAGCACGCGACGCTTGACGGCGGCTACGCCTGGCTGCGGCAGGTCGAACTCGTGCTTCGCCGCGAGGACAACAAAGCGGTGAGCTGCCTGCCTGCCGCGGAGGCCGATCGGGCGCGGCTCGCGCGCCGTCTGGGCGAGCCGGATGCCGCGGGACTGACTCGAAAAATCGGGAAAGTGCGCGCCGCGGTGCGCGCCGTCGTGGAGCGTCATCTTCCGCCGGCGTGAGGTTCGGCTTGTGCGCGGCGTCCGCCGGTTGAATGATCGCCCGCATTCCCGATGGCGGCCCCGAAACCCAAGCGCGTCACGAAGCGGAAGCTCGAGGCTTCGGCCGCGGCGCGCGCGGGCTGGCGGGGCGAACCCATCGTGGTCCCGAAGCGCTGGATCAAACTCGTCGCCGGAGTATTGCTCCTGCCGGTCGCGTGGGTGCTCAGCTCCACGTTCTTCAACGAATTCGCGCGAGTCACGCTGGGTCGGTCGTTCTGGCTGACGGAGGAGTTCTATTTCTTTGCGCTCGGCGCGCTGCTGTGGTCCATCGCCTTCTTCGGGCTCCCGCGTCCGCTCTGGATCTATGTTTTTGGGCACGAGCTCACCCATGCGCTCTGGGTCTGGATGATGGGCGGACGCGTGACCGAATTCGAGGTGCGGAGCGAAGGCGGCTACATCGTGACGAACAAGACCAACACCTGGATCGCGCTCGCGCCGTACTTTTTTCCCGTCTATGCGCTCGCGCTCGTCCTGCTTTGGGCGCTCGCTGGCGCCTTCTTCGATCTCGATGAGTTCCGCCGATGGCTGTTTGCCGGGATCGGCGCGACGTGGGGGTTCCACTTCAGCTTCACGGTCTGGATGATCGCGAAGGGGCAGAGCGATCTCGAGTCGCAGGGCACGTTTTTTTCGCTCGTGCTCATTTACATCGTGAACCTGGCGCTGCTGGCGGTGATGCTCCTGCTCGCCTGTCGCGAAGTCACGGCGATGGAGTTCCTCCAGCGTCTGATCTACGACGCTGGTCGCTTCTCGGCGAAGGTGCGCGACCTCACGGGCTGGTGGTGAGCTGCGTCAGTCGGCGCGGGTAGCGCACGTGCGTGAGATACAGACCATCCGCCGGCGCGAGGTAGCGGTTTTTTCCGTCCCGCGGAGTCGCGAGGAAGCGATCGATCCAGGAGAGACCCTCCCGTCCGGTCGCGACGCGAACGGCCGCCCCGGTGAGGAGACGGACCATTTTGTAGAGGAAGCCGTCGCCGGAGAATTCGAGCGTGAACAGCGCGCCGCGGCGGCTGACGCGGGCGCGTTCGATCGTGCGCACGGTGGTGCGGGGAGCGGTGCCGTCACCACGGTTCGCGGCAAAGGCCGCGTAGTCGTGCGTGCCTTCAAAGCGTCCGAGCACCGACCGGAGCAGAGCGGGATCGATCGCCGGCGGCACGTGCCAGGCGCGGCCGCGCTCCAGCGGGTGCAGGGTCGGGGCGTTCCAGATCCGGTAGCGGTAGGTCTTTCCCGTCGCGCTGAAGCGTGCGTGGAACGCCGGCGTCGTCCACGCCGCGCGGAGCACGCGGATTTCCGCCGGCAGCCGGGCATTCAACGCCTGCGGCCAGCGGGAGGCGGCCGCGAGCGAGCCGGTGGGCGACACGATGTCCGCCTGCGCAATCTGTCCGAGCGCGTGGACGCCGGCATCGGTCCGGCCACTGCCGTGGACCACGACCCGCTCTCCCCCGGTGAGCGCGGCGAAGGCGAGTTCGAGCGAGCCTTGGACCGTCGGTCGCGGACCGTCCTGCATCTGCCAGCCCGCGAACGGGGCGCCGTCGTACGCCACGGTGAACTTGAGCCGGCGGGGATTCATCCCTGCATCGCCTGACCGTCGAGATACGTTTGCAGAATCATCTGCGCGGAAACCTGGTCGATGACCCCGCGGCTGTTCTTGGTGTTGCGTCCGTTCGCTTGCAGCGCCTTTTGCGCGGCCACCGTCGTGAGTCGCTCATCGATCCAGCGCACGGTGCACTGCGGAGCCCGCCCGGAGAGTCTTGCCCCGAAGGCGCGGACCTTCTCGGCCGCCGGACCCTGGGAGCCATCCATATTGCGCGGCAGCCCGATGACCACCACCGCCGGGGAGCGTTCCGCGATGATTTTCAAGACCCGTTCGAGCGCGGCGTCGGCATCGCGCGCCGGGACGGTTTCGAGGGGATGGGCAAACATTCCGAGCGCATCGGAAATCGCGAGCCCGATCCGCGCGTCGCCGTGATCGATGCCAAGCGCGATGGGGGTGTTCATGGGGGAAAGAGATCACAGATTTCCGTCGCAGAAACCGGCGACGCGGGAAATCGAAGCCGGCGGTCACAGGATCAGCATGCAATCGCCGTAGCTGAAAAAGCGGTAACGCTCGCGCACGGCCTCGGCGTAGGCCTCGAGAATGAATTCGCGGCCGGCCAGCGCGCTGATGAGCATCAGCAGGGTGGACTTCGGGAGATGGAAATTCGTCAGGAGCGCGCCGACGTGGCGAAGGATTTTCGGCGGATGGAGGAAGATCTCCGTCGAGGCGGAGCCCGGAACGGCGCGGCCGGTCGCATCCCGCGGGCACGACTCGAGGACGCGCACGGTCGTGGTCCCGATCGCGACGATGCGTTGCGCAGCCTGCATGGCGTCTGCGGTCGCGGCCGTGATTTCGTAGTCCTCGCGGTGCATGTGGTGGGCGGTGATGTCGTCCGTCTTCACCGGCTGAAAGGTACCCGCGCCGACCTGAAGGGTGACGAACGCGTGCGGGATCAGCGCGAGCATTTCGGCGGTGAAATGCAGTCCGGCCGTGGGCGCGGCGATCGCGCCCGCCTCGGGTCGCGCGTAGACCGTCTGGTAGCGCTCGCGGTCGCTTTCCTCGGCCTCGCGGCGGAGATAAGGCGGCAGCGGAATCGCGCCCGCTGTTTCAAGGTCCGGCACGCCGTCGAACTCGATCGCGCGTTCGCCGTCCGGGAGGATCTCCGCGACGTGGCCGCGCACTCCCCCCACCACGAGTTCGCGCCCCGGCTTGGCCCGGCGTCCGGGCTTCACCCAGCAGATCCAGCGCGAAGGCGTGGGTCGCTGCAGGACGAGGAGTTCGAGTTTGGGGTCGGCGATGATCACTCGCGCCGGAATCACGCGGGCATTGTTCAGGACGCAAAGATCGCTCGGGCGGAGGAAGGTCGGGAATTCCGCGAAGGCGCGATGCTCGATCCGCCGCGTCTCTCGATCCAGGACCATCATGCGCGCATCCTGCCGGCGCGGGGCGGGGTAACGCGCGATCAGTTCATCGGGCAGCGTGAACGTGTAGTCGGAGAGGAGCAGGCTCATGGGGTCCGGAACTCGTAGCGTCTCGTCGCGTGCCACACCAGGTACCCGAGCGGCGGCAGGAGAATGAGCAGGTGGAGCCACGCGGGCTGGACCCACGGCACCGGCTGCAGCCAGAGGAGGAAGTAGGCAAAGTTGCTGACCGAGAACACGAGCCAGGCGCGCGCGGGGCCGCCGGCGAGAATCGCGAAGGGCAGGATCCACGCGAGATACCAGGGATGGAGCGCCGGACTGAGGACGAGCACCGCTCCGAGCACCCACAGCCGGCCGCGCCGCCAGTCGTGCCACCAGAGCAGCGCGATCACGGCGCAGGCCGAGGCGAGGATGAACTGATAGACGGCATTCTTCTGCGCGGTGTTTGCCCAGATGAATTTCTCGGTCAGCCACCAGAGGCAATCGTTGGTGCGGGCCACAAAGGCGAGCGAGCGGATCGATCCGAAGACATCGATCCCGGGCCAACCGTATAGCACCGCCCCGAGGGGCAGCGGTGTGACTGCGAGAATCAGCAGCCAGACCCGGCGCCAGCCGAAGGCGAAGAACCAGACGGGGACGAGAACGAGCGGGATGAGTTTGATGACAATGGCCAGGCCGAGAAGCAGGGCCGACCACGCGAAGTCGCCGGTGCGATCCTCCCGCTTGCCCCGCTCGAGGAGGAAGGCCGAGGCGACGAGCGCAAGCACCATGAAGACGTCGAAATGTCCCCCGCCCGCGGACACGTAGATGATGAGCGGATTCCAGGCGTAGGCGGCGGCCGCGGCCGGATCGCGCCAGCGGGCGAGAAGCGCGACAACGCCGAGATCCGCGCAGAGGAGGACGAGCTTCCAAAGCCAGACCGGCGTGCCGGCGAACGCCCGAAAAATCACCTGGGCGCCGGGAGGGTAGGCGGCGGGATATTCCGGGTGATTTACGAGGGGCCACTCCGCGTCCCGGAGCCCGGCGAGTTCCGGTGCATCCGGCGCGTATTGATAGGGATTCATTCCGGCCGCCTGCACCCGGCCTTCCCAGCGGTAGCGCCAGATGTCGTCCCCGGGTGCCGCAGGGAGGAGGATGAGGCGGAAGACGACCGCGCCGATCCAGAGCGTGAGGGGAGAAATTTTCGGGATCCGGAGTGCGACGAAATACGCGATTCCGGCGAACACGCCCGTTACCGTGAAGAGGATGGGGCTCAGGCGTGCGAAATCCGATGCACCCGTATGGGGCACGAGATCGCTGAACGCGGCGAGGGCGCAGAGAAGGACGGCGAGGATGGCGAGAGCAGCGCGCATGCGGAAAGAGGGAGCGCGCGCAGCCCGCGCCTATTCCGCGGGAGCGAGATCGAACTGCATTTGGGACAGGCGGCGGTAGAGGCCGTCGTCGTTGCGCAGGAGTTCGTCGTGCGTGCCGCTCTCCGCCACCGCGCCGTCCTGGAGCACGTAGATGCGATTGCATTCGCGAATCGTGGCGAGGCGGTGCGCGATGATGATGCTCGTCCGGTGCCGCATCAAGCCTTCGAGGGCCTCCTGCACGAGCGCTTCGCTCTCGCTGTCGAGCGAGCTCGTCGCCTCGTCGAGAATGAGGATGGCCGGATTCCGGAGAATTGCGCAGGCAATCGCGACGCGCTGCTTCTGGCCGCCGCTCAGCCGCATGCCGCGCTCGCCGACGACCGTGTCGTAGCCCTCGGGACAGCGGGCGATGAACTCATGCGCGTTCGCCTGCTTCGCCGCCTCCTCGATCTCCGCCCGCGAGGCGCCCGGTCGGCCGTAGGCGATGTTTTCGGCGATGGATCCTCCGAAGAGCAGAACCTCCTGCGGCACTACCGCCATCTGGCCGCGCAAGTGACTCAGGGCATAGTCGGCCGACGGGCGGCCGTCGATCAGCACGCGACCTGCATCGGGGTCATAGAAACGGAGCAGCAGCGAGACGACCGTCGATTTGCCCGCACCGCTCGGGCCGACGAGGGCGATACGCTCACCCGACTTGGCCGAGAGTGAAAATCCGCGCAGGACCGGGACCTCCGGGCGGCTGGGGTAGCGAAAATGCACGTCGTCGAAGTCGATCTCCCCGCGCACGCGCGTGGTCTGATCGGCGGGCGCGACGGGGGTCGCGGGCGCCTTCGGGGAAAGCACCGGCGTGCGGGCGAGATCGACCGGAAGTACCGCCTCGGGCTTCTCGTCCAGCAGCTCGCGGACGCGCGATGTCGCTCCCACGGTTTTCTGGATCTGGCTGTAGAGATCGGCGAACGACGCCGTCGCTCCTCCCACGTAAACGGTGTAGAGAATGAACTTCGAGAACTGGCCGAAGGTGATGTCGCCCGTCTCCAGATACCGCGCGCCCGTCCACATAACGAGGACCACTGCTCCGAACAGAGCGAAGATGATGAACGCGATGAGCGCCGAGCGGTAGCCCGCGCCTTTCAGCGTCATTTCGAGAAATCCGTGTAAAGCCCCGGCGTAACGGCGGGACTCATATGGTTCATTGCCGAACGCCTTCACGTTCGCGATGCCTTGGAGCGTTTCCTCCACGACCGTGCCGCTTTCCGCCAGACGGTCCTGCGCCTGGCGGGAGAACACCCGGATCTTCCGACCGATGAAGATCGCGACGAGAATCGCGACCGGGAACGACGCGAGCATGATGAGCGTGAGCCGCCAGGAGGTCACGGCGACGAGCACGCACGCTCCGCTGAGCAGAATGGCCTGCCGCAGAAACTGGGGCACGGAAAAGACCAGCGCCTCCTCGACCTGGGTGAGGTCGGCCGCGAGGCGGCTGCTGAGTTCCCCGACCCGGCGCTTCGAGAAGAAGCCCATGGGAAGGGCGATCATCCGCGCATAGACCTCACAACGCAGATCGTAGAGCCCGCGCTGTCCGCACTGCGCGAACCACAGGGAGGAATAGAACGAACAGAGCGACTGCAGGGCGAGCGCCCCCATGAGGAGAAAGGCCGTTTGATTGATCGAGAGCAGGCCGGATACGTCGGTCGCCCGGGCGCGATCCAGCATTTGTCCGATGAGGTACGGAAACGCCAGGCCGAAGAAGCTCGAGAGCATCAGGAGCAAAATCGCGACGCCGAATTTTCGTTTATAGGGAAGCAGGTAGAGAAACACCCTGGCCGCCTGCGCCAAGGTCTCCTTCGTGACGGGAACCTTCGGCGGGCCGGAATTCGCAGCGTCGAGCTTCGGCGCAGTGCTTTCTGGGGGAGGTGTTGCGGACATGGGTCGGTGAAATGTCTATCCGTTGCGGTGTCGGCACGGACAAGGGCGCGTTGGAACAAATTCCCGCGAATTCGTAAAAAACAGTGTCCGCGATACAATGTAATTCTACGCTTTACATCATCAGGCTGTTCGCCTAGACCTTCCTGAGTTGTTCACAGGCATGCACCTGTTTACTGACAGCATTATTCACCGAAAACCTCTTAGTCACCACTTCCGATGAACCTCCCCCATCGCCTCGGATCGTTGTGCGTTCTCACCGTCTGCGCCGTCACGGCCTCCTCCGCGCTCAGCGGTTGCGGCAAGACGTCAGATCGCGCCCTCGCGAAACTCGCGAAGGCGAATCAATCGTTCACGCCGCAGGATTTTGTGAAGGCCGCCGGGCAGGGGGACATCGAACTCCTCGGGTTGTTTTTCCAGGCCGGGATGGATCGGAACGCGCAGGATGGGCGTGGATACACCGCCCTGATGCAGGCGGCGGAATCGGGTCAGAAAACGGTGGTGAAGGCATTGCTCCAGGAGGGGGCGAAAACCGAGTTTGCTTCGACCGATCCCGCCACGCAGGGGAGCACCGCCCTTTTGCTGGCGGCCGGCAATGACCACGCGGACTGCGTGCGGGCGCTGATCGATGCGAACGCGGATGTGAACGCGAAGACCGCGAAGAATTGGACGCCGCTCACCATGGCGGTTTACCGCGGCCATCTGAAGACGACGGAGGTGTTCCTGAAAACTTCCCGCGACGCTCTCCAGCGGAGCGAGCAACTGACCCGCGGCCTGATGGTTGCAGCGCTGCTGGGGCACCATGACATCGCGAAGGCGCTGCTGGATGCAGGTGCACCGCTGAACAAGAGCATCGAGAAAAAGCAGACGGCGCTGATGTTTGCCGCGATGGCGGGCAAGAAGGATCTCACGCAGTTGCTGCTCTCGCGCGGTTCGGATGCGACGCTCGTGAATGCGGATGGCTCGACCGCTTCGATCCTCGCGATGCAGAAAGGCTTTCCCGAAGTCGCAAAAATGATCGACACCTACGTCGCGAATGCGCCGGCGCCGAGTTCGCGCACGGAAGCGCTGGCGGCGGCTCCGCAGCCCGTGGCCCCGAACGGCCAGCCCGTCCCGAAGCCAGCATCGCCGGTGGTCCCGGCGACGGGCACGCCGCCCATGCTCGCGGCCAATCCGACTCTCAAATCCGCGGTGCCCGCTCCGCAGCCCGCGCCAGACCCGGCGGCGACGGCACAGCAGGAGGTCGCGGGAGCGCGGATGGAGCAGGCGTGGCTCAAGGAAAAAAAGGTCGATCCGCAGGCGCTTCTCACCGTGGATACCGGACAGGATTCGGATGGCGACGGCTGGACCGATGCCGAGGAGATCGCCTACGGGACGAATCCGAATGACCCCGGGTCGCATCCGCCGCTCTACACCAAGCTTCGGATGGTGAAGCTGGAGGCCCAGCCATTCCCGGTGCTCTTCGAAGGGGTGGAAGGAAAGAAGGCGGCCATCTCGATCCAGCACGGCCAGCTGTCTGAGCGTTATGTTCTGGCCGTGGGAGGAAAGGTCCCCGGTGAAACTTGGAAGGTCTCCGCGATTCGTCCGCGGCAAAACGTCGACAAGTCCGGCACGACGGTGGACGTCTCCGAGCTTCTGCTCATCAATCCCGAGTCGGGTGAAAAGCTGGTGCTGGTAAAGTCGATGCAGGCGAACTCGCCGGGCGGCAGCGCCGTGCTCTCTTTGGAAGGAATGGACCGCGAAATCCAAGTCAAAGAGAAGCAGCAATTCGCGCTTGGGACCGACGACAAGGACCGCTACACCGTGCTCGACATCCGGCCGACGCAGGTCGTGCTGAAGGTGAATGGAACGGGTGAGGTCATCACCGTGACAATGCGCGACGCGGAGCGGTCCGGTCGCCGCTGAGGCGGGGAAGAAAATCCGGCCCTGCCGGAGTGTCTTCGCTTGCGGGATTCCGGGCGTTTGCGTCAGTGTGCGCTCCCGCCGTCTCGGCGGATCGCACGATGATCGCTCTGGAGGACTCTTATTCCGATGTACTTGGGAAGGCACAGCGCGGGCTGGGTCTTGATGATGACACGCTGGCGCTGAAGGCCGGAATTTCGCGCGAGGCACTCGACCGCTTGCGGAAGCCGCCGGCGGACTATGCGATGCTGGAGCGGCTGGCGCGGGCCCTCGAACTGGATGCAGCGGCGCTGGTGGCGCTCGCCGCTGGGACCTTCGAGCCAAACATCGTCGCGCCCGAGGAAGGATTCGCCGCGTTCAGCAGCTTGTTCGGCGGCGACATGTTCGTGAACGCCTACCTCTTCTGGGACGTGAGCGCGCGGGCGGCGGTGGTCTTCGACACCGGTACGAACTGCAGCGGCATCCTGCGCGTCGCCAAGGCGAAAGACGTGAAGATCGACACGATCTTCCTGACCCATACCCATCCAGATCACGTGGCCGAGCTTCGGCGCTTGCGGGAAGTCAGCCGCGCTCCCATTTTTGTGGCGAGCGAGGAGCGCATCCTTGATCCCCGAACCACGGCGATGGCTCCCGGCAGCACGAGTCGGGCGGGCCGGCTTTCGATTACCGCGCGTTCGACTCCCGGCCATTCCGCGGGCGGAATGACCTACGTCGTCGAAGGCCTCGCCCAACGCTACGCCGTCGTCGGTGACGCGCTGTTCGCGGGGTCGATGGGCGGGGTCCCGACCGAACAATTTCAAGCCGCCAAGCGGGCGATCCGGAACCAAATCCTCTCGCTCCCGGAGGATACAATCCTCTGTCCCGGCCACGGCCCGCTCACGACGGTTGGGCTCGAACGTCGCTACAACCCGTTCTTCGCGGGCCGATAGCCGGTGGCCGGAGCGCTTTCATACCGGCTTGCCGATGTCCGGTCCGATCATTTCCTCCTTCGTCTGCGGTGAATGTGCTTGCCCCTGTGGCCGGACGTTCGCTATTCCAGTCTGTCGTCCACTTTTTTCCATGCTGCGATCCCTCGCTCTTCCCCTCGCCGCCTCCCTCACGCTTGCGTTCTCCGCGCCGTCCGCCCAAGCGCTGGAGCAGCTCACGCTTCCGGAGGTGCAGACCATCATCGCGCAGGCCGTGAGCCGGGCGAAGGAATCATCCCCAAATGCGATCGTGGCCGTCACGGACCGCGAAGGCTTCGTGCTCGGGGTCTGGAGCACCAACGGAACCCAACCGGACGTCGTCGCGATGGGCGCCGCGATTCGGGAGGCCGGAACGGCCGCCTATCTGAGCAGCAACTCAAACGCCTTCACCTCCCGGACGGCGCAGTTCATCATCCAGCAAAACTTCCCGCCGGGGGTTGCGAACATTGGGCCCGGGCCGCTCGTCGGCGTGGCTTTCTCGAACCTCCCGTTCTCGGACGTGAATCGCTTTAAGGGTCCCGATGCGGTGCCGGGGAACGGCTACGTCACCGGTTCGCTGGGCCTCGGCGTGCCGAACACGCGCCTGAGCGGACGGTGTGCGAGCGTCCCGCTTTTCAAGAATAGCCAGCTGGTTGGGGGCATCGGTGTCTTCCCCTCCACCAAGGGCAGCGATGACAATCCGTTCGTCATCGAGATCATGAATGAGTCGGCCGGCCGCGTCACGGAAGAGGATGTTGCGCTTTCCGGCGCAATCGGCTTCCTGCCGCCCGCCAGCATCACCGCCGACAAGATCATCATCAACGGCATCCGTTTTCCGTTCGTGGCGGGTGAAGCCCGGCCCGCGTCGGCGGCGATCGCCTTCGCTTCGCTTCCCGGCATCGTGGCGCAACCTTACGCGCTCCGCGCGGCGCCCCCGATGTTCGCTGGCTTCGAGATTGCCGATTTCGGCGGCGGACCAAGTGAATTTCGCTTCCCGCCCAGAGCGGATCCATTTCCGGGGCAGATCCGGGGGCAGCCCCGACTCTCCGAAGCCGAGGTGCGCCAGATTATCCGGCAGGGCGCGGTGCGCGCGTCGACGACCCGCGGGGCGATTCGTCAGCCGGTCGGTTCGCCGATGGCGTGCTGGATCGTCGTCGTGGGCAATCCCAACGCGGCGCCAGGCGATCCATCGCCGAAAAAATTCCCACCGATCCTTGGCATCTACCGCACGCCGGACGCGCCGTTCTTCAGTTTCGATGTGGCGGCGCAAAAGGCTCGCACCGCCTTGTTCTTCTCGAGCGATGCCGTGGCGCAGTCCTCGCGCACCGTCGGATTCCTTGCGCAGGATTTTTATCCGCCGGGACTGAATCCGCTGCCTCCAGGGCCTTACGGCCCGGCCGTGACGCTGAACGGCCAGCCGAGCGTCAACGGGCTGCAATTGCAGTTCACGTTCCCGCCCGCCGGCCAAGCCACCGCGTCGCTGACCGTCCGTCCCGCGGACTACCCCAACCGGGAGTACCCCGTCGCGGACGCGGCGGCGCGCTTCGCGGCCCAGTTTCCGGGCAATAATGCGACGATCCTGAACAGTCTCACCTTCCCCGGCTACGCCCCGAATCCGAACCTTCCCAACGGGATCACGATCTTCCCCGGCGGGTTCCCGTTGTATCGCAACGGGGTGCTGATCGGCGCGGTGGGGGTCTCGGGTGACGGTGTCGACCAGGACGACATCGTCGGCACCTCCGGCACGGTCAATTTCGAGGCAACCCTGAACGTTCGCGCGGATTCATTCACGTTTGGCGGAGCCCGTTTGCCCTACGCGAAATTCCCGCGCAACGCGGACAACGTCTACTGATCGCGGCGGATGGATTCCGCGCGCTATTTCACGCTCGCGGATTTCGAGCCGGCGGCCCGCGCGGTGCTTCCGCATGCCGTCTTCGAATACATCGCCAGCGCGGCCGGGGAGGGTGGGACGGCGCGCGAGAACGATGAAGCATTCGGACGGATCCGACTGCGCCCCCGCGTGCTGCGCGAGACGGGTGCACCCGATACCCGCCTCAATCTTTTCCACGCCGAGCTGGCCCACCCTATCCTGCTCGCCCCAACCGCTTATCAGCGGCTCTCCCATCCTGAGGGTGAGATCGCAACGGTCCGCGGGGCCGGCGCGACGGGCGCGGTCTTCACGCTCTCCACGAGCGGGACCGCAAGCATCGAGGAAGTGATGGCGGAGGCGGTCGCTCCCGTTTGGTTTCTGCTCTACTGGCAGAGCGACCGCGGGTTCAATCGGGAACTCGTCGAGCGCGTGACAGCGGCCGGCGCGGGCGCGCTGTGCGTCACGGTGGACACTCCCGTCCTTGGCGACAGGTCACGCCAGGATCGGGCGGGCTTCGCACTCCCGAGCGATCTCGTCACGCCGCATCTCCATGATCGAAATTGCGGCCTGCGCGAAGGTCGCGATCCGGGGATCCGCGCGCCGCTCACGTGGCGTGACATCGAGTGGCTGCGCTCCTTCTGCAAACTGCCGCTGATCCTCAAAGGCATTCTCGACCCCGCGGACGCAGCGCTCGCTGCGGAGGCCGGCGCGGATGGCATCATCGTTTCGAATCACGGCGGCCGGAATCTCGACACGTTGCCGGCGACGATCGACGCACTCCCCGCCGTGGTGGAGCGGCTCGCGGGCCGGATCCCGGTTCTGCTCGATGGTGGCGTTCGGCGGGGGACCGACGTCTTCAAGGCGCTCGCGCTCGGCGCCCGCGCGGTGCTGATCGGGCGTCCCTACGTCCACGCGCTGGCCGTCGGAGGAGCCGCGGGCGTCGCGCACTGCGTGCGCCTGCTGCGCCGCGAACTTGAGCTCACCATGGCACTCTGCGGTCGAGCCACGCTGACGGAGGTCGATCGATCGGCGCTGTGGTGACTGCACGCTGGCTGGGCGCCCGAGACATCCGGCGCGCCGTCGGCCCGCGTAATGTTCGCCACGCCCCCGACATTCCCCGCTTGGCACCGCGCGGGTGACGTCCCACACTCCGCGCACCCCCCATGAAGATTGTCGAGCTCACGTACTCTCCCATCGACATCGAACGCATTCTGTCTTCGAACCACCATGATCCGTTCGCGTTCCTCGGACCGCACCGGCTCTCGGATGGACGGTGGGTCGTGCGCGTTTTTCAGCCCCGAGCCGCCACCGTGCGGGTGGTGCGGAAAGGTGGCAGCACGGCGGTCGCGGAGCGGGTCCATCTGGCCGGACTTTTCGAGGCCGTTTTCGAGACCGGAGCGCGACCGGAGTATGAGCTGGAGATTTCCTTCGCGGATGGCACCCCGGCGTCCACGCGCCGGGATCCGTACAGCTTCGGACCCTTGCTGGGAGAGCTAGATCTGCACCTCTTCGCGGAGGGCAATCACCACCGTCTCTACGATGAATTCGGCGCGCAGGTGCGCGAGCTCGGCGGTGTGACCGGCACGAGTTTCGCCGTCTGGGCGCCGAACGCGCGACGCGTGAGCATCGTCGGGGATTTCAATCACTGGGATGGGCGCGTAAATCCGATGCGCCGTCAGCTCGGGTGCGGGGTGTGGGAGATTTTTCTCCCGGGTCTGGGCGCCGGGTCGCACTACAAATTCGAGATCCTTGATGCCCGGGGAAATGTGCGGCTGAAGAGCGATCCGTTCGCCTTCTTCGGTCAGCATGGGAAGCAGACCGCGTCGATCGTCTACGACCTCGGAAGCTACGAGTGGAAGGATGACGCGTGGATGGAGGACCGGGCGAAGTCGAACGTTCTGGAGCGTCCGATGAGCATCTACGAGGTGCATCTCGGCTCGTGGCAGCGCTTCGTTGAGGACGGAAACCGACCGTTCAGTTACCTCGAACTCGCCGACCGGCTCGTCCCCTACGCCTTGGAGATGGGGTTCACCCACCTCGAGCTGATGCCGGTCGCGGAGCATCCGTTTGACGGGTCGTGGGGTTATCAGGTCTGCGGCTATTTCGCCGTCACGAGTCGATTCGGAACGCCGGACGAATTCCGAACCTTTGTCGACCGCTGCCACCAGGCGGGGCTCGGCGTCATCCTCGATTGGGTGCCGGGCCATTTCCCGAAGGACGAGCACGGGTTGGCGCGTTTCGACGGCACCGCGCTCTACGAGCACATGGATCCTCGGCAGGGTGAGCACAACGACTGGGGCACTCTGATTTTCAACTACGGGCGGAATGAGGTCCGGAATTTCCTCGTCGCGAACGGCCTCTTCTGGCTCGACCAGTATCACCTCGACGGCCTGCGGGTGGATGCCGTCGCGTCGATGCTCTATCTCGACTATTCGCGGAAGGCGGGGCAGTGGGTACCCAACGCGCACGGCGGTCGCGAGAATCTCGAGGCGATCTATTTCCTCAAGCGTTTCAATGAAGTCGCGTACGCTGAGTTCCCCGGCATCATCACGATCGCGGAGGAATCAACGTCATGGCCCGGGGTGAGCCGTCCAACGTACACCGGTGGCCTCGGGTTCGGCATGAAGTGGAACATGGGGTGGATGAACGACACCCTGAAATACTTCGGCTTCGATCCGATCTTCCGCCGGTACCACCAGGGGATGCTGACGTTCTCGATGCTCTACGCCTTCACGGAGCATTTCGCGCTGGTGCTGAGCCACGACGAGGTCGTCCACGGGAAACGCTCCCTCCTCGAAAAGATGCCGGGCGACGACTGGCAGAAATTCGCGAACCTGCGGATGCTCTTCGCGTACATGTGGGCGCACCCGGGGCGGAAGCTCATTTTTCAGGGAGGCGAATTCGCGCAACGGGCGGAATGGAATCACAATCAGAGCCTCGACTGGCATCTCACGGCTGATCCGCGCCACGCCGGGGTTTCGAAACTGGTGCAGCACCTCAACTACCTGCTCAAAACCCAGCCGGCACTCTTCGAGCAGGACGACGGCTACGAAGGCTTCGATTGGATCGACTTCACCGACAGCGACAACTCGGTCATCGCTTTCATGCGGAAGCCGAAGCCCGCAACCTCGGGTGCCCACGCGCTGCTCTTCGTTTTCAACTTCACGCCGGTCGTGCGCTCCAACTACCGGCTGGGGGTGCCCGGAGCGGGCAGCTACTCCGAGATTCTGAACACCGACGCCGGGGTTTACGGCGGTACCAACGTCGGCAACGCCGGCCTGATCGCGACAGAGCCGATCGCCTGGCAGGGTCGCGACCACTCGGCCGCAATTACGCTACCACCCTTGGGCGTCGTCGGATTCAAGCGGCTCAACGATTGACGATTCGGAGACCGAATCTCGCCTTGTGCGCCGGATGGCTCCGCCTACGATCCCCCGGTTCCCCACCCGATTCGAACCATGTCGAAAATCCGCTCCTCCCGCGCTGCCGCGTTCACGCTCATCGAGTTGCTCGTCGTCATCACCATCATCGGGATCCTCGCAAGGATTGCCCTGCCGGCCTTCACCTCGGCGCAGGAAAAGGCGCAGCAGACGAAAACCCTTTCGAACGCGAAGCAGATCGGACTCTCGCTCAAGCTTTACGCGAGCGATAACGACGGCAATTTCCCGACGAAGCAACTCAACGCGGACGGAACGCCGGGGACCGCCGACATCGCGAATGCCAACGAAGGCTTCCGCCAGCTCTTCCCGAATTATCTGAACCAGGAAAAGATCTTCTACGTCGCGAAGTCGAAGTGGACGCCGAAGGCTCCCGACGAAAATATCACCGGAACGAACGCGCTGGCCGCGGGTGAAAATCATTTCGCGTACGTTTCTGGTCTGAACGACACGTCGACGTCGAGCTGGCCCTTGCTGGCGGACGGCTTTTCCGGCGGCACGGGCGCCGTCTCGAATCCCACCTACTCGAAGGACCCGGGCGTCACGGGTGGCACGTGGAAGGGCCTGAAAGCAATCGTGCTGCGCGTCGACCAGAGCGGGGAAATCGTCAACCTCGGCAAAGAGGGGACGACCTACGCTTTTCAAGCGACGCGCTCGAATCCCTCGGGCGGTGGGCTCCTGAATCTTTTCGTGAAGGGAAACAGCGCGAGCGACACGTGGCTCTCCGGTGCGACCGTGTTGAACCCGCTGCCTGCCACGGCGCAGTAAGCGCGATTTCGCTCCGTCCATCCGCGATGGCCGGCTTCCCGCCGGCCTCCGGCGTTTTGGGGGTGTCACCACCAACGGGCGAGGAGCGGATAGATTAACGTCGCGAGGACTGCGTTGCCCATCATCCCGAGCGTCGCGAAGGCACCGCAAACGGCATCCACCTCAAGGGAGCGCGAGACGCCGATCGCATGGGAGCCGCAGCCCATCGCCAATCCGCGGGCCCGGCGATCGCGGACGCCGATGCGACGGAGCAGCGCCGGACCGACCGTCGCGCCGAGCAGGCCGGCGGTGAGCACGCCAATGACGAGCGCATCGCTGCGCGCGCCGATCTGGACTCCCAGGGGAATGGCGACGGGGCTGGTGATCGATTGAAGCGGGCCCGCCAGCTGCACGTCGCGCGGCTGCCCGAGCAGCCGGAGTGTCGTGGTGGAGGCGAGGAAGCCGCCAGCGAGACCGGCGACGACCACCGCGACGACGATGGGAAGGCGCGCCCGCAGCAGGGCGCGCAGTCGCCAGATCGGAATCGCCATCGCGACGACGGCGGGGCCCGCCCACCAGGCGATCCACTTGGTCGCCGCGGCGTACTCGGGATAGCTCCGCCCGAGCGCTTCGATCGTGACGGCTAGGATGACGACGCCGAGGAGAGACGGATGCAGCAGCGGCAGGCGCCAGCGCTGATAGATGCCGCGAGCGAGGGCGTAGGTCGCGAGCGTCGCGCCACTCCAGAGTACGGCGGCGAGGCTCATGGAGCGGGGTCTTCCTCGGCGGCTTCGCACGCGGCTCGGCGCTGTTCGAGGTCCGTGAGAGGTCCCGGGTCGTCGGCGGGTTCTGGAGTGCGGGCAAAAAGCCACTGGGCGAAGTGGCCGATCAAGCCCCAAAGCACGAGGAGGGAGAGCAACGCCGCTCCGACGACGATCGCGCCGCGTTCGCGCCAGAAGATTTTGTCCTCAGCCGCGCCGACGAAGGCCGGGAGCAGGAGCAAGGGAAGCAGCCAGAGGAGGAGCGCGGAGGCTTCCTCCACCCAGGACAGGCGGACGAGCCCGAGCGCGAGGAGCGCGAGGAGAAGGAGGAGTCCGAGCATGCTCCCGGGGATCACCGATCCCGTGGCGCCCTTGATCGACTCACCCGCAAAGTGGCAGCCCGCGAGAATGAGCAGGCCAGGGGCGATGCGCCATTTTGAAGTTAGCCATTCAGCCGGGCGCCTACGCTCCATCGCCGAGTCTCGCGCGAGTTCCTCCGCGCGCAATCGCTCCGGCTCAGCCCTTCTTTTCCGGCGGTGGAATCCGGAAGGTGCCCTGCAGGACGCTCCGAGTGTCGTCTGGCAGCGTGAGGATGATGCGGCTGTCGCCGCCGTCCTCGACGAATTCCACGTTTACGCCGTAGCCCTGATTGAAAGTCTTCGTGACGGGCTTGGCGCCGCCACGGCGCAGCGTGATCGTGACGGGAGGCGAGTCGGCCGGCGCGGGCTCACGCACAACGCTTCGGTCCAGGAAAACTTCATCGACCCGTGCACCAAACGCGATCGTCACGACGGCATCGGGGGCACTCTCGTCGCCCTGCCGCAGCGTCAGAAGCGCCCGCTTGCGGTCGAGTGCGGCGGCATCCATGACGAACGGCTTCCCCATGAGATTTCCCTGAACCCGTTTGGCCGGGACGCGCGCCAGCCGTGCCTGGGCCGCGGCCGCTGCCCGGGTGCGGGCGAGGCGCACCTCGGCGGTCCGGACCTCGGTTAGTCGCTTGTTGTAGGCATCGATCTCGCTCTTGAGGATGAGCAACTCGGCGGTGTTGGTTGTGCCCTTGAACTGCTCCTTCCGGCCGGACAGCGCGGTCGAAAGCTTCGTGAGCTCCGCGAGTGCAGCGGTCACTTGCGCCTCGGTTTCGAGCAGACCCTGCGTGGGTGCCACCACCGTCGAAGGCGTCCGGATCGCCACGTCCGTCGGAGCCGCGGCGCCGCCGACGGAGCTGAAGTCGAGCACCTGGGTCTGTGGGATCGGCGGCAGCGATTGCTTCTGTGGTCCGCCCGCCGTCGGGCTGCCGGGCTTCCCCGGGGCCGCGGCGAACGGGTCCGGCGCACGAAGTTGCTCAAGTCGCGCTCTCGCGTCGGAGAGAAACTTATCCCGATCATCAACGGGTACGAGGAGGTAGAAGGCTGCCATCGGCAGCAGCATGCCAACCACCACGATGACGACGCCATCGCGCGCCTTGTTCCACCTCAGCAGCGCGAACAGCAGCCAGCCCGGGGGAAAAAGCGCCGCGGCGCCCCAGCCGAACGAAACGCGAAAGCCTGCGACGATGACGACAATCCACCCGATGATCAGAATGATCACTCCGAGGACGATGAGCAGAGCGACGGATGTCATGGAACTGGGGAGGGTATCATGAAGCCCTTCTAGAAATTATCAACCGACTGTCAGCGACCTCAGGGTTTCGGCGAGAGTCCGCACGCCGGCCGCGATCGCCGCCGGCGGGGAGTACTCATCGGGTCGGTGGCTCCAGCCGTTCCGGCAGGGGATGAAGATCATTGCTACCGGGCACACTCCAGCCATGAAGAGGCAGTCGTGGTAGGCCCGGCTCGTCATCCGGCGATGCGTGAAACCGAGAGCGGATGCCGCTTCCTCTGCGGCCACGACGATCTGCATTCCGCTCTGCGCCGGGGGATCGGAGTTGATGACTTCCCAGCGGCTCCGGATTCCGCGGCGGGCGGTGATTTCGGCCACCGCGGCTTCGATCGCGGAGCGGGCGCGTTCGCGGGTTTCCAGTCGCGTATCCCGCAGGTCGATCTCCAGCTGCGCCTTCGCGGGCACGCTGTTGATCGCGCCGGGCTCGATCCGGAAGACGCCGGTCGTCCCGACCGTGTCGTCGCTGCCGCTCTCCAGCGCCGCCCGCTCGACCGCCAGCGCGATCTCCGCTCCCGCCAGCGCGGCATCGTGCCGGTCCCGCATCAGGACGGCGCCGGCGTGCCCGCCCTCGCCCTCGAGATCGAGGCGAAAGCTCGCGGGTGCGGCGATTTTTTCGACGATGCCGAGATCGATTTCATCCCGTTCCAGAACCGGTCCCTGCTCGATGTGGAGTTCGATGAACGCCTCGTAGTGCCCCGGAAGCAGCCGCACGCTGGCGAGGTCTCCAGCGTAGCCGCGACGCGCGCGCCACTCCGCGAGCGAAACTCCGCTAGTGTCACGGAGCGAATCGGCCCGCGCCGGCTCCAGCGTTCCCGCCAGGAGACGGGAACCCAGACATCCCAGCCCAAAGCGGGTCGGCTCCTCGCTGGTGAAAAGGATGAGCTCGATGGCGCGGAGCGGCTGGAATCCGGCTCGCTGGAGCGCGCGAATCGCCTCGAGTCCGCCAAGGACCCCGACGACGCCGTCATAGGCTCCGGCATTTGGAATCGCGTCCGTGTGCGAGCCGGTCGCGACCGCGGCCAGCGCGGGCTCCGTACCTTCCCAGCGAGCGAAGCCATTACCGACCGCATCATAACGCATCGCCAGCCCCGCCGCCTCGCAACGCTCGCGCAGAAACTCCCGCGCCCGCATGTCGTGCTCGGAAAAAACGATCCGCGTGACCGCTGGCGGGGGCACCTCCGTGATCGATCCGAGTTGGCGGATTTCCTCCGCCAGCATGTCCTCAGCGATGCGCATCCCCGCGGTTGTAGAGGCTCGGGAGCAACGACGCAACGGTTCCGACGCGCTCCTTGCACAATTGCAGTCGGCATCCCGTCCAAGCCCGGAAAGGGTGGTCAGGAGAGCGGAACCACCCATTCCGCGTTGGCGTCGGCGGCCAACGTCCGCACAACAGAGCGTGCCGGTTCCAGGCCTGACCAGCGAACCCGACCGTGCACGGTGCGCGGGCCACCCCGGAAGCGAGGTCCTCACGGACCGCGCCCGGCGACGCCAACAAACGCCTATGCGTCCACCATTGCGAAGACGCGCGTCGCGGCCCGCTTCCGGCCGTTGGCGTCGAGAATCTTCTTCCGCAGGCGCAGACTCTTCGGCGTCGCCTCGACGTACTCGTCTTCCGAGATGTACTCGAGGGCGCGCTCGAGGCTCATGCGCACGGGTGCTTCGAGCACGATACCCTTGCCGTCGCCCTGCGAACGCATGTTCGTCAGGTGCTTCGTCTTGCAGGGGTTCACGATGATATCGTCCGGGCGGGAATTCTCGCCCACGACCATGCCTTCATACACAATCTCACCAGCGCCGATGAAGAGCTTGCCGCGCTCCTGAACGTTATTCAACGCGTAAGCGGTGGACACGCCGTTTTCCATCGCGACGAGCACGCCGCGGCCACGGCCGGGAATCTCACCCTTGTGTGGACCATACTCCTTGAAGATATGGCTCATGATGCCCATGCCCTTCGTGAGATTCACGAGGTCGGTCTCGAGTCCGATGATCCCCCGGGTGGGGATCACGGCCTGCACCGCGACGGTTTTCGGATGATGCGTCATGTTCTCGACCTCGCCCTTTCGGGCCGCGATCGACTGCAGCACGTCGCCGAGATTTTCGTTCGGCACGTCCACGTAGAGGGTCTCGTAGGGCTCCACGACGTTGCCGTCCTTGTCGCGGGAAAAGATGACCTGCGGGCGGGAGACGAGCAGCTCGAATCCCTCGCGGCGCATCTGCTCCACGAGAATCGCGATCTGCATTTCGCCGCGCGCCCGCAGTTCGAAGTTGCCGGCCGCATCGGTGTCGCGGAACTGCAGGGAGACGTTGGTCCGGGTCTCGCGGACGAGGCGCTCGCGCAGATGGCGGGCGGTAAGAAATTTTCCTTCCTGCCCGGCTCCTGGGGAGTCGTTGACGATCATGCCCATCGTGATGGTGGGCGGATCAATCTGCTGGAAGGGCAGCGCAGGGCGGTCCTCTTGGTCGGTCAGGGTCTCCCCAATGAAGACGTCCTCGAAGCCCGTGAGTCCGACGATGTCGCCCGCCTGCGCGTGCTTGATCTCGATCTTCTGCAGGCCTTCGTGACTGAACAGGGCGGTGACCGTGCTGCGTTCGCGACGGGCATCGCCGTGGATGCAGACGGCGCTGTCGCCGACGCGGATGCGTCCGCTGATGATCCGGCCGTAGGCGATCCGGCCGAGGTAGTCGCTGTAGTCGAGATTCGACACGAGCATCTGGAAAAACGGCTCCTTCGCCGCGGCAGGGGGCGGAATGTGCTGAATGATGGCGTCGAAGAGCGGGACCATGTTGTCGCTCTTGTCCGTGATCTCCTTCATCGCGAAACCGCTCTTGGCGCTGGCGTAAATCGTCGCGAAATCGAGCTGTGCATCGGTCGCGTTCAACTCGAGGAAGAGCTCGAAAACCATGTCCAGCACCGCATGCGGACGGGAGTTCTCCCGATCGATCTTGTTGATGACGACGATCGGCTTGGCGCCGGCCTCCAGCGCCTTGCGCAGGACGAATTTTGTCTGCGCCTGCGGGCCGTCGTGGGCATCAACGACGAGGAGCACGCCGTCGACCATTTTCATGATGCGCTCGACCTCCCCGCCGAAATCGGCGTGGCCCGGGGTGTCCACGATGTTCACGTGGTAGTGCTTGTATTTGAAGGCCGCGTTCTTGGCGCGGATCGTGATGCCCTTTTCCCGCTCCAGATCCATGGAGTCCATCATGCGCTCCTCGGTTTTTTGGTTGGCGCGGAAGGTGCCGCTTTGCCGGAGCAATTGGTCGACGAGGGTGGTCTTCCCGTGGTCAACGTGGGCGATGATGGCGATGTTCCTGATTGTCTCCATGGCGAACGGTGCTAATTGCGCTGTCTTACTTTGGTGGCCTGCCCGATCCACATAACGGGCCGGGGTTACCCCCGACCAGATTCCCACTGAACGTCGCTCGCGTGAGCGCGCTCAGTCCCTGGGGCCGCCGACTTCCTCCACTCAGTTCATGGGCAAGCAATACAACAAAGTCATCAAGCGGACGCGTCGGAAGGCGTATTTGGAGCGTAAAGATGCCGCGGCTAAGGCTGCGGTCAAGGTGAAGCCCCCGACACCTGCGGCGGCCCCGGCGCCGGTCAAGGCGAAGGCTCCCAAGAAGGAAAAGGCCGAAGCTGCCCCCGCGGCGGCCCCGGTCGCTCCGGTCGCTCCGGTCGCTCCGGTCGCTCCGGTCGCTCCGGTCGCTCCGGCGGCGGAGTAGCGAAAGCACCCACGGCGACCCGCGCAGTCCGCGGGTCGCCCGCTTCCGGTTCCGATGGGTGGATATCTCATCGTCGATGGCCATTCGGTCATCTTCGGCTGGCCGGACCTGCGGGCGGTTCAGGCCCGGCGGCCGGAAGCTGCGCGCGAATTGCTCGTGAAGCAGCTCACCGATTATCAGGATCAGACTGGGACGCACGTCGTGGTCGTCTTCGACGGCCGCGGTCCCAAGGTCAACGAAGCCACCGAGGCCGGCGGCATTCAGATTTTCTACTCGTCGGAGCGCACGACGGCCGACGATCTGATCGAGCGGCTGTGCGCGAAGTACGCCTCGACCAAGGCTATCACGGTCGCCACGTCCGACCGGATGGAACGTCAGACGGCCTTCTCCTTCGGCGCGGAAAGCATCTCCGTGGACACGCTCCGCGAGTGGCTGGACGTCGGCGGCCGCGAGCTCGCACGCCGGATCAAGGTGTTTACAAAGAAACGCTGAGGCCGGTCACATCCGCTCCGGTACTGCGATCCCCATCAGGTCGAGCCCGGTTCGAAGGACTCGGGCCGTGATTTCACAAAGCGCGAGACGGGAGTTGCGCGTGGCTCCTTCAGCCTTGAGGACGGGACAGGCTTCGTAAAAGCCGTGGAAGGCATCGGCGAGCTCGTAGAGATAGTTCGCGAGCAGGTTGGGGCGGTAGTCGTCGAGCACCGCGGGCACCGCTTCGCCGAACTGGGCGAGGCGCCGGGCCAGATCGCGCTCGGCGAGTTCCGCCAGCGCGAGCGTGGCGGGCGCGCTCCACGGCGCGTCGAGCTTCCGGAAGATCGAGCGGATGCGGACGTAGGCATTCTGGAGATAGGGCGCGGTGTTTCCTTGGAACGAGAGCATGCGATCCCACGAAAAAATGTAGTCGGTGAGGCGGTGCTGGGAGAGCTCGGCGTACTTCACGGCGCCCAGACCGATGATGCGCGCGATTTCCGCCCGCTCTTCGGCGGGAAGTTCGGCGTTCCTTTCCGCGATCACGGCCGCGGCGCGTTCCTCCGCCTCATCGAGCAAGTCGCGGAGCGAGACGTTTTCGCCGCTGCGGGTCCGCATGATCTTGCGGTCTTCGCCGAGGATGCTCCCGAACGGAATGTGCGTGATGGGCACCCCGAAACCCATCCGCGCGAGGATGAGATTGAGTTGCTCGAAATGCCGCGCCTGCGGCGAACCCACGACGCACCACATGGCGTCCGAGCGCCATTCGTTCACCCGCAGCTCGGCCGTGGCGATGTCGGTGGTGGTGTAGTTGAACGCCCCATCGCGCTTGCGCACGATCGCCGGTGAATCCGCGAGACGGGGGTGGTCGTCGAAGAACACGCAGATCGCGCCCTCGCTCTCCCGCGCGATCCCCTGCGCGAGAAGGCGCTCCACGATCCCCGGGAGCCGGTCGTTGTAGTGCGATTCGCCGTAGACGAAGTCGAACTTGATCCCCAGCCGCTGATAGGTGCGCTCGAGCTCTTCGAGGGACAGCCGGACGCATTCCCGCCAGATGCCCACGTTTTCCGGATCACCCGATTGCAGGCGCGCCAGCTCGTCGCGACACGCGTCGGCCACCGCCGGATCGATTTTCGCGGCGGCATCGGTGTCCTGATAAATGCGCACGAGTTCAGCGATCGCGTCCCGGGCGAGGAGGTCGCGGTTGAGAAAGTGTTTCCAGCCGTGGATGACCTTGCCGAATTGCGTTCCCCAATCGCCGAGGTGGTTGTCGCTGATGACGGTGTGGCCAAGGAAACGCGCCACTCGCGCGAGGCAGTCACCGAGGAGCGTGCTGCGGAGGTGGCCGACGTGCATCGGCTTCGCAATATTCGGCGAGCTGAAGTCGATCGCGATGCGCCGGGACGGTTCTGCGGCAGGCACCCCGAGGCGCGGATCGTGGACGAGCGAAGCGAGACGGCCCGCCAGGTAGTCCGGCCGAAGCGTGAAATTGATGAACCCAGGCCCGGCGATCGTGGGCTCGGCGCAGATCTCCGCCAGCGCGGGATCTCCCTTGAGTGCCGTCACGATCTCCTGCGCGAGTGCGCGAGGATTGGTTTTTCGCTCCTTCGCCAGCGTCATCGCCGCATTCGTCTGGTAGTCTCCGAACCGGGTGTCTGCGGCGGGGGTGACGACCCCGGTCGCGTTCGGGCCAAGGTGGCGTTGGAGAATCGCGGAAAGCTGCCGGGCGATCGTGAGCATGGGAGAGCCGGAATTTGAGATAAAGAAGTTGAAATAGGAGAGCGGAGACGACTCCGCCCATTGCAACGCGCGGTGCCGCTTCGGCCGTCACTCGTGCCGCGCCGTGGCGGTGCTGCGCGGACAAAGCGCTCAGTCCCGTCGGATCACTTCGCGGCCTTGGCCTCGAAGACTTTCAGGATCGCCGCGCCGTCCTCGGCGCCCGCGAGTTGCTCGCGCACCTGGCGGTCATTCAATTGCTTCGCGATTGCGGCGAGGGTCCTCAGGTGCTGCTGGTATTCGTTCTTCGGCGAGATGAAGAGCACGATGAAACGAACGGGGGCGTTATCGAGCGACTCGAATTCGATCCCTTCGAGCGAGCGCCCGAAGGCGACGACCACTTCACTGACCCGTTCGGACGTGGCGTGGGGAATCGCGATGCCGAAACCGATCCCCGTGCTCATCGTTTCCTCCCGCTGCTTGAGGGCCGCCAGGATGACGTCGCGATCCGGCTCGTTCACCTTCCCGGTGGCGACAAGCAGATCGACGAGTTCCACGATGGCGGACCAGCGCTCCGTCGCGCGCATGCGCGGCAGGATTTGCTCGGGTTTAAGAAGGCTGGCGAGCGTCATGAGGAGGGAGCGTGAGGTTAACCGGGGGTCGGGTGATGGCAAGCCGGGTGATCGGCCAGCGCGGTCGCGGGCCTAATCGTCCCGCGAAGACCCGCGCCGCTTCTTGGTCGCAGAGCGGTGGATCTTCGCTTCACGGATTTTTCGTTTCAAGGATGGCGGCCGCGGGCGCTTCCGCCGGCGCTCGCGTTCGCGTTCTGCCCGCTGGGCCTGCACGGCGTTTTCGCGCTGCGTGACGATCAAGGCGATCAGGCGTTCCCGCGCGAGCCGCCGGTTCATGAGCTGGGAGCGCGAGTCCTGAACCGTCACTGATGCGCCCGACGGGGCGTGCGTCAGCGTCACGGCGGTCGAGACCTTGTTGACGTTCTGGCCGCCGGGGCCGCTCGAGCGCGCAAACGACTCCTCGAAGTCAGCCTCCTTCAGCCCGAGGCGGACGAGCGCGGCCAGCCACGAATCGTCCGCCGCCATTTACTTCGCCCCGTTGAGGCTCAGGTACGTGTAACCCGCGAGGCTTTTTTCGTACGCGGCGAGCATTTTCATGCCTTCGCTCGGCTTCACCCGGTCACTCTTGATCGCGGCGTCGATCTGCGACTTCATCCGGCGCGTCAGATCGGGCGTCTCCCACTGGGTGAGCGCCAGCACCTGGCTGATGCTGCTGCCTTCGATCACTTCCTCGATGTAGTACCCCGCGTCCTCGTCCTCGTCGAGGAACACGTGCACCTCGTTGACGCGGCCGAAGAGGTTGTGCAGGTCGCCCATGATGTCCTGGTAGGCGCCGATGAGAAAGATGCCGAGGTAATAGGGTTCACCCGCCTTCAGGGAATGAAGCTGGAGCGTGTGCTTAACGTCCTTGAAATCGATGAACTTGTTGATCTTGCCGTCGGAGTCGCAAGTGATGTCCACGAGCGTCGCCGCCCGCTCCGGGCGCTCGTTCAGCCGGTGGATCGGCATGATCGGGAAAAGCTGGCCCAGCGCCCAGTGGTCCAGCAGCGATTGGAAGATCGAAAAGTTGCAGAGATACTGATCACCGAGGCTCTCCTCCAGTTCGGCCACTTCCTCGGGCGCGTCGTTGGAACCGCGGAAATGCCCGACGATGTGCTGGGCGATCTGCCAGTAGACGGTCTCGATCCGCGCCTTCGTCTCAAGATCGAGAAGCCCGAGGTCGAACATGACTTGCGCCTGCTCCTTGAACTGCAGACCGTCGTGGAGCGCCTCCAGCCAGGGACTTTGGTCCTGTGCGCTGGACTTCTTTTTGGCGATCTTCGCGAGACCGCGCTGCACGTCGGCAATGTCCCGCAGGAGCTTGTGGTCGACCACGTCCACCATGATCGGCTTTCCCACGGAATCTTTCTCGATTGAGCCGAATGCTTCGACGATGAGCACGGAATGATGGGCGACGAGCGCGCGCCCGCTCTCGCTCACGATGATCGGATGCACGACGCCTTCGGAGTCGATCACATCCATGATGTTGTACACCACGTCCCGGGCGTACTCCGAGAGCGTGTAGTTCATCGAGCTGTCGAACGTGGTGCGCGAGCCGTCGTAGTCCACGCCGAGACCGCCGCCGACATCGAGGAAGCCAAGGATATGGCCCATCTTCGAGAGTTTGGCGTAAACGCGGGCGCCTTCGCGCACGGCGCGCTTAATGGTGCCAATGTCTGGCACTTGGGAGCCGACGTGAAAATGGACGAGACGGAGCGTATGCGCCATGCCCTTGGCGTGAAGGTAATGCGACGCCTGCACGAGTTCCGTCGTGCCGAGCCCGAATTTCGCATCCTCCCCGCCGCTGGTGGCCCAGCGTCCGTAACCCTTTGCGCCAAGCCGGACGCGGAGACCGATCATCGGCTCGACGTTCATATCCTGGGCGATCTCGACGATCTGCTTCAGTTCCTCGATCTTCTCCACCACCATGATCACCTGCTTGCCGAGCTTGCGGCCGAGGAGGGCGTTCTGGATGAATGCCGCGTCCTTGTAGCCATTGCAGATGATCAGGCTTTCGCGGTCCTGATGCGCGGCCAGGGCGGCGAGGAGTTCGGGTTTGCTGCCCGCCTCGATCCCGAAATGGTAGGGTTCGCCGGCCTCGATGATTTCCTCCACCACCTCGCGCAGCTGGTTCACCTTGATCGGGAACACGCCCCGGTAGGGCGCCTGATAGCCCATCTCGGCGATCGCGGTGTCGAACGCGCCACAGATCGCGCGCAGACGATGCTTGAGCAGGTCCTGAAAACGGACGGCGAGGGGAAAGGTGATCCCGCGAGCGCGTGCCTCCTCCACGATCTCCATCAGATCGATCTGCGTACCTTCGGAGGGCATGGGACAGACTTGGACAGAGCCCTTCCGGTTGATCGAGAAATGCTCCGCGCCCCACCGTTCGATACTGAACGTCCGACTGGAATCTGCGATCGACCAATCGTCCGAAACGGCTGGCGGCGCGGGCCGTGGTTTGGTGGCTTTCGCGGCGGGTTTCGCGGCTGGCTTACGGCTGCTCATGGCGCGGAGCGTAGGAAGCCGCGCGCGTGATGCAATCGGTCTATCGCGAAACCTTCATCCTCGCACGCTTTCGCACCGGGGGGCGCGTCACTGCTGGAGCATGACCGCCCCGTGGTCCTGTGACGTCGCCTGAACGCGGCCGAGCACAAATTTATAGGGCAGCGTGTGGGTCCGAAGCCAGGCGTTCGCGAAATACTCGACCAGGCGTCTCCGGTCGTCCTCGAGTTGCTGGCCGCGGGAGTATAAATTCTTAAATTCGATCACCGGAACGCCGTCTTCGAGCCGGATGCGCGCGGCGCCGGAAAGGTTCAGCCACGTCCCGGCGAACTGCGAACCGAGCAGAGGCACGTTTTTCATCGGGTAAGCGAATCGCACGACCGCCCGATCCTTCTCCACGCGGACGATCAGTCCGTCGGCGATTGGTGTGCGCTGCCGGACCAGCATCTGCATGTCGTCGCCCGTCACTTCCAGGAGCGCATGTTCGTTCGGCTTGGCGCTGGCGAATTCGCGCCAGCGTTTCTCGAACACAGCGAGATCCGCCTTCCCCACGTCGCGGGTTTGCGTCACGATCGGTTTGGGCTCGCCGAGAGAGCGCAGATCCTCGATCAAGCGGTTGCCGTACCACCCGCCGCAGTAGGTCGCGAGCATCGCGATCACGACCGCGAGCATCAGCGCGCGCACGGCCGGGCTGACGTGGGCCTGACGACGGAGGACACGACGGAGAGCAGCAGGGATCATGGCGGGGTCAGGGTTCGAGCGTCCAGTGGATCACGCGCGTCTGCGCCAGCTTGTCGTGCACGGCGCGTCCGTCCGGGTCGGAGAACATCGCCACCCATCCGAACGGAATCAGCGCAGCGATCGAGCGCTTCAACGCCGTCCCCCAGCGGACGTGACGGTCGTTCACGAAATTCACGACCCGGAGGTGAAAGACCCACTTCCCGGGCGTCGTGCTCGTGAGCCCGAGCCACAAGGCCCCCCAAAGGACGGCGCCGATGATTTCGGCCACACAGAATCCGACGGAGAAAAAGTAGCCCGGAGCGAGGATCTTGAGGCCGGCGAGTGCCACCCACAGGCTCTTGATGGACACATAGTAGAGCACGGCATCGACGACCCATGCGCCGAAGCGGGACGGGAGCCAGGCTGGTTTGCGGCGGTCGGCCCGGATGTCGAACCCGATCGAGTTCAGTTTCTTGAAGAACTCGCCCCGGTGGCGTTCATGCACCCAGACGCCCTGATAGAACATCATTTCCGAGCGCGGAAACTTTTCGCCCGAAACGTAGCACGTCTCAATCATCTCCCCTTCGGGTTGAAGTCCGGTTTTCGTCTTTTCGGCTTCGATTCGGTCGAGGGTCCGCACCTCCTCGTACGGCGTCCACCGGCTCAGTCCCTGGCGCCAGACGAGGGAACTGGCGAGCATGAGTCCGCTCGCAAGCCGGTGCAGGATGACATCTTCGGTGACCGGGCCGACTTCCTTCTCCCGTTCGAGGAAAAACCAGCGGGCACCCGCTTCCGGCTCCGGCGGCGCGTCAAGCGTTCCCGGCGCCGGCCCGGCCGCCTGGAACGACGACTGCATCATGTGCTGGCGGGTCCGGCCCGGCGGCGGCTCGGCATGGGCGATCAGGCCCTCCTCTTTCATGAAGAGGAGAAAAAACTGCACGTGGGGCACGGCGAGTTTCAGCGCCTGGGCGATCTCGTTCGCGCTGGTCCCGCGCCGGAGCATCGACGAGGTTTCGCGCAGGAAATCGCCGAGTTCACCCGTGTAGGAAGCGGCGCCCTTCGTGATCAGCCGCAGTTTCTGCATTGGCGGATCGAAATCCCGCGACGACGCGCGGATTTCGTCACATTTCGAAAACACGTCGCGCAGCGCGGCAGGAATCGGGACATCCAGCACATGCTCGATCGCGGCGGGCGACGTGGGATGAAAGACAAAATCACCTGTTCCCGCCAGACTCGCGAGGATCAGCTTTTCGACCAGCCGGGCCTGCTCGCGTAACGGCGTCTGCTCCTCGCCGAGGCGGCAGGCGGTGATCACGCCCTCGTGAAGGTCGAGCTCGAGCCTCTGGATCGTGGGGAGGCCGGTGAAGAGGAGGCGGCCCACCGAATGCCCGACGGCGTTGAAGACGTCGAGCAGCGGAAAGTCGTGGAGGGCTCCAGCTACAGGCATGAAAGGGAAGGCTGACGGTCAACAGGGAGGAAGCCCGCAGATCGGCCAGGCGCAATCATTGATGCGCATTCCCCTCCGCCAAGAAAAAACGTGCGTTGCCCGCCTCGCCGTCGCGTGGTCCGGTGCCCGACAATGCCCCAAACTTCGCCACCACCCTGCGACAAGATGGATGAGCGGGTGCTCGTTGTGCCCCGGGCGAGCTTTTCCGCCATCGGATCTTTCGAGGGTCTGTGCTTCGAGCCGGATCGGTACTTTCCTGCCCTGCTCGATCCGGCCCAGGCCTCGTTTCAGCGGCGGGGCGATGTGGAGGAGGATCCCTCGCTAAAACAGCTCATCCCCTACGCGATCCTGACCTATGCTGGACGCGTGCTGCACTACGTTCGAGGTGCGGGCGGCGGTGAGCAGCGACTCGTCGCGAAAGGCAGCATCGGCATCGGTGGCCACGTGAATCTGTCGGACTTCGCGTCGGACTGCATCGACGAGTCCACGTACCACAACGGGGTTCGCCGGGAGGTCGCGGAGGAGTTGGTGCTCGGCGGGAGCTTCCGGGAGTCGATCCGGGCGATCCTGAATGATGACTCCACTCCGGTCGGCCAGGTGCACCTGGGCGTCGTCCACGTGTTCGAGCTCGATTCCGCCGAGGTGCTTGCGGGAGAGCGTGAAATTACGGAACTGGGCTTTCTCACGCCCGCCGAACTCCGGGCGCGGCGGGATCGACTCGAGACCTGGTCGCAGATCTGCGTGGACTCACTCGAGCGACTCCTCGGGCGCTGACGTGACTTTTCCGCGCGAGGCGGCCAGCGCCCCGCCCGCGGGTGTGATGGCTGAACCGGCGGCATCGGTTCGGTTCAGAACGCCACGCCGAAGGCGATGTGGAGCGCGCCGGTGCTCTCGCCTGACTTTCGCGAGGGATTGAAGCCGTAGTCGATCCGCAGTGGCCCGATCGGCAGATTGTAGCGAATGCCTGCGCCGATGCCCTGGCGAAAGCCACTGAAGCCGAGGTCGCGTGCGAGATTTCCGGCGTCGTAAAAGACCGCCCCGCTCAGATCGCCGCGGATCGGAAAGGTGTATTCGGCATTGAGAGTCGTGAACGCCAGCCCGCCGGTGGGTTTGCCGGTCACCGCATCGCGAGGGCCCAGCTTCCGCTCGGCGAAGCTGCGGACGGTCGTGCTGCCGCCGCTGAAGAAACGCTCGTCGATCGGGACGTCACTCCGAGAACCCCCAAGCGGGCGCACCAGTCCTGCGCGGGCTCCGAGCGCGAGCGTGGTTTTACCGATGGGGATATAATAGGTCAGCCGGCTGGTGACGCGCAGAAAATCGAGGTCTCCACCCAAGGCGGATGGCGCGAATTCCACCGCCGCATTTGCCGCGAGCCCCCGGGCCGGAATGATTGGTGAGTCGCGAAAGTCCAGCGCCGCGGTCAACCCGACGGAAGGCACCACATAATCCCGGAGTCCGGCTGCTGCGGGAGAGACGTTGATGGTCGTAATCTTCACTTTGCGGGCCTGCATGAAGGCGCTCACCTCGAATTCCTTCGTCAGCTTGCGCGAGAGTTCCACCAGCAGCCCGGCCTCGCGTTTCTTGTAGCTGTCGAGATCACGCCCCGCGAGCTGGAGTCGAAGCCGGAGCTTGAAGTCAGTTTCCAGCCAGTGCGGATCCTCGTAAAGGATTTCCGTCGAAACCGTGCGGGCCGAATAGTCAGCGCGAAAAGTGATCGGCCGGCCGCTGCCGAGGAGGTTTCGATCGCGCAACTCGATGCCGAAGAGCGGGCCGTCGAACGTGGAGTAACCCACGCTCGCGCCGAACTCCCGCGCCTTCGCCTCCTGCACGGTGATGTCCAGGCGGAGCGATCCGTCTGGCTGCGGTGCCGGTGCGATGCGGAGTGACGAAAACAGCCCCGTCCGCATCTGTTCCGTGAACACCGCATCGAGCGTCACCGGGGAGAAGGTCTGACCCGTCAGCACGCCGAAGCGATTCTGGACGTAGCGCGGTTTCAGACGATCGGTTCCCTTCACCGTCACGTCGCCGAATCGGTAGACCGGCCCTGGTTTCGCCACGATCACCACGGGCACGGTTGTTCCGCGCAAGCCCGCCGGCCGAACGCTTGTTTCCGCGGCGTAGTAGCCACGCCCCTTCAGGTACGTCTGCACCTTCCCGGCCATCGCCTGCGCCGCCGCGGGCGCATACGGTTCGCGGGCGATCTCGGCCAGATCGACGTCGAGTTGCTCTCGCGGCGTCCGAGTCGGTTTCCGCGTTAGCTTCCGCCTCCACCAGGAAATCTTTCGCACCGGTTCCGCTTCGGGGAGGCCGAGCAGACGGACGGCGCCAAAGCGGTAGCGCCGGCCTTCGCGAATCGTGACCGTGACATCCGCTGTCGTTGCCGAAACCCGCGGAGCAAGTGCGGGAGTCTGGACATCGAGAAAGCCCTCGCTGAGATAGAGGTCCCGCACGGTCTCCAATCCCGCGCGCAGGTCGCTCTCAATATAAGGGAGTTCGACCTTGTCCGATTCGACGCGGCTCCGGGTGGGCGCGAGAAAGTACAGGCGCAGTCGCTCCTCCGGCAGGCTTTTCGCGCCGATGAAGGTGACCTTCCCGAGCTTGACGCTGGCTCCTTCGCTCACGGCCAATCGGAGGCGCTTTCCGCCGAGGATGGTGTGGGTCACAAGGGCCCGCGGGTAGCCGTGCTTCCGGTAGTATAGTTCGAGAAAAAACGCCGCGTCGTCCGATGTTGCAGGCGTCAGCCCCTCACGCTCGATCGCTTCGAATGGTTCGATCAAGGCGGCCCGCAGATCCTTTTCACTGAAAGCGGTCGCACCGGTGAATTCGATCGACTGTTCTACGGCCGGAGCGAAGGGCGCCAACAACGCCGCCAGCGCGGCCAGCAGCAGTCCGAAGGAGAAGCGGCGCGGTGTTCTCATCGGAAACGAAAAACGTACCGCACCCGGCCCCGGAAGTTGCCATCGGCATCGAAGTCGGTCAGGAAGCTCACCCGGTCGGTCGCCCGATAGCGCGCGGAGACCGTTTGTTTGCCCGTCTTTGGATCGACGTTACCCAGGTCGAAGTCGAAGCGGTCGAGGAGCGATTCATCATCCGATCGCGTGTTGCTTTTGAAGACTTTTCCCCAGAGTTTTTGCAACGCGAGGACGGTCGCCTTCCCCGCCAGGGCCCCGGTGTTCTCGCGCAGTTCGTCGAGCGTCGCGCCGGTCGCCAGCAGAGTGAGAATCTGTTCCTGAGGCAGAGGTGGCTCACTCGTGAAGGCCGTCTTCGGATCATCCGCCCGTCCGAAAATGCTGATATTCACGCGCCGGTCGCGGATCTGCGATGCACCGTTGATGTCGAGCAGCGGATTCAGCGGCTGGTCCGGGGAGAAGTAGATCGTCCCGCGCTCCACGTCGAGGCGGCTGAAAGGCAGTTTTGCGGTGAACTGCTCGATGTCGACCGGACCTTCCAGCAGCGGTTTCCCGCCAGTGCCCGTCAGCTTCAGGTTCACCAAGATCCGACCGTTCGCGAGGTTTCCGCGGACCCGGAAGGGATCGTCGGTCTGAATGACCAGGTCGAACTTCCAGTCGCGCAGCGGCGGGGTGGTGATTCCTATCTCGGCCCCGGTGCTCCGGGGTCGCGGGGGCGGCGGAGCGGAGGGCGGCGGCTTCCGATCGCCTAGGAGGGGGAGCGGGATGATGTCGATATCCTTCAGGAACCGACTCTTCGTCAGGCCGACCCGGCCGCTCACCAGCGCGGTGGCGAGAGGGCCAGCTACCTTCAGGTCGAGATTCGTCCGGACCAGTACGTTTTCATCGCGGGCCACCAGGATGTCCTTCGCCTTGACGGCGAAATCGAGCATGGCCTGCGCCGGCTTGGCATAGTCGGCCCCGCCCGTGATGGCGAGGGTTCCGCCCGCGATTTCCATCGTGCCCTGTTCGATTTTCACCTCCCGGTCGGTGAAGGCGAGGCGGAGGGTACCAGCGCGCAACGCGGGAATGCTGGGATTCTCGAAGCGCGCCGCTTTGAGCGAGATCTGCATGGTGCCGGCGAGCGCCGGTTTGGCGAGCGTACCGTCAAGCCGGATATCTGCGCCGGCGTTCCCTTCGAGGAAGCGCAAGCCCGGGACGAGTCCGACGAGAGCCCCCAAGCTTGAAGGAGGGAGTTTAAGCGAAGCGCTTAGCGGGAGATCGCGAGGGATATGTTTCGTCTCCATCAGCCGAACGAGATCGAGCGGAGCCTCCGCTTTCAGCGTGATCGGCTGCATCTGCGGCTGACGAATCGTGCCGTGGAGCGCAGCTCGATTCGCCCGGTAGTTCAGCGCGAGATCGACGTCGGCGGGCTGGAGCTTCGCCAGACTCGCGCGCTTCAGGCCCCGGCCTTGCAGGGTGAAATCCAACGAGAGATTTCGCAGCCCGCCCCGGGCCTGCAGCGCGATCGCAAGCGTCCCCTCGGCGGGTGCGGCACCGGCCCGGCCGGCGGCCGTCCAGAGCTCGGCGAGAGCGAGCGGCTTCACGGTAACCAGGTCGATATCGATCTTTTCCTCCTCCGTGAGCCTCGCGGCAGCGGGATCGAATGGCACCCGCGCGTGTCCGGAGAGGAGCGACTCCCCCTTTCGCCGCAGAGACACGGCTTCAAGATTGAGCAGTCCTTCTCCCGCCTTTAACTCGGCACTCAGTTCGAGCTCGCCGCTTCGCAAGGACACGGTCGGGAAGTCGATCGCCTCGCCCGAGAGCATTCCGCTGAGGTCAGCGTCGATCGGCGCATTTGCCCCATATTTCACGCCCCGAACGTTCACTGTGCCACCACCGCTCAAGCTCCGGCGCAGATTCGGCACCGTATCGGCTCTGCCGGATGCCAGCCAGTGCACGGCCACCGCGCCCTCGAGCTTCTCCTTCAGGCCGCTGGCGCGGAACGCTGGCTCGAGCGTGGCGAGTTGAGCGAGATCGACCGCCACCTCGGCCCGGAAATCGCGCGCGCCGTCGAGCCGCGCATAGCCGCCCAGTCCGATGCGATTGGCCGCGTCGAGTTGCAGATCGAACCGCTCGATCCAGACCAGTCCATCGGCGGTCCGGAGTGAGGCCGAAAGCTTCTCCGCGGTGAACCCGCGCGCGCGGAGATTGCCGCCGTCGAGCGTGATCGCACCGGTGGCGCGGCTGTCCTGGAGTTGCCACCTGCCCTGGCCGTTGAGCGTTCCGAGCACCGGCGGGTCCTGGCCCGGGAGCGAGAGCTGGCCAAGATCAGGCGCGGCGAGATCGAACTGGAAATCAGCGATTGCCGTTCGAAGGACGTCCTCGGTTGGCCGCACTGCCGCGGTCCCGCGGGCTCGGAGGACATTCTTCCCCCGCACGACTTCAAGCGACTCCAGGCGGATGTTGCCCGGGCCCCGAGCGGGCGGGGCGAGGAATCCATCGAGCTGAGCAGTGAGCGTGACGTGATCGGCGGCAAGCCCCGCCGCCCGGGGTTCCGTTACCTCCACCGTCACCGCCACCAGATCCCGCCGCTTCGCATCGGGTACGGTCTTCGCCTCGAGGCGGACCAGTTCCGCCCCGTCGGCGTAGAAACCAGGCTTGGCGATCCGGAGCACCGCGTTCACTTCGAGCTGTCCGCCTGGCTTCAGCTCGAACGCACCGTTGAGTTCCTCGAGTTCTCCCCGGATTCCAACCGCCGCGGCGGGAGGGTCCGTGAGGAGTGAGTCCGGCCAGCGGAGCGGGAGATGCGTGACGGTGACCGCACCTTCGCTGACGGGGTTCCGCTCGAGCAGCCGCGCGTTCTTCGCATTGAGCACGAGTCGGCCGCCGAGGATGTCGCCGACCACCTTCACCACCGCCTCGCCCCGCGGCAGGCCCTCAAGGGTTGATTCCATCGTTTCGAATTTCGCGATTCCCGGGACGATCAGATCGCGAAGGGCCAGCGTGCGACGATCGTAGCTGGTCCGGGCCTGAATGCCGGCCACTGGTTTGAGGCCGGGGATCACCAGACGCTCGATGGCGAACGTTCCATCCCGGCCCTCGGCCATGTCGAACGTAAATCCGGCGAGGTCGAAAATGCGCCCGTCCGCCTGCTTCACGGTGATGCCGAGATCCCGGATTCGTACCGCCTTTGGCATCGGCACCGCGGGCTGTTTCCCCGGCGGCCCCGCGGGAGCGATTGGTTCGGCTGCGGCGACGGACTTTGTGGCATCGACCTCGACGCGGACGCCCTCGATCTCAACCACGTCAATTTGCTTCGCCGTGTCGCCGGTCAGCAAATACCAGAGCGAATACCCTGCGGTGATGCGCTTCACCTCGATCCGTTGAATCGGACCGGGCGAGGTCGGTGTCACCCGCACATTGTTGAGTTCCAGCTGGCTCCAGAGATTCCCGCCGAGCTCGTAGTCGATCGTCAGTCCCTGCTGCGAGGCCAGCCGGGCAGAGAGAGCGCGGGCGCCCCATTGGAAGAGGGGTCGGTGAAGGAGGACCAGCACAACCGCCAGCGCCAACCCACCCCAGAGCAGCAGCCGCAGCCAGCGGCGTTGCACCTTGGCGGAGATCGGGCTCGGAGCAGGCGTAGGCATGGGAAGGAACGAGAAGGGTGACACGGGCGGTTTTTCCTCCCGGTGTCAGCGGATTCGTGTCACCGTACTCCATGAAGGTGTTCGCCGCGTTGTTTCTCGTGTTGCTGACAGGGAGTGCCGTCGCGCAAGGCGACGCCACAAAGAACGCGATCGAGAGCCAGCAGCTCTTTGGCCCAAAGGCGGGGCTTCCGCCCGGTGCGGTGGACCCCGGACAGCCATCGGGTACGCTCTCCGATCGCGCGGGACTCCACACGCCCGCGCCGAACACCCCGGAGCGCGTCGCCTTGATGGATGCCTTTCGCCCGCTGATCGAACGTGATCTCGGTCAGCCCGTAATTTTTATCGTCGATCTGCTCCGGGTGGAGGGAGACTGGGCGTTTTTCCGCGGGAAGCCGCGCAAGCCGAATGGCGCGCAGATCGACTACCGCAAGACCCGTCACCGCGAAGCCGCGTTCGCCGGCATGTTCGAGGATCAGGTCTTCGCGCTTTTCGAACGGAAAGGGCCCGGCTGGCGCGTGGTTGAGTGGGGAATAGGCAACACCGACGTCCCGTATGGTGGATTTTGGAAAAAGTTCGGCGCTCCCAAGGGCATCTTCGACTCCGTGGATCCGTAGGTCGGCGATGGTACTCTCGCGGCCCGCAGATTCTCGTTCGGGGGGACGCCGGCTGGCCGCGCCGCTTTGCCCTGTCACCGGGCGCATTCGTCCTTCCCGCCGGACGCTGCCGCGCTAGAGTCCGCGCCCCGTCATGTCGCTGACCAAGATCAACAACCTGCGCGTTCGGTCCATCACGCGACTCATGTCGCCGCTGGATCTCAAGGCGCTCATGCCTTTGAGCGAAACCGCCCGTGATACGGTCGTCCGGGGTCGGGAGGCGGTGGAGAACATTCTGCTCCGCCGCGATCCGCGGCTGCTGATCATCATCGGGCCTTGCTCGATTCACGATCCCGCGGGTGCGCTGGATTACGCCGCGCGGCTCCGGGCGCTGCGGGAGGAATTACGCGATCGCGCGGAGATCGTCATGCGGGTCTACTTTGAAAAGCCGCGTACCACGGTGGGGTGGAAGGGGCTCATTCACGACCCGCATCTCACCGGCTCGCGGGACATGGAGACCGGCATCCGGCGGGCGCGGGAGCTCCTCCAGCAGATCGTCGGCAGCGGGCTGCCGGCCGCGACGGAGTTTCTCGATCCCCTCGTGCCGCAGTACCTGGCGGATCTCGTGAGCTGGGCGGCGATCGGCGCGCGCACCACCGAATCACAGACCCATCGGGAACTCGCAAGCGGACTCTCCATGCCGGTCGGATTCAAGAACGGCACCGACGGCGAATTACAGACGGCGCTCGATGCGATGAAGTCTGCTCGCGCGGCCCACAGTTTCCTCGGGATTGATCAGGACGGCTACACCTCCGTGATCCATTCGACCGGCAACCCCCTGGGGCATCTCGTGCTGCGCGGTGGCCGCGGCCGGACGAACTACGATCCGGAGAGTATCGCCGAGGCGTCGACGCGGCTCGCGAAGGCGAGCCTGCCCGCGGCCCTCATGGTCGATTGCAGCCACGCCAATTCCGGGAAGGAGCACACCCGGCAGGAGTTTGTCTGGGATAGCATCCTCGCCCAGCGACGGGAAAACCCGCGCAGCGCGATCATCGGGGCCATGGTCGAAAGCAATCTCGAGGAAGGCCGGCAGGAACTCGCCGAGGATCCGGCGGATCTGCGCTACGGCGTCTCGCTCACGGACGCCTGCATTTCCTGGCCGCAGACGGAGACCTTGCTGCGGCAGCTCGCAGGGGGTTGAGCAGAGGCGGGGCAGGGCTTCGCGGCCGTTCCGCCCTACCACCACCGGTAGTGCCCGATCATCTCCCACGCGAAGAGGACATCCTCCTGCTGGGTGCCGTTTCCGATGTTGTGGATCACGAGGGGTACGCCCTGCGGGGATTTTTCATCTGAGACCACGCCAATGTGAAGCTGGCCGCTCGGCAGCTTCCACGCGACGACGTCACCGGGAGGATAATGGGTGGGATCCTTGGTGGTGGGCCGCCGCTTGTTTTGCCGGTGAAAGAAGACCATGAAGTTCGGCACGCGCCGGTGGTCGATGTTCGGATCCGGCGCCTTCAGGGCCCAAAGCGTGGGATAGCGCACGAAGGCGATTTTCATGTCCTCGTGCATGAGTTGCTGGAAATCGATCCCCGCCGCGCGGAAGGCTCGGACGACGACATCGGTGCACACACCTTTTTCGAGCGGAACGTCGCCGCCGGGATACGGGATGACGGTGTATTCCGGGTCATAGCTCTTGGTGACGCCAATCTGCTTTTTGGCCCCTGTGACGACCGCCGCGGTCCGGCTCTTTGTTTCGTCGTCGGACACTGGGTTCGCCGCCGCCGGGGCGGTAGGCGTCGCGGCCGGCGCGGGTGCGGCGCTCTGGCCGATTCCGGCGGGAGCGATCGTTAGCGGAAGCAGAATCAGGCAGCGAAACGAACGGAGCACGGCGGAAAATGAGCGCGAAGTTTCCCGTGCCAAGCGGGAAAATAACCGGTGCCGCAGGTGGCTGGCTCACGGGGCGGAAACTCGGAGTGCTCTCGCCCGCCCCGAAATCGCATCTACGGCCACTCCGGTCTTCCGGAGTCGCTCAATTCACCTCATAGACCTCGACACTCCCAATCCCGCTCGTGCCGCCCACGCCGCTCATGATGCCGGTGTAGTTGCCTTCCGGGAGCGTGAGGAGGATCGCACTTTCGAGCGGATTGGATGGCGCGAAGCCGGAGGTTTGGATGGACGTCACATCGGCTGGAGCCTGGTTTTGCCAGTCGTCGTTCGTCGCGATGGCTTGACCAGTCGCAGCGCTGATCAGGGTGAGCGTGGGGTTTGCGAGGGGACCCGGCACGGCGCCGGCGAAGCTGGGACCTATCGCGCGGACGAGAACCTTGCGGGAACCGCCGCGGATCGCGAAGCCCACGATTTCCACGTTGTCCCCGGTCTGGACCCGGGCGCGGGTGCTGAGATTGATGACCCGGGGGGCGGCAGTGAGGGCATCGAGGTCATACACTTCCACCAGAGCGACGCCGCTCGTCGAATTCACGCCGCTGACGAGGGCGGTATAAACGCCGGGCGTTAACGTCGCGAGAATGGCGCTCTCGCGAGGATCGCTCGGGGCGAGACCCGTCGCCGTCACGTCTGCGGCGTTTGCGGCCGACTGCCAATTGTCGTTTGAGCCGACGGTGGCGCCATTACTGATAAGCGTCATCTGCGGGTCGGCGAGGACGTTGGCCACGCCTGCGCTGGCGAGCGACGGCCCAATGCCGCGCACGATAACGCGTTTCGGGGCACTGCCGGTGATGACGAAGCCCGCGATCATGATCGCGTCCCCGGTCTCGATTCGCGCGCGCGTCGCCACGTTGACAAGGCGGCCGGTGGCCGTGGCATTTGGCAGGGCCTTGATATTATCGATCCCGAGCTGGCCGACGACGTTGTCGCCCAGCACCGTGTTCGGCTGCGCCGCGTGGAAAATTCGCATTTCGGCCGGTGCGGCGAGGACGGTCGTGAGAGCCGGCGGATTTCCGAACGGCGTCATCGCGGTGAGATCGAAGACGACGTGGTGCCAGGCGCCGTCGTTTGGAAGCGAAAGCCCGTTTGTGGTGACGTAGCCGGAGCTGCCCTGCTGCGTGCTCGTGCGGAAGGAGAGCCGGACGACGAGGGCACCGCCGCCGATGACCTTCGCGTCGAGCTCGATCTTGGTGACGCCAGCCGTGCCGTAGTTCCCGACCCATTGGTCGCGATTGAAGATGGTGAGCTTTCCGCCCGCGCCATTGCCATCAGAGGTGATCTGGAGGAAGCGATCACTTCCCCCCGTGGGTCCGCCGCTGGCGATGTTCACGGGCTGCGGAGCGGCGCCACCATTTCCCCAGAGCAGCGCCGTGCCGGCTTGAAAATCGTCAATCTGATTCGGCGTGATGGCAGACAGGCGGACAACGCCCGCCGTCAGTGAAGTGGCGGCGAACGCGAGGGCTACGAGAGAGGAACGGATGCTCATGGGGGAGGACGGACCGCAGGCTGGCAGAGATCGCTCAATTGACCTCGTAGAGCTCAATCGAGCCGATCCCGACCCCGCCTCCGGCGCCGGTCAAAATCGCGGTGTAGTTGCCCTCGGGCAAGTTCAGGATCACCGCCGCTTCGAGAGGATTGGTCGGGGCGTAGCCCGAACTCTGAATCGCAGCGACATCCGCGCCCGCCTGGGTCTGCCAGCCGTCGTTCGAGCCGACCGATCGCCCCGTCCCGGCGCTGATCACGTTCAGGGTGGGATTGGCCAACGCCCCGGAAACCCCGGCGGCGGCAAAGCTGGGTCCGAGACCACGGACCAGCACTTTGTGCGAGCCGTCGCGAATGGCGAACCCGAGAATCTCGACGTTGTCGGCGGTCTGGATCCGCGAACGTGCGCTCAGATTCACCACGCGGGGGAGAGCGCCGGCGTTGTCGAGATCATAAACCTCCACGAGGGCGATGCCGCTGGCCCCGGCGGCGCCGCTCACTACGGCCGTGTAGGCGCCGGGATTCAGCGTTGCAAGGATCGCGCTCTCGCGGGCATCGGTCGGGGCGAGCCCAGTGGCGACGATATCGGCCGCGTTCGCCGCGGTCTGCCAGTTGTCACTGCTCGCGATGGTGGCGCCGTTGCTCACGAGCGCGAGCTGCGGATCGACCAGCACGTTCGCCACGCCCGCGGCCGCGAGGGTGGGGCCGATCGCACGGATGAGGACGCGTTTCGCGGCCGCACCTTCAATGACGAAGCCGCCGATCATCGTGCCGGCACCGGTCTCGACGCGGGCCCGGGCACTGACATTGGTCAGCCGGCCGACGGTGACGGGGACGATTTGGTAGATTCCGCCGGTCGGCCGGCCGGTGGCGGGATCGTTTTGCGGTCCCTGGACCACCTGGGTGGCGAGATAGATTTCGCCCGCCTCGTCGCGTCCGAGCGCGAGAAGATGCGTGGGGACGGGATTTCCGCCCACGACCACGAGCGGGGTGGGCGTCGACCAGGTTCCGGGAGAGGTCTCCTCGATGCCGAGAATCGTGCCGGCCGTCGTGCCCGAGCCGATCGAGCCCGTGTTGTAGTCGCCGAAAATATATTTTCCGACGAGCGCGGGGAAAGCGCGACCCCGGTAGAGATAGCCACCGATGATCGAGGTCCCGAGCTGCGGAAGCGGCGGATTTAGCGTCACGCCCGGATGGGCGTACTGCGCGATGGGTTCACTGAATCCGATGCCGCTCGGGTTGGGAGCCGTCGCGTCGAAAGGGTAGCCCGCTTCGCGGGCGCGCCAGCCGTAGTTGGCGCCGGGGAGGATGAGGTCGACTTCCTCCACGCTGTTCTGGCCGACATCGGCGAGGAACAGCCGGTTCGTCCCGCCGCTGCCGACATCGAAGGAGGCCCGCCAGGGATTGCGGAGTCCGAACGCGTAGATCTCCTCGCGCACGCCGCCGCCGAGTCCGACGAACGGATTGGTCGGGGGGACGGAGTATTGACCGCCGGGTCCGTTGCTGCCGAGTGGGTCGATGCGAAGGAGCTTGCCGAAGAGGACGGTGCGATCCTGCGCATTGCCGAGCACACCTACCGGACTCCCCGCCCCGCCGCCGGTGTGGCCGAAGTTGTTGTCGTTGGCGCCGCCGCCATCGCCCACGCTGATGTAAAGAAATCCGTCCGGACCGAATTCGAGCTGCCCTCCATTGTGATTGGACTGCGGCTTGTCGTAGGAGAGGACGATCCGCTCGGACGAGGGATCGGCGAGGTTGGGATCGGCGCTGACGCGGAATTCCGAGATCGTCGAACGGCAGTTCACCGGACTGGGATTGCCCGTCGCATTGGGCGAGACAGCGCTGTAAAAGACGTAGAACCGGCCGAAGCCGGGCAGAGGTTGATTGTTCCCGTCGCGCTTGTTGAAATTCGGATGAAACGCCAGGCCGAGGAGTCCGCGTTCGTCATAGCCCGCGTTCAGCGCGATGACCTTTGCGGAGAGGTCCAAAAACGGCTGCGCCACGAGCGTTCCCTGCTGGATGATCCGGATCTTGCCCTTTTGATCGCAGACGAAGAGCCGGCCCGAGCCGTCACCCGCATTCGCGATGTCAACGGGTGCGGTCAACTCTCCCACGCTGACGGGTTTTAGCTCGACGGCGGGGAATGCCGCGGGCAATCCGTCGGCGAGCGTGAGGCCGAGCAGAGTGGCGGCTACGGTAGGGAGGAGGAAAAGTTTCATACGGCGCAGGCGGAGGTTTTCGGTGCGCCGATTCCGGGGGGCGGTGGCGCAGCGCGAGGAGGCACTTGCACCCCCGCATTCCGCTTCCGCAGCCGTGATTCCGTAACAGCATTGAAACATCTGGCTGGCTGACTCACGGGCGGCACGGGTGGAAACGGGTGGGTGGGGCCAGGCGCGGAGTGCCCGGCCGGCCTGGAGGAAACCCGCTCCCGCGGGCATCGTTGCAACAATCGTGCCGGCCGCCGCGCTTACTCCGCGCGGAGCGCCGCGTTTGGATCGATGCGCGTCGCGCGCCGCGCCGGAAGCGCGGCCGCGGCGAGCGCGACCAAGCCCAGCACCAGAACGACGAGCGCGAAACTGACCGGATCCGTCGGGGCGATACCGAAGACGAGGCCAGCCATCAATCGAGCCAGCGCGAGCGACGCGACGAGACCGAGCGCGAGCCCGATCCCGACGAGCACCCCGCCTTCGCGCAGAATCATGCGGAAGATCTCGCGGCTCTGCGCGCCGAGGGCCATGCGGATTCCGATCTCGCGGGTCCGGGCGCCGACCGAGTACGCGATGAGGCCGTAGAGCCCCACCGCGGCAAGCACAAGGGCGACGGCGGCGAACGTCCCGAAGAGAATCAGCCCGAGGCGGGGCACGCCGGCCGAGTTCGAGACCAGCGCCTCCATGTTGATGACCTGGCCGATAGGTTGATCCGGATTCACCGCCCAGATCGCCTTCTGCACCGCTTTGACGAGGGGCGCAGGATCATTCCCCGCGCTGCGGACCATGAGCGTGGCGAACGCAGGCGGAATCTGTTTGTAGGAAACGTACATTTGCAGTGGCGTCGCCGCCGTGAGGCCGCCGCGCTTTACGTCACCCACGATGCCGACGATTTCCGCCGTGGGTTGGTTCAGCGCCTGCGGGAGGCGGAGCGTCTGCCCGATCGCGTTCGTGTCGGGGAAGTACTTCTTTGCCATCGCCTCGCTAATGAGGATGACGAGTGGAGCGTTGGCCTCGTCCGTGGGCTGGAGCGGGCGACCGGCGCGAAGCGGCGTTCCCATTGTCTGGAGAAAGCCTGGATCGATCGAATCAAAGAGTGCGGTGTTGCTCTCGCCGGCCGCGGCGGGCCGGCCGGCGATCTCGAACTGGGTCGGGCTGCCCCAGCTGAACGGCGTGGTTCGCGTGAGCGAGGCATCGCGCACGCCCGAGACCGCGCGGACTCGCTCGAGCATAGCGTCGTAAAAAACCCGCCGGGCCGGCCGGTCCGGGTACCGCGATTCGCTGAGGTTGAGCACCATCCCCGTCAATCCCACGGCCCGAATCCCGGCTGGAACAGCCCGGATCTCAAGGAAGCTCCGAACCATCAATCCCGCTCCGGCGAGGAGCATCACGCTCAAGGCAATCTCCGCCACCATCAGCCCGGCCCGCGCTCGGCCCGCGCCGCCCGACTCGCTGCCGCGCGCGCCGAGATCCCTTCCAGGACTTGCGGGCACGCGTCGACCCAGCACCGGCAGCAGGCCGAAGAGGATCCCGGTTAGCATCGCGACGGCAGCAGTCACGGCGAGCGTCGTGCCATTCACGGCAATCTCATCCGTGCGGGGAAACCAGCCGGGAAGCACGCTGACGAGCAACGGCACGCCCAGCCGCGCGATCACGGCGCCGAGGGTGCCGCCAGCCAGCGCCAGCACGAGCCCCTCCGCGAGGAATTGCTTCACGAGGTCGAGTCTCGTCGCGCCCAGCGCGGTGCGGATTGCCACCTCCCGACGGCGCGCCTGGGCCCGCGCGAGCACCAACCCGCCGACGTTCGCGCAGGTGATGAGCAACAGGCAGGCTCCGGCGCCACCGAGTAGAATGAGCCCGGTGTCGACCCCCTCGACCAAGGCCTCGCGCGCGGGCGTCAGACGGACCGTCCAGCCACCGTTGACCTCCGGCCGGCTCCGGGCCTGCGCGGCCGCAAGCGTTTCGAATTCCTTCCTGGCCTGCGCCATCGGAACGCCGGGTTTCAATCGCGCGGAGGCCAGCCAGGTGCGTTCGCCCGCGGCACCCGCGTCCGGACCGTCCAGAGCGAGGGGGACCCAGAGATCGGTGATCCCATAGAGATCGCGAAATCCCGCCGGCATGACGCCGACGATCTCCGTCGGCTTGTCGTCCGCGACCACCGTCCGTCCGATGATGTTTGGATCGGCTCCGAAGCTGTTCGCCCACACCGCGTGTCCAAGCACGGCGACGGGCGGGGAACCCACCCGGCAATCGCGGGGTTCGATCCCGCGCCCGAGCAGCGGCTTCACCGCCAGCACCTTGAAGTAGTCATCGCTGGTCCGCCCGCCTGTCACCTGCAGCGGAGTCGGGAGCTTCGTTAGATTGTAGTAGTGGAATTGCAGACCCCCGACTGCGGTGGCGCTCGTCGCTTGGGTGCGCCACTCGTTCAGGTCAGTCGTGGTCACAGTGCTGTCCTCGATGCCGCGGGCCCGATTGACAGCCGGGAGCAGCACGATGCGATCGGCGTCCGGATAGGGAAGCGGTGCGAGCACCACGGAATGGAGGACACTGAACACCGCGGTGTTTGCACCGATGCCCAGCGCGAGGGTCGCGACGGCCGCGAGCGTGAAGAGCGGGGATTTCGCGAGGGAGCGGATGGTTTTCATGAGGAATGCGACTGGCGGCGACACCCCTTGCAGGGGGCATGCCATTTTTGCGCGAAGGCGCGCGAAGGTCGCCTCTTCTCTGAAAAATTGGCCTTCAGACCGAAATGCCGCGGCCAAAGACCGGAAGTCGACCCCGTCCGTGGGATGCCCGCGTCCCGAATTCGGAACGGGCTCAAGCTCCGTCGTGCGCGGGACCGGCGAGATGGCTCTTCCGGTAGCCGTAGCCGCCGTAGATCAGTAAACCGCCCAGCAGCCAGAAACCGAAGCCGATCCAGTTCCAAAGCTCGAGCTCGGTCATGAGATAGAGCGACGTGAGCACCCCGAGAACGGGAATGAGGGCGTAGTTTTTTCGAAACGACCCGATGAGCAGGGCTGTGAGTACCGCGAGAAAGATCCAACGTGGGATCTTCGCGCCGAAGTTCACGAGGGAAAAGAACGCGGCCCATTCGGTGGGAAATGCCTGATGGAAAACTATGACCCCGATGAGCGTGCCAATGAGCAAAACGTACTTCGCCGGCCAGTGCGGCATGCGAAAGTTCGTCGCCGCGCGGGTCTCGCCGACGTGGAGCACCATCACCCCCGCGCACACCACGACGAAGACGAAGAGCGTGGCAAAGCTGCTCAGGTCGACGAGCGCTTTCAGATTCATGAAGAGCGCGGGCACCGCCACCAGTCCCGCTCCGACCACGGTGGAGAACGCGGGGGTGCGGAAGCGCGGATGCACCCGGGCGAACGCGGACGGGAGCAGTCCGTCGCGGCTCATGCACATGAGCACGCGCGGCACGACCACCTGACACATCAGAAACACGCTGGCGATCGCGACCACGGCGCTGAAGGCGATCACGCCGCTCACCCCCGGCAGACCCGCGCGTTTGAAGGCGAACGCGAGGGGATCGCCGACCGCCAGTTCCTTCGACGGCACCATCCCGGTCAGCACGATGGCGATGGCGATGTACAGCACCGTGCAAATCCCCAGCGAGTAGAAAATCGCCCGCGGGATGTCGCGCGTCGGCTCGCGGCATTCCTCCGACATCGTCGAGAGCGCATCGAATCCGATGTAGGCGAAGAACACCCCTGAAACCCCGCCGGTGATGCCCGCGAAGCCGTTCGGTGCGAAGGGTACCCAGTTCGCCGGGGAGATGTAGAAGACCCCGATCCCGAGAAAGACGAGGATGATGAGAATCTTCAACGCGACCGTGATCTTGCCGGCGATGCTCGATTCGCGGATGCCGACGTACAGCAGGACCGTGGTGACGAGCACGATAAAGAGGGCGGGCAGGTCGCAGACGAGCCGGAGGCCGAGCAGTTGCGGCGCGGCGATCCACGCCCGGTGAGCTTCCTCGATCGCCGGCGGTACGGACTGGCCGGCCTGGACCAGGCGTTCGAAGTCCAGATTCCCGTGGTAGGCGCTGAGATAGTCCATCCCGAAATGCGCCGGGATCTCCCACCCGCAAAGCTGGGCGAAGGCGGTGAAGTAGTCCGACCATGCGACGGCAATCGCGACGTTTCCGACGCCATATTGAAGGACGAGCGTCCAGCCGAGCAGCCACGCGGCGAGTTCCCCGAAGGCGAGGTAGGAGTACGTGTAAACGCTCCCCGCGACGGGGACGAGCGAGGCGAACGCGGCAAAGCACCACGCCGCGAGGCCGCAGGCGATCGCGGTGAAGATGAACAGGAGAATGACAGCCGGTCCGCCGCTCGCGGCGGCGTTGCCGATCGTGCCGAAGATCCCGGCGCCGACGATCGCGGCGATGCCGAAGGTCGTCAGTTCGCGGACCCCCAGGATTCGGCGGAGCGCGCTGTCCTCGCCCGGCATCCGGCCGACGATCTCCCCGAGCGATTTCTTGCGGAGAAAGCCGGGGCGCATCGGGGAGCGGTCAGGCGTTCAACACCTGCGTCAGCAGCCGGTGGAAATGATGCACCCCGCGCTCGTGCTTTGGCGAGTAGCGACCACGATCGTAGAGCCGGGATTTCACGCCGCGCTGCACCGCTTCCACGACCGCTTCATCCTCCCGTTCGACCCGATCCAGCATCGCGCCGGCGCCCCGCTCCAGGAGGCTGGCATCGTGCACGTAGGAAAGAAACGAGACCTTGCAGCGATCGGGCGCGAGCGGCTTCACGACGTTGATCGAGAGGCCCCACGGGTAGAAATTGAACATCAGATTCGGGAACAGCCAAAAGTAGTACGCGGCGATGCTTTGACCGAAATCAGGCGAGTCTGCTGGCAGCTCGAAGCAACGGGTACCGCTCTTCCCCACGCCCACCTGCAAATTGCTCCACGGGAAGAGCTCGGTGCGATAGCTGCCGTAGTCGAGCTCCCCGGTCAGATCGTGGTGGACGTAGGGAAGGTGGAAACCCTCGAGATAGTTCTCGCAGTACAGCGCCCAGTGCGCGTGGACGAGGTAGTCGCGTGAGCGGGTGGGATCCAGCCGGAAGGAGGAGAGGGGAAGCCAGCCGACGCGCCGCTGCATCTCGCCGAGGAGGTCCCCGAGCGGACAAGTGGGCGCGAGCGAGGCGAAGACGAATTTGTCCCAGCGGTCCATCGCCGGTTTCGGAAGGTGGTCCTTCTCCGAAGGAAAATTCTCCGCCTCGGCAAATTCGGGCATCGAGAGGAAGCGGCCATCGAGCCCAAATCGCCGCCCGTGGTACCGGCATTGGATCGCCTTCTCGTTCGTGCAACCCTCGACCAGCACGGTCCCGCGATGGGTGCAGACATTGGAGAGGCAATGAAGCTCATCGCGCTCGTCACGCGTCAGGAGCAGCGGTTCGTCGAGAAAGCCCTCCAGCATGGTCACCGGCACGATCTGTCCCGGCGCCTTCAGCGCGTCGGTGTCGCCGAGGAACTGCCACGAGCGGGCGAAGATTTCCTCCTTCGTCCGCTCAAACTGCTCGCGGTCGCGATAGAACGATGCCGGGAGCGTCTCCGCGCGCCGGATGTCGGGGTTGATGTCGAGCGTCTGAGCCATGGTCTGCGGTGCGGCCATGAGACCATTTCCTGATCCGCGGGAAAGAAGAGAATGTGGAACTCGCGCGCCGGGGCTCCTCACCCGCAAAGTCGCTCGGCCGCGGTCACGATCTGCTCCTCCGACATGAGGACAAGGTTCGCGGCGGCGGCGAGCGGTACGTAGGTATCGACCGCGCGCACGGAACCGAGCGGGCCGCGGTAGCCGGCCTCGGCCAGCGAGGCGATCACGGCATCAGCGATGCCACCCGCGGTCGCGCGGCATTCATCGGCGACCAGGACGCGGCGGCACTCCGCCGCCTGGTGGAGGATGGCGCCGAGCGGGAGAGGATTCAGCCAGCGCACGTCGAGCACGCGGGCTTTGGTGCCCTTCGCCGCGAGCCGGTGGGCCGCGCGCAGAGACAGTCGCAGTCCATTCGCGTAGCTCACGATGAGCAAATCCTGCGCGTCCGGGTGATAAACGCCGACTTCACCCGGCAGTAGCACCCGGTCGGTCGTCGGGTAGTCGGAAAGCCACTGGTTGTCACCGTCCGCGTAGAGATCGCGCTCGTGGTAGAGCGCGATGGGCTCCAGGAAGATGCCCACCCGCCCGCAGGCGCGGGCCGTGGCGACGAGCCCGCGCAGGAGCCGCGCAGCGTCGTCGCCGCGGGCCGGCGTGGCGATGAGCAGGCCGGGGATGTCACGCAGGGCGCCGACCGAGTTGTCGTTGTGAAAATGCCCGCCGAATCCCTTCTGGTACGCGAGGCCTTGCAGGCGTACAACCATCGGATTCGCAAACTGGCCGGTCGAGAAATACTGGAGCGAACAAGCCTCGCCGCGCAGCTGGTCGAGCGCGTTGTGAATGTAGGCCAGGTATTGAATCTCCGGGATCGGCAGCAGGCCCGCCATCCCGGCGCCTTGGGCGACGCCCAGAATCGTCGTCTCGTCGAGCAGGGTGTCGAAGCAGCGGTGCGGACCAAACTTCTTCTGGAGGCCGGCCGTCACCCCGTACACGCCGCCCTTTCGGCCCACATCCTCACCAAAGACGATGATCTCCGGAAACCGCAGCATCTCGTCGGCGAGTGCGGAATTGATGTGCGCGGCCATCGTGCGCTTTGTCGGGGCGGAATAGTTCTCCGGGAGCGGCTCGCCGAAAAATCCCGCTCGCGCCTCCGCCCCGGCCTGGATGCCCGCGCTGGCGCGCACGGCGTCTTCATCGAAGGGGGCGAGCGGCGCGATGATCTCGGCCACGCTCGTGAGTTTCGGCGCGCGCGCCACCTCCGCGCAGGCGGCGTCCACGCGACTTTGGACGTCGCGGATAATCGTCTGCAGTTCCGCGGGGGTGGCGGCACCCGTTTCGACGAGGCGGCGGGCATTCAAGCGCAGCGGGTCACGCGCCTCGATCGCCTCGATCTCGTCGAGCGCCCGGTACGTGCTCTCCACATCAGTTCCGGCGTGGCCCCACAGCCGCACGGTCGGCAGATGCAGGAAGACCGGGGTGCGTTCCCGCCGGCAGAAGGTGAGAGCTTCCTCGACCCGATCCCAGATTTCGTCGAGCTCGCCAGCTGCCTCGAAATAGGTGAGGTGCTGCTGCCGGCTGAAGGTGTCGCGAATCCAGTTCCGCGGCGTCTCCACCGAAATCCCAATGCCATTGTCCTCGCACAGAAACACGATCGGCGCGGTTCCACCGCGCCGCACGGCGTAGCGGGCCGAATTGATTCCGGTCAGCGCGGTGGCGTGATTCGCCGAGGCGTCTCCGAAGGAGCACAGCACGATCGAGTCGGCGGCCAGATCATTCGAGACGCCGAGCTGCTTCGCCCGCCGCAGAGCGAAGGCGAGGCCGGCCGCCTTTGGGAGGTGGGACGCAATCGTGCTCGTCTGCGGCGGCACCCAGAGCGGGCGGCTGCCCCAGACTTTGTGGCGCCCGTGCGAGATCGGATCATCGGCTGACGCACAGAACGAGCGCACGGTGTCGAGGATCCCATTGGTGCCCGGGTGCAGCCGCGAGCGCGCCGCCATCAGCCCGCCCGAGCGGTAGTGGAGGAGGCACGGATCATCGAGCCGCAGGAGCGCACCGACGATGGCATTCTGCTCATGGCCCGCGCTTGAGATCGTGTAGAACGACTGGTTCGTCTTGCGCAGTTCGCGCGCCGCGACGTCGAGCAGTCGGCTGGAGACCTGATCCTCGAAGAGCGCGAGCGCCCGCTCCCGCGTGAGCGATGAGCCGAAACTGAGGGGTGTGCCCGGCGCCAGCGGAGTCGACGCGGCCGGGGCGGAGGCCAGATAACCGGCGAGGTTGTCCTGCACAATTTCGACGCGGGTTCGAGCCATGACGGGGGAGGGGATCTTCCCGGCGGGTGCTGAAGCGCGGGCGTTCGGCGCCGGGAACCCCCCCGCTTATGGGGCATCTGCCTCATTTGCAAGCGTCCGACGCCAGTCCCGCGGAACGCAGCATTGCGCCCGCATCGGGAAGACGATACGCAGCGGGAAGGATGAGGAACTTGCTGCGCTGCTCCGTCGGGGCGTTCCTGCTCGGGACGGCTCTCCCGGGCGCGGAGCCCCCGACGCACTTCGACGCGGCGGCGTTTTCGCAACTCGTGCGCGTCGCCGAGCCGCAGCTCTCCCCGGATGGGCGCTCGGTCCTGATCGTCGTGGCGCGACAGAATGCGGCGCAAAACGTCTGGGACAATTCTCTCGTGCGGGTCGATGTCCGCAGCGGCGTCCAGACCGTGCTCACAAAAGTGCACACCGGCCTGCGCCATCCGCGCTGGTCGCCCGCCGGCGACCGCGTCGCGTTCCTCGCGAGCGTTCCCGCGAAAGCCGGCGGTGCGGTCGCGCAGATCTTCGTGCTTTCGGCCGGCGGTGGCTCCGCGCGGATGGTGACGACCGCTCCGCGCAGCGTGCAGCATTTCGCGTGGCGGCCAGACGGTCGCGCGTTCGCGTTTGCGATGCCGGCGGCCACTGATGCCACGAAGGTCGCCGGCCGGGAGATTTCCTTCGAGGTGACGGACGAGGACTACCTCGCGAGCGAGCCGGCGACGCCGGTCGAAATCTGGCAGGTGCCCGCGAGCGGCGGTGAATCGCGACGGCTCGTCTCCGGGCCGGGCAGCCTGCCGGCACCGACGTCGTCGGGTCCACCACCGAGTGCGCTGGCGTGGTCCCCGGATGGCCGGATGCTCGCGTTTGTGCGCCGCGCGACTTCCCGCCCCAGCGATCTCGCCGGGCAGGTGGTGATCCTCGATCCTGCTGGCGGGACGCCGCGGGAATTGACGAGCGGCGGCGGGGAAATCGTGAGCCACCCCGTCTTCTCGCGGGATGGACGGGAACTCGCCTTCTGGAGTCGGGCCGATGGTTTGAGCCGGAACGAGGTGCACGTCGTGGAGATCGCATCCGGCAGCCGCCGTTCTGCGACAGCCGCGCTCGATCGCTCCGTCTACCGGGCGCTCTGGCGGGGGGAGGGGAAGGAACTGCTCCTCGGCGGAATGGATGGAACCCGCACCGCACTGTGGATTCAGCCTGCAGACGGGCCAGCGCAGCGACTGGAACTCGGCGAGGTCAATCCCTCGGGCACCTACTGGGTTGAAGTCTCCAATTCTCCGGACGGCGGCATCGCGTTCGTCGGCACCACCCCGCGACGCCCGGCGGAACTTTATTATCTTCCGTCGGTCACGGCGACCCCGCGTCGGCTCACCGACTTTCACCGCGAGATCGCCGGCCGAAGTCTTGGCGCGGTGGAGACGGTGGAGTGGCGCGGCGAAGGTGGGATCGAAATGACGGGGGTCCTGACCTATCCGCCGGCGTATCTTCCCGGAACCGTCTGTCCGCTCGTTCTCGACCTCCACGGCGGGCCGCAGGCCTCCTCGCAGGCGGCGTTCCGCCCCCGCGCGCAGTGGCTCGCCGCGCAGGGTTGGCTCGTCCTTGAACCCAACTACCGGGGGGGCGATGGCGGGGGTGAAGCTCTCCTCCGCGGGATCGTCGGGGATCCCGTGCATGGCCCCGTGGCGGATATCCTGGCCGGACTCGACGAGGTGCAGCGTCGCGGGATTGTGGACCTGCGGCACCTCGCGGTGAGCGGATATTCCTACGGCGGCTTTCTCGCTGCCTGGCTGGCGGCCGCGCACGCGGACCGGGGCTGGAAATGCGTCGTGGCGGGTGCGCCCCCGATCGATCTCATCGACCAGTACTGCCTGAGCGATTTGAATGTCTCCCGCCGTGACGCGCTGGGCGGACCACCGTGGCGCGAGGAGAATGCTGCGCGTTATCGCGCGAATTCCCCCCTCTCCGCCGCCGCGCAGATTCGCGCCCCGGTGCTGCTGCTCGGTCTGACCGGCGACGTGCGGGTGCCCATCACGAGCTCATTCAAGTTTTACCACGCGCTCAAGGATCAGGGTTTGCCGGTTCAGTTCATCGCCTATCCCGTCGGCGGCCACGCCCCCGGTGATCCCGCGCGCCAGCTCGACCTGAACCGCCGGTGGGTGGAATGGATCGCTCAGGAATTCGCGCGGCCGTGACGGGTCGCCCGAATCCAGGCGAACGGCTCGCAGCTCCCAAACTCAATACCGCAGGATCTTCGCAAAGAAGCGGCGCGTGATCTCCTCGCGCGGGCGCTGAAAAATTTCCTCTGCCGGGCCGGTCTCAATGATCTGGCCGCCGGCGAGAAGGGCGACCTGCACGCCGAGACGGCGGGCGAACCCCATCTCGTGGGTCACGAGCACAAAGTCCTTCCCTTCGTTCGTGATCTCCTCGATTACCTCGAGCACCTCGCCGGTCATCTCGGGATCGAGCGCGGAGGTCGGCTCATCGAAAAACAACATCCGTGGCCGGATCGCGATGGCGCGGGCGATCGCGACCCGCTGGCGTTGTCCGCCCGAGAGTTCCGCCGGACGTTTTTCACAATGGGACTCGAGGTGGAATCGCTCGAGGGACTCGAGCGCCATCGCCTTCGCGGTGGCGGGTGGGTGGCCGTGGACCTGCACCAGCGGCAGGGTGACGTTCTCGAGCGCGCTCAAATGCGGGAAGAGGTTGTACGCCTGGAAGACCGTTCCGACGCTGCGCCGGTGCTTGAGGAGGGCGACCTCACTGCTGAAATCTAATCTCGTGCTGTCGAACTGCACCGTGCCGCCGGCATCCGGGTATTCCAGCCCAGCGAGAATGCGCAGGAGGGTGGACTTCCCGCCGCCCGAGGGGCCGATGAGCACGAGGCCCTGCACCCCGCGCAGATCGAGCGAGATCCCTTCCAGCACCCGATGGGCGCCAAACGATTTCGAGACGTTCTGAAGGTGGAGGTTCATGAGGGCGCGCGATGCGGGATCACGTGTCGAATTTCGCCCGGCCCTCGAGCCAGCGCGTCCAGAGCGAGATGGGGAGCGTGAGCAGGAGATAGCCCACCGCCAGCAGGAGATAGCTCTCGAGCGTGCTGTAGGTCGTGGAGCTGACCTGCTGGGCATTTTTTGTGAACTCATTCAGCGAGATCACGCTCAAGAGCGACGAGTCCTTGATGAGGGAAACGAACTGACCGGCAAGCGGCGGGAGGATCTGCTTGAACGCCTGCGGAAAAATGACGAACCGATACGTCTGGACCTTCGTGAACCCAATCGCCCGGGCGGATTCGATCTGCGATTTGCCGATGCCCTCAATGCCGGAGCGAATGATCTCGCTGATATAGGCGCCCCCAAAAAACGAGAGCGTCATCACGCCCACGAAATAGCGGCTGTCGACCTTCAGCGCGGGAGCGATGACGAAGTAAAACAGGAGAATCTGCGAGAGCAGCGGCGTGCCGCGGACAAACTCCACGTAGACCTTCGAGATGTAGCGCAGCGGCAGAAACGGGGAGCGGCCGGCCAGCGCGAACGTCAGTCCGACGAGCGTGCTCAGCACGAGGGAAGTGATCGAGATGAGAATCGTGACGCCGAAACCTTCGAGAAAGAGCGCGCGGTACCGCCAGATCGACGGCCAGTTCCACGTGACGTCGAGTTGCTGGAACGCAAAAGTGAACAACGCGCCGAGGAAGAGGAACGCGATGCCGATGCTCAACGCCCGGACCACGAACGGGATCGAGGGATCGGCTCCCTCGCGCGGGGAAAAAAACCAGCGGCGCATCACGCGGCGGGACGTTGCTCCGGCGTCACGAACCAGGGCACGCGGAGGTGCGGGACGCAGAGAGAGGTGGAGCGGGGCGGCACGGTGGCGGGCATTCTGCCGCGCCCACCGGTCGAATCAAGCGGCACGCGCCACCGCCAGACACTGCAGGAGATACGGCAGCAGCTGCTTTTTCCGCGAGACGACTCCGTCCATCTGCCAGAGATCGGGTCCCGCGGACGGATACCCGATCTCGCGACGGAACTCTTCCGCCCCTTCGACGAGGAAGAGGGAGTTCTGGGTGTTGATGTCCGTGATGAGCAGCGCGGAAAAATAGAGGTCGCGTGATTTCCGGTATCCGGCGAGAGCCTCCGCTACCGCGGCCCGCCGCTCGTGGAAGGGTCCGAACCCGAGCTCCTCGATCTGAGCAACGCTGAACCGCGCGCCGCCTTCCTCGAACTCCTTGCAATCCGCCGTCACCACCTGGTCGGGCGTGAGCGTGAGCAAAGGCGAACCGATCGCAAAAATCTCCTGCGCCAGCTTTTCCCCGGTCGTGCCGGCCAGGGCCGAAAGGTGCGCGAGAATGCGCGCATCAGTGGGCGTCGAGGTGGGCGAGGTCAGATTCAGTGTGTCGGAGATGAGCCCCGCCATGAGTAACCCGGCGATACCCGCGGGAATCGCGATACCCGCCTGTTCGTAGCACATCGCGACGATGGTGCTGGTGCTGCCGACGGGGTTGTTCCAAAAGAGGACCGGCGACTCCGTCCGGAATCCGCCGAGGCGGTGGTGATCGAGCACCTCGATGATCGGAACCTTGTCCGCGCCGTGGATGGCCTGGGTGAGCTCGTTGTGGTCCACGAGAATGAGCTGGCGCTGGATGGGCTTGATGAAATCGCTTTTCGTCACCACCCCGATCACCCGCCGGTCCTGATCGATGACCGGGAAGATCGTGGCTGGATGATTCGCGGCGCGGGCCTTCGCGACTTCGAGCGGGGTCTCGGGGGCGAAGCTGGTAAACTCGCGCTCGACCATTTCGCCGACCCGGAGCGCGCCCCGCGCCATCAAAACGGTGGACGCCGAGTCGTAGCGCGATGCGACCACGATCACCCCCGTGGCGCGGGCCGCGGCGAGCATTGCCTCCGGCATCTGCAGCCCGCCGACCATCACGATCGCGCGGACCTTCGCCTGGATGGAGAGATGCTGGATATCCTCGCGATCGCCAACGAAGACCACGAGCCGGTCCGGCACGCGCTCGGCGAGGCGGTCGGCGAAGGTCTCCGCGCGCACCGCCGCGACAGTGAGGAGGTACTCGCGCCCCTCCTCGGTGGAATCCACCGTGCCGACCTGCACCTCGCCATCGAACGTCTGAAAGATGTCGGCGAGCCGCGCGATGATCCGCCGGGCATTCCCGATCTCGGCGCGGGAGGGAAAGAGCGCATGGCTGATCTTGTGCGCGCTGACGAGTCCGAGGCAGCGGCCGGCGTCGTCGACGACGGGCAATCCGCGCAGCTGGTATTCATCGATCGACCCGATCGCCTCGGAAATGGTGGCGTCGGCCCGAACCGAGATGACTTGGCGCGCCATGACGTCCCGCACCTGCGGTGTGACATCGGTCACATGAGCGGGCTCGGCCGCATTAAATTTCCGCAGCACGAACTCGATCCGGGCGTTCAGGTTGCCCGCGCGGCCGGCCGTGACGCGATCCCAGCCCTGCACTCGCTTTAGGTGCGCATAGGCGAGGGCGGAGCAGATGGAATCCATGTCGGGATTCCGGTGGCCGATGACGAGCGTCTCCATGGCGGTGAACCCTCCACCCAAGCCCCGATCCCGGCCGGCGCCAATCGCGGGATGAATAATCCCGCCGGGATCGGGTCTATCCCTCCCGACTCCACCGTGGTCCGCCCCCGATGAAATTCCCGCCCCTCTCCGCGCTCGCGCTGGCCGCGAGTGTTTTGTTTTCCACCCTCCCCGTCCGGGCTGATGAAGCGCGGCCCGCCGCCGAGGACGCCTCGCCCGCCGACGACGCGGTCACGTTCGATTACTTTTACTCCGCCTTGCAAGCCCAGGGCGAGTGGTTCAGCACGGATGAACACGGCTATGTTTTCCAACCCAAGGTCGCGGCCGCAGATCCGAACTGGCGTCCGTATACGGATGGCTATTGGAGCTTCACCGACCAAGGGTGGACCTGGGTCTCGTACGAGGACTTTGGCTGGGCAACCTATCACTATGGCCGGTGGGCAAAGCTCGTGGACATGGGATGGATCTGGGTACCCGGCTACGAGTGGGCGCCCGCGTGGGTCTCGTGGCGCACGAGTCCGAAGCACAGCGAGCGGGCTGGCGCGCCGCGCGCGACGGTGATCCAGGAGGCCGAGGACGACTACATCGGCTGGGCGCCCCTACCGCCCGAGGCGCAGTTCGATCTCGACACCGGTTTTACCGCGAACGTCGATGAAGCGTACGACATCGGACCGGGGAGCTATTGCTTCGTGCCCTCCGCGTCTTTTGGCGCGCCGGTCATCGCGGCGGTCGTGATTCCGGTCGTGCGCAATATCTTCTTCGTTGGCCGCACGGTGAATACCACGAATGTCTACTATCAGCGTGGTGGACGGGCGGGCGACATCTATTGCGGTGGCCCGCGCTACGGTTCGATCTCGAGCGTCGTGACCCGCCCGATTCCGCTTTTGACCATTGTCCGCCAGCCGTCCGCTCCGCCCCTCCGTCCGGGCGTGCAGCCGGCGCCGCCGCTGCGCAATCAGATCCGCGGCGGCACGCTTCTGGTCGCGGCACCCGTGATCACCCGGCCGCCGGGCATCCGGCCGGGCGCGGTCGGTCTGGCCGGCGCGTCGCCGAGTGGACCCCGGCCGGCAAACGTCCGCGGATCGATTCCACGGTTTGACCGGCAACGAGGTTGGGAAGCGCCCCAAGTGCAGCCGCAATCGGTCCAGATCGCGCGCGATCAAATCAAGCGGGATGCGGCTCAGGCGCCGCGCCGGGCGCTGATGCCTTCCACTTTCACCCGCGATGGTTCCCGTGAAGTGCAGCCGGCGCCTCCGGTGGGTGCCGTTGCGCCCGCGGTGCGCTCGAACCCAGTCCCGTCCGCTTCCGCTGGGCAGCCGCCGAACGCGGGGATTCCCGCGCGTCCGTCCTCCGCTCCGGGCGACCGCGGTCCGGTCGCCAGTCCGTTTGGCCGTCAGCCCACTCAGCCGAATGCCGGATTGCCGCCGACTCGCGGACTTTCCCCCGGGACGCCGACCGGGACCGCCGGCGTGCAGTCGACGCGGCCAGTGGCTGATGCCGCTCGCGACGCGCTCAGCCGCCAAGAGGCCGCCCGCCGCGCTCAAGCCGCGCAGCAGCAGGTGGAGGTGCAGCGCCGGACGGCGGATCAGGCGCAGCAGCGGCAGCTCGGCGATCAGCAGCGGGAGGCGGCGATCTCGCGCCAGCGTGAAGCTCAGCTCCAGCAGCAGGAAGTTGCCCGGCAGCGGGCACTCGAACAGCAGCGCGCGGGCGTGCAGCCGCAACAGCGGGAGGCTGCCGTCCAGCAGCGCGAAGCAGCGGCAGCGCGCCAGCGCGAGGTCCTGGGGCAGCAGCAGGCCGCCGAGCAGCAGCGCGAAGCGGCGATGCAGCAGCAACGCCAAGCGCAGGCGGAAGCCCAAGCCCGCGCCCAGCAGCAGCGCGAAGCGGCGGTCCAGCAGCAGCGGGAAGCTGCCACCAAGCAGCACCGCCACGCGCAGGCGGTAGCCCATGCACGCGCCCAGCCGCAGCGCGCAGCGGCGGTCCTGCAGCAGCGGGAAGCTGCCAGCCAGCCGCAACGCCCAGCGCAGGCAGAAGCCCAGGCCAGCGTGGAGCAGCAGAGCGTAGCTTCTGTCCTGCAGCAGCGGGAAGCCGTCATCTA
>JBBQFQ010000024.1:0-71678 GCA_038322235.1 Chthoniobacterales bacterium
ACGTTCCCGCAAAAAGCGGCAACGTTCCCGCAAAAAGCGGCAACGTTCTCGCAAAAAGCGGCAACGTTCCCGCAAAAAGCGCCAGCGTTCCCGCAAAAAGCGCCAACGTTCCCGCAAAAAGCGCCAGCGTTCCCGCAAAAAGCGCCAGCGTTCCCGCAAAAAACGCCAGCGTTCCCGCAAAAAGCGCCAACGTTCCCGCAAAAAGCGCCAACGTTCTCGCAAAAAGCGCCAACGTTCTCGCAAAAAGCGGCAACGTTCTCGCAAAAAGCGGCAACGTTCCCGCAAAAAGCGGCAACGTTCCCGCAAAAAGCGCCAACGTTCCCGCAAAAAGCGCCAACGTTCTCGCAAAAAGCGCCAACGTTCTCGCAAAAAGCGCCAACGTTCTCGCAAAAAGCGGCAACGTTCATGACTTGCAAAGCCCTGCGCCTTTATCTTTTATCGAACGACGACGGCGATTTTCCGTCAGCAGAACCAAAGGCGCAGGACTTTCCAGGCCTGGCTCGCTCGGGGGTCTCGCGTGACCGACCCACCGCCCGGATCGAGCCGCTGGTGACGGCGTGCTTTATCGCCCGCTCACCGCGAAGGCGGGCTTCGCCCCGGTTCGCGCCGCAGGCTGCGCCGGATCAACGGTGCCGGCAGGCTGCCGCCGTCCCCGAGCCTTCGGCCCGAGAAGCGCCGCGCCAGCCTCACCATTTCACGTGGGCAGGACCACTAAACTCCCCCCGCTCGCCGGGAAAGAATTCCCGCCGGTCGCCCGTGGACAAAGAGGCGAAACTAGGGTCGTACTAACCACCGGACTTCGCGACGGAAACCGAGCCCTCGACATGCCTGAAATCAAAAAGCGCACCGCCACAACCGGGGAGTTCGTTGTCGTCGTGGGAACGGAAGGCCCCAGCTGGTGGCAGAAGAAGGGCCCGCGGATCCGGCGGGCGGCGATCGTGCTCGCGCTCCTCGGTGCGGCCGCCTATTTTGGCTCGCGTCCGGCCTGGCGGCTGGTGAAAGCGTTTCGCGCGCGCCAGTTTGCCCAGCAGGCCGAGACGGCGCTGGCGGAAGGCAAGTTCAGCGAGGCGGCGGGACTCGCCGGCAGCGGCTGGAATCTTTCCCGCACAGAACCCGCGGCGCTTCGCGCGATGGCCAATGTTCTGACGCTGGCCGAACGGCCAGTCGAGGCGCTCACGTTCTGGAAGGAAGTGGAGGCGAAAGGACCCCTCACCCCGACGGAGCAGCGCAAGGTCATCCGTTGCGCGCTCCGGACGCGCGATTTCCAGTCGGCCGAGAACCGGCTGGCGCTGCTCCGGCAAAACGGCGTCCCAGCCGAGGCGATGGACTCGCTCGCGTCGGCTGAGGCCTCGGCGCAACGCGGTGACTGGGATCGGGCCCGGGTGGAAACCAGCCGGCTGCTCGCGGCCGATGGATCCGGCCCGGAACTCCGCGGCGGCGCGGCCTTGATCCTGGCGAGCTCGCCGGATCCGAATGATCGCTTCCGCGGACTGCGCGAGCTCGAAACGATCGCGCTGACGACGCATCCCTTCGCGCTCGTCGCGGCGACGTGGCTGGCAACGAACCCCGCCTACGCCAACGCCACGGGGCGCACGCCCGAGGATTTCTTCCGCCTCGCCAAACAACTCGCGGATCACCCCTCCGCCCGGCTCGAGCATCGGCTGCTCGCGCTGGAAATGCGGCTCCGGGCGGAACCAGGCGAGAAAGCCGACGTGCTGGCGCGGGCGGCGGCGCTCCTCCCGAAGCCGGCGCTGGAGCCGGATCGGGCGCGTTTGATCCGGTGGCTGATGCGGCAGGGGGATCTCGAGCGCGCGACGACGCTGCTGCCGAATCCGTCGTCGATCCAGACGCCCGAGCTTTTCCTCGTCCGGCTGGATCTCCTCGCGGCGCAGAAGCGCTGGGCGGAGGTGCGGAGCGTGCTGGAGCGGGACCAGAGCCCGCTCGAACCCAGGCTGCGCCACGCGTTTCTGGCGCGTGCGCTGACGCAGCTGGGCGACAGGCGCGCGAGCGGGGTGGAGTGGGATCGCGCGGTGACCGCGGCCGGCCGGGACGCCAGCGGTCTGGTGGAGATCATGAAGTACGCGGAGGCCTCGGGCGCCCTGGATGTGGCGGCCGATGCCGCCTCCCAAGCGGCCAAGGTCGCGCCGGAAATCCGGGCGACGCAGGACGAGACGCTCGCGTTTCTGGTGCGGCGCGGGACGACGAAGGACCTGCGCGCGCAGATCCGCAAGATGATCGAACGGTGGCCGGACGACACGGCGCTGATCAACGACGAAGCGTATCTGACGGCCTTGCTCAATGACGACGTCGCGCGCGCCGCGCCGGTCGCGGAACGGCTGTCGCGGGGAAATCCGTGGAGCTATCCGTTTCGCACCACTCTGGCGCTCGTCCGGCTGAGGCAGGGTCGGGCCGTGGAAGCGCTCGCCGTCTACGAAGGTGGCGTGGCCCCCGACGGCCAGCCGAATTCCGCGCGGGTGGTGCGGGCCGCCGTGCTGAGGGCGAATGGGTACCGGGACGAAGCCCGGCAGGAAACCACGCTGGTGACGGCGCGGGCGCTGCGCACCGAGGAAAAGGAGTTGTTGGCGGAAGCGACCCGTTGATCGAACGTCGAACATCGAACGTCGAACATCGAACGTCGAACATCGAACGTCGAACATCGAACGTTGAACTTCGAACTTCGAAGGGGGCGGGCGGGCGATGGGCTCGGGGGCAGATATCGAACGCCGAACACCGAACGTTGAACTTCGAACTTCGAACTTCGAAGGGGGCGGGCGGGCGACGGGTTCGAAAGCGATGACGGTCGGCGCAGCCGTGATTATTTTCCGGAAGTTTGGCACGGCGCGCCTGCCGATTTTCAGCAATGGGGAGCTTTGTGCTTGGATTGGCGGCGTGAACGGGTAAGTCGGAACGGGAGAGGGCAGGCCCGCCGCTTTCCCCACTCCACCTCCGATGCCAGCTCCGCTCAAAATCTATCTCGCAGGCGAGCTTTTCTCCGCCAAACACCTCCTCGGGAACGCCGTTCTGGGCCAGGCGATCTGGGACGTTTCGGAAGGGCACTACGTGGCGCTCGTGCCGCAGGATCTCGAACAGCGCGAAACGACCGCCCACGCGATCCGGGATCAGGACATCCGCGCGCTGATGCAATGCGATGTCGGGCTTTTCCACTACGACGGCCCGGAGCTCGATTCCGGCACGGTGGTGGAATTCCTCTTCGCAAAGTTCGCCGATATCCCCTCGATCCTGCTCCGGACGGATTTCCGCCAGGCCGGTGACCAGATCAACGGCGGTGATCCGTGGAACCTCATGACGAGCTTTTTTCCGCGCACGAAGACGGTCGTCTTCAACGCGATGGACCTCTATCACGCGGGCCTCAACCGCGCGGATCATCCCACGCCGGAAATCATCGCCGGCGAAAAGCGCGGCATCCACGCCTCCATGGTCATGATCGACCGCATCGCCCGCGACTGTATTGCGGCGCTCGACGAGGTCTGCGCGCAACCGCCAGTGCTCTCGCGCTCGCTCGCGGGTCCGGTCTACGCCTGGCTCGCGCAGATGCCAGGCTTCAAGGCGGGCTATGACGCGATGCGGCCCGAGTTCGTCCAGCGCCTCGCGGAGAAGCAGGAGCGCGGGCTGTTGTAGGAGCTGCTTGCAATCCGGGCGCGGCATTCCCCGCGCGGAAAGGGCTTGAGCCGGACCCCCGCTGTGCTCGTTTCGGGGTCGGCTTCGTTTGCCGCCTCCCCTGCCCTTTCATGTCCGATCCACTGCCTCTCATCATCGCCGGACGCACGATCCGCTCCCGGCTCTTCGCCGGGACGGGAAAGTTCGCCTCGAACGAAATCATGCGCGACACGCTCGAAGCGAGCGGGGCGGAGATCGTGACGGTGGCGCTCCGGCGCGCGGACCTCAGCGGGAAGCGCGATCCGTTCGCGAACATTCTCGATTTCATCGACCCGAAGAAATATCTCCTGCTCCCGAACACGAGCGGAGCGATGAACGCGGAGGAGGCCGTGCGACTGGCCCGGCTGGCCGTGACCGCCGGCCTGCCCAACTGGGTGAAGCTCGAGATCCATCCGGATCCGCGCTACCTGCTCCCCGATCCAGTCGAGACCTTCAAGGCGGCCGAGATCCTCGTGAAGGAAGGCTTCGTGGTGCTCCCCTACATCAATGCCGATCCGGTGCTGGCGAAGCGCCTGCAGGAAATCGGGACCGCGACGGTGATGCCGCTGGGCTCGCCGATCGGCAGCAATCGCGGCATCGAAACGCGGGCGCAGATCGCGATCATCATCGAGCAGGCCACCGTGCCGGTCGTGGTGGATGCCGGGATCGGTGCTCCCAGCCATGCGGCCGAGGCGATGGAGATGGGAGCCGATGCGGTGCTCATAAATACCGCCCTCGCCATTCCGCACGATCCGCTCCGGATGGCGCGCGCCTTCCGCGCCGCGGTGGATGCCGGCCGCGCCGCCTTCGAGATCGGTCTCGGCTCGCGCCTCGATCACGCGAACGCGACGAGTCCGCTCACGGCGTTTCTGCGCGATTGACGACGCCCGGGGCGCCCGCAGAGATTCCAGCATGGCCACGATCGCGCCCACCTCGCTCCCGCCAGAACTCGCCCAAATCAGCGCCGCGGAGCGCGCGACTCTCGCCCACGCCCTGCTCGAGGGCATTTCCGATGCAGATCTCCCGAGGCTCCAGGACTGCCCGCTCGGCTCGGAGAGCGAAGTAGAGCTGGAACGCAGGCTTTGCGTCGCCGCGGAGCGGCCCGGCGTCGGATCCTCGCTCGAAGAGGCGATGGTGATGGTCCGCGTAGAGTCGCGCCGCGGGCATCGATGAGGCGCTTCCTCGGTTTCCCCTTTCCCCGCCATGCTCAAGGTCCGCGATCTCTGCACCTGGTTCCCCATCCACACCGGCTGGCTCGGGCGGGCGGGCGGACACATCAAGGCGGTCGATGAGGTCTCGTTCGAAATCGCGAAGGGCTCCTGCGTAGGTCTGGTGGGCGAAAGCGGCAGCGGCAAATCCACGATCGGCCGCACGCTGCTCAAACTCTTCAGCCCGCGCGAGGCGCTCATCCGCGGTGAGGCGGTCTTTCAGGGGCAGGAGATTCTGGGGATGACGGAGGACCAGTTCCGCCCGCTCCGGCGACAGATGCAGATGGTCTTTCAGGACCCCTACGGCTCCCTGAATCCGCGCCAGTCGGTCGCCAGCATCCTCGGCGAACCGCTCGAGATCCATTGCCCGGAGATGACGAGGAGCGACCGGCGGGACCGCGCCGCCGACCTGCTGACGAAGGTCGGCCTGCCCGGCGACGCGCTCGACCGCTTCCCGCACGAATTCAGCGGCGGCCAACGCCAGCGGATCGGGGTGGCGCGCGCGCTGTCCGTCCAGCCAAAGTTTCTCATCCTCGACGAGCCGGTCAGCGCGCTGGACGTGAGCGTGCAGGCGCAGATCGTCAATCTGCTCCAGGACCTGCAGGAGGAGCTCGGTCTGACGTATCTGTTCATCGGACACGACCTCGCCGTCGTCGAGCATCTCTGCACTGATGTCCTCGTGATGTTCCGCGGGAAGATCGTGGAATCCGGTTCGCGCGACCAGATCTACGGCGATCCGAAGCACGCGTACACGCGCTCGCTCCTCGCCGCGGCGGGTGGAGGCGTTCCGAGCGCGGCCTGATCAGGCGCACCTTCGCCGCCGCGTGACCCCGCGGATACAACTCGCGCTTGCGTTGTGTTTGATCGCATAATAAAAGTTAATCGATGAAAACATTTTCCGGATGCGCGGGGAATTGCGCGGGCGGTGGCACGCGGCAAATCGGCTTCGGGATCATCCTCTTTCTGCTGCTGAGCGCGCTCGGGCCGGCGTGGCTGACGGCGGCCGAGGCCCCGAAAAAGCGGGTCCTGACGACCTTCACGATTCTTGCGGACATGGCGCGGAACGTCGCCGGCGATCGGGCGGACGTGGATTCGCTGACCAAGCCGGGGGCGGAGATTCACGGCTACGAGCCCACGCCGCAGGACGTGGTGAAGGCGCAGAAAGCCGACCTCGTGCTGTGGAACGGCCTGAATCTGGAGGTGTGGTTCGAGAAATTCTTCGGGAACGTGCAGCAGGTCCCGCGGGCGGTGCTGACCGACGGCATTGAGCCGATGGGCATTGGCGAAGGCCCGTACACCGGGAAGCCAAATCCCCACGCCTGGATGTCGCCGACCAACGCCCTGCGCTACGTGGAAAACATTCGCAAAGCCCTGGGTGCGCTCGATCCGGCGAACGCCCCCGCCTATGATGCCAACGCGGGGAAATACTCCGAGCAGATCCGGGCGCTCGAGGCCCCGGTGCGCGCCACGCTCGAGCGCATTCCCGCGGACCAGCGCTGGCTCGTCTCGAGCGAGGGCGCGTTCTCCTATCTCTGCCGCGACTACGGGCTGAAGGAGGCGTATCTCTGGCCGATCAATGCGGACGCGCAGGGCACGCCGCAGCAGGTGCAGAAGGTCATCGATCTCGTGCGGAAGAACCGCATTCCGGTCGTCTTTTGCGAGAGCACCGTGAGCGACAAGCCCGCCCGGCAGGTCGCGCGCGAGACGGGCGCGCGCTTCGGCGGCATCCTTTACGTGGATAGCCTGACCGATGCGAAGGGCGTCGCCCCGACGTATCTCCGCCTCCTGCAATACAACGCCGACACCATCGTGGCGGCGTTTCTGCCGCCGGGAAAGTGAGCCCGCTGGAGCAGCCGCCGATCCGATCCACCCATGCCCGCCGCTGAACCGCTCTCGCTCGAAGCCCGCGGGGTGACCGTGACGTATCCCAGCGGTCAGACGGCGCTGCGAGAGGCCAGTCTGCGGCTTGAAGGCGGGACGATCTGCGCGCTGGTGGGCGTGAACGGTTCGGGGAAATCGACCCTCTTCAAGGCCCTGATGGGATTTCTCGTACCGAAGCACGGAACGGTGGAGGTCTGCGGTCGGCCGGTGCGAGAGGCCCAGAAGCAGAGCTGGATGGCCTACGTGCCGCAGGCGGACGAGGTGGACTGGACCTTTCCGGTGAGCGTGCACGACGTCGTGATGATGGGTCGGTACGGGAAGATGAATTTCCTCCGGATCGCGCGGGCGGCAGACCACGCCGCGGTCGAGGAAAGTCTGCGGCGGGTCGGCATGTGGGATTTCCGCGAGCGGCAGATCGGCGAGCTCTCCGGCGGCCAGAAGAAGCGGGTCTTCGTCGCGCGGGCCCTCGCGCAGCGCGGCCGTATCATCCTCCTCGACGAGCCGTTCACCGGCGTGGACGTGAAGACCGAGGAGGCGATCGTGGAGTTGCTGCGAGAACTCCGCGCGCAGGGCTGCCTCATCCTCGTCTCCACGCACAACCTCGGCTCGGTGCCGGAGTTCTGCGATCAGGTGGTCCTGATCAATCGGACCATCCTCGCGTACGGCCCCACGGCGGACGTCTTCACCGCGGACAATCTCTCCCGCGCGTTTGGCGGGGCGCTGCGCCTGTTTGAGATCGAGCGCTCGACGATCGAAGCGCACGATGGCCGCCAGGTCACGGTCCTGACCGACGACGAGCGTCCGCTGGTGCTGGGCCGGAGCGGTCACCTCGAATACCGCGAGCGCGCCGGCCGCGAGGCGCTCATCTCGGCGCGCGAGAAGGACGAGGAGACGGCGCCGGTCCCGGCCGGGAATTCCCCGGCCGAGGCACCCGCGGTCGACGCGAAGCGCTGACCCTTTTTCCGCCGCCGATGGACGCGCTGACTCCCTTCCAATACGAATACATGGTCACGGCCATGTGGGTGAGTGCGCTCATCGGCGGCGTGTGCGGGCTGCTCTCCGGGTTCGTCACGCTGAAGGGCTGGTCGCTGATGGGCGATGCGCTCTCGCACGCGGTCGTGCCGGGCGTCGCGCTCGCGTATTTCTCTGGGCTGCCGTTTGCGGTGGGCGCATTCTCCACCGGTCTGATCGCCGCCGGAGCGATGGCTTTCGTGAAGGTGAAAACGCCGGTGCGGGAGGACGCGGTGATCGGGATCGTCTTCACTTCTTTCTTCGCTCTCGGGCTGCTGCTCATCTCGCTCTTCCCGAGCGGGGTCGATCTGAAGGCGATCATCTACGGGAACATCCTCGGCATCGCCCGCGCCGACGTGGTGCAGGTCGTGATCGTCTCCGCGGTCTGCGTGCTGATCCTCGGGCTGAAGTGGCGCGACCTGATGCTGTTTTGCTTTGACCCGAACCAGGCCGCCGCGCTCGGGCTGCCAGTCCGCACGCTGCACGTGACGCTGCTGATTCTGCTTTCCGCCACGGCGGTCGCCGCCCTGCAAACGGTGGGCGCGATCCTCGTCGTGGCGATGCTCGTCACGCCGGGAGCGACGGCCTATCTGCTCACCGACCGCTTCGGCTGGCTTCTCTGCCTCGCTTCCGGGATCGGCGCCGTCTGCTCGTTTGCGGGAGCGTATGCGAGTTACTATGTCGATGGGGCCACGGGGGGCTGCATCGTCACGCTTCAGACGCTCGTGTTTCTGATCGTCCTCGTCGTGGCGCCCAAGCACGGCCTGCTCGCGGGCCGCCGGAGTCGGCGGGCAGCGGCGAACTCTTAGCCGGAGCCATGGACTTCCTCTTCGAACCCTTCCGCTATGGCTTCATGCGTGAAGCGCTGGCGCTCGGCGCCCTCGTCGCGGCGGTCAGTGCCGTGCTCTCGTGCTTCCTCGTCCTGCGCGGCTGGTCGCTGATGGGGGATGCGGTCTCGCACGCGGTGCTGCCCGGGATCGTGATCGCCTACTGGGCCGGCCTGCCGCTGGCGGTGGGAGCGTTCGCGAGTGGCCTGTTCTGTGCGTTCGCCACGGGCTGGATCAAGGCGCACAGCCGGATCAAGGAGGACACGGTCATGGGCGTGGTGTTCACCGGACTCTTCGCGCTGGGCCTGGTTTTGATCTCGAAGACGACCACCGATCTGCATCTCGATCACATCCTCTTCGGCAACATCCTCGGCATTTCGCGCGGGCAGTTCATCGAAACCACCACGCTCTCGACTCTGACCCTCGTCATCGTGCTCCTGCTCCGCCGTGATCTCCTGCTGGTCTCCTTCGATCCCGCTCATGCGCGCGCCCTGGGCCGGCCGGTCGCGTGGCTGAATCATCTGCTCCTCGCGCTGCTCGCGCTCTCGATCGTCTCCGCGATGCAGGCGACGGGCCTCATCCTCGTGGTGGCGATGCTCGTCACCCCGGGCGCCACGGCGTTTCTGCTCGCCCGCCGGTTCGACGAGATGCTCTGGAAGGCGGTGCTCGGTTCCGTGCTCGCGGCGACCACGGGAATCTATCTGAGTTTCTTCCTCAACGGCTCTCCGTCCGCCTGCATCGTTCTGGTGCAGGCCCTGCTGTTCGTGGCGGTGCTGCTCTTCGCGCCCCGCAACGGCCTGCTGCGGCGGCGCGTGCTCCCGCCCGAGCCGGCGATCCCCGGGCGCTGACTCGCGGAAGCGGGAATTTCGGTTTCGAGATCGGAGTTTCCGGCGAACTTCCCGGCCGCCGCTCATGCTCCCGTATCTCCGCAAGCTGTTCCGCTTCAATCTGCCACTGCTGTTCGTCATGGTGGCGCTGGCCGTGGGGGGAGTCTTCGCGATCTACGCCGCGACCTACATGCGGGAGGATCCCGTCCTGGCGAGTTCCTGGAACAAGCAGATGACCTGGTGCTTCCTCGGTCTCGTCGCCTACCTCGTCGCGAGCCTCGTGGACTACAAATGGATCCGCTGGGGCGCGATTCCGATGTTCGGGCTTGGCATCGCGGGCTTGATCGCGCTGAAGATTTTCGGTCGCACCGTCTACGGCGCGAAAAGCTGGCTCCGTTTCGGGGGGATCGGCGTGCAGCCATCGCAAATCGCGATTTTCGCCGCCATCCTGCTCGTGGCCCTCATCCTTTCGGAGTTTAAGAAAAAACTCCACCCGGGCCTGCTGCTCGGGATCGTCGCCGCACTCTGCGCCCCGCCGATGGCGATGATCGTGGCCCAACGCGAGCTCGGCGGGGCGATCGTCTGGGCGCCGACGATCTTCTTCATGCTCTTCGCGGGCGGCACGCCCCTGCGTTACCTGATCTCCGTGGTGGTCTTCGTGGTCGGCCTCATGCCGCTCGCCTTCAACTTCCTGCTCAAACCGTACCAGCGCGACCGCATTCTCGTCTTTCTCGACAACAATATCGACCCGCTCGGCGCGGGCTGGCACGTGAATCAGTCGCTAATCGCCATCGGCTCAGGCGGCTGGGCCGGCAAAGGCTACCTGGCCACGGGCACCCAGACCGAGCTGGGGCTCCTCCCGGCGACGGCGTCACACAATGACTTCATCTTCGCCGTGATCGGCGAGGATCTCGGTTTCCTCGGCTGCGCCGCGGTGGTCGGCGCGTTCGTTCTGCTCCTCGTTCTCATCCTCCACGTCGCCTACATGGCGAAGGACGACCTGGGGATGCTTTTTTGCACCGGCTGCGCGGGGCTCATCTTCACCCACATGGTGATGAACATCGGGATGACCGTCTCCGTCACTCCGGTTACCGGCCTGCCCCTGCCGCTCGTCAGCTACGGCGGCACCTTTGCGCTGCTCGTCATGGTGATGCTCGGGATCGTGCAAAGCGTCTGGATCCACCGGAAACCAGACAAGGTGGTGCGCGCGACGGCGGCCTGAGCGGCGCACCGGGTCTAGATCGATCCGCGCGTCCGGTCAGCTGGGCACCTGGGCACCTGTCCCGCCACCCGCGCTACTTCAAATAGCCGATCATCGGCTTGGAAAGTTCGGCCTGTTCCTTCGTCTTTTTCTGCGACCGGCGCTCCTTCTCCTGAGCCTCCAAGCGGCGCCTGTTCTCAAATTCGTCGAGCTTGCCGTCGCCATTGAGATCCCACTTCCGGATCTCCGCCGCCCGCTCCTCCTGCCGCCGCTTCTCGAGGGCCTTCCGCTCCTTCTTCGTCAGCTTGGCGTCGGGGTTTTGCAGCTGCCAGCGCAGCACCCGTTGAACTTCGTCATCCGTGATCTTGCCGTCGCCGTCGAGATCAAAGACCGAGTTTCGCCGGGCCTGATCGACCTGGCCCTGAGCGCCGGATCCGTCGCCTCCCTGCTGCGCCCGTGCCGAGGGTGCGAGCGCCGCCAGACCGAGAAACAGAGCGAAGGGAAGATACCGTTTCATGAGGTGTACCTTACCGGGAAAAAATGGAAACGCAAAGCCCCGTCACCGCCCGACCGCGTGTCAGGCGGCACCCGTCACGGTCACTGGAGTTCCTTCGCTTCGATCCGCTGCTCCCAAGCCACCGAACCATCCGTCCGCCGCACTTGCAGCGTCAGCACGCGCTCTTCGCGGGGACCGCTAAAGCGCAGAAACGCAAAATTCCGCTCGGCGAGGAGCGTGCCGTCGACCCGCCAGGGGTTTTTCTCGTTCTTTCCGCGGCCGCTCGGACCGGCGGTAAGCGGCGATGTCGTGAGGTCGTAAAGCGGATAAGTGCCTTCCCGCGGCATGCGCGTCAGCTCGGTGTGGTGCCGGTCGCCCGTCAAAAAGATCACCCCGCGGATGCCCTCGGCGCGGATCGCTTCCAGGAGTTCCTTCTGCTCGGTCGCATAGTGGCCGTAGGTTTCGATCTCGGGACCCGCCGCGGGATTGAGAACCTGATTGCCAACGCAGACGAATTTGAAGGTCGCCTCGCTCGTGACGAGCGCATCGATCAACCAGCGCACTTGCTCCTTCCCGAGATATGGCCGCTCGCCCGTCTGGCGGGTGTTGGGAGCGCGATCCGTGCGATCGTCGGTCAGGAAAAATTCGGCGTCGCCCCATTCGAAGGAGGTGCTGATCAGCCGCGGCCGCTCGGGAATGCCGTACGTCGGGTTCGCGGTGAACAGCTCGAACGCCTCCCGCGTGACCACCTTGTCGCGGAATCCGCGGCTGCTGTCATTCGGCCCGAAATCGTGGTCATCCCAGATCATGTAATGCGAGCACATCGCCAGCAGCGGCTGCAACTCCGCCACGGCCCGCGAGTGGGTGTAGCGATAGAGAACGCTCGCGCGACTGCCGACATCCGGCTCGCGAAGGTAGCAATTGTCCCCGAGCCAGACCATCACCTCCGGACTCGCGGCGGCGATCGAGCGAAAGATTTCGTAGCCGCCGCCGTAGGGTTTCCCCGGCCGGTCGTATGGCTCGTCGTTGATGTAATTGCAGCTGCCCACCGCGACGGTGAAGTCCGGCGGATCGCGCCGAAACTGCCAGTGCACCGGCGTCCGGAATCGCTGCGGATAGGGCCGGTTCACCCGTTTTCCGTCCACGACGACCGCGAACTCATACGTCGAGCCCGGCTCGAGCAGATCCGCCGGGAGTTTGGCCACGCAGGCCTCGGCCTCGCGCGTCCCGACTTCCCGGGAGCTCCTCACGCGCTCCGGCGCCGCGGTCGGCCAGAATTCGAAATGCACCTTCGCTTCCCGGGTCGTCTGCACCCAGAGCTGGGCGGAACGCATCTCGGCGTGGCCCACCATGGGCCCGGATCGGATCGGCTCATCCTCGGCCGCGAAGGCGCGGAGGCAGAGCGAGGCCGCCAGCAGAACGGCGAGCAGCAGCGGGCGGATCAGCACCGGAAGATCGATCAGAAGGTCTCCAGCGAGCGGATCAGACGAAGCGCTCCCGCGGGCGGCGGGACGCGTCCGTCGAGAATCGCGCTCGGGGAATAGCGACCGCCGTAGTATTTGAAATTCTTCTGGTCCTGGGCGCCAATGATCGTGCCTTCCAGCGACATCCCGGCAAAAAGACCCTGGCTGCGACTGTAGGTGTAGACGGCCGCCGTGGGGAGCATGTCGGCACCCAGATTGCGGCCGGTCGGGCCCGCGGCCGCGCTGAGGTCGGCTCCGATCGCGACATTCCCGCCTTTGGAAAAGGCGGCGACGGCTGCGGGGGTGTTGAGCACGATGACGAACTCGGTCACCTGCGCGCCGATCTGGAGGCCGAACCCGGCGCCGCCGAAGCCGATGAAGGCGGGAGCGGACCATTTTCCGTCGGGCAGGCGGGACACCACAACGCCTTCACCCCCGCGGCCGCTGAAGATGAAGCCAGCCTTGAGGACGGTGATGATGGCGAAACCCTGGGCATCGCGCATCACTTTCGCGGGGATGCCTTTTTCGTTGTCGTTGCCGCGCAGCCGGCGGAAACGCTCGAGCACGGACGTGGCTTGATCGACCGTTTGCTGCGGGCTGCCGGCCAGGGCCACGGCGGGGGCGGCGCAGGCGGCAAGCGCGATGGCGGCGATCGCAAGGCGGGGAAGCAGTCTCATGCGGGAACCCTAGCAGCGAATTCCTCCCCGCAACAGGCGACCCGCGGTCCGCCCGGGACCGATGGGGGGCGGCTGGGACCACGCGAGAAAATCGTCCTTCCCCACGGTCCGAAAAGGGGCGAGGAAAAAACTCCGAAAAGCCACTTGCTTTCCCAGAATCTGCCTGCCATAACTCCCGACTTAGTCCAGTTTTCGAGTTCAGCAGCAGACCTGTCAGATTGGTAGATTGTCACTTCGGGAGCGTCTCGGGCGGCAGTTTGCAAAGCGGCAAGGCCGGTGGCGCCCGAGGCGGGACTTGCAGTCCACAAAACCAACCAATCAGACAGCACCAGCATCTATATGGGCAACAAGCTCTACGTGGGGAATCTCTCGTTCAACACCACCGAAACCGATCTGATGGATCACTTCGGCCAGGTCGGCGTCGTTTCGGAAGCGATGATCATGCAGGATCGTTTCACCGGGAAGTCCCGCGGCTTCGCCTTCGTCACGATGGGATCGGACGCGGAGGCAGCCGAGGCCGTCACCCGTTACCACGGCAAGCCGCTCGACGGCCGGCCGCTGACCGTCAATGAGGCCCGGCCGAAGGAAGATCGCCCGCCCCGCAGCTTCGGTGGTGGTGGTGGTGGTGGTGGTGGTGGCGGCGGTGGTTACCGCGGCGGTGGTGGTGGTGATCGCGGCGGCGGCGGTGGCGGCGGTGGCGGCGGTGGCGGCGGTGGCGGATACCGCGGCGGTGGGGGTGGCGATCGCGGGGGTGGTGGCGGTGGCGGATACCGTGGCGGCGGCGACCGCGGCGGGTATCGCGGCGGTGGCGGCGACTCCTATTGATCGATTCGGCTCCCACCCGGATTATTTCCCGAACGCCCCGCCTCGTGCGGGGCGTTTTGTTTTTTCGGCGAGTGTTGGCATGGCATAGACGTTGACGTTGCGTGCCGCCTGCCGAACCTCGACATTCCCCTTTCCGCCGTGAGCTACCAAGTCTTCGCCCGCAAATATCGCCCGCAGATCTTCTCGGAAGTCGTGGGCCAGGATCACGTCGTTCAGACGCTCCGGAACGCGATCGAGCAGAACCGGCTCGCCCAGGCGTATCTTCTCGTGGGCCCGCGCGGAATCGGGAAGACGACGACGGCGCGCATTCTCGCCAAGGCCCTCTGCTGCGAGACCGGCCCCACCGCGACGCCGTGCGGAGTTTGCGACGCGTGCCGCGAGATCGCGGCCGGTACGAGTCTCGATGTCATCGAGATCGACGGCGCCTCGAACAACAAGGTCGAGTCGGTGCGCGAGCTGATCGAAAACGCCCGCTACCTGCCCGCGCGCGGGAAGTATAAGATTTACCTCATCGACGAGGTGCACATGCTCACGACGCAGGCCTTCAATGCCCTGCTCAAAACGCTCGAGGAACCGCCGCCGCACGTGAAGTTCATCTTTGCGACGACGGAGCCGGACAAGGTCCTCGCCACGATTCTCAGCCGTTGCCAGCGCTTCGATCTCCGGCGCATTCCCGCCCCGCTGATTGCGGCGCATCTGCAGCACATCTCCCGCAGCGAGGGGATCACCCTTTCGGAGGATGCGGCCAGCGCCGTCGCGCGCGGTGCCCAGGGCGGCCTCCGAGATGCCGAGTCGATGCTCGATCAGCTCGTGTCCTTCTGCGGCACGACGATCGCGGCGGAGGATGTCCGCGGGGTCTTTGGCTTTACCTCGCCCGAGACCGTCGCGCGATTCGCCGGCGCCATCCTCGCGCAGAACGCCCCGGAAGCGCTGGACCGGCTCACGGCTGAGTCCGAGGCGGGCCGCGATCTTCTCCGGTTCCTGGGCGATCTGATCGGACATCTCCGCAATCTGCTCGTTTACCAGGTGAACCCCGGCAGCGTCGCCGACGAGCACGATGAAGTCGTCCTGGAAATGATCCGCACGCAATCCGCCGCCGTCGATGCGTCGCGTCTGCTCCAGCTCATCGACCATTTCGCCACCGCCGAGGGCCGAATCAAATGGGCGCCGGACAAGAAGCTGCACTTCGAAATCGCGGTCATCAAAGCGGCCCAGATGCTCGGGGAGGCCACGCTCGACGAAGTCATCGACGAACTCGCCGCCATCCGCCGGGGTGATCCATCCGCCGCCGCGCCGGCTGGTCTCCGCGGCCCGGCACCCGCCGCGCGCGCGGCGGCCCCGGCGACTCCCGCCCGGTCCACCGCGGCACCGGCAGCGGCGCCGACGCCAGCCAAGGCCGCCCCCCGGATCAGCCTCGCCCCGGCTCCCGCCGAGCCACCCGCGCGCGGGGAAACGCCCGCGCCTGCGCCCACGCCGGCCAGCGCGACGTCCCCGCCCGCGGCCGAAACCGCGGACGAGATCTGGCAGCGCGTCCTCGGGGAGGTGCGTGCCAAACGGCCGCTCATCCGTGCGTGGATGGAAATGGGCCGGGCGCTCGACCTCGTCGGCGATCAGCTCCGGGTCGGTTTCCCGACCGAACAGAAGATCGTGGTGGAATCCCTCGCCGTACCACCGCACCGGCCGCTGCTCGAGGAGATCATGTCGCGACACGCCGGACGTCCGCTGAAGTTGAAGATGGAGGTCCGCGACGATCTGCCCGCTGAAGCGCCGCCGACACCGGCACCAACTCCAGCCGCCGAGCCGGCGCAAAGAACCCCGACCCCGAAATCGCCCCCCCCGAAAGGCGGTGCGGCGGCCGGGAAAGCTGACCCCATGGTCGAATTCCGCAACGATCCGCAAATCCAGAGCGCGCTGGAAATTTTCGATGCCGAGATCATCGAGATCAAAACCAAACCCCGTTCCTGACCATGAATCCCAAGCAACTCCAGAAAATGCTCCAGCAGGCGCAGAAGGCGCAGGCGGACATGATGAAAGCCCAGACCGAGCTCTCCGCCCGCGTCTTCACCTCGAGCGTCGGCGGCGGGAAGGTGACCGTCGAGGCGAGCGGCGCCGGCGAGGTCGTGAAAATCAAGATCGCGAAGGAGGTCGTCGATCCCGAGGACATCGAGATGCTTGAGGACCTGATCCTGACCGGCGTGAATCAGGCGATCCAGACCGGCAAGAAGGCCGCGGAATCCGAGATGGCGAAGCTGACCGCAGGCCTCGGCCTGCCGGGCATGGGCTTCTGACGCTGCCGACGCGAATCAATAGACGCCGGGCCGGCGGCCGCCGAGGCGTTCGCCGGTCTCGGGCAGCACCGGAATGGAGAAGGAGGCGGTGTAGCCCACCCCGGCGTGCAGCATGATCGCGCGAATGAGGTCGCCGGCGGCCTCCAGCATCCACGATTGGGCGAGCGGGCCGACATCGACCGGCACGAGGCCGAGTTCGCGGGCCAGGTCGGCGACCACCCGTTTGGCGGAGGGATTATTCCCGGCGAGGAAGGTGGCGACCCGGTAGGGCGCCAGCTCGTGGGGCGGATGATCGAGGGTCTCCTGCGCAAACGTGTTGAACGCCTTGATGACGTGGGCGTAAGGATAATCAGCCTGGGTGAGGTCGGCGAGGGACGGGATCTGCGGTGGCCCCATCACCCGGTCCTTCGGCATTTCCCGGTTGTTCAGTTCCACGATGATCTTGCCGTCGAGAAACATCGTAGGCGGGAGGAACGTCTTCGGACTCAGCCGGACGGTATGGATGATGACGGAGCCGAATTCCGCGGCCTCCGCGTTCGTGCCGCCGAGCGCGCCCAGTCCGATCTCGCCGGCGATCGCGATGGCCTTCACCTTGTCGCGGGAGCCGAAAAAGACGTCGTGACCGAGCTGGGCGAAGGAGGCGCCGAGATAGCGCGCCATGTTGCCGCAGCCAAAAGTGGCAATTCTCATGTCTCAGCCCGGTCGTAGCCGAGGGAATCCATCGCCTCACCCCGCCGGACGGGCGGCTCGAAGCGACTCCGGGCAATTTTCTCGAGCAGGTCGACGTGCGCGCGCAGCGCCGGGTCCCGCCGCCGCATTTCCCCGTAAAGGCGCGTGTTGTATTCGCTCCACGCAGCGCGCTTGGCTTCGTCCGTGCGAGCAGCGGCAGCCCCGGCCTGCAGCGCCGCCAGGGAAGGATCCGAGCTGACGACGTGCATTTGCAAAGCCCGGCCCCGGGCGCGAGTTCCGAGCGGGGCGGCGCGCATCCGCGCCAGGAGCACGGCGTCCACGCGACCGGCTCCGACGGGATCGGACAGACCGGTGGGCTGGCGGGATCGGCGGGACTGTTTCGGCGGCGCGGCTTCCGAGCCCGGAAGGAACGCCCCCGCGACGAGGGCGGAGACGAGGAGCACGCGCGAGATTTTCATCGGAGCGGAACGTGCCGCTTCCGGACGCGGGAGGCCAGCGAATTCGCGTTCCCGGGCCGCTGCGTTGACAGCTGCGAGCATGGGACTAGCGTCCGGCGCATGGCGGAGATCACGCGCCGATGCGTCTCCAAATCAAGCTCGCAACCTTCGTCGCCCGATGTTTCTGCCGCGCTCCCATGACGACTCGGCAGCGGTGTATCTGGACTACGGCGCGGACTCCGCGCACTTCCACGATGGCGATCTGCGGGTGACATCGCGCGGGCTTGAATTGAAGACGCGCTGGCAGTTTGAGCTCGGGTCAGAGCTTGGCATCAACGTCGTGCTCGGGAGCGGCCCGGCCGCGCGCAAACTAAAGCTACAGGGCATCGTGGTGGGGTGCCACCCGGCGCCGGAATGTAGCGACGACGCACCTTACCTGCTCACGCTTATTTTTCTCGACCCTCCGAACGAACTCGCGGATGCTGTCGGCGAAATCACGCGGACGCTCGCACGCCGAAACGGCACCTCGGGCTGAAGTCGCGCCGCCATGTTCGCGCTGGCGCGCTTCCGGGCCTGGATTGAGGCGGTCGGGACCTTGTTTCATCCGCCGCACTGCGCCGGGTGCGAAAGCCCGGTCACCGCCCTCGAATGGCACTGCGCGAAGTGCCGGGCAAAGATCGAGCGTCACCGCCTCAAGGCACCGCTCTGCGCGACGTGCTCGGAGCCGTTCGAGGGAGCGATCGACGGGACGTTCCAGTGCCCAAACTGCAGCGACCGGCGCTACCGGTTCGTCTGCGCGTCCTCTGCCTTCCGCAGCCGCGACCTCGTGCGCGAGGCGATCCATCAATTCAAGTACAACGGCCATCTCCACCTCCGGCATCCGCTCGGCGAGTGGCTGGCGGACGCCCTCGCCGATGAGCGGATGCGCTCGCCCGGGATCGATGCGCTCGTGCCGGTCCCCCTGCACCCGCGCCGGCGGCGTGAACGCGGCTTCAATCAGGCCGATCTGCTCGCGCACCTGGCGGGAAAGCGCTTGCAGTTGCCGGTCGAAGCGCTGTTGCGGCGCACGCGCTACACGACCACCCAGACGCGATTTCACCGTCAGGAACGGATCGAGAATCTGCGCGGGGCCTTCTCCCTCACGCGACGGGCGGAGCCAAAGGGCCGGCATCTCGTGCTCGTGGACGACGTCTTCACGACCGGGGCCACCGTGGATGAATGCGCGCTCGTCCTCCGCAAGGCTGGCGCCGCGAGTGTCCGCGTCGCGACCGTCGCGCGCGGTTGATTTCCCTTTCAACCAGGGCCCGCGCCGACGTACGGTCGCCTCCATGAATGACGGCTACCGCCTCGGCTCGAATCGCTACGGCAAGGCGCACGTGCGCCTCGCCAAGGTGAAGCGAGGCGCCGATGGCACGCACGAGTTGACCGAGCTCGAAGCCCAGATTCTCGCGACGGGGGATTTCCGGGAGTGCTACGAAGTGGGTGACAACGCCTCCATTCTGCCGACGGACACGATCAAGAACACCGTCTACGGACTCGCGGCCCAAACCGAAATCAGATCGATCGAGGAGTTCGGCCTCGTCATCGGCCAGCACCTGCTGCAGCACAGCCGCTTCATGGGCGGCGTGGTGACCACGCTCCAGGAAACTTCCTGGGACCGGCTGAATGTTTCGGGCACGCCGCATCCGCACGCGTTCATCCACCGGCAGCCGCACCGCGCCGTCGCGGAGGTGAGCGTACCGCGCGAAGGCGCACCCCGGCTGACCTCGGGCATCGACGGTCTCACGATTTTGAAGACGACCGCGTCCGCCTTCTCGGGCTATCTGCGCGACGAGTGGACCACGCTCCCCGAGACCCGGGACCGGTTCTTCTGCACCATCGTGCGGGCGCGCTGGGACTGGCGGGCGGCTCCGAAGGATTACCGCCGCGCGAACGCCGCGGCGCTGGACGCGATGCTCCACGTCTTCGCGACCGAATTCAGCGAGTCGGTCCAGGCGACGATGTGGTCGATGGGAAAGGCGGCGATGGAGGCGGTTTCCGAGATCGCCCGGGTCTCTCTCGCGTTGCCGAACCGCCACTATCTTCCCGTGGACGTCACCCGCTTTGGCCTCCCGGAACGCCACGAAATTTTCCTGCCGACTGACGAGCCTCATGGGCAGATCGAGGCGGTGATCGAGCGGGCCGGCCCATAAAGGCCATCGGATTTTCGATGATCCCCCCGGCCCGTTCCCGCCGATGAGTCGGCATGCCAGTTCCGAACCCGTTCGCGCTTCCCACCATGCCCGCTCCGCTGCTTAAGAAACCAATTCACGACCAACCGGTTCACCCGTTCTATTTCTGGCTGCTGCGCCTCTCGCGCCGGCTCGTCAGCTTCTTCTACCGGCAGAAGGTAACCGGGCTCGAGAATCTCCCGAAGGAGGGACCAGTCCTCCTGCTCCCGAACCACATCAGCTACGGAGATGCCGCGCTGCTCCAGGCGGCAAGTCCCCGGCATATCCGCTTCGTCGCCTACGAGCCGATCTACTACAATCCGTGGATCAATTGGGCCATGCGCCTCATGCGGGCGATCCCGATCATGCCGGGCAAATCCGAAAAGGGTCTGCAGGCGACCCTCGAGGCGCTCGCGGCGGATCACGTCGTGTGCCTTTTCCCGGAAGGCGGGATCTCTCGCCAGGGAACGCTGCTTGAACTCCGACACGGCTTCGAACGAATCGCGGCGGCGACCGGCGTCAGCGTGCTCCCCATTCGGATCGATGGGCTCCGCCTGCTCGGCTTCCCGCGCAAGCGCGGCGAAGTGACGGTCAAGTTTCGTGAACTGCTGCCCGCGCAGCGCGCCAGGGTGGAGATCGTGTCCGAAATGCTGAAGCCCGACCAGACCGCCGCGACGCTGCCTCCGGCTTGAGTCGAAGATTTCGATCTCCCCGCCGGTTACGGTTGAATTTCGACAGGTGCGCCCTAATCTCGCCGCCATGCGTGCCCCCCGGCATTGGTTGTTCCTCGCGTTCGGCGCCTTGAGCGTCCTCGGGGCGCCGTTCGCGCGAGGCGCGGAGGACCGGGTGACGATGAACGACGGCCGGACGCAGGAAGGAAAAATCACCGGCGTCGCCAATGGCGGGATCGAGATCGAAATCAAACTTCCCAACGGGAGTCCGGGAAAGATCGGGTTGCCCCTGGCCGGCGTGACGACGGTCTCGATGGAGATCCCCGCCTCCGCCCGCACGGGGCTCGCGGCGTACGAATCTGGTGACTTCGCCCGAGCCCTCTCCGATCTCCGTCCGCTCGCGGAGAGGTTCCGTGGGCTTCCGAGCGACTGGGCCCGCCGCGTGGCGTCCGTGATGGGTGACGTCTTCCTCGAGACCAATGACCTCCCGCACGCGGAAGCCGCGTACGCCGACTTCTCACGCCTGTACCCGGGCGGGAAATCCACCCTTCGCGGCAGTGTCGGCCTCGCGCGCATCGCCCTCGCGAAGGGCGACCGAGCTCGCGCCCGCCAGATCCTCGATCCCATGGCGAAGGCGGCTCTCGGAGACGCGTCGCCCGCCGAGGCCGACGCCGCCGTCTACGGCCAGACGTTCTTGCTGCTCGGGCAGATCCTCGAAGCGGAGAAGGACTACCCTTCGGCCCTGCACGATTATCTCCGGACGGTCACGCTGTTTTATCAGGATCGGGCCGCCGCCTCCGCCGCGCAGAAGGCCGCCGACGCGCTCCGGCAGGCCCAGAAGATCGCCGTGCCCTGATTTCCCCTCCTCGCCGTCTCACTGCCGCCCGACCATCGCCTCCTCCATGCCCCGCTTCCTCGCCACCGCGATGCTCACGCTCCTCGCCGCGCCTGCACTGCTTGCCCAGGCTCCGGAGGCCGCGAAACCGGTCAATCCGGCTGGAAAATCTGTCATCGAGCTCATCATTCACGGCGGTCCGCTCATCATCCTGATCTGGATATGCATCATCGCGACTTCGATCGTGATGGTGACCTTCATCATCCAGAACGCGATCACGCTCCGCACCGAGAAGCTGGCCCCGACACCGCTCGTCGACGCCCTCAAGCAGGCCGTCCACGGCGGCAACTACCAGGAAGCGTGGGAGACGTGCAAGGCGAACGACAACTACATCGCGAACGTGCTGCGCAGCGGTCTTGAACGCCTGGGGCGCGGCAAGGACACCTTCGAGGACGCGCTCGCCGAGGCGGGAATGCGCGAGGCCGGACTGCTCCGAACCCGCAACAGCTACCTCTCCGTGATCGGCGTCGTCTCGCCCATGATCGGCCTGCTCGGCACGGTCATCGGCATGATGGGCGCCTTCCAGACCCTCGGCTCGAGCGGCATCTCGGACCCTCGCGCGCTCGCCTCTAGCATCGGTGAAGTGCTGCTCGCCACCGCGAGCGGTCTCTTCATCGCGATCCCCGCGTTCGTCGCCTACTACGTCTTCCGCAATCGGGCGCAAAACGCGATCGTCCACGCCGAGGACCGACTGAACGGGATCGTGGACGAGATCCCGTTCGAGGAACTCAAGGGCATCCGCCTCGGGGAGAACTTCGACCCTGGCTGGACGCCGCGGAAGGGGACCGCGACCGGCCGCCAGTCCCGCAAAGTTTCGCTCAGACTCACGACCGCGTGTCCCGTTTGCAACGGAACGATCGGTCCGGGGGAAACGCCGTGTCCGCATTGCAACACCACGCTCGAGTGGGGTTGAACCGCGGGAAGACGATCAATCGACTGTTGAACTGAAGCCCGGACCGGCATGGAAGCGCGAGGCAAAGGACATTCCCGCAAGAAGGGGAAGCGCCATGGCGCCCGGAATTTTCCGGAGGAGGATCCCGACTTCCAGATCGCACCGATGATCGACGTCCTCCTCGTTCTGCTCGTCTTCTTCATGTCGATCAGCTCCACCGAGGTGCTGCAGGCGACCAAGGGCATCGAACTCCCCGTTGCAATGGACGGGCGCGATGCAGCCAAGAACGCGAAACAAATGATCGTGAACGTGTCCTGGAATCTGATCGGCGATGCCGGCTCCATCACGATCGACGACCGCGCCTACCCGACTCCGAGCGACATCACGCCGGTGCTGAAGGCCCGCGCGGACGTCGTGCCGGAAATGCGCGTGCTCCTGCGCGCGGATAAACAGGTTCGCTACGCCTTCATGCGCGAGATCATGATCGCGGTCGGCCAGGCCGGGATCGGGAATGTGACCTTCTCCGTCGTGGACAAGGACGCCGTGAAAGCGCCCTGATTTTTCCCTCAGATCCTCAACCCCATTCATTCAAAACGATATGGCATCCATGGCGTCAGAGGACGGGGACATCGGCTTTCAAATCGCGCCGATGGTCGACGTCGTCTTTGTCCTGATGCTTTTTTTCATGGCGTCCGCCGGGATGCAGGTCATCGAGAAGGAGCTCGGGATCAATCTCCCCAGCGGGAAGTCGGCGACCACCAACGCGCCGACCACTCCGATCATCATCGCGATTTCCGCCGACGGCGGGATCTCCATCAACGGGGCACCCTACGATGCTCCGGAAAGCAAGGAGCTCACGCAGACCCGCGACTGGTTGAAAGCCACGGTGGACCAGTTTGGGGCGAAGGATCCGGTGATCATCCAGCCCGACCCGCTCGTGCGGCAGGATCGGATCATCCAGGTCCTGAACGCCTGCGCGGCGGCCGGCGTAAAAAATCTAAGCTTTAGCTGAGCCAGGCGCCGTTCGCCAAGGGGAGCGCACCGCCGGGAGGCAGAGCGAGGCGCGACCATTTCAGGATGCGCCCCGCGCTGCTGCGGTATCGTTCCGCCCATCATGAATATCCTTTGCGTGCGACCCGGCCTCCTCTTCGCTGCCCTCGCCCTCGCGGGCTCCCTTCTCCAGGCCGCCGAGCCCGAATCGCCGGTGCGCCTCGTGGTGGAACATCCGCAGACGATGGGAATGAGCCGGTTTCGCGCACAGTGGGACACGCCACTTCCTCTCGCGGAGGATGGCGCGCGGAACTGGTGGGGCGGCGTGAAGGATGAGCCGCGCGGGGCCTACGCCGATTGGTCGGAAGCCGGACGGAAAGGGGCGTCCGGGGCGCTCGCTTGCGATGCGCTCAATCGCAGTCTGCTCGTCCGCTTCCCGGAGGCCGCTGAACGCATCGCCGCCGCCCTGCGGACGGGCCGTTCGATCGCGAGGGTGGAAATCGTCCTTCCGTTCCTCGACGAGGAACTCTTTCCGCCCGGCACGCCCGACTGGCCCGGGCCCGAATCCTACAACTACCGCGCGAACTGGGGCGTGAAGGATCTCTATCGGCAAAGCCGGGCGCGCTGGCATGTCGTGGCCTCGGCGCTGCGCCGACCCTGGATCGCCGACCCCGCCGTCGGCCCCACCTTGAACGCCGCCGTCCGGGGAGCGGTGCACTGGCGCAAGTATGGGGCGCAGGACGAGGAGGCGGATCGTTTCCCCGCCGTTTTCGGCCCAGCCGAAGTGTCCTCCGCCGTGCCGGAGGGCCGTCTCGACGTCACCGCGGCGCTGCTCGATCCGGCGTTCGGTCCATCGCTGCGCGACCGGCTCCGGACGTTCGCCGATTGTGGCGTGATCATTCGGAAGTGGGAGTCCTATGACCACCGCTACTTTCGCGGGGTGTACGAATTCGCCACGGCGACGGGCGGGCGCGGCATCCTGTTTCGCACGCCGCGACTCGAGGTCACACTCACGGCGAAACGCGGGGAGCGCGTCGATTCGTTGCGTCCGCCCGCCGATATCCCCGCGCTCGTGGCGGCCGCGCGATCCCCCGCCGGTCCGGTCGGCCGCGCGACGGCCGTCGTCCCTTCGCCAGAGGAAATCGGGCGGATCGCCGCCGCCGCCGACCGTCGTCCGGCCTGGGCGGACGAGATCCAGTGGCGGCGAGTGCGGGAACTCGTCGACCTGCAGGGGAGCGCGGACCGCGGACAACCGCGCTGGTGCCAGTTCCTTCCCCCGCATCTGCTCGAGTTCACCCGACGGGCCCTGCCGAAGGACGCCGCTGGCCAGATCGATCCGGCCGCGTTCGCCGCCGCGACGTACGGTGTCTGGATCGACAAGCTGATCGGCCGCCAGACGCGCGGATGGGACGGGTTCGAAATGGCGGCGGATTTCAGCGAATGGCAGCTCGCGAGCGAGATCTTGCCGGGGCCCGCGGTCGACGCGATTCGCCGCTACTGGGTCGACTGGCTGATGCCCGATCGCGAAACGTGTCCGCGCGACCAGCTGATGAATCCGGAATGGATGGATGGTTCGCTCATCCATCCGATGGCCGATCAACTCGCCGCGAAGAAGCCCGGCTCACCCACGTCGGTGGAGGCAGAGGATTCCTACTGGCTGAAGACCGGCGACTGGCGAGGGAACAAAAGCTTTTTCCGCTCCGGATTCATGTTCACGGAATCCACCCAGAACTTCAACACGACGTCGTCAATCGGCGCGGCCGTCTTCGGCAACGTCATCGGTTCCCCCCGGGCCATCGCTGACGGCCGGCACGGCGTGCAGGAGTGGCTCGCCAACCACTGGATCTGGAACGACGGCTCCGGTCAGGAGCATCTCGATCACTACTACCTCGGGGTGACGCTGAAGGGGCTCAAGACGCTGGTGAACGGCGCGCCGGACGCGCCCACCCGCCTGCTGGCGGATGGACTACTCGCGAAGGGGATGGAGGAGACGATCGCCGCGTGGCATCCGCATCTGCGCCGGTTCATCGCCCCGAGCTCGCGAACTTCGCTCGAATACCTCCTCGGCAGCCAGGACGGACTCCAGTATATGATGCATTCGCTCTCCCGCCGGGGTGCGCTCACGGATCCCGACCGGAAGACCCTGCCGGGAAACCTCCCGGTCTTCACGACGGAAACGAGCGCTAGCCTCACGGCGCGACTTGCGCTGCCCGGTCCATGGGCACCGCCTGAGCTCGCCGCGTTGGTCGATGAAAAACCGCTGCCTTGGGAGGCGACCCACAGCTTCCAGCGGAACTGGCGCCGGACCTGGCTGGGCGAGCACTACGGGATGGGATCCAGCACGGCCGGCGCGGGCCGAATCCAGGCGATGGCGCAATGGCGGCGGGAGGATCGGGAAGTCCGAAGCGCGCTTGATCTCGGCACGCTCGACCTGCGCTTCGGGGCAAACGAAACGCGCTGGATGAACGACGCTCCCGGCTGGATCGGATCGCCGGGATACCAAGTCATCGCGCAGACCGGACACACCTGGCTCGCCTTGGGGGTGCCCGCAGTGACGAGCGCAGGACCGGCGGGGCGTGAGGGTGGCGCCGACCTCCGCAGCCTGCAGCACAGCATCGGATTCTTCGATCTCCGACCGGATGCACCGACGTGGGAGCTCTGGGTGAACGGCGAGCGCGTGCAGCGACTCCCGGTCGCCGCCCGCGCCGGGCAGCCGATCGTCATTCGTGATGGTGTCACGTATCTCGGCATCATCGCCCTGCCGCCGCCGGGCGATCCCACCGCAGGGGAAGTGCGGCTGGAGGCCGGACGCCCGCAGGAAAATTTGCCCGCCGCCAACCCTCCCCTTTCGGTCACGCCCGCGCTCGTGATTCACTCGTTTGTTGAGCGGCGGAGCGAGGCCTTTCTCCCGGACACCGACTGGCTGGCGTTTGCCCGTCGTTTCACCGGCTTCGCCATCCAGCTTAGCGATGCACACGAGCAACCGGATTTCACCGCGTTCCGCACTGCCTTCGAAAAGACGGCCGTCGCGACCGGATACGATGCGGCCAGTCGCCGCGCGCGGGCCCAATTCACGAGCGCGGCGGGCACCTTCGCGCTCGAAGCGGGCCTGGAGGTCGACGGCGAGGGGAAACAAATGCCACCCCAACTCCTCTCCGCGACGATGGATGGAAAACCCGTCTACCCCGCCGCGGACGTGATGCGCGAGACGCCCACCTGCGGCTACGGCTGGAACGCCGTTGCGAAGGGGGGCGCGAAGTTCGAGGCGAGCGACGCGGCGAAACCGGTACGCGTGTTCCTCGAAACGACCGCCGCTCACGATCGGTTCATCGCCTGGAACCCGCAGGCGAATCCCGCCGTCCTCTCGCTTAGTCTCCCGTCCGGTGCGCGAATTTCATCGACCGCACCGGTCGGCGTCTGCCGCTTCGAAGCAGATGCGGTCGGCCGGGCGATCCGGGCGGATCGAATTGTCCCGGCGGAAGGCGCGGCAGTCTCGCTCCTCTTCGACGGGTTCGCGGCCCCCCCGGAGGTCACGCTGAACGGGAAGGCCGCGAAGCTCGTCGAATCGGCCGCTCCGGGGGTCGCTGGACGGCGCTGGGTCGTCCCGTTCTGAGGACGCGACGGGCGAGCGGCGGCTCGCGGGCTCCCTGCCGGTCCTCAGCTTTCTGACGCGATCCCGCGCAGGCGCCGCCACACGTTCGCGAGTCCACGCAGGCGCGTCGGTGACAACTCGCCGTCGAGCCCGAGGTCCGCCCAGACCGGGCATTCGTCCGGCAACGCGGCCACATCCGCGACGAGCTGATCCTCGACGATGGCGCAGAGCAACGCGGCGAGCCCTTTCACCATCGCGGACTCGCAATCGCCCCGAAACCGCATGTGCCCATTCACGGCCTCGCCGGTGAGCCAGACCCGCGAGACACAGCCGGGAACGAGCGCGCTCTCCGTCCGCTCGCCGTCGCGCAACGCGGGAAGTTTCCGGCCACGGTCCGCGAGCGTCGAGAGTCGCTCCTGGGTTCCCGGGAGCACGCGGAGGCGGCGGACAAACTCGGACTGGCGGGCCTCGACGGGATTCATTTTGCGGCGCCGAGCAGGGCGGTCTCCACGTCGCCGGGGAAACCCGTGATCCCGACCGTCTTCTGCCGGGACTTCCCCCCGCGAACGAGGGTGATCGCGCCGCGCGTGAGGCCGAGGGTTTCCGCGAGAAAGCGGATCAGTTCTTCATTCGCGCGGCCCTCGACGGCGGGCGCGTGCAACTTCAGCTTCACGGCGTCGCCATGCCGGCCGATCACTTCGCTGCGCGGCGCGTTTGGCGTCGTGTGGATCGCAACCATCTGGGTGCTCATGCCTCGACCGGCCCGAACTTCCAGATGCCTTCCGCATCTTCGCTGCGGCCCAGGCGTCCCGTCTGCGCGAGATACTCCACGTGGGACGCGGTCTCGACGAGCGCAAAGGGCCAGTCGGCCGGCTTCAGGACGGTGAAATCGAAGGCTCCCATCGTGACGTCGAGAACCGTGCTCGCACCGCGCTGCTCGACGATCTGCTGCATCTTCGCCAGGCGCTCTTCGTGGTGGCCGGCGATGACGCGGGTGCGGTCGGCAAAATCCGTCATGACCCGCCCATGCCCAGGCAGCGCGAGGTGGACGCCGTAATTCCCCAGTTCCTTCAGCGACGCGAGATAGCGCCCCAGCGGATCGCGCTCGATTCCGGGCCAGAGACCGATGTTTGGGGTGATCTCCGGGAGCACCTGATCGCCGGCGATCATGAGAGTGGCGTCCTCGGTGTGAAAGAGCAGATGTCCGTCGCTGTGTCCCGGGGTGTGGACGGCAACCCAGTCGCGCCCGCCCATCTGAATCCGCTCGCCGGCGCTCAGTGGGTGCACAAGTTCCGGATAGGGCTGCACGGCGCGAGCCGTCGCGACCTCCTGGTTGCCCTCGGGCATGGATCGGAACATGTCGAGAAACTGCTGCGGAGCGCCACAGCGGCGGGCATGCTCACCGAGATCGCGGTCTCGCGTGGGCGACCGGTGGATCCAGATCATCTGCACGATCTCCCATTCCCGCGGCGAAAGCCGCACGGGGGCGAGACCGCCGCTCTTCGCCTGCAGCCAGCCGGCGAGCCCAAAATGATCCGGATGGCTGTGCGTCAGCACGATCTGGCGGAGGTGCGCGAAATCCAGCCCCAGCTCCGGCACGGCGGCCTCCCAAGCCGCGGTGCCCCGCGGAGTGTTCATCCCGGTGTCGAGCGCCGTCCAACCGGGGCCGTCCGCATCGCGCAACAAATAGCAATTCACGGCGCCCAGCGCCGTGAACGGCACGGGCACCGAAAGTCGCCAGATCCGGGGCGCGACCTCCGCCAGCGGGAGGGTGGCCGCATTAGTTAAGGACATTAAGCAATCACGGCGCGAATGCCCTCGCTGTCGAGGCTTGTCCTGCGGTCTCCGACGTCTCAAGATCCACGATCCATGCGAATTTTTCCCGCTCTCCTCGCCGTCCTCACCCTCGCCGGACCAGCTTCCGCGCGCACCCTCGTTCATGCCGGCGTGCTCATCGACGGCGCCTCCGATCAGCCACGGAAGGAAGTCACCATCGTGATCGACGAGGGCCGCATCGTTGACGTGGCCAGCGGCTACCAGACGCCAGGCGCGGGCGACACCGTCATCGATCTGAAGAAGGCCACGGTGCTGCCCGGCTTGATCGACATGCACGTGCATCTCTCGGGGCAGAGCGGACCGCAGTCGTATCTCGATCGATTCACCCTGGGCACGGCGGACGTCGCCTACCAGACCGCGAACTACGCGCGCATCACCCTCCAGGCTGGCTTCACGAGCGTCCGGGATCTCGGCGATGGCAGCGGCACCGTCGTGGCGCTCCGCAAGGCCATCGCCGCGGGGATCGCGACGGGCCCGCGCATCTTTGCCGCGGGCAAGTCCATCGCGACGACGGGAGGCCACGCCGATCCGTCCAACGGGGCCGGGGGGCGCTTCTCGTTCGATGCCGGCCCCGAGATGGGCGTGATCAACGGCCCGGACGATGCCCGCAAGGCAGTCCGGACCCGCTATAAGGAAGGCTCCGATTTGATCAAGATCACCGCCACCGGCGGGGTGCTCAGCATGGCCGTGAGCAGCCAGAACCCCCAGTTCCAGGACGACGAGTTGAAGGCCATCGTCGAGACCGCGCGCGACTACGGCTTTCGCGTCGCGGTGCACGCCCACGGCGCGGAAGGGATGAAGCGGGCGATCCGCGCGGGAGTCGACTCCATCGAGCACGGCACGTTCATGGACGACGAAGTCATCGCGCTGATGAAGCAGAAGGGCACGTGGTACGTCCCCACGATCCTCGCCGGCAAGTTCGTCGCCGAAAAGGCGAAGCAGGCGGGATACTTCCCGGCCGTCGTGCGACCCAAGGCGGCGGCCGTCGGACCGAAAATTCAGGAAACCTTTGCGAAGGCGTACAAGGCCGGGGTCAAGATCGCGTTCGGGACGGACACTGGCGTGTCCGCCCACGGGGATAACGCCCAGGAATTCGCCTACATGGTGGAGGCGGGAATGCCGCCCATGGCGGCGATCCAGACCGCCACCCGGAATGCCTCCCAACTGCTCGGCGCCGACAAGGATCTCGGCACGATCGAGAAGGGCAAGTTCGCCGATCTCATCGCCGTGACCGGCGATCCGCTCGCCGACATCAAGCTCCTCCAGCACGTCAGCTTCGTGATGAAGGGCGGCGCCGTCGTGAAGGCGCCCTGACGCTCGCAACGCCCCCTTGGCAATGTCGCCGCACCCGCTAACCTGCGCGGGTGATTCGCTGGCAGACCATTTACGAAGCGCGCTGGATCCTTGCGGTCCTGCTCGTCCCGCTCCTCGCCGGACTTTACTGGCGCCACGCCTGGTATGGGATCTCTCTCCTGATCCTCACTCTCGGCCTGGCCCTGTTCGTCTTTTATTTCTTCCGGGACCCGGATCGGGTCCCGCCGACGGATGACGCCCTCGTGATCGCCGCGGCGGACGGGCTCGTCGCCGACATCAAGGAACTCGAGGAACCCGAAGTCACGAAGAAGCCGTCCGTACGAATCGGCATCTTTCTCTCGGTCTTTGATGTCCACACCAACAAGGCGCCCGTCGCGGGCAAGGTGATGCACAGCCAGCGGCACGAAGGACATTTCTACGACGCTCGCGATCCCAAGGCTTCCGAGCTGAACGAATGCTGGACGTGGGGTTTCGACAATCCCCGGGCGGGCATCGTGGTCGTGCGACAGATCACGGGCCTGATCGCCCGCCGGATCGTGCCCTGGGCGAAGGTCGGCGACTCCCTCGCGAAGGGGGAACGCTTCGGGATGATCCGCTTCGGATCCCGCACCGAGATCTACCTCCCTCCCGGCACCGAGTTGCTCGTGAAGGTGGGCGACCGCGTGAAAGGCGGCGAGACGGTCGTCGCGCGGCTGAAATAGCGCGGCTGGCGTGAAGCCCATCGTCTCCGTCGAAATGACCATCCCCCGGTGAAAGACCCCAACGACCCCAAGATTTATCTCCTGCCGAATCTGATGACGGCGGGGAACCTTTTCTGTGGGTTCGCCGCGACGCTCCGCATTCTTGAAGGAACCGTCCTGCGCGCAAACGAGGTCGGGGGGATCAATCGCTTCCGCGAAGCGATCATTCTCATCCTCGCCGCCTGCATTTTTGACATGCTGGACGGCCGCCTCGCCCGACTCGGCGGCCACGAAAGCCCGTTCGGTCGCGAATTCGATTCCCTCGCGGACATCGTCTCCTTTGGCATCGCACCTGCCCTCATGGTGCACGAGATCGTCCTGCAGGATCTTGATGACCGTTGGAGCCTGATCATCGCATTCGTCTACCTCTGTTGCGGCGCGATGCGGCTCGCGCGCTTCAATTGCATCGCCGCCGCGCCCCCGAGCGCTGCGCCGGATGGAAACAAATCATTCAAAGGTCTGCCGATCCCCGCCGCCGCGGGGATGATTGCCTCGCTCACGTTGTTCATGCTCTGGCTGGAGGAAGGCGAGCGGACGATTGGCCGGTGGCGCTGGGGCCTGCCCATCCTGATGCTCTTCCTTTCGTGGATGATGTTCTCCGGTTTCCGCTACCCCAGCTTCAAGGTCATCAACTGGCGCACGAAGCGGACGATCCCGGCCTTCATTTTCATCATCCTCCTTCTGGTGCTGACGCTTCAGAACTACCAGTGGATGCCGTTCGTTCTCTTTATGAGCTACCTGCTCTACGGATTCCTGCGCCCCTGGCTGTCGCGGAACTGGCGGCGCGAGATCGAAGAGACGATCGAGGGCGAAGAGGACGACGAAGGCGACGAAGGCGACGAGCCGAAGCCAGCGCCCGCCCCAACGCCGAAGTAGCATCCGGCAACCTGTCGGAACGGCTCAATCCGCACGAGACAACGGGCCGTGTCCGACTTTCACCAGCACGGATCCATCACGACGCTGCATCGGCTGGCCGATTCCCAATGGGAGACGGCCGAACCGATGTTGCTGATGAGTGCTTCGCACCGGCACATCGCGCTGGTGCTGCCGTGCCATGCCGATGACTTCGTGCGCCCGGCCCTGCGGAAGATCCGGCGCGAACTCGAGGACGCGGCATGGCTGCGGAACGCGTTTCTCGTCTGGAACGGCATCCCGCAACCGGGCGGAAACCCCGCTGAGGCCGGTCTCGGCGGCATCACCGCGGTGCGCTCGGACGGCGACGCCGCGCGCCAGTTCGGCGAGGGGCTTCGCGACCGCGGTCTCATCCCGCCCGCGCTTGCCCAGCCCTCGAAGGGCTGGAACGTCTGGCTCGGACTCGGGCTCGCACTCGCGGCTGGGGCCGATGTCATCGCCGTCCACGACGCCGATATCGCAAGCTACCGCCGCGAGATGCTGGGCCGGTTGTGCCTGCCCGTCGCGCACACGGGGATGCAGTACGCCTTCGCAAAGGGCTACTATCGCCGGGTGACGGAGGGCGTGATGTTCGGCCGGGTGACGCGGCTGTTCGTCGCACCGCTCGTACGAGCCTGCATCCGGGTCTGCGGCCACCATCCGCTCCTCGACCACATTGCGGCGTTTCGCTATCCGCTCGCCGGCGAATGCGCACTCGACGCGGCGACGGCCGCGGACCTGCCGCTCGCGCCGGGTTGGGGCCTGGAAATCGCGATGCTCTGCGAAACCCACGCGCGCCTGCCGGGCTCGCGGGTCTGCCAGGTCGAACTCGGCCCAAACTACGAGCACAAACACCGACCGCTCGCCGGCGAAGCCGGGGGCTTGGTCGGGATGGCAGGGGAAATCGCCCGGACCTTTCTCGCCGGACTGCACGCGGAGGGCATCAGCCTCGATCCCGCGACCCGCGAAGCGTTGCTCAGCACCTTTGAACGCACGAGCGCGGAAGCGGTGCAACGCCACGCCCATGACGCCCTGCTCAACGGCCTCGATCACGACGAGGCCGGCGAGGCGGACGCGACGGTGGCCTTCGGCGAGGCATTGCGAAAAGCGCTCGAGACGGCGGCCGAGCCCCCGTCGCTCCTTCCCGCCTGGAAGCGCGTCCTGGCGCGCTGGCCGGAGGCCTTCGAGGTGCTGCGGGGCTTGCGCTGACGAAGCCTCCTCAGATCACTCGTGGCGGCGAAGCGGAAAGACGCGTCGGCCGGCCGCGTCGACTGCCAGCGCTTCGATCTTCTCCTCCCCGTCCATTCGCGGCGTCGGAATTTCCGCGGCAAAACCCGAAAGCAGCAGGTCGTCACTCCGCAGTTCCTTCGCGACGTCCGGACGCGCCACGCTGGGCCGGACCGCGGCAAGCACCCGCGCCACCCCGGCCGGCGAGCGGGCGACGACGACGACGAAGTCGGCGGGAGTTTTCGTCGCGGGACGCATCGCCCAGCCAGAAAACCGGGTTCGGTCGCCCGGGCGTGTCTCCCACGAAAACCAACCGGCGTCCGCCGGCGGCGGCGAGATCAGCGCCTCAGGCAGCCAGCTCTCCACGGCGGGCGTCCGCATCCAGTGCACCCGACGGAAAAGCCGGGCGCGCCGAACCAGCTTCGCCGGGTCGGGGTGCATCCGGGCAAAGCCCGGGCTCTCCGGCGCAAACTCCAGCAGATCGAGCGTCAGCCGGTCCTGCTCGCGCTGGTCGCGGTGCTTCTGCATCAAGCCGACGCCCCCAACCCAGACGGGCAGAGCCAACGCCAGCACCGCCCCCAGCACCGGCCGGGCCACGGCAGGCGCCCGCTGCAAGAGAAAGCCCAGCACACCGAGCGTTCCCCAGAGCGCGAAAGTGACATAGCGGCTCGGAGTCGCATTCTCGATGCCAAACCCGAGCCGGCCGAGCGAGGTGAGCATTCCGGAAATCAAGGCGTAGGCCAGGAGCGTGAGCCAGAGTCGTTCCGCGCGGGAAAGGCGCGACAGCCGGAAAAGCGACGTTCCAAGCACCATGACGGCGGCAAGCGCGAGGATCACTCCGAGCGCCTGAGACGCACCGAGCGGGGCGAGCAGTTCGCGTCGATACGTCAGCGGAGCGCCCAGCCAAGCCACGAAAAATGCGGCCAGCTCCCGCGGCGCGCCGAGCGCGGAAAGCGCCTCGGGGTGGCCATCGGGTCGAACCAGTCCCTGGAAATACCACCAGATGGTGGCACTGCCTGCGACCGCGTACGCGGCGAAGCTCGCCAGCGTCTGGCGATCGACGTTCCGGGCGACGAGACGAGGCCAGAGCGGGCAGATCAGCAGCCACACCAGCAGGCCATTCGCGAAGGTGAAGGTCGCGACGAGCGCCAGGGACGCGCACAGCGCACACTGCCCCCGCAGGTCGGCCACCAGCTCCGGGACGCGCAGACCGAGCACGATCGCGAGCGGCGGTACCCACACGATGAACTGAATCCCCCAAAGCTGATTCTCGGCCTGGGCGGGCGAAAAAAGCAGCGCCGCGGCCGCGAGGCCAAAGGCGGCCTGTTGCCAGCGGGGCCCGGCAACTTCGCGACGGAGGAGCAGGAAAATGCCGGCCGCGATGGCCCAGGAAAGGTACATCCACGGCTTCACCGTCCACCCCGTCGTGAGCGCCTGGGCGAGAAAGAGCAAACGCGGCACCGCCTTCCGACTGTCGCCATGCTGGAAGAACCAGTCCCGCCAGTTCCCGATTCCTTCGAGCCGGCGCTCGAAGAAATTCCCCGGCGTATCCCATTCATCCCAATACGGGACCTCGACGCCAAAATGCGCGACCAGCCAGAGCGAGAGCAACGCGAGCGGCGCACCCGCGAGCAGCCAGACCCGGAAAGAGGGTGGGTTAAAGGACGGCGAAGCCGGGGACATGCGCAGTCAGCGGGTGGAGCCCGGCTCGCGATTCAGACGGAAGAGCCGCCGGGCGGAAAGATCCGCGCCCACGACCTCCAATTCATCTCCGGGAAAAAGTTCCGGCGTTGGGAAATGCTCCTCAAAACCGGAATGTAGCGCCGCCGGCGATCGCAGCGCCGCGACGACATCGGGCCGCGCGCGCTCCACGAGAGCTCCGGTGAGCAGTTCGCGCCGCGCTCCGCGCCGCACAAAAACAAAAATTGCTCCGAGCGGCTCCCGCGAGCGAGGATCGGCGGCCCAGCCGACCAGGACCGTTCCGTCCGCAGTTTCCCGCCAGCTGTAAAATCCCCCGTCGCTTGGATTGACCTCCGCCGTCGGAACCCACCCGAGATCCCACGTTGGGGCCGACCAGCCGCGTTCGAGCAGCCGGGCGTGGCGAAGGCGGACGCGCGCCGGATCGGGATGCAGCGTCGCCAGAGCGGGATCGGCCGGAGCGAGGGCGGCGAGATCGAGGGCGAACGCCCCAGCAAGGCGCTGGCGCCGCATCTCGCTCATCAGACCGGTGCCGCCGACCCAGACCGGGAGGAGCAATGCGATCACCCCGCCCGCGAGCACGGGCGCGACGCGAGGAAGGCGCGTGGCACTCCAGCCGAGAATTCCAACGGTGACCCACATCGCAAACGCGGAGTACCGCGAAGACGTGGCCAGCTCCAGCCCCAGCCCGGCGCGCCCGAGCGTCGTGAGACCGCCGGAGATCAGCCCATAGGCGAGCAGCGTGAGCCAGAGCCGCTCGCGCGCGTCGAGACTGCGCCAGCGTCGCGCTCCCGCCCCGAGCGCCAGCGCGGCGCCGGCAAGGATAACTGCGCCCACGGATTCCGCGAGCGGAAGCGGCGCGATCGCCGCACCGCCGAGCCGCGTCAAAGGCCCGCCCAACCACGCGAGAAAATACGAGGCGGCGATGCCGGGATGCGCGAAAACATATTCCCGCGTCGGATGTCCCTCCGGATGGACGTAACCGCGAAAGTAGAGCGCAAGAGTCAGCCCGAAGACGACCAGATATCCCGCGGTCAGGATCAAGACCCGGCGCTCGAGGCGCCGCGCGGCCAGCGCGGGAAAGAACGGACAGATCAACGGCCAGACGACCATCCCGTTCGTAAACGCGAACGTCGCCGTGAGCGCCAGCGCGGCGCAGAGCAGATACTGCCGGGTCAGGTCCGCCACCTCGTTCTGCACCTGCAGTCCGAGAAGGACGAACAGGACGGGGAGCAGATTCGTGAATTGAAATCCCCAGAGCATGCTCTCGGCCTGCGCCGGGGAGAAGATCAGCCCCGCGCACGCGACGGCGAGCAAGCCGGCCGGGACCCGACGCCCGGGGACGCCGCGGCGGAGGGCGGCAAAGACCGCGAGCGAGAGGACCCACGAAAGGACCATGAAAGGCTTCACCTTCCAGCCGAAGACGCCGGCATGAAGCAGCACGATCAACTTCGGCAGGACCGGACGGCTCTCGTTGTGCTGGCGCCACAATTCCCCCGCCGTGATTTCGCCGCCCGCCGCCTGAAAGAGCATTCGCCCCGGCGTGTCCCATTCATCCCAGAACGGTACCTCGACGCCGTAATACCACACGAACCCCAGCGCGAGGAGCGCCGCCGGCGCGCCGAGAAAAAGCCAGCGCGCGCGGGAGAGCCGCGGCCCGTTCACACCGCGGCCCGCGAGGGATCCGGCGCGGGCAGGTTCTTGAGCTTCCGCCGGATGATGTCCGCCCGCAGCGCATCGCGCTCCTCGGTTCCCAGCTTCTGCGACGAACTGCGCTGCAGGTGCGCGGGCTGCGTCTCCGTGAATAATTCGTCCACCGCCTGTCTCCGGTCACCCGGGAAGAACGCGAGGTCGGCCCCGAGCCGAATGAAGGAAAGGAGGTTCAGCGCCTCCTTCGAAGCGATGGAATGGGCGTGCAGGAGAATGCCGTAGGCGCGCCCCACCTGATCCAGCAGCGTGGTGGTCTTGCGCTGCACGAGCGTGGCGCGTGCGTTCTGCTCGTGCTCGATGATCTGCTCGATGACCTTGCTCAAGCGGCCGAGAATATCCTCTTCACGCTCGCCGAGCGTCGTCTGGTTCGAGATCTGAAAGAGGTTGCCCATCGCTTCGCTCCCCTCCCCGTAGAGACCCCGAACCGCGAGGCCGATCTTGTTCACGGCCTGGATCACCTGGTTCACCTTTTCGTCGAGCACGAGCGCCGGCAGATGCAGCATCGCAGACGCGCGCATGCCGGTGCCCACGTTCGTGAGGCAGGCCGTCAGATAGCCGAGCTTCGGCGAGAAGGCGTAGTCGAGTTTTTCCTCGAGCAGGGAGTCCGCCTCATCGATCCCGCGGAAGACGCCCTTCAGCTGGAACCCGGGCTGGATCGACTGCATGCGAAGGTGGTCCTCCTCGTTGATCATGATGCTGAGCGTTTGCTCGCGGTTCATGACCACCGCGCTGCCGGTACTCTTCGCCGCATGCTCGCGGCTGATCAGGTGCCGCTCGACGAGGATCTGCTTCTCCGTCGCCGAAAGATCCTGCAGATACTCGGAAAACGCGTCCTCCATTTGGGGGAGTCCGTCGACGGCCGGTTTCACGACCTCGAGGACCGCGAGTCGGTCGGCCTTCTTCGCCCAACCGGGGAAGGGATGCGTCCGCAGATTCCGGGCGAGGCGCACGCGGCTGCTGATCACGATGTCGTGATGGGCGCCCGCAGGCCGCGCGGCGAGCGGAGTTGACATGAATGCGGCAAACTTCATTTCCGGGCGCTAGTGGGTTTGTCGAGCTTGCGGATCGCGTCGCGGATCTGGGCCGCGCCCTCGTAGTCCTCTTCCTTCACGGCCTTCGCGAGGTCCCCCTCCAGCGTCTTTCGCTTCTTGTCGATCTCCTGCCGGCGAAACTGGCGGGCGGGCACCTTCCCCACGTGCTCGGATCCTTTGTGATTGCTCCGCAGCGGCGCCACGATGCTCTCAGCGAACGTGGCGTAACAATCGCTGCAACCCATCCGCTGGGTCTTCTTGAAATCCGCCTGGGTGAAACCGCAGGTCGGGCAACGCAGCATCGGCGCATCTTCGACCGGGGAGGCGGGCGTCGCGGGCTTCTCCAGCTCCGTGCTCGTGCCGAGCCCGAGCAGCAGGTCCGCGAGGGCGAAGCCAGTGGGATCCTCCACGCCCTTTTCCTTCGAGCAGGCGGGGCACAAATTCACCTTCTGCATCTTCCCCTCCACGATCTGGGTGAGGAAGACGCTCGCTTCGTTGGTCTGGCATACGTCGCAGCGCATTGCGCGCGACGATACTCAGTGCACCGCTCCCGCAAGAGCTTCCTGCTTGGCGAACGGCGTTCCCGTCGTGCGAACGAGCTCGCGAAACCGCTTCATTACTCGCAGAGTCACCGGTCCGGGGTTGCCCTCGCCGATCACTCTGCTGTCACACATTGTGACAGGAACCACCTCGGCCGCGGTCCCGGTGAGGAAAACTTCGTCGGCCGTGAAGACATCGTAGCGGGTCAACTCCGGTTCGGTGATCGGGATCTCCAGTTCCTTCGCGATGTCGAAAACGAGTCCGCGCGTGATCCCGCGGAGCGAGCCGGCGCTCACCGGCGGGGTGAAAATGCCTCCTCGCTTAACGACAAAGACGTTGTCGGCCGTGCACTCGGCAATGTAGCCGGCGTCGTTCAGCATGAGCGCCTCCGCGGCCCCGGCCTGATTCGCCTCAATCTTGGCGAGGATGTTGTTCAGATAGTTGAGCGACTTGATCGCAGGCGGCATCGCGGCAAACGACATCCGGCGCGTCGCGCAGGTGATGATCATCAGACCCTTCTGGTAGAGTTCCTCGGGATACAGACTGATCGTTGAGGCAATGATGATGACGCTCGCCCGTTCGCAGCGATTGGGATCGAGCCCGAGATTTCCGATCCCGCGGGTGACGACGAGACGGACGTAGCCGTCCTGCAACCCGTTCTCCCGCAAGGTCGCGAGGAGGGCGTCAGCCATCTCCACCTTGGTCAGCGGAATCGTCAGGCAAAGCGCCTTCGCGGAGTCCCAGAGCCGGTCCATGTGCGCCTCGAGTTTGCGCACGCGCCCGTTGTAGAAACGGATCCCTTCGAAGATCCCGTCGCCGTAGAGGAGACCGTGGTCGAACACGGAGATCTTGGCGTGGTCCTTGTCGTAGAATTCGCCGTCGATGTAGATTTTCATGGCAGGGGGCGGTTGGGTTCAGCAGGGGTTTCCGTCTGGCCGGCGAGCAGGCCGTCCTGGATTTCGAGCTTCCGATCGCCGCGCTCGGCGAGGGTTCGATCGTGGGTCACCACAAGCAACGTTTTCTTGTGCTCCCGCACCAGCGCAAGGAGCAATTCGATCACGGCGGTTCCCGTCTTCGAATCCAGATTGCCCGTGGGCTCATCGGCGAAAAGGATCGCGGGATTGTTGATCAGAGCGCGGGCGATCGCCACTCGCTGCTGCTCTCCCCCAGACAACTCAGCCGGGAGATGACCGAGGCGCTCCCCCAGACCCATGTCTCCCAACAGCTTCGCGGCGCGGTCGTTCAGCTGCCGCGCGGAGGCGTCGTTGCCGTGCATCATCGCCGGCAGCCGGACGTTCTCGAGCGCCGTCAGCTCCGGCAGAAGGTGGTAACCCTGAAAAATGAAACCCATCCGATCGTTGCGAACCCGGGCCTGCTGACCGCTGCTGAGACCATAGAGCGACTTTCCGTCGAAGCGGACTTCCCCCGATTCCGGCCGTTCCAGTCCCGCGAGCGTATAAAGCAGCGTCGTTTTCCCCGCCCCGCTGGCCCCGACGAGAAATGCGATCTCTCCGCTCACAACTTCGAGCGAGATCCCGCGCAGGACCTCGATGGTTCGGGAGCCGATCCGAAACGAGCGGCGGAGTTCGTGCGCGGAAAGAAGGACGTCGGCCATTGCGGGCAATGTGGCACAGCGCGGGGCGCCCGTCGTGCGGCGCCCGCAGCGAGGGATCCTCCTGAAAAATGTCGACAAGATCCGCTTGTGGTATGATGATACCACATGAGTTATGTCCTCACCCGCACCAGCATGGCCCTCGACGAGCCCACCCTCACCGCCATCGGTGAGCTTGCCGGGCGTTGGGGCGTGTCGAAGGCCGAAGTCATGCGGCGCGCCGTAAAGCGCGCCAAAGACGAGGCGGACCGCGCCGAAGCCGCACCGCGACCGCTCGAAGCCCTCGCCTGGCTGCAGCGCGGCGGCGGTCTCACGGTCAAGGAAGCCGGGATCTTTCGCCGCGAGGTGCGCGCCGAACGCCAGGCCCGCGTGGGCTGGTGGCAGACGTGATTCACCTCGATACGAACGTCCTCATCGACCTCGTCACCGTCGGCTCGCCGCACGTTGCCGGGGTCGAGCGCTGGCTTCGCGCCGGCGGGGAACTCGCGGCGTCGGCCGTCGCGTGGTCGGAGTTCTGCAATGGGCCGCACTCTCGGGACCAGAAGGATCACGTCTTTGCGGTGCTCGCCGGGGGCGTTCTCCCGTTCACCCTGGAACAGGCGGAGCAGGCCTCGCGCTTGTTTCACCTCACCGGCCGGCGGCGCGGGTCGCACGCCGACTGCATGATCGCCGCCGCGGCGATCTCCGCCGGTGCGCCCGTCGCCACTCGAAACGTCCGCGATTTCGAGCGCTTCATTCCGCTCGGGCTGGCCCTTGAGCGAATCGTCGCGGTCCCGGCCTGAGCGCCTGGCAGGATCGGCGCCGCTCAGGGCGTCGCGCCCGCGTTCAACCGCGCCAGTCGGGCGCGCAGTGCCACCGCGGTCTCCAGCGGACGGGAGCATGCTCCGTGGGCGCAGAGGAACGCCGCGGGTGCATCCGATTCCGGATACTCGATCCCGCCTGCCGGCTTCTCACCCGACGCCGGATCGAAGCACTCGACCTGCCGGTAGCCGGTGGGAATCGTCAGCGCAATGCGCTGCAACTCTCGCGCCCGCGCGTCGGCCCTCGGTCCCACGATCGTGACGTGCACCGGCTCGGAACCCAGTTCACGAGCGGCGAGCAGGACACCGGCCACGAACGCGCGTCGTGACCCCGTCACATCGGGCGAGGCAAGATAGCGAAGCGCCTCGTCCGCCATTGCCTTCATCGCCGGGTCACCCGAAAAATGGAAGAGCAGATTGGCAAAGCGCGCGAGATCCACGTTTTCATCAAATTGCGGGCGCGGCGGCGGGACCGTGCCGGCCGCGGTGTCGCCGGTGGCATAGCCCGCTCCCTCCGCCCAGTGAAAGTGCCCGGCCATGAACCCCGCGGCGGCGTGGGCGCGCTCCAGCCAGTCGCGCTCGCCGGTCGCCGCGTGCAGCGCCAGGAACGCCCGCGCCATCGCGAGCGTGTCCCCGAGAAACGGTCCGGCTGCGTCCTTCTCGTCGTGCCGGAAGCCGCCGCCCGGGAGCGCGCGATGGGCGATGATCCATTCTGCGGCGCGGCGGGCGTCCGCCAGGGGAGCTCCATCACCGGTTGCGTTGCTCAGCTCCACCAGCGCCTCGATCATCCAGCCATTTTCCCGCGCGTAGATATGCTGATCCACCCGCGGCAGGCCCCGCTTCCGCCGGGCCCCATCGCCGAGCCGGAAGTAATCCCCGGCGTGCTCGCCGGGCTTCAGATCAGCGTCCATGCTCACGTAGAATGCCCCGTCGGGACTAGTGAGGAACGCCCGGACGAAGCGCTGGATGTCGCGCGCCGCCTTCAGGTGGTCGGCCCGCTTCCACTGGGAGAAAGCCCGGGCGTAGGTGCGGATGTTCTGCGCCTGCATCTGCATGATCTTTTCGAAGTGCGGATGCTTCCAGTCGCCCTCCGCCGAGTATTGGTACACCCCGCCCCAGATCGGATCGATGAGCTGGAGCTGCGCCCGCAACGTCTCCCGCGCCATCCCGGCCGCGGCCTTGTCGCCCTCGCCGGCGCGATCGAGGCAATATTCGACGGCATCCCAATCGAGATATTTGTGCTGGACCCCCCAGCCGCCCTGCTTCCGGTCGTAGCCGCGGTAGAGAGCCGCTTCGAGCTCGCGCAAGCGCTCGGGCGTCATCCCGGCCGCGCTCGAAAACTTCATCGGCGTCTCCGGCTGAACCGATGGGCCAGGCGTCGGATCATCGATGATCGCCTGAAGCATCGATGCCATCTCATCCGGCGGAAGGTACCCGCGCCGTTTCACGATCTCGTTCCCGTCGCCATCGAAGACGATCGTGGCAGGCCAGCCGTAATCCTCGTAGCGGTTGGCGAGATCCGGACGGGCGTCCTGGTCCGCCTCCGCGGGCAGGTACCGCGCGGCGAGCAGCGAGACGACACGCGGATCGCGATAGGTCGTCGCGTCCATGACGTGACACCAGTGGCACCAGACGGCGTGAAGATCGAGAATGACGAAACGGTTCTCGCGCTTCGCCTGCGCGAAGACGTCCGCGGACCAAGGCTGCCATTTGATCGGCGATGCCTCCGCCGCCGGAAGCGCCGGCGTTCCCAACAAGACCGCGGCGACCAGGGCCGCCAGTTTCAGAATTCTCATGCACTCCAAGTTTTACTTTCTCCGACAAAACCAGCCGAACTGCGACCAGGTGCCGAACCAGCGCTGGAGGAGGGGCGCCCAATCCACTTTCGGATCGGCTTTTCGCAGCGCGCGCTCGCAAGCCACCGCCACGGTCGCTCCGTCCCGCAAAGCCGTCAGAATCGCGTACGCCTCGGGATCGAGCCGCTTGTAGAAAACGCTGTTCTCGCTCCGGTGCACCGCGAGGTGAACGCGCTCCCGCGGCGGCAGCGGAATCGCCGGTCGGTCAGTCTCGCCATCCGATGCCTCCACCGCGTTGCTCGCCTCCCCGCGCTGGCCGTCATCCTCCTGCCGCGCGGCCACCGCGATCTCGTCCACGGGATACGAAACCTCCAGCAGGGAGAGATGCGGCTGCAGCCGGACTCGCAGCCGATGCGGCGGCGTGTCGAGAAAATCGTCTGAGGTCAGCGGCGGCAGGGCCGTGTTGTCGAAGGCCTCGATGTGCGCCCACTCCAGCCGCGTGACATCCAGTGCGATCGCCTGACGACGTCCGGCCCAGCGCGGCTCCGCCCGCAGGAATCCTTCGAGCGCCCGGCCGAGATTGCGCATCGTGAACGAGGACGACGGATGCTTCACGAGGTAAGCCTCGGAGAGCTTGAGAAAGCGCGCCCCACCCAGGACCGCGCGCAGCCCGGGAAAGTCCTCCTGCAGACCCTCCAGCACGCGGTACCAGTACTGGCGGCTGTAGATTTCGAGCCGCTCAAATGACGTCAGGCGATCGTTCGGTTTGATGAACGACTCTGCGACCTCGCGCATCACCCGGCCGTCCGCGGCCCGGCGGCGCATGTCGCCGCCGCGGGTCAGCGGCGTGAAAAGCACGCCCGCCATCTCGCGCTGCATCGCCCGCAGCGCCGCGGTTGATTCAAGCTCGCGCAGCGAGCGCGGCGTCGGCTTCCTGCTCCGCGGCGTCGACTTCGCCGATGTACGCGTTGGCTTTGAGCGCTTCGTCGTGGACTTCATTGAAGGAGGGAATGTGTGCATCCCATTCCAGGAGCGTGGCGGTATGCCCGCAGTGGCGGATCGCGTGGTCGTAGAGCTTCCACACCGGATCGAGCACCGGATGGTCGTGGGTATCGAGAATGTACCGTTCGAACTTCGTGTGCCCGGCGATATGAATCTGCCCGACCCGGTGGTGCGGCACGCCGTTCAGGTAATCGAAGGGATTGAAATCATGGTTTCGCGAGGAGACGTAAATGTTGTTTACGTCGAGCAGAATGCCGCAGTCGGCCAGTTCCACCACCTCACTCAGGAACTCCCACTCCGTCATGTTCGACGCGTGGTATTCCGCATAGCTGCTGACGTTCTCCACGCAGATCGGCACTTCGAGGTAATCGCGGACCTCGCGGATGTTTTGCGCCGTCCGTTTCGCCGCGGCAAACGTGTAGGGAACGGGCAGCAGATCGTGCGAGTAGCTGCCATCCACGCTGCCCCAGCAAAGGTGGTCGGAGAGCCACGGAGTCCCCGTGCGCTTCACTAGCGTCTTCAGGCGTTTGAGGTGCTCGCGGCTCGGACGATCCGCGTTGCCGAAATACATCGAGACCCCGTGCTGGACCACCCGGTATTGCTCCAGGATCGCATCGAGCACCTCGAGCGGGCGGCCGCCATCGACCATGAAATTCTCGGAAATGATCTCGAACCAGTCCACGACCGGCTTGCGTTCGAGAATGTGCCGGTAATGCGGAACGCGCAGACCGATCCCGATGCCGTAGCGGGTGAAGCCGTTGAACGAATTGGCGGGCATGGGCGGAAAGGGAAGTCCGCGCCGGCCAGAGCCAGCGCGGACTGAATCAAGCGAGGAAGGGAATTACTTCTTGGGTTCGGCCGTATTGCAGCCGCCCTTGCCCTTGCAGGAGTTTTTGCCCTTGCAGCCGTTGTCGCCGCTCTTGCAGCCGCCCTTGCCCTTGCAGGAGTTTTTGCCCTTGCAGGAGTTGGTGTCTTTCTTTTCGTCCGCGAACGTCGCGACGTTGCCGCGGTCGGCGTTGAGGGACTGCGCCGCCTGGACGGGGGCGGAACCGAGAACGAGGCCGGCCATGGCCGCGCCGAGAATGAGGGATTTGCGGGTGTTGCTCATGAGCTGAGATGTCGGGTTTCGACTTGGGGGTTGTTTTGGTTTCTTGGCCGCCCGATCCCGCGCACCGGCGCGGACGGACAACCAAAAGGGAGGGCGAGCGGTGGGGTCGCGGGAAAATCAATCCGGGGAAATCGGGACGCCGGTCGGGCGCGCGGAAACTCGCTTCAGACCGCCGACATCAAGCAGAGCACATTCGGGAGAGGAGCTGGTTGCGCCGGAGGGACGCGTCGTGGTCCGACGCTCCGGCATCCATTGGATGCACGAGGCGTGCGGGGCATTCCCCGATTTCTACGCAATTCATTTCCCGCTTGGCGAGCGAAAACCGCCGGCCGACGTGCGGCGTTCGAAGGCCCGAATCCTACCATCCACGCCGAGAACGGTTTGGCGGATGACCGCCTTCGCTCCCGCCGCCAGAGATTCCGCACCGCCCGCGCAGAAAAAGTCGGACCGACCTACCGGGCGACTCAGTCCGACCCCGAGTCCCGCGCTAATCCGCCTTGCCGCTGAAGTAATCCTCCCGGTCCTTGAAGAGGATATTGAAGGTGGTCATCGAGCCGTAGCAGCGGGTGATGTATTGCTGGAGATCCACCTTCTCGCCGTCAGTCAGTTTCTCGCTCGCGTTGATGCGCTGCTCCAGGACGCGGAGATTGTTCCGCATCATGACGATCTTGTGAAAGAACGCTTCGACCTCGACCTCCTTCGCCTGCAGCGACGGATCGGACGGCTGGAGCAGCATCTTGCCCCGCTGCCAGCGAGTCGCGAGGCCGGCGACGAGTTCGCCCGGCTTTTCCAACCCGGCCGCGCGAAGAGTTTCGGAGGTGATCTCGCGGATGAGGACGGAGAGCGGTTTCTCCAGACCACTCAACGCCGCCGTCGCCTCGGCCGCTTCGAGCCCGCTCGTTTCCGGTGCGATCGTGCGGCGCCCCGTCTCGAAGAGCACGTCCGCCGTGTGCTCCGTCAGCGCCTTCACCTCCCCGACCCCATACTGCGGGTGGCGCACGTTCTGACCGATGAAGAGGGAGGAGGAAGTCATGCCTGCACTTTCTCCTGCGGCGCCGGAATTCAATCGGGAAGTGGCGCGGGCAGCGCGTTCGCCAGAAATTCCCCGACGACGGACCGCCACTCCTCGGGTGCCCGCGCGATCGCGTTTTCGTGCCCAACGCCTGGAAAGATGTGGAACCGCTTCGGGGATCGCACCGCCGCGAAGACCCGGCGGCCGTCCTCGACCCGCGCGCTCGGGTCGCGCTCACCCTGGAGAAAGAGAATTGGAGCGTTCATTCCGGCGGCATCGTCGATCGGGCGGTGCGCGAACCCATCGAAGCCGAGCTGGCGCCCACCCCAAAAGACGAGGAGCTCGGCGCTCGGAAACGAAGGCACCGGCATCGGATCAAACCGCCGGCGCACGGTGTTAAGCAGCGAATCGAAAACGGCCTCGACGATGACAGCATCCGCCTGGATCGCGTGCACCCGGTGCGCCCGCAGGATCGCGATCGCACCCATGGAATGACCGAAAAGGAGGAGTCGCCGCGGAGCGAACGTCCTCCTCGCGTAGGCGACCGCCGCGGCGATGTCCTCGGCCTCGAAGTAGCCGATACTCGTGGGGCTGTCCGAGGATTCTCCGCCGCCGCGGAGATCGATGAGGAGGATGGCACAACCGAGCGCATGCAAGGCAGCGGCTTCGCGCAGGACCGTCGATTTCTCCGCAGCATAGCCATGCACGACGATCGCCAGGGCGCGCGCGTCGGAACGGGGCACGTGCCACGCCCCGAGCACCAGGCCTGAGGTGGACGGAATGCGACACGACTCGAACGCGAGCCCGAAGTCGGCCGGGGTCGAAGTCCCCCGCGGCCGCGGCACCTGGAGACCGCCGAGGAGCACGCCAAGTTTTTCGGTGAAGGGCATCTCTTCGGGCTTTTTCGGTCGCGGTCCCGTGCCGGCGAAATGCGTCATGGCGTACGCGTGGTTGTAGGCCACGACGTTCAGTGCGAGAAAACCAGCGCCGCCCAGCAGCAGGAGCCCGGCGAGAGCTCGGGAGCGGGTCAGCTTCATCCGGGCGGCGCCGAAGAGCGCGGTGATCATTTCGCCCGACGAACGAACGACGCCGCGATCGTGGCGATGAAGAGACTTCCGGCCCCGAGACGAAGCAGCAACGTCAGCGTCGAGCCGGAAAACCAGCCCGGCAGAATCAGGGCCGCGAGAATCCCGCCGACGGCCACCACCACCACGGCGCCAAGCACTCCGAAAATCAGGCGCGCTCGCGCGTTTTCGGAAGTGAGGAAGAGCGCAACCGGAATCGCCTGCGCCATGAGGCAGCCTCCGGCAATCGTGGCCAAGATGCTGCCGGAAACGAGCCCACCCGTCAGCAACAGCAAACCGACGAGCACCCCTCCACCCACGGCAAACCCCTCCAGTTTTTCGCGGCCGTTCAAGGCGACCCGCGCCCGCGCATCGGCTAGGACGAAGAGATTGCCCACTCCCCGCGCCACGTAGGTCCAGACCACGAAGAGGGAATAGAGGACGCCGAGGCCGATCGCGAGAGCGGGCGAGACCCCAGCGAGCGCCTCCGTGACCAGGCGCATGAGCACGTATGCGCCGATGACGAGGAACGTTCGCGTGCGATCCGAGAACTCCGCCATCGCGAACGCGAAGCGGAGGTAGCCGCGGTAGACGGCATTGCGGGCGCGGAACGATTCCAGGAGCCCTTCCCGGGCGGCATCGAAGTTTGCGTCGAGTCGCAGCGACTCGAGAAAATGCGTCTCCGCCTCCCGCGGGTTGCCGGCCCGCAGCGCCGCGTAGCCGGCATTGAAGTGCGTAAAGGCGTCTTCGGGATTTCGGGCCAGTCGCGCGGAGACATCCACCCGCGATTCCTCGGCCTTCCCTTGAAACACGAGACTCTGGCTCAGGACGTTCTGCGCGAGACGGTCGTCCGCATCGAGCGCGAGCGCCGCGCGCGCCCCGGCTTCCGCCTCGGGCCAGCGGGATTCGCGGAGGAAGGAATACGCTCGCGCGGCGTGGGCCTCGGAGTCGTCGGGATCGAGCGTGATCGCCGCTTCGGCGCTGGTCCGCGCCTCCTTCAAGCGGTGCAGATCGGAGAGGATGAGCGACCGGCGGGCGTGGAGCGGTCCCCACTCAGGTTCCAGCGCGATGGCCCGGTCGATGGCCTGCAGGGCTTCGCCGCTCCGACTGCCTCCAGCCTGGAGGCAGATGGCAAGCAGGTGGAGCGCGTGAGCGTTTTCCGGATCATGCGAGAGGCACTCGCGCAGGAAACGCTCGGCCTCGGCCGGCCGGTTGTGCATGAGGAGCATGCGCCCCCGCTCGAAGAGCGCCTCCGCGGGCTGGATGGAATCGGAATTCATGTCACTTCTTGATCCCGAGGTGCAGCAGGACGTCGTCGTAAAACCCGCCTTGGTTCGCGTACAAGGCGTAGTTCTTCGCGCTCTCGAACCACGCGCGAGTGCTAGGCTTCACCTCCCGAGCCGACTGTGCGAGCGACTTCGTGGTCAGCGGCACGAGCCGGCCCTCCTTCATCGCGGCCGTGAGGGCGTCCTCGGTCGCACGGTCGAAGACCGACTTCAGATCCGCCCCGGAAAATCCTTCGGTCTTCTTCGCCAGAGCGCGGGCATCGAGGTCGGACACCGGCTTGCCCTTTGCCATAATGCCGACGATCGCCTCGCGGGCCGCCTCGTCCGGGGGCGGTACGAAGATCGTGCGATCGAAGCGACCGGGACGGCGAAATGCGGGATCGATGTGCCAGGGCGCGTTCGTCGCGCCGAGAATCAGGACGCCGTCGTTCACGGCCGTGCCGCCGTCCATCTCGGCGAGGAATTGATTGATGAGCGTGCGACCGGCGCTCTGCCGCAGGTCGCGACGATCCGCAGCCAGGGCGTCGACTTCATCGAAGAACAAAACGCTCGGCGCATTCTCCCGGGCGACGCGAAACAGCTCGTGCAGGTTTTTCTCGCTGTTTCCGATCCACATGTCGAGGACGTCATGCAGCCCAACGCAGAAAAAGCTGGCCTTAATCTCGCCGGCCGTGGCGCGGCTGATGAGCGTCTTGCCGCAGCCAGGCGGCCCGTAGAGCAACACACCTCCGCCGATGCTCTTTCCATACGCCCGGAAAAGTTCCGGATTTTGCATGGGGTAGAGGATCTTCATCCGGATCTGCTCCTTGAGCGCGTCCATGCCGCCCACGCCGGCAAACGTGATCTGCGGACGCTCGATCGGGAGAAGTCCAGCCGGCGGTCCGTCGGGATCGGCGCCCTTCCAGGACTCCCCTTCCTCATCGCCAAACGCGCGCGGCACCTGACCACCCCCCGAGGCCGCGCCGAGCGCTCCGCGTGCCGGGCGGGCGCTGTCCCCGGCGTCGGCGCCGGAGGCGTCGATTCCCAGCTGGCCCGCGAGGGGCTGGTCGATCACGTTCTTGTCGAGCGCGACTCCCTGGCGGTAGTGCTCGACCGCGTCGCGCTTGTTTCCCTCGGCAAGCAGCACCCGGCTGAGCAGGACATGGGCGGCAGCGCAGGCGGGTTCGCGACGCAGCACTTCCTCCAGCCGGACCGCCGCCGCAGACGTTTTCCCTTCGAGCAGCAGCGTCCGGGACAGCCCCAGCACCGCGTCGAGATGCGCCGGCTGGAGCGTCAGGATTTTCTCGAACGTCGCGCGCGCCTCGCCCGCGTTCCGGTCGTCCAGGCACGCCTGGGCGAAAAGGAGGAGCAGGGGCACGTTGTCCGGGGAATGCCGGACGGCTTCTCGAAGGGCGTCGCTTTGGGCCATGACCCGGCAACGTTCTCACGAAGCTGCCCCGTCGCAAACCGCGGGCGCAAACCGCAGCCGTTCATTCCCATCTTTCCACGGCCGGCGCCCGCGCTCCCGGGCACCGCGATGCCGCTTGCCTCCCGAGTCGTTCCCGCGTTCATTTCGCTGCTCTGATGCGCAAGCCGCTCCGCCTCGTCTTCATCGCCGCCATGGCCGTCTCCGCGGGTCGGGTCTGGGCGCAGGGATACGACGCCGTCCCGGCCGCGTCCCCGCCCCCGCCGAAGGGGGTTCCGGCCAAGGAACTCCCGAAGACCAATCCGGCGAAAGCGCCCAGCGACACGCGGAAGGCCGTGCGCGTCCCGAAAGGCGAGACTGGTCCGATCCCGCCGGGAAAGGCCGGCGGGGAAGCGCTCCTGCAGATCGCGCGGGCGAGTTACGAGCAGGGGAATTTTCCGCTGGCCCTCGAACAGCTCGAGGCCTCTGAGAAGCTGCGGCCAAACTCCGCCGACGCGTGGAATTTGCGGGGTGCCGTGCTCTTGAAGCAGGAAAAATGGGACGCCGCGGCCGAGGCGTTTCGGCGGGCGGTGAATCTCGATCCAAGTCTGTGGGCCGCGAAATTCAATGTGGCCGAGGTGCCTTTTCGGCGGCGGGACTACGGAAATGCCCGCCGCGCCTTCGAGGATCTGTCGTTCCAGACGGATCGGTACCGGCTCGAGGTGGAGTGGGAACTTCTCCAGTACAAGATCGTTGTGTGCTCGCTCCTCGCCGGCGACGAACCCGGCGCGCAGAAGCGATTCGGCCGGCTGAAGCCGACCGGGACCACGCCCGCCTATTTCTACGCCCAGGCTGCGTTCGCCTTCGCGAAAAAGGATGCCGGAGCGGCGAAAAAATTCCTCGAGATGGGCGACGCGGCCGCCAAGCCGCAAGTGCGCGCGATTTTCTCGGATACGCTCGTCCGGGCGGGGTGGGTCGCGGGCGGCTCACCTTCCGGCTCACCGGCCGGCAACTACGATCCAACCGCCGGCCAGTCGGCCGGACCGAAAGGCCGGGGACTCCCGGTGCCGCAACTGCCGCCGGCGATCGACACAGATCTGCCGCGGAGTTCCGGGGAAATCGTGCCCTCCGATGCGATTCCGCCCGCGAGCGAGCCGCCGATGCCCGGGGTTTCACCCGCGCCGGCACCCAGCCCGGCCGCGCCAGTGAAGGCTCCGGCAAAGCCGGAGGCGGAACCGCCGCTCATCCCGCCCCCGCTCGCCACCCCTCGGCCTGGCCGAGTCGGCACTGTGACCCCAGGCTGGATTTTCGTGCGCCCTTCGCGTCCGAGCCCCCGCTTCACGGGAAGTCAGCTCCGGGCCGCCGCGAATGATCCGGACGGCTACACCGCGAAGCTGCGTGAGGCGCAGGCCAAACTGAAGGCGAAGGATTTCGACGCGGCCTCCAAGCTCCTCGAGGAGGCGATTCCGCTGACCGAGAATCCCTCGGAGGTGCAGAATCTGCGGGGCGCGATCGAATTCTATCGCGGCAACTATCCCGCCGCCGAAGCCCTGTTTCGCAAGGCCCAGGTGGCGGATCCCTCGAGCTGGCCCGCCCGGTTCAACCTCGCGGAGATCGCCTTCGCGAAGAAGGATTACCCGGCCGCCCGCTCGCAGTACGAGGCGATGCTGCCGGACACGGACACCATCAAGCAGCCGGTCGAGCGCGAGATGCTGCAATTTAAGATCTTTCTCGCCCTGCTCCAGGAAGACGGCGTGGAAATGGCCGAGCGCATGGCGGAGCGCCTTCCCATGGCCGGCCAGACGCCTGCCCGATACTACGCCCAAGTCGCGCTCGAGGCGCGGCGGAAACGCTTCGACAAGGCCGCCGAGGTACTCGCCTCTGCCGAGCGCTTCTACGCGACGTCGCTCAATTTCCTCTTTGCGCAACCGCTGGAAAAACTCGGCGTTCTCCCCCTACCGGACGCGGGAGCCGGGGCACGGCCTGTCGAGGGCGTGCCCAGCCCCGCCCCGGCGACTGCGAACGCAACTCCCGCCCCGGCGCGCCCCGCTGAAGTCACCCCCCTTCCGCCCGGCCAGCCCGGAACGGAGGCGCAGTTGCTCGATGAAATAATGGGTGGCCGCGCGGTCTCGGCTCCGGGAACGCCCCGCCCGAAGGCGGCGATTCCCTCCGCGCCGCCCGCCGTGGTTCCTATCGCTCCCCTGGAACCGGCCAGCGCCGCTCCGGCCGACGCGCCCCATAACTGGCTGGCTGATCTCCTGCGCTGGCTTGTCCCGGGCTCGAATCCGCGCCGGCTCGATCTCGTGCTCTTCGCGCTCGGCGCGGCCAACTTGCTCGCCATGCTCTGGCTTCTCGCCAGCGGCCTCCTCGCCCGCCTGCTTCGCCCGCGCTCGCTCTCCCTCCACACGGCCGGATCCGTCGGGGTCGCGGTGAACAAGGTGCGAAACATCGAGCGCCTGCGCGTGCGTCTGACCGTCGCGAATATGACGAACCGGGCTCAGACAATTGGACAGATGGATGTGGTGATGGCGGGCGCTGGCGATTGGAACCGCACCTTCCACTGGCGGACGATCTGTCTGAATCCCTCGGGAAGCGCCGCGGCCTTCGAGGAGATGGAGGTCTATCCGCTCGTCCTGCTGCCCGGCGAGGTCGCGTCGCTCTACGTCGATTTCGTGGCCGATGCGAACGACGCCCCCGCCCGCTGGGCCAAGGGCCGCTTCCAAATCTCGGTGCTCGGGTGGACGGAATCCGGAGCCGGCCGCGCCAAGCCCGACTTCAGCGTCGCGTTTCCGCTCGAGATTCCGAGCATCCCGTGGCGCAATCAGGATTTCATCGTCGATCTCGCCATCGGGAAGGGCGGCAAGGATGGCCGGCACGAACCGCGCGACGCATTCCTCGATGACGAAGCCCTCGCGGCCGTCGCCGAGGCGAACGGCGGCTCCTCCGACGAGGCGTCATTTGCCCCGCCGGGTGCCCGGGAGGAAGTGCCCGTCGAGGAAGGTGAATCGACTTCGCCCCAGCAGGGCGGAGCGCCCGCTCCGATGTTTGCCCGGACGCCCAAACGGGAATTCGAGCGGGGGCCGGAGCTTCCGCTCTTTGGCGGAGCTGATTCCGAGGCGGCGCGAGAGGAATTCTCTGCGGCGCGACCGCCGCGGCCGACGCCGCCTGGACGTCCGTTGCCGCCGATCTCCCGCGATGAGCGACGCCCGCCCGCCACCACGCTCGTGCCGATCCCGCCGGCGGCGGCTTCACCACCCGACACGGCGGGGCGCCCGGCGGACCCGCCGCCGCCCCCGCGGATCATTCCGCGCAGCGCGATCCAGTCGCGGCAGCGGCGGTGAGCGGGAAAGCCCTGGCGTGCAGAGCGCCCGCCGATTGCCGCTTGCCATTCGCCCCTCTCGCTGGCTGCATGGCGGGTCGAGGTGTATCTCCCCAACCATGGCGCGTGAAATCTCTCTCAGTGGCGGCGACATCTCCGTTTTGAAAACGCTCGGCTTCTCCGGGTCGATCATGAAGGGGAACCACCTGATCGAGCGGCTGGGCAACGACGTCTCGCCCGCGGAGTTGATCGACACGATCGAGGGGCTTCTGATGTTCGATTACATCCTGGCCTCGAAGGATCGGTTCCGCACGGTCGAGGATATTGAGAAGACGGACTTCCGCGTGAATCCGACGATGGCGACGGAGCTCCGCGAGGCCGTCAGCGGCCGCTCCAAGGAGCCGGAAACGCGCCGGCGCCGCCGGTCGTGAGCGCGAGGCGCGGTGGCGGGATCGGATGGCCGTGACGGCGCTCGGGTTTTCGCGTTGCTCGCCGCCGTTTGACCGCATGCATCGCGCGTTCCATCCTCCGCAGCTCCTCTCTCCATGAACATCCTGATCCTCGCCGCCGGCTACGCCACGCGCCTCTATCCGCTCACGCTCGACCAGCCAAAGCCGCTGCTCCCGGTCGCGGGAAAGCCGATGATGGAGTGGGTGCTCGACAACATGGCCCCGATCAGCGGCATCGAAAAAGTCTATGTCGTGACGAACGCGAAATTCGCACCACATTTTCAGGCTTGGGCGGACAAGTACGGCAAGGGACAACCGAGGATGACGTTTGAGATCGTGAACGACGGCTCGACGAGCGATGCCGACAAACTCGGTGCGATCGGCGACATGAATCTCGTCATTCAGAAATACGGTCTCGACCAAAGCGATCTCGTGGTGGTGGCGGGCGACAATCTGTTCTCCCAGAGTCTCGAGTCCTTCGGCCATTTCATGGCCGCCCTCGATGGCCCGGCGCTCGGCGTCTACGACGTCGGAAGCCTCGAGGAAGCAAAGAAATACGGGGTCGTGGCGGTGGATGAAAACGGCGTGATCACCGAATTCGTCGAAAAGCCCGCCAATCCCCCGAGCACGCTCATCAGCATCGCGCTGTACTACTACCCGAAGGCCATCGTGAAGATGGTCGCGCAGTATCTCGCGGAGGGGAATAATCCCGATCAGCCCGGGCGGCTCGTCCAGTGGCTTTATCCGCGAGTGCCGGTCAAGACCTGGAGCGTGCCCGGGACGTGGTTCGACGTCGGCAGCAAGGAGACGCTCGAGCAGGCGGACCAGCTCTTCGTGAAGTTCAAGTAGCCGCCGCGGACGGCTCGTCGGGCGTCAGACGCCGATGTCCTCGTTCCAGAGGCGGGGCTCCTCCCGGATGAATTCCGCCATCATCTGGACGCATTCGTCGAGATCGAGGTCGATCACCTCGATCCCGTGCGCGCGCATGAACTCCGGGCCGCCGGGAAAATTCCGACTCTCACCGACGATAACTTTCGCGATGCCGAACTGGACCGCCGCGCCGGAGCACAGGTAGCAGGGCATGAGCGTGGAATAGAGCGTCGCGCCGCGGAAATTTCCCGGAATGCGCCCCGCGTTTCGCAGGCAGTCGATCTCCGCGTGCGTGATCGGATCGCCGTCCTGGACGCGCTTGTTGTGTCCGCGGGCAATCACGAGGCCGTCCCGTACGAGCGAAGAACCGATGGGAATCCCACCTTCGCGCCGGCCCTGCCGCGCTTCCTCGATCGCCGCCCGCATGCCTTCATCAATGGATGGTGTGCTCATCGCGGCGTTATGCCACGGGACCCGGCCGGATGGCCACCCCGAATGCGGGGAATCGCCCGCAGGGCGGCGTCAGGCGAGATCGGGCAGAAATATCCCTTATCATCCGTCCGGGGCGCTTCATAGTCTGCGCCCATGATCGGGAAGCTGCTGCAGCCGGAAATCGAGGCGCTCGTGAAGGCGCGGAATTTTACCCAGCTCCGCGAGATGTTTGCCGAGTGGGCGAACGCGGACATCGCAGAGGTCATCGCCGATCTGCCAGACGACGATCAGGTCGCGATCTTCCGGGTGCTCCCGCAGGCGAAGGCGGCCGACGTCTTCGAATACCTCTCGCCGGACGAGCAGGAATGCCTGCTGCGCTCGATGGGGAACGAGACCGCCGCCGGCATCCTGAACGAGATGTCGCCGGACGATCGCACGGCACTCCTCGAAGATCTCCCGCCCGAGGCGGTGAAACGGCTCGTCCAGCTCCTCTCACCCGGCGAACGGAAGATCGCGCAAACGCTGCTGGGATATCCCGAGGGAAGCGTCGGCCGCTTGATGACGCCCGATTACGTCGCGATCAAGGCGGGCTGGTCCGTCGGGCAGGTGCTCGAGCACGTGCGCGCCCACGGGCGCGATTCGGAGTCGCTGAACGTGCTCTACGTCACCGACGCGCACGGGAAGCTGCTCGACGACATTCGGATCCGCGAGTTTCTGCTGCGCCCGCTCGAGACGCCGGTGCGCGAGATCATGAACGACGCGTTCACCTCGCTCTGCGTGACCGATCCCGAGGCAACTGCGGTGGAGGTCTTTCGCAAGTATGACCGCACGATCCTCCCGGTGACGAATGCGGAGGGGTTCTTGCTCGGCGTCGTGACCGTGGACGACGTGCTCGACATCGCGGAGGCGGAGGCGACCGAGGACATTCAAAAGCTCGGTGGTCTCGAAGGCGGCCTCGATATGCCGTACCTTGAGAGCCCGCTCCAGACGCTCGTCCGGAAGCGCGGCTCCGTGCTCGTCGTTCTCTTTCTCGGCGAGATGCTCACCGCGACCGCGATGGGCTTCTTCGAAAAGGAGCTCCAGAAGGCCGTCGTCCTCGCCCTGTTTCTCCCGCTGATCATCAGCTCGGGTGGAAACAGCGGCTCGCAGGCGAGCACGCTCATCATCCGCGCCATGGCCTTGGGCGAAGTGACGCTGAAGGATTGGTGGAAGGTGGCCCGCCGGGAACTCTTCAGCGGACTCGCGCTCGGCGTTCTGCTGGGATTCGTCGGCTATTTCCGGATCGCCGGCTGGGCACTGGGATTCGGCTCCTACGGCGAGCATTGGTCCATGATCGCGCTGACAGTCGGAATCACGCTCATCGGCGTGGTCCTCTGGGGCAGCATGTGCGGCGCGATGCTGCCGTTTCTGTTGCGCCGGGTGAAGCTCGACCCGGCAACTTCCTCGGCCCCGCTCGTCGCCACGCTGGTCGACGTGACCGGCCTCATCATCTACTTCCTCGTCGCCGCGGCGGTCCTCAAAGGGACGCTGCTTTGATCCCCCCCAGCAGTTCCGCGAGCGGGGCCAACTCTCCGACGTTCGCAGCGACACCCCGCAGCGATGCGAGCGCGCGGGGGATGTGCTGAAGGAAAGCAGGCTTCCCGCGCTGGAGTCCGAGAAATCCGTAGGCACCGAGCGCCTGCATCAGTCGTTGCGCGGAGCAAAGATGGAAAAGGCGCTCGGAGATCGTCACCCCGGGGTCGAGCGTCCGGTAAAATGCCAGCATTTCCCGGCGCTCATCCGGCGCGAGACTGACATAGGGATCGTGGAGGAGCGAGGCGAGATCGTAGTGCGGCAGGCCAGCCCGCATCCCCTGGAAGTCGATGAGTCCCGCGCGGCCGTCCGTCAGAAGCAGGATGTTTTGCGATTGAAAATCCCGATGCACGAGCACCCGCGGCGGCGCGGCGAGTTCCTCCGCCAGCGCGACCCAAACCGGAAGCGAGTGCACCGCCGCGACGCGAGCGGGGTCGACCCGGTCCGCGAGAGCCGCGCCGAGGCAGTGGGCGAAGAAATAATCCTGCTCCCAGCGATAGAGCGCCTCGTCGAAGGTCTGTTCGAGCGACACACCCTCGGCTTCCGCGATCGCCGCCGTCAGGCCGTGCATCCGATGCACCTCCCGCAACGTCGCCTCATAAAGCGGCCGGCGCACCGCCCACGGCTCGTCCCGCGCGCTCCAAAGATCGCGCTGACCGAAGTCCTCCAGCACCACGACCCGCTGGTCGGCGTCATGGAGCCAGACCTGCGGGACGCGCACGCCGTGCGCCGTGAGGAACTCGGCGACGCGGACGTAGCGCGCGTTTTCCGCCCGGGTGGTGCCGTAGGAGATGACGATGGCGGATTGACCTGTCCCCGGCACGATCACCCGCCAGAAATCGCGATCCGAGCCACCGCGCTCGATCTTCTCCCAGCGCAGAAGCGCCGGGTCCGCGACCCCGAAGTGGTTCGTGATCAAATCGGTCGCTTGGGAAAACATCGGGGCGCACGTCTAGCACAGGGGAGCTAGATTGGCGCGTGGAGACGATCTGGATCCTCGAAGACCAACTCTCGCCGGCCCATCCGGCGCTCACCGGCGGACCGCGGCCGGACGCCGTGATTCTGCTCATCGAATCGCGAAAGCGCTTCGCCCATCTGCCCTATCACCAGCAGCGGCTGGTGCTCATCCTCTCGGCCCTGCGCCACTTCGCGGTGGAGCTCCGGGTGGCCGGCTGGAAGGTCGACCACCACGAGCTTGAAGCGGCGCCTGACTTCCTTACCGCGCTGCAGCGGCACGTCGCGGCATACCAGCCCACCCGCCTCGTGGTGATGGAGCCCAACGACTGGCCCATGACGGAGGCGCTGGGCCCGATCTTCGAACGCCTCGCGGTCCCGACGGAGCTGGTGCCCACGAATCTCTTTCTCTGCGGGCGCGAGGAATTCCGCCTCTGGGCGAAGGGAGGGAAACGGCTGTTGATGGAAAACCACTACCGGCGCATGCGGGTGAAGACGGGCTGGCTCGTCGGTCCGGACGGAGCCCCCGAGGGCGGCGCCTGGAATCTGGATGCCGAGAACCGCCGCACGTTTACGGATTTCGCGCGGGGGAAGCCGCCGCGTCCGGCGGATCCCGTGCGCGAAGAACCGGACGCGCTCACTCGCGACATCATCGCGCTGGTGGAGCGGGAGTTTCCCAACCACCCGGGCCGCGCGGCGGGATTCTGGCTCCCGGTCGATCGCGCGGGCGCGCGGCGCTGGCTCGCGCGCTTTGTCGCGGAGCGCCTCGTGCACTTCGGACCGTTCGAGGACACCATGGCGACCGGCGAACCCGTCCTCTTTCATTCCGTGCTTTCGCCCGTCCTGAATCTCGGCCTCATCTCGCCCGCCGAATGCGTGGAAGCCGCCCTCGCGGCCTACCGCTCGGGCGCGGCGCCGCTCAATTCCGTCGAGGGATTCGTCCGCCAGATCATCGGGTGGCGTGAGTTCGTGAACGGCATCTACTGGCTGCGCATGCCCGGTTACGTCACGGAAAACGGACTCGGCGCGAGCCGACCCCTCCCCGCCTGGCTGCAGACGGGCGAGACCGATCTCCGCTGCGTGCGCGAATGCGTCCAGCAGGTGCTCGGGACGTCGTTCAACCACCACATCCAGCGCCTGATGGTCCTGGGGAATTTCTTCATGCTGGCTGACATCGCACCGGGCGAAGTCCTGGCGTGGTTCAATGCGATGTATTGCGATGCCCACGACTGGGTGATGGCCGCGAATGTCATCGGGATGATCCTCCACGCCGATGGCGGCCTGATGGCCACGAAGCCGTACGTGGCCGGCTCGGGCTACATCGAGCGCATGAGCGACTACTGCGAAGGCTGCCGCTACGATCCGGCGGTGAAGACCGGGCCGACGGCGTGTCCCTTCAACTACCTTTACTGGTCGTTTTACGACCGCCACGGCCCGCGGTTTGCCAAGAACCCGCGGGTCGCCATGATGGTCCGCTCCTGGGCCAAACGGAGCGAGGCGGACAAGGCCGCGGTGCGCGCCTCGACGCAAGAGTTTCTCGCCCGCGCGGTGCCGCTGGGCTGACGCGGAGCCGAGTGGAATTGGGAGCCCGACCCCAGCGCGGAAATCCTTTGTGAAACGGGCGTTTCCGGCCTACTTTTCCGGCCACCTCCATTCCGCGCCCGCGCCTGTATCCAAGCGCCTTGGCGCAACGCTCCGAACATGTCTGACACTCCCGCCCGCGAAGATCTTCCCCCGGACTCCGACGCCATCGCCAACGACCAGGGCAACGTCTCGCGCGAACAGAAGTACGATGCGGCTCAGATCGACAAGCTTGAGGGACTCGCCGGCGTGCGCCAGCGGCCGGGCATGTACATCGGGTACACCGATGAACGCGGCCTCCACCACTGCGTTTTCGAGGTGCTCGATAACTCGATCGACGAACATCTCGCCGGCTACTGCTCGCGCATCGGGGTGACGATCCACGTCGATGGCTCCTGCTCGATTCGCGACAACGGTCGCGGCATCCCGGTCGACGTTCATCCGAAGTTCGGCATCCCGGCGGTGGAACTCGTCCTCACAAATCTCCACGCCGGGGGCAAGTTCGGGCAGGGCGCCTACAAATACTCCGGCGGCCTCCACGGCGTCGGTGCGAAGTGCGTCAACGCGCTTTCCGACTGGTTCAAGGTGGAGGTTCAGCGCGACGCGAAGGTGTATCACATGGCCTTCGAGCGGGGTGTGACGAAGCAGAAGCTCATCGTCATCGGCGAGCTGAAGGATGCCAGTCAGACCGGCACACTGATTTCCTTTCAGCCGGATCCCACGATCTTCACCATCACGACGGAGTTCCAGTTTGCGCGCCTCGCCAGCCGGCTCCGCGAACTGGCCTTCCTCAATCCCGGTCTCACGATCACGCTCACCGATGAGCGCGGCGAGAAAGAGCGGAGCGAGTCGTTTTTTTACAAGGACGGCATCGTCGAGTTCGTCCGCCAGCTCGGCGAGAACAAGCAGGTCCTTTTCCCGAGGCCGATCGTCCTGGCCGGACGCCGCACGGTCTCCTTCCTGAACAAGGACCAAGTGCGGGTCGAGGATCTGATGTTCATGGATTGCGTGCTGCAATACAACGACAGCTACGTGGATCAGATGCTGTTCTTCACGAACGCCATCCCGAACGCGGACGGCGGCGTGCATTCGGTCGGATTCCGCAGCGCGCTTACGCGGGCGATCAACCAGTACGCCAAGAGCGCGAATCTCCTGAAGGAAAAGGACCCGGCGATCACCGGCGACGATGTGCGGGAAGGCCTCGTCGTCGTGCTCGCGATCAAGCATCCAAACCCCAGCTTCGAATCGCAGACGAAGTCGAAACTCGTCACGCCAGAGATCGATGGCATCACGGCCTCGCTCGTCTACGACGGCCTGATGCAGCACTTCGAGGAGACTCCCGTGGTCGCGAAGCGCATCGTGGAAAAATGCCTCAGCGCCGCCGCGGCCCGCGAAGCCGCGCGCAAGGCGCGGGAAACGGTTCGGAAGAGCGCCATGAGCGGGGGTGGGCTCCCCGGCAAACTGGCCGATTGCTCGGAAACCGATCCGGACAAGACCGAGCTCTACATCGTCGAGGGCGACTCGGCCGGCGGATCCGCCAAGCAGGGACGCGACCGCAAGACCCAGGCGATCCTCCCGATCCGCGGCAAGCTGATCAACGTGGAAAAGGCGCGGCTCGACAAGGTCCTCGATAACAAGGAAATCCGGACCATGATCACCGCGATCGGAACGGGGATCGGCGCCGGCGAGCAGGAAGGCGCTTTCAACATGGAGAAGCTGCGGTACGGACGCATCATCATCATGACGGACGCCGACGTGGACGGCTCCCACATTCGCACGCTGCTGCTCACGTTTTTCTACCGCCAGATGCCGGAATTGATCCGGCAGGGACACGTCTACGTCGCGCAGCCGCCGCTTTATCAGATCAAGCGGAAGAAGCGCGAGGAGTACGTGGACGACGACCTCCAGCTTAATCGGATTCTCATCGACCTCGGGACGGAGGACCTGCGGCTGAAGAATCACGCCGACGGTCTCGAATTCAGCGCCGAACAGCTCCGGGGCATGCTGGTCCTGCTCGAGCGACTCGACAAATTCCGCGCCGCCGTCCAGCGGCACGGCGGCGATTTCGAGGGCTATCTCACCGCTCGCGAGCCCGGGACCGGGCGAATGCCCGCCTTCCTCGTCGTGGTGCGCGAAGGCAACACGGAGCGGGCCGAGTACTTCCTCGATGAAGAAGCGGTGCGCGGATTCGCCTCGGCTAACCCCGACCTTCATCTCTTCGATCGCGACGTCGTGCCCGGCGCGCCGGCGTTGCCCGCGACTCCGGGGTCTGCGACGCCGACGCCCGCAATGCCCGTGCCCGTAGTGCCCGTGCCCGTGGTGCCGGTGCCCGTGGTGCCGGTGCCCGTGGTGCCCGTGCCCGTGGTGCCCGTGCCCGTGGTTACAGTGCCCGTGGCGCCCGTGCCCGTGGCGGGGGGGCCGCGCCGACGCGCCCGTCTCGTCGAACTGCACGAGGCTAATTCCCTCCAGAAATTGATCGGCGAACTGGAGACGCGCGGGTTGCGCATCGATCACTTCGCCGCGCAGGACAAGCCGCTCTTCGAAGTGATCGAAGGCAGCGGCGAGAAGACCCACGCGATTTTTTCCGTGCCTGACATCCTCGCGAAAGTCATGGAAATCGGCCGTCGCGGCGTGCAGATCAAACGCTTCAAGGGTCTCGGCGAAATGAACGCGAAGGAGTTGTTCAACACCACGATGGATCCCGCGCGCCGCAAGATGCTGCGCGTGGAACTCAACGAACAGAATGCGCTCGAGGCGGACAAGATGTTCACCATCCTCATGGGCGACGAGGTCGAACCCCGCCGCCGCTTCATTGAGGACAACGCGCTGAACGTCCGCAATCTGGACGTCTGATCCGGTGGCGTCGTCAGACGCCGTGGATGATCGCCTCGGTCATCCGCAGGGCGTCGTGGTGCGCCTTCACGTCGTGGACCCGGAAGATCCGGGCACCTTCGCGACGCAGCGCCGCCGTCAGCGCCACCCCGGACCAGAACCGGTCTTCGACGCGGCCCCCGAGAAAAGATTTCCGGGAAACGCCGAGGACGATGGGCCGGCCCGGAACGGCGGAGGCGAGCCGGGCCGTCGCCCCGAGCAGCGCCAGGTTATGTTCGCGCGTTTTGCCAAATCCGATTCCCGGATCGAGCGCGAGGCATTCGGCCGCGATCCCCGCCGCCACCACCTGGGCGCAGCTCGAGCGCAGAAACGCGCTGACCTCGCCGACGACGTCGTCATACTCGGGCGCCTGCTGCATCGTGCCGGGTTCGCCCCGCATGTGCATCAGGCAGATTCCCGCGCCACTCGTGCGCGCGAGCGGCAGCATCGCGGGATCGCCGCGCAGCGCGCTCACGTCATTGATGATGTCCGCGCCCGCCTCCAGGGCCGCCTCGGCGACCGACGCTTTGGCGGTGTCGATCGAGATCAACGCGTCCGGTGCCGAGGTCCTCAGTCCGCGCACGACGGGCACGATCCGTCGTCTTTCTTCCTCGGCCGTGACGGGCGTCGCACCGGGTCGGGTCGATTCCCCCCCGATATCGATGATCTCCGCCCCTTCGGCGAGCATCGAGAGCGCGTGCCCGACCGCGGGCCCGGCCTCGGCATATCGCCCGCCGTCCGAAAAGGAATCGGGCGTGACATTCAGAATTCCCATCAGCACGCCGCGGCGCGAAAGATCGAGCGGGCGGCGGCGATTTGACCAGAGCATCGCCCCCAACCTAGCGGGAAGCGGGCGCACGTTCCAGCTGCCAGGAGTTTCAGTTCAAGCAGGAGGAGGGACCCCGCACGCGGCCTGACGCCCGGAAGGGGAAATCGGAGCTTGGGCTCCGCCGGGCCGCGTCCCAGAATGGATCGATGAGTGCCCGGGCGAAACCCTCGACGATTGTCGTGAGTACGATCGTCGGGATCGTCTTTCTCGGCCTGGTGCTCGCCATCCTGTATCCCTTTCGCCAGGCCGCTCCGCAATCGCTCGACGTCTGGACTCGCGCTGCCTGGATGGTCTCCCACTGGAGCGACGCGCAAGCCTTCCCCCCGAAGTCGAACCTTTGCGCCGCGCCGTTTTGCGCCCGACTCGACACCCGGAAGAAATACGTGGGCGGAAATCCAGGCCGTCGGAGTGAAACGAGTTTGCCGTTCTGTCCCGAGCACGAACCGGGGTTGCCCCGCACCGGAACCCGCTTCGACGATCTCGTCCGCTTCATCTACTGGGTGGTCGCGATCTTGCTCTCGTGGCTGGAAGGCAGCGTCGCGCTGGCGTTGGTCTGCTTCCCCATCACGCTGTTGGACGCGGTCGTTCGGCGGAAACCGGGCGAATCGCTCTGGTCGCGCGCGTTCGACGGAGCGCTTGCCTTCGGCACCCTGGTGGCCGCCATCGCAACGGTCACCGTCTGGTTCATGTTCGCCTGGTGGTGACGGTTCTGCCCAGCCCGAGTGGAAAGCGGCGGTGGGCAGCGTAAATCCCAGAAATGGGAGATGCGCTGCATCTCCGGAAGATGCGCCGCATCTTCCTGAGATGTTTTGGATCTCCCGGAGATGCAAAACATCTCCCAGCCTCCCGTGCATCTCAAAAAGATCCCAACGTATCTTCGGGAGATGCGCCGGATCTCCCGAAGATGCGCCGCATCTTCCTGAGATGTTTTGGATCTCCGGGAGATGCAAAACATCTCCCAGCCTCCCCGGCATCTCAAAAAGATCCCAACGTATCTTCGGGAGATGCGCCACATCTCCGGGAGATGCGCTGCATCGCAATCGCGCTCACCTGTATCTCCCTGAGATCCCCCGCATCTCCGGGAGATGCACCGCATCTCAATAAGATACAGGGCATCTCCGGGAGATGCGCCGCATCTCAAAGAGATCCCCCGCATCTTCGGGAGATGCGCCGCATCTCAAAGAGATCCCCCGCATCTTCGGGAGATGGGCCGCATCTCAATGAGATACAGGGCATCTCCGGGAGATGCGCCGCATCTCAATAAGATAAGATTTAGCGCCGATTCGCGGACAGCGCCGCAGTCGTCCCGCAGGGACCAAGACCAATAGCCGGTGGGTGTCAGCCACCGGTATCACACCGAAACCCGACTGCGCCCCGCCGTGGCGCGAGACGACCGGCGGAAGACGCCTGAATTCCCGTTGGACCGATGCTGCGGCTTTCGCCACAAACAACCATGGGATCCACCCACCTCGCGCTTTACGTCCACCTCGTCTGGGGAACCAAGGACCACCTTCCGACCATCCACGAATTGTGGCGCGAGCGGCTTCACACCTACTTGGGCGGCGTTGCGCGCGGTCTCAAGGCGTTTCCCGAAATGATCGGCGGCGTGAACGACCACGTTCACGTCCTACTCGGCTTCAAAGCGACCCACCGGCTCTCCGACCTCCTGCGCGAGATCAAGAACGAGTCATCAAACTGGGTACACGAAAATATCAACCCGCCTGCGTTTGCCTGGCAGGACGGATACGGGGCGTTCACCGTCAGCCCGACGCAGCGTCCGCTGGTGCGCCGCTATATCGAACGGCAGGAGATCCATCATCGGCGGAAGTCGTTCCGCGAAGAGTATGAGGAACTGCTGCGTCGGAGCGGGATCGACCTGGGCGAGGGGCCAGTCTGAGTCGGAGCCGCCGTCTCGCGCCCCTGCGGGGCGCACCGTGCAATGCGGTTGTTCCGGTGGTTGCACCGCCGGCTATTCATCTCAGGTCCCCGAGGGACCAAGCAGCGCCATCGCCCGCGGGCCAAGTTCCGAGCGCCGATTCGCGACAGCGCCGCACCAGTCCCGCCGGGACCCAAGACGAATAGCCGGTAGGCGTCAGCCACCGGTATCACACCCAAACGCGACTGCGCCCCGCCGGGGCGCGAGACGACCGGCGGAAAACGCCCGCGGGCCAAGTTCCGAGCGCCGACGCGCGGACAGCGCCGCACTCGTCCCGCAGGGACCCAAGACGAATAGCCGGTGGGCGTCTCAGCCACCGGTTTCCCACCCAAGCGCGCCGGCGCCCCGCCGGGGCGCGAGACGGCCGGCGAATCTCCGATTCACCCCGCGGCGACGGCGGTGGCGAGGAGTTCCTGGACGCGCCGGGCGAAGCTCGCCGCATCCTCGAGCTGACCGCCTTCCGCCAGCAGCGCCTGGTCGCGGAGCACATGGATGTAGCCGCCGAGCCGGACGTCCGAAGCATCGGCCGCATGAAGAGCCTGCAGTCGCTCGACCAGCGGATGGGTGGCGTTGAATTCGAGCGTGCGCTGCCGCGGCGGCACGGGCTGGCCCATGCGCCGCATCATCTCCTCGATCTGCGAATTCATCGGGCCGTCCTCGTCCACGAGCACGCACGGACTGTCGGTCAGACGATGGGTCAGGCGCACGTCCTTGACGCCGCCGCCGAGGGCCGTCTTGCAGTAGCCGAGGAAGCCTTCGAAGCCCTTCGCCTGTTCCGCGAGGGCCTTCTTCTCGTCCTCGCTGGCAAGATCGGCCGCCGAGCTGGCGACATTCTCGAGCGACTTCTTCTCAAACTCGGTGAACTGCGGTGCCACCCATTCGTCGACCGGCTCGACGAAAAAGAGAACTTCGTAGCCCTTCTTCGCGAACGCCTCGAGAAGCGGGCTCGATTTGGCGGATTCGAGTGAGCCAGCCAGCGAGAAGTAAATCTTCTCCTGGCCCTCCGGCATGCGGCGGATGTAATCCTCCAGCCCCGTGGTTTCGGGGCGTTTTTCGCCTTCGAGCGGCGGGGCCACCGTCCAGGTCGAGCGGTAGCGCGCCACCCGCGCCAGCGAATCCCGATGGTCCGGTTCGCTCACCAACCCCTCCCGAAGGATCGAACCGAAATTCCGGTCGATGGTCGCGAAGGCCTGCTGATCTTTCTCCTCGCTTGAGGACGCGAGTTTCCGGAGGTGGTCGAGGATGCGCTTCACCAGTTGCTTGCGCAGCTTGGTCACGGTGTCCTGCTGCTGGAGCATCTCGCGGCTCACGTTCAAGGGCAGGTCGTCGCTGTCCACCGTCCCGCGCATGAAGCGCAGATATTCGGGCAGCAGATCCTTGCAGTTATCCATCACAAACACCCGGCGGACGTAGAGGTGCAGACCCTTCTGCGCGCGATCGAAGAGATCCATCGGCCGCTGACCGGGCACGAAGAGCAGGGCCGTGAACGACAGCATGCCCTCAACGCTGAAGTGCAGGCGCGTGGACGGCTCGTCCCACATCTTGCAAGCCGACCGGTAGAACTCCTGATACTGCTCGTCGGTGATGCTGTCCTTCGGGCGCGTCCAGAGCGGCTGACCGGCATTGACCTGCTCCAGCTCCCCCTCGACGCCTTTTTTGACGTCCTCCTCGCTGACGTATTTCGGCAACTGCACCGGGTAGGTGACGTAGTCGCTGTATTTCTTGATCAGTTCCCGCAGGCGCCAATTCTGCGCAAAGTCCTTCGCGTCCTCCTTCAAGTGGAGCGTGATGGTCGTGCCCCGCTCGGGCCGCGCGATCGGATCGGTCGCGAAGTTGCCGTCGCCGGTGCTCTCCCAGCGGACGCCCGCATCGCTCGTGGTCAGGGCCGATCGGCTTTCGACCACGACCTTGTCGGCGACCATGAACGCGGAATAGAAGCCGACACCAAACTGGCCGATGAGGTTGGCATCCTTCGCCTGCTCCCCGCTCAGTTTCTGGAGGAACGCTTTGGTGCCCGACTTGGCGATCGTCCCGAGATGTTCGATCGCCTCGGCCTCGGTCAGGCCGACGCCGTTATCGGAGATGGTGAGGGTCCGGGCATCGGGATCGGCCTTGATGACGATGCGCAGATCACCGTCGCCGGCCATCAACTCGGGCTGGGTGAGGGAGAGAAACCGGAGCCGGTCGCAGGCATCGGAGGCGTTGGAGATCAGCTCCCGCAAAAAGATCTCCCGCTCCGAGTAGAGACTGTGGATCATCAGGTGGAGAAGCTGAGTGACTTCGGTCTGGAAGGCGTGCTGGGTCATGGCGGGTAAATAAAGGGGGTTGGGAAAAGGGAGTCCAAAGTGTCGAAACCGGCCCGCTCCGCAAGCCAGCCACGGACGAACGGAGCGGACGGGGTGCGATTAAAAGCGGGTCAGGAGCGTTGGGTCACTTCCAGAGACGAAACAAAGTCTCGGAGGCCCGCCCGGGCGAATCGCGACGCACAAGAATGCCGCAAACCTGCGCAAAACGAGCGAGCCAGGCGCGCCTTCGGGGTCGAGCGGCTTTCGAAAACTACTCCCGATCACAAAGAGACAGAAGTTGCTCCAATCCAGCGGCCTGCTATCTGTGCGAACTTCATTTATGGGTCACCTTTATCCTCTCCGCACCCGCATTTCCTCCCGCCCTGCGCCGATCAACCGCCCGAGGGCGAGCGCAGCGGCTGTTGCCTTGACGATTGCCCTCGTTCTTGGGTCCCCAATCACGGCTCCGGCCGAGCCCAAGTCCTCCCCGGCGCCGGCCCGGCCGACCGTCCGCGTGCTCAAACTCGGACATCAATATCCCGCGGCGGTCTCGGACGTCGGCGATTTTCGCGATCGTTATTGCCGCCGCTTCGCCACCGAGGTGGAACGGCGTTCCAACGGCACGCTCAAGATCGAGATCTATCCCGACAATCAGCTCGTGAAACCCGGCGATGAGCTCGTTGCCTTCCAAACCGGCGCTCTCGATTTTTGCCCGCTCCCGTTGAACAACGTGTCGAAAAAGGTGCCCGAGCTGAACGTGGCGCTCCTGCCCTGTCTCCTCAAGAGTTACGCGCAGGCGCGAAAATGGCAGGCGGCTCCCATCGGCCAGACGGTGGACGCCATCATGGAGAAAAACGGCATGGTCGCACTTTTTTGGGTCTGGCAAGCCGGCGCGGTCGCCTCCTTCCGTCCGCTCCTCACCCCCGAAGCCATGGTGGATATGCGAGTGCGCGGCGTCGCGCGGAGCGTGGATCAAGTCATGGCCGCCGTGCGCGCCGAGGTGGTGAGCATGCCTTCGAGTGAAATCCCCGCTGCCTTTCGGGATCGCCGCATCGATGCGGCCATGACCACTTCGACGTCGATGCTCTCCTTCGAGATCCAGAAATATGCCCCTGTCGTCACCACCTGCCGCGACCGCTCGGTTTTCTATTTCCCGATCCCCTTCGTGGTTTCGAAAGCCACGTTCGACTCGCTCACGGCCGACCAGCGCACGGCGGTCCGCGAAGCGGCCCTGGCGCAGGAGGAATTCGCCTATGCTTCAGTGCAAGCCGATGACGAAGCCCTGGCTCAAGCCTTTCGCGGCGCTGGCGCCACCGTCACGGAGATGTCGGAGGAGGATTGGCTGCGCTGGCAGCTCATCGCCCGTGCCACAGCCTGGCGTGATTTCGCGCGCAGTGTGAAAGACGGAGAAGCCCTCCTGGCAAAAGCGCTGGAACTGAAGTAGCGCGTCGCGGCTCCCCTGGTTGGTTCTGCAACCGACGGCCCTCCGTTCCAAGCGTGGTTCAATTCAAACGCGCGTGGAGATTCGCCCTTATCGCTCGAGTCGTTCCTTGCCGAGCTTCTTGTCACCCAGACCGGCCCAGCTCCCGTCCAGGGCCCGGCCCCCGTCGAGCAACGAGTAGAGGATGACGCCGATATCCTTGCCGGTCGTCCAGCCCGCGATGAGCACGTCTCCCGCGCGAATCCCGACGCCGCGGTAAGTGTCCTTGCCGACCGTCCATTTCATCTCGAAGACGTCGCCCTTCTGCACCATCGTCACCTGACCTTTGTAATCTGCGCCCCCGGGCTGGGTGCCTTTGGTGATCTGGAAGATCCCGGTGCCGGCGCCGGTGGACTTGAGGATCTCAATTCCCATCTCTCCCTTGGTCATCGAGCCCGTCCAGGCCCCGACGAACTCGTCGCCCTTGGCCTGGTAGACCGCGACGCCGAACTCCGCGTCGTTGCTGTACCCCGCGGCAATCGCGGATCCGTTCGAGATCCCCAAACCCTTGTAGGCGGTCGATCCGTCCACCGTCCAGACGAGTCCCAGGACCCCGTTCTGTTTCGCGGAGACCGTCACCGTGCCGGTGTAGTCCGTCTTGGTGGAGCCGGGGTTTTGGCCGAGGGCAATGCGCCACTTTCCGGCCAGCGGCTTGGCGGCGACGCTCGCGTCCTGGGCGGGAACCGGAGAGACCGACAGGGCAAGCAGAACAGCGGCGAAAAGGTGCGGTAGTTTCATCGAAAATCGGATGGAATTTGTTTCGGTCTCATGGATTTGCCGTTCGCAGCGGGGCGTGGCGAGCTTTTTCGCCGGGGACGTTTGCCGGCGAAGGGCAGGCGTTGTGAGGTGGTACGCCGCAGGCGTTCCGGGCAAACGGGTCCGCAGTCCACGCTGAGAATAATATCCCGATAGCAAGCCTCGACCTCAGCCGCTCGGATGTCGGGTCTGAACCCGGTCCCGCAGCAATTCGCGCAGGATGTCCAAGTCCACGGGCTTGACGAGGTGTTCGTCGAAGCCGGCCTGCTCGGCGGCGAGGAGATCCTCCGGGCTGGCGTAGCCGGTCATGGCGATGAGGAAGACGCCGGACAGGGCCGGCATCTCCCGGAGGTGGCGGGCGACTTCATAGCCATCCATGCCGGGCAGGCCGATGTCGAGGAGCACGACTTCAGGCAGAAAATCAGCGGCAGCCGTGAGCGCATCCGGGCCCGTAAAGGCGGTGCGCGTGACATGCCCACGCCGGGACTGCAGAATGCCCATGCTCCGCGCCGAATCGGTGTTGTCATCCACGATGAGAAGGCGCCGGGAGAGTTCGCGCGCGACAGGCGGCGGAGCCGGGGCGGGCCGAGGTGCCCGGCGGAGAATCGGGAGATGAACGACGAATTCGCTGCCGTGGCCGAGTCCCTCGCTGTGCGCCTCGACGCTGCCGCCATGCAGCTTCACGAGCCGGTTCACGAGGGTGAGGCCGATGCCGAGTCCGCCGTGCGCGCGGTCCAGTGCGCGGGTCGCTTGTACGAAAAGATCGAAGACGCGGGGAAGCAACTCGGGAGCGATGCCCACGCCGTTGTCGCGTACGCGGACGATGACCACCGGCGGCTCGACTCCGACGGCGCGCTCGGCGCTCAATGAGATGACGCAGCCGTCGCCGCTGTATTTGCAGGCGTTACCGAGCAGGTTGTTGAAGACCTGTTCCAGGCGGGTCGCGTCGGCATGCAGAAAGACGGGCTCGGCGGGCATCGAGACTGCAAGTTCCTGATTTCGGGCGGCGCAGTCGGCCCGCACGAGGCTGGTCGCGGCGGTGAGAATTGCCTCAAGCTGCACAGGCTTCTTGCGCAGTTCGATTTTGCCCTCGGTGATGCGCGCGACATCGAGCAGGTCGTCGATCATCCGGCTCATGTTTTCGATCTGCCGACCGATGATGAGCTGAGCCTGGGTCCGTTCGGCGTCCGTCGCGGTCTCCGTTTGCAGAATTTCCGCGGCGTTGCGCAGGGGCGCGAGCGGGTTGCGCAGCTCGTGGGCGAGCATGGCAAGGAATTCATCTTTGGAGCGATCGGCTCGAGCCAGCTCCTCGGCCCGCACGATCAGCGAATTTTCCAGCGCGCGGCGCTCGGAGATGTCGATGAGGTTTTCCGAGACGGCCGCCGGATTTCCCTCGCCATCATAATCCATGGTCTTACGAGCTTGCACGATGATGCGCTGGCCATCGCGTTTCGTATGAATCACCTCCCCGACCCAACGGCCCGTCCGATGCAAGACCTCAGCCAGTTCCTCCACGGGCGTGGGGAATTCCGTTTGCAGCAGGACGTGACTGATTTTCCCGAGCGCCTCTTCGCGCGACCAGCCGTAAAGCTCTGTGGCCCCTTGATTCCAGTAACGGATTTTGCCGTCCATGTCGCGCACGATGATGGCGTCATTGCTCAAATCGAGCAGACGGGCCTTTTCCGCGAGCTCGCGAGTCGTCTTTTGGCGCGCGATGATTTCATCCCGGAGCTGCGCATTCAGATGGTCCGCGGCTTCCGTGAGTTCATGCTGGCGCACGGATCCGAGGATCAGTGCTTCATTCATCGCGACGGTCCGCTCATGCACCAGCACGAGGCTGGCGGGCAGCGCTGGGGTTGGTAGTTGCGCATCCATACTGAGTGACGCTACGGGGAAGCGCTCGGTGCTGGATGCCTCTCCGCCGGAATCGCTGCAGCGGATAGCTGCTTGCCCTCCAGATCGGGAGTATCCGTCACAGGGGCGAAGGCGGGATTCGCAGAGCGCAGGAGATGCCTCTCCCCGGCCACCGTCGCCATCGGCAGCGGCGAGTGTTCCGCGATCGCGTCGAAGAAGCCGGCGAGCTCGGCGGGGGGATCGACCGATGGCAGTTCCGTGCCCATAATCTTCTCCTACCGCGAAGCCTTCGGTTCGGGCGCCGCTTCCTCCAGTTGACCAAGGTGCTCCGGGAGTCCGCTGGTGAGCCGCGCGTACTCGGTCTGGCGGGGGTCGATGACCACCACGCCTTTATCCGTGATGACGTACTCCCGGATGTCCTTGCTGTGATTGCCGCCGCGCATTTTCACCACCACGATCACCTTGCGGAGCTGGCCGTCGATCTCCACGTAACGCAGCCGGATGATGTCGTCGGTGAGGAAGGAGATCGCGTAGTGGCTGAAGGGCATCGCGGTGAAGGTGTCCTCCACTTCGACCGTGCTGAGGATGGTAACGCCAGAACCCGTCAACGCCGCAATCATCCGGTAAAGGGACTCGCGGAAGTCAGCGCGGAAGTCCGGCGCCAAGGCCATTTCAAAGCCCACAAGGGAATCAATCGCCAGCCGCTTCGCGCCCACGCGCGCAATCGCTTCCAGTAGTTCCTGCATCGTCTCGTCCACGGAGAGATCCAGCGGGCGCAGATAGAGGATCTCCAGTTTTCCCTGCCTCTGAGGGTCTTTGAGATTCAGCCCGAAACTCGCCGCACGCTCCGTGTAGCCGTTGGGGCGCTCCTCGAAGACGGCGATGATTCCCGGCTCCCCGCGTCGCAGACCCTCCGCGATGAACTGGGTGGCCAGCGCCGATTTGCCCGTGCCCGAAGGCCCGGCGATGAGCAGGCTGTCTCCTTCGAGCAGCCCGCCGCCCAGCATCTCGTCCAACTCCGGAATGCCCATCGAAAGGCGCCGCTGCCGCGCGGGGAACGCCTTCTGGCCGACCAGCCCCAGCGTTCGCGAAAAAGCCTGCAACCCATCTTCACCGATGCGAATGGTGTGCAACCCCGGCACCGATTCCTGGCCGCGCAGCTTCACGATCTGGAGCTTGCGCACCACGGAATTCCGCTCCGTGACTTGGGAGAGCCAGATCAGGCCATCCGCGACGGTGAAGATCGGATTATCCCGCACTTCTTCGGGCGCATATTCACCGACAAGAAACGTCGTGGCTTCCCAACCCGTGAGAAACTGCGCGAGGCGCTGGATGAAGGTCTGCATCTCCAACTCGCTCGTGCTGAGCAAAGCCCGGCGCATCACGGTCCGGAAGGAATCAACCACCACGAAGCTCGGCCCCACGGCGGTGACCTGCCGGGTGATTTCCTCGAAGACCGCGTTCAAATCCTTTTCCATCACCACCTCGGCGAGGTTGATGAAGCGAATTGCTTTGTCCAATTTCGATTCGTCGAAGAAAGAATACTGCTGCTGGTAGCGCAGCATCTTCAGCGCTGGCTCGCCGAGCACGGTGAAATAGAGCGCCGGCTTCTTGACCGTCGCGTTGGCGAAAAGAATCTGGTGCGCGAGGGTGGTCTTTCCGCAGCCTGGCGTGCCCGCGAGGATGTTGAAGGAAAATTCC
>JBBQFQ010000025.1:0-69117 GCA_038322235.1 Chthoniobacterales bacterium
ACGGTGAGGATTCCGCCAAAGCCGAGGGCCTCAGCTTCAGCCGCCGCCCAAAGCCGCCGGGTGCGTTCATCGAGCCAAGGCGAAATCCTGCCAAATCGCTGACGAACCAGAGTGACGTCTTGCATCGGACCACCAAAGCAACACTTAGGGACCACTGCGATGTTTATTTACTGACAAGCCCTTAGCGTCGCTCCTGCAAAACAAACGCGCCAGCGCCCGGGAGAAGGATCTCGCGGACGTCCGCCAACTCTCTCCCTGAGACCCTCCGCGACCTCAGCCACTTTTCGCTGACCCACGACCCCGCCTGTTTTCCTTGCCCGCGCGCCGGGCGCGGCTTTCTTACGCCGCTCTATGATTGAGCGCTACACCCGGCCCCAGATGGCCGCCGTCTGGTCGGAGCACCGGAAATTCACAATCTGGCTGGCGATCGAGACGCTGGCCTGCGAAGCCATGGCGAACTTGGGCCAGATCCCGGCGTCCGACGCGCGCGAAATTCGCGAAAAGGCCCGTTTCGACATCGCGACGATCAACGAGATCGAGCAACGCACGCAGCACGATGTGATCGCGTTCCTCGAGAACGTGGCGAGCTACGTCGGCCCCGCCGCTCGCTGGATCCACCAGGGACTCACGTCATCGGACATTCTCGACACGACGCTCGCCGTCCAGATGACGGAGTCGACGGATCAGCTTCTGGGCATGATCGACCGGGTCCGCACCGCGACGGCCAAGCGGGCGGTGGAGTTCAAGCACACGCCAATGATCGGGCGCAGCCACGGCATTCACGCCGAGCCCATCACGTTCGGGCTGAAGCTCGCCCTGATGTTCGATGAGTTTGGCCGGTGTCGCGAACGCCTCGTCCAGACGCGCGAGCGCATCCGGGTGGGCAAACTCAGCGGGGCGGTGGGAACCCACGCGCACTTCGATCCGCGGGCGGAGACCACGGTGTGCGAGAAACTGGGATTGAAGGCGGCCACGCTCGCCACGCAGGTCGTCCAACGCGACCGGCACGCGGAGTTCATGACGACGCTCGCGCTCATCGCGTCGAGCATCGACCGCTGGGCGACGGAATTCCGGCACCTCCAGCGAACCGAGGTTCTGGAGGCCGAGGAATTTTTTGCCGAGGGGCAGAAGGGCAGCTCGGCCATGCCCCACAAGCGCAACCCGATCACCGGCGAGCGCCTCAGCGGCCTCGCGCGCGTGATCCGCGGAAATGCCGTCGCCGCGCTCGAAAACGTCGCCCTCTGGCACGAGCGCGATATTTCCCACAGCAGTGCGGAGCGGATCATCCTGCCTGACTCATGCGTGCTGCTCGACTACATGCTCCACAAGCTGGAGCAGCTGGTTGCCCGACTCATCGTCTATCCCGAAAACATGGCGCGAAACCTCGCGATCACGAAGGGCCTGTACCATTCGCAAACGATCCTGCTGGAGCTGACAAATCGCGGGCTCGCCCGCAAGGACGCCTACGAGGCAGTCCAGCGGGCCGCGATGGCGACTTGGCGAGGAGAGAAGACGCTCGAGGAAAATCTCGCGATCGAACCCTCCATCACCGCGCACCTGAGCCCGGCCGACCTCACACGACTCTGTTCGATTGAACATCACTTCCGCCACATCGATCAAACCTTTGCGAGCCTCGGTCTCACCTGATCCCGCCGCCTCGCCTTTCCTCCGCATGTTCCGCCTCGTTCCAGTTTTCGCGCTCTTTTTCCTTCTCGCCCTGTCTGGCTGCAAGCCCCGGCAGTCCGCCCCGCCTCCGGCACCGACTCCGACCCCGGCACCCACGCCCACTCCGGCTCCGACGCCCACGCCGGTGCCTTCGAACGCGAATGTCAGCATCCTCGGCTACCACCGCTTCGAGAACCCGCCCGGTGATCCGCTCGCGATCTCCACGAAGGAATTCGAAACCCAGATGCAGCGCCTGAAGGACACCGGCGTGACGGTGATCTCGATGGCGGACTTCGTCGCGTGGCGTCGCGGGGAGAAGGCGATTCCCGCGCGCGCCGCGGTCATCACGATCGATGACGGCTACGTCAGTGGCTACACGGAGGCGTGGCCCGTCCTGAAGAAATTCGGCTATCCGTTCACGATGTTCGTCTACACGAACTACATCAGCGCGGGCGGTAAATCGATTCGCTGGGAGCAGCTCGCCGAGATGCGCGATGCGGGAGTCGATATCGGCAGCCATTCCGTCTCGCACGCGTCGCTCCGGGACCGGAAGGGGAAGAATGACGCTGACTACGAAGCCTGGCTTTGGAACGAGCTGCACGGCTCGAAGGAAATCCTCGAGCAACGTCTCGGGATCAAGGTGCGAACGCACGCGTTCCCTTACGGGGTCGCGAACGAGCAGGTCAAGGCGGCCGGGATGAAGGCCGGCTACGACACGCTTTTCACCGTGAACGGAATCAAGACACTCGCGACGTCGCCAGCGGCGGACTCGGTCGGGCGCTACATCATTGAGTCGACCCAACCAAAGATTTTCGAGATGGCGCTCAACTTTCCTGGGGGCGGCACCTCCGTCGCGCCCCCGGTCGCGGCCAGCGCCGCGCGGCAAACCGCCGCAGCGGCGGCCGCGCAGCCGGCCGCCTCGGCCATGATCACCCAGCCGCTCGAAGGCGAAACGGTGAAGGACGCGCGTCCCGTGATCAAAGCGAATCTCGCGGCGCTCGGCAAAATCGACCCGAAGAGCGTGGAGATGCAGCTCAGCGGCTTCGGTCCCGTTCCCGCCCAATACGACGCCGCCTCCGGTCTGATTACGTATCAGCCCGCCCAGAAGATTCGCGAGAAGACCTGCACCGTGACCGTCACCGCGCTCGCTGGCGGCAAGAAGGTCTCCACCCGCTGGACGTTTTACGTCGAGCCGGAGTGAGCGCCCACCGTCGCGCAGGGATCTGCGGTGAGCCGGAATCTCGCCGGTCCATTTCACAATTCAATTTTTGACCACTTCCGCTCCACCCTCATCGTGCCTTCCGTTCCTCTCTTGACCGATCGATCCCGCGGCGCGCTCTGGGGCATGTTCATCGGCGATGCGCTCGCGATGCCGGTGCACTGGTATTACAACCGCGGCGCGCTCCGGCGCGACTACGGCCGCTTGACCGATTTCGTCGCCCCGCGGCCGATCCATCCCGACAGCATCCTCTGGCGCTCGTCCTACCGCGCGGCGAATCCGCGGGGCGAGATTCTCCACGAGCAAAGCCGTTACTGGGGTCAGCGGGACGTGCACTATCACCAGTTTCTGGCCGCCGGGGAAAACACGTTGAATCTGCAACTCGGCGCGGAACTCCTCGAATCGGTCTGCGCCAAGAGCGGCTACGATCACGCCGACTACACCCGGCGATACCTCGCCTTCTTGCTCGAACCGGGCCGCCATCGGGATACCTACGTCGAGGAGTGCCATCGGAATTTCTTCACGCGCTACGCGAAGGGTTTCGACGCGGAGGACTGCGGGGAGGACGACGTTCATATCGGGGGCCTGGTGAATCTGGCGGTTCTCGCGGTCGCCCTCCGCGAGGATCCTGATCACGCGCACGCGGCGGTGCAACAGCATCTCGCGTTGACCCACCGCGGCCGGATCGTCAGCGAATGCGCGCGGGCTCTCACCGAGCTTTTGCTCCGGCTCCTGAACGGGGGCGATGACGCCCGACTCGCGGCGACCGGGCTGATCGAAGGAACCCGCATTGGCTGGTTGAATCATCACGCCCTCCTCGGCTGGCTGGATCGTCCGGACGACGTCGTCATCGGCACCGTCCTGAGTCCCGCCTGCTACCTCGAAGACGCGTTTCCGGCCGTCCTCCATCTCGCCCGCAAGCACGCGGCCGATTTCGAAGGCGGGATCGTCTCGAACACGAATCTCGGCGGCGACAATTGTCACCGGGGCGCGGTGCTCGGCGCCATTCTGGGCGCTGCGCTCGGCGAGTCCGGCATTCCCCCGCGCTGGATCACCGGCTTGCACGCGCACCACCGGTTGCGCGGCCTGATCGATCTCCTGACCGGCTGAGTCGATCGTGGCTGACTCCACTCCCGTTTCCCGGCGCCGATCCCGCGCGAACGCCGCCGCGGCCCCCCGCTGGCGGCGTTGGGCGCGAATCGCCGGCTGGCTCGTCATCGTCGCCGCTGGCGTGCCAGTGCTGCAGGTCACGCTCGTGCGCTTCGTGAATCCCGTCTTCACCCCGCTCATGCTGCTCCGCTGGAGCGAGGCCCGACTCGGCGGGGAGTTTCGCGGGGGGGTCGACTACCGCTGGCGGGATTGGGACGTGCTCCCGGACGAGTTTCTTCGGGCCGTCTGGGTGAGCGAGGACAGCCGCTTCTTCGAGCACCGCGGCTTTGATTGGGTGGAAATGCGAGCCGCGCTCGCCCGCGCTCGCCGCACGGGTGGAGATCCGCGGGGGAGCTCCACCATCACGATGCAGTGCGCCCGCTCGGCCTTCCTCTGGACCGGACGGAGCTACCTCCGCAAGGGGCTCGAGGCCTACTACACTCTCCTCATGGAGGCGATCCTGCCCAAGCGGCGGATCTTCGAACTTTACGCGAACGTCATCGAGATGGGCGATGGCATCTACGGCGTGGAGGCCGCGGCGCAGCGACAATTCGGGATTCCGGCCGCGAGGCTGTCGGCATCGCAAGGGGCTATGCTGGCCGCGATCCTGCCCTTCCCCCGCGGGTGGAATCCAAACCGGCAGAGCCCACGACTGCGCTGGCGTCACCGGCACGTCCTGCGCGAACTCGCCGCCGCGCCGCCGAAGTGGCCGGCGGGGATGAGGGCGGTGAAGTAGCGGTCCAAGCCGGCGCGCTCCAGACGTCTCGCCCAGCCCGCTTGCATCGGTTATTATACGTGCGTATAATATCCGCCATGGCGAGGCCATCCCAGCAGCTTGATCACGAGCTGATGCGCGTTGGACGCGTTCACTTGGAGGAGCGTGGCTGCGGCGGGATGACCGTGCGGGAGGTGTGCGCGGCAGCGGGCGTGAATCTCGGGATGTTCCACTACCACTTCGGCTCGAAGGAGGCGTTCATCTCTCGCCTGCTCGAGGACATTTACGGGCCGATGTTTGCGCAGCTGAATCTGGCGGCGGGCGCAGCCGGCGATCCGCTTGATCGCCTGCGTTCCGCGCTGCTCGTCTTCGGCGGCTGGGTGCGGGAGAACCGACGGTTGCTCGCGCGCTTCACTGCGGATGCGCTCGCGGGCGAACCCGCGGCGTGGGCCTTTCTCCGGACGGCGGAGGTTCGACACATTCCGGTCATCGCGGCGCTCGTCGCGGAATGTCAGGCGGCGGGGCGACTCGCCGCTGGCCCGCCGCTCGAAGCCGTGATCTTCATCGGCAGCTCCGCCCTTTTCCCCCTGCTCGTCGGGTCGCTCGTCGAGCAGGTGGAGGCCCTGCCTGCGCCCCTCCGGCTGATGCTGGAAGTCGGTGGGCTGTTTTCCGAAGAATCCCTCAGGCGGCGCGTCGACGCCGCGCTGCGCGGCCTGGCGCCCGTGCCCCCAACTCCCTCTACCCATGAAAAGAAAAACTCTCGCCGGCCTCGCCGCTAGCCTCGTGGTCGCCGCGGTTGCGGCCCTCGTGTCGTGCTCGCCCTCGGCGGAAAATGTCTGGAACGGCTACATGGAAGGCGAGTTCGTCCGCGTCTCGGCGCCCGTCGCCGGGCAGTTGATGACGCTCTCGGTGACGCGTGGAGCCAACGTGGCCGCCGGGGCCCCCCTCTTCGCGCTGGAACACGAAAGCGAAGCCGCGGCCGTCGCCGAGGCTGAGGCACGGGTGTCCCGCGCCGAGTCCCAACTCGAAAATTTGCGCAAGGGCAAACGGCCCGTGGAGATGGTGATGGTGCGGTCGCAGCTCGCGCAGGCGGAGGCAAACTGGACGCTCTCCCAGGCCAATCGCGAGCGTCAGGAGAAGTTGGCCGTGGAGCGGACGGTCTCCGCTTCCGCGCTCGATGACGCCCGCGCCGCGGAGTCCCGGGAGCGGGCGCGCGTCACGGAACTCCGCGCGATGGTGGAGCAGGGCGCGATGGGCGCTCGCGAAGACGAGATCGGTGCCGCCGAAGCGGACGTAATCGCCGCCCGCCGCGCACGGACGCAGTCGATCTGGCGGCGGGATCAAAAGGCTCAGACTGCGCCTGCGGCCGGTCGCGTGACGGAAACTTTCTTCCGCGAGGGCGAGCTGGTCGCGGCGGGTACCCCGGTTGTCGAGATCCTGCCGCCGGAGAATGTGAAGGTCCGGTTTTTCGTCCCCCAGGAGAAGATTCCCTCCCTCCCGCCAGGCACCGCGGTGCGCATTCGGTCGGACGGCGGAAAGGCCGCGTTGGGGGCGAAGATTATCCGCATCGCCTCCCAGGCCGAGTACACGCCCCCGTTCATTTACAGTCGGCAAAACCGCGCCCACCTCGTCTTCCTCGTCGAGGCGAAGCTCGATGACCCGGCCCAGGCGGCTCTACTCCCGCCCGGATTGCCCGTGGAGGTAAGCCCATGAGTGGCGATGGGAACGGAGCACCGCCAGCAATCGACGTCCGCGGGCTGACGAAAAGCTATGGCGGCCGGCGCGTGGTCGATGATTTCTCCCTGCGCGTCGACCGGGGCAGGATCTACGGGTTTCTCGGCCCGAACGGCAGCGGCAAGACGACGACCATTCGCATGCTCTGCGGCCTGCTCACGCCGGATGCCGGGGAGGGCACGTGTCTCGGTCTCGACCTCCGGACCCAGGCCGCTCAGATCAAACGTCAGGTCGGCTACATGACCCAGCGATTCAGCCTCTATGAGGATCTGAGCATCGAGGAGAACCTCGATTTCATCGCGCACGTCTACGAGGTGCCGAATCGGGCCGCCCGCGTGGACGCCACGCTCGCGTCGCTCGAACTCACGACGCGCCGCCGGCAGCCGGCCGGTTCGCTTTCAGGCGGATGGAAGCAGCGCCTCGCCCTCGCCGCCTGCCTGATTCACGATCCGCAATTGCTCCTCCTCGATGAACCGACCGCGGGAGTCGACCCGAAGGCGCGCCGCGATTTCTGGGATCACATCCATGAGCTCGCGGCTGGCGGCATGACGGTTCTGGTGAGCACCCACTACATGGACGAAGCCGAGCGCTGCCACGCGCTCGCCTACATCGCCTACGGAAAACTCGTGACGCGCGGCACCGCAGCGGAAATCATTCGGGAGGCGGGGCTGACGATCTTCGCGCTGACCGGCGACGATCTCGCCCCGGTCTCGGCCGGGCTGAAGGGAAGGCCGGGCGTGGAGCTGCGGATCCCATTTGGAAATTCCGTGCACGTGGGGGGAACGGATCGCGCCGCGCTCGAGCACACGCTCGCTGCGCTTCCGCCCCATCCCGGTTTCAAGATCACCGAAATTCCTGCGGGCCTCGAACACGTCTTCATCCGATTGATCGACCAAACCGCCGACAACTTCGGCCCCACCCCCTCCCCCTCGTGAGTGCCTCGCGCTTTTCTATTTCGCGGATGGCCGCCGTTCTGGTGAAGGAATTCCGGCACATGCGTCGCGACGGCGTCACGCTTCGCCTCGTGATCGCGCTGCCGCTCATGCAGCTCATCCTCTTCGGGTACGCGATCAACGGCGACCCGAAGCATCTGCCCACGGCGATCGTCGCCGCAGACGCGAGCGAATTCTCCCGGAGTCTCATCGAAGGAATGAAGAACTCCCGCTATTTCGAAATCACGCGGCGCCTCACGAGCGAGCTGGAAGGCGATCGCCTCCTTGCGGAAGGACGCGTCAAGTTTCTCGTCGTCATCCCGCCGGACTTCGACCGCAAGCTCATTCGCGGGGAAAAGCCGGTCGTGCTGGTGGCGGCCGACGCGACCGATCCTTCCGCGACCGGCAACGCGATCGCATCGCTCAGTCAGATCGCGCAGCGAACGGTCGGACGCGACCTGATCGGCGTGGCCGCCCGCTCCGGCAGCTTCGCGTCCCCGCCGCTCGAGGTGCGGGTGCAGGCGCGTTACAACCCCGACGGCATCACGCAGTACAACACGGTTCCCGGACTCCTCGCGGTCGTGCTTTCCCTTTCGTGTACCATCCTCACCTCCATCGCGGTGACGAAGGAACGCGAGCGGGGTACGCTCGAGAATCTGCTCGCGACCCCCGTCCGTCCGCTCGAACTGATGGCGGGCAAAGTCCTGCCGTACGTCGTCGTCGGCTACGTGCAGGCGTTCTTCTGCCTCGGCCTGGCCCGCGTCCTTTTCGGCGTCCCCTTCGAGGGCAGCATCCTGCTCCTCATGGTGATGACCGGGGTTTTCATCCTCGCGTCGCTCGCGGTTGGCTTCACCTTCTCCACGCTCGCGCAGACCCAGATGCAGGCGATGCAGATGTCGCAGTTCTTTTTCCTGCCCGGCATGCTCCTCTCTGGTTTCATGTTTCCCTTCGAAGGGATGCCGAAGTTCGCCCAGTGGATTGGGTCGGTGCTGCCCATGACCCATTTCCTCCGGATCGTTCGGGGCATCATGCTGAAGGGAAACGGCCTTTTCGACGTTCTGCCGCACTTCTGGCCGCTCGCGGCCTTCACCCTCGCGGCCGTGCTCCTCGCCCTCGCGCGGTATCGACAGACGCTGGATTGAGCGGGACCCTAGCCCGCAGAACCCAACGCGACGAAGGTGCCCGATGCGTTCCCCCCGCGTTGCCCTCGCGACCTGCGCCGCGTTCCCCGAACTCTTTGCGGACGATCGCCTGCTCCTGCCGGCTCTCGAGGCCGCCGGGATCGCGTGGGATGTGGCCGTCTGGACCGACCCCGGCATCGACTGGCGGAGTTATGATGCCGTCGTCATCCGCTCGATCTGGGACTACTTCGAGCGCTTTCCCGAATTCCGAGCCTGGCTCGCCTGTCTTGAGAAGACGCAGGCCCGGGTGCTGAATCCGGTGAGCACCCTCCTCGCGAACTGCGACAAGGGTTACCTGCGCGATCTCGCCGCCCGCGGAGTCGCGACGCTCCCGACGCTTTGGATCGGACGCGGCAGCCAGAGCACCGAGGTGAAGCGGTTGCTCGCGACCGTGGCGTGGGAGGAACTGGTCGTGAAGCCATCAGTCTCCGGAAACGCCTTCCGCACGGAACGGGTTTCGCTCGTCGAACTCCTCGCGAGGCGGGATCCGCTCGCCGTGATTCTGGGTGATTCCGACGCGCTCGTGCAACCCTTCATGCCGGAGATTACGAGGGATGGAGAATGGTCCTTTCTGTTTTTCGGCGGCGCGTTCAGCCACGCGCTCTGCAAGCGGCCGCAGAGGGGAGACTTTCGCGTGCAGGCCACCTACGGAGGCGTGACCGCGAAAGCGGATCCCGCACCCGCGCTCCTCGCCCAAGCGGAAGCGGTCCTGACCGCCGCCCGCCAGAGCGATCCCGGCGCGGGAGAGCTCTATGCGCGGGTCGATGGCATTGTGCGCGAGGGGACTTTTCTCCTGATCGAACTGGAGCTGATCGAGCCCTTCCTTTTCCTCGGCGAGGATCCGGAGTCTCCGCGCCGGTTCGTTGCGGCTCTCCGTCGCCTCCTCGACGTCTGACGAATGAGCAGGCGCTCGAATCGCAAGATCCGGCCGACGTCCCTCTTTGCAGCCTGCGCGAATGTTCGCACGCTGCGTCATCCCCGACAAACCGCTTCTGCGGCCGCTTCCGGCAACCCCCCCTCCCATGACTGTAACCTCGCGCTTCAACCTCTCCTTTGGCCGCGTCGCGGCCATCGCCGTCCTCGCCACTGGCTTCGCGGCTCTCAGCCCGGCCCAGTTGCTGCCGCTTCCGGACGTCAGCCAGCACGCCACCGTCAGTCAGCGCGTTTCGCTGACCGATATCACCATCGCTTACAACCGACCGCTGGTGGGCGGACGCAAGGTGTGGGGCGGACTTGTCCCCTTCGGCGAAGTCTGGCGCGCGGGCGCGGACCTGAACACCACCATCGAGTTCAGCACTCCGGTGAGCGTTGAAGGCAAGCCCCTCGCGAAGGGTGTCTACGGCCTCCACATGATTCCCACCGCGGAGACTTGGACGATCATCTTCTCGAAGGCGAATCAGTCGTGGGGCAGTTACACCTACGATCAGGCCGAGGACGCCCTGCGCGTGACCGTGAAACCGCAGCCGGCCGAGCTGCAGGAGGCTCTAAAATACGACTTCGATGACCTGAAAGCCACCTCCGCCGTCGTCGCGCTGCGCTGGGAAAAATTGGCGGTCCCATTCACGGTCGCCGTGAACGAAACGGAGGCGACCGTGCCGCTGGTTCGCTCCCAGGTCCGGGGAGTCTCGTGGTTCACTTGGGAGAATCTCAACGCCGCCGCCGCGTTCTGCCTCGATCGGAAGATCAACCTTGAGGAAGCGCTGCGCTGGACGGAGCGGTCCCTGACGATGGAGGAGCGCTTCGAAAACCTTCAGACCAAGGCGAGTCTGCTGACCGCCCTGAACCGCGCGGCAGATGCCGCCGTCGCGCAGAAGCGCGCGCTCGAAATCGCACCCGCCCCGCAGTTGTACACGCACGGCCGACAGCTCCAGGGCCGGAAGCAGGGCCCCGAGGCGCTCGAGGTCTTCAAGACGGTCGCGAAGCGATTCCCCGACGGCGTCTTCGGCCATCTCGCCGCCGCCCGCGTGGCTTCGTCGACCGGTGATTTCACCACGGCGTTGAAGGAGGCAAAGACCGCTCAGGAAAAAGCTCCCAGCCCCGAGCAGAAGAATGCCGTTCAGGGCCTCATCGACCGCTTGGAAAAGAAGGAAGACGTCAATAAGTGAGGATGCCTTCCTCGCGTCGGTCCCCGCGGAAAATCCTCTGACGACCGGCCCGGCGCGGGATCCGCGCCGGGTTCACGGGTACCGACCGGAATGCCCGCGACCCCGGCCCGCGAATTCGGCCCTACTCTACTCGGACGAGCGGGGTGCCGCAGATGCGGTCAGCGAGATCAACTGGGCGGCTGAGGGTGGCGAAGCGCGAGGGAACCTGATAGCCCCAGACGTTGAACGAGATCCACTGCACCGAGCCGAACACGGTCGCGAACGCCCCATCCACGGCGTCGGCGCCTTGCGCGATATGGACGCGTCCGATGCGCCGGGTGTTGAAACGGGCGTCCACGACGACCCACGCGCCGCCGAGCCAGACCTCCGCGTAGGCGTGAAAATCATTCGGCGTACCGGGATCGAAAAAGCCCATCTCCGGCACATAGCCTGTGACGTAGCGGGCCGGCAGATTACTGCATCGACACAGCGCCACGAGGGTATGGGCGAAGTCCCGGCAGACGCCGAAGCGCTGATTGATCACCTCGCTCGCCGAGGTGAGCGGCGAGCCGCTGCCGGTTCGGTACTCGATGTTCGCCTGCAGCCAGTCGGCAATCGCCTGGACCTTGTCGCCGCCCGGTGGCAGCGCGCCAAATCTCTCCTGCGCGAAGTCCATCAACCGGTCTGAGTCGCAGTACCGGCTCGGCAGGGTATAGCGGAGGAGTGCCACCGGCAGATCCTCCACGCGATCGGCCGCCATCCCCGCGGGTCCGATTTCCGGCGCGGATGACACGCGCACGATTGCGTCGTGCCGCACGACGTTCTTCCCCGGCGCGAGTCGATGACTCCGGATCGTGTTTCCATGCCCATCCTCGTATTCGAGCGTGGGCGGGTGGGGTTCGAAATCCCAGCGCTCCTCCACGACTGCCTGATTCGGCCGGTTCCGAATGCTCAGGTTGAGGAAAATGGGGGAGACGCCGAACGAATCGTAAACGAGTTCGCAGCCACAGCGGAGAAAGGCGTCGAGCGCGGGAGGCGTGGTTTCGATGAGACGGTGGCTACCCCGGATGGCTGATTCTGTCACGCCCCATCATCGCATCCCGTCGGCCGGGCGGATGGATGAAGGATCGCCTACGCCTACACTCGACTCACCGGGGGAACGAAATATCCTCGTTGGAAATTCCCCTCTCCCATGACTCCGTTTTCCAAGTTGAATCTCGCTCAGTGGATCAAAGCGAACGCCGCGGAACTGAAGCCGCCCGTCAGCAACAAACAGCTCTTCACCGGCGCCTCCGACGTGATCGTCTTCGTCTCGGGCGGACCGAATACCCGGAATGATTTCCACGTGAACCCCACCGAGGAGCTCTTCTACCAGTTGAAGGGCGACATCGCGGTCCGGGTGCGCCCGCTCGACGGGTCGAAGCCGCACGATGTCGTGATCAAAGAGGGAGAGCTCTTCCTCCTGCCCCGCTGGCTGCCGCATCGGCCGCAGCGGCCGGCCAACACGGTGGGTCTGATCGTGGAATTCCCGCGGGGAACCGACTTGAACGGCAAGCCTCAGACCGATGCTCTGCGCTGGTATTGCCCGGCCTGCGACGCCCTCGTGCACGAGACGCAGTGGTTGCTGAAGAAGATCGATGAGGACCTGAAGGTCATCATGGAAGATTTTTGGAGCGGTCCCGTTTCCCGCCGCACCTGCACGCGGTGCGACACGGTGATCGAGCGCGCCTCCGCCATTAAACTCGCAAAGGGCAAGGTGAGCCTCACCAAAGGCTCGAAGAAACCGTCCGGGAAACTGGCGCCGAAGCGCTCGAAGGTCGCGCCGAAGCCCGCCGGGAAGTCGCCGGTCCGGCGTCAGCCGCGCTGAGGGTGTCCCGCCCTGCCGCGCCATGGAACGGATCGACCTTCACACCCACACCCTGCCCGAACGCTGGCCCGACTGGACCAAGCGCAGCGGCTACGCCGGCTGGGTGGAACTCGCGCCCGATGCTCCGGGCTGCCCGGTGGGGTGTGTCCGGATGCAGCGTTCCGAAGCCGACGGGTCCCGCACGAGCTTCCGCGACGTGCAGGAGAATCTCTGGAATCCCGCCGTTCGTCGCGCGCAAATGTACGCCACGGGCGTCACCCGCCAGGTGCTCTCCACCGTGCCGGTGATGTTCTCGTACTGGGCGAAACCGGCCGATGCCCACGACCTCGCCCGGCTGCTGAACGACCACGTCGCCGGCGTCGCCGCGGCCCAGCCGGAGGCCTTCACCGGGCTCGGCACGCTCCCGCTCCAGGATCCCACGCGCGCGATCCGCGAGCTTGAGCGCTGCGTTCGGGAACTCGGTCTCCCCGGCGTGCAGATCGGCACGAACGTCAACGGCCTCAACCTCGACGACCCCGGTCTCTTCGAGGTCTTCGCCGCCGCCGAGGCGCTCGGGGCCTGCGTCTTCGTGCATCCGTGGGACATGCTGCAGGGCAGCATCCACGCGCGGGCGGGTGAAGCGCCCCAGTCCGTCAATCGCCTCGCCCGTTACTGGATGCCGTGGCTCGTCGGCATGCCAGCCGAGACGTGCGTGGCGATTTGCTCGGTCCTCTTCGGCGGCGTGCTTGATCGACTGCCTCGCCTGCGTCTCTGCTTCGCCCACGGCGGCGGATCCTTCCCCGGCACGATTGGCCGGATCGCCCACGGCCGGGCCTGTCGCCCGGATCTCTTCCCGGCCGACGCGTCCGATCCCCGGGAATATCTCGCCGGGCCGGAACGCTCCGCGCGCTTCTTCGTCGACTCCCTCGTTCACGACCCCGACGCCCTCCGCCTCCTCCTCCATCAATTCGGCTCCGACCGCATCGCCCTCGGCTCCGACTACCCCTTCCCTCTCGGCGAAGATCAACCCGGAGAGCTCATCACCTCACTCGCCGGCGAGATCGGCCCCTCCGCCGTCGAAAACCTCCTCCACCGCACCGCCCTCGAATTCCTCGGCCTCCCCCGAACCTGATCCGCCGCCTTCGGCATTCAAGATTCGAGGTTGAGCGTCCGGCCTTCAGCCCTCCATCCTCGGCTCTCGGCTCTCGGCCTTCAAAGTTCGACGTTCAACGTTCGAGGTTCCTCAGTTCACCCTCCCCTGCTACCCTGCCGCGTGGCAAATCTGGGCAAACGCAATCTCCTTCCCGTTCTGCGCCAGGCGCCGCCGGGGCTCTTCCTCGATGGCGGCAGTCTCGGCGAGATCCTGCTGCCGAACTGCTACATTCCGGGTCCGGTCACGCTCGGGATGGAGGTCGATGTCTTCGTGCACCTGGATTCCGAGGACCGTCTGGTCGCGACGACCGAGACGCCGCGGGTGATGGTCGGCGAATTCGCCGCGTTGCGCGTGGTCAGCGTCGAACCCCGACTCGGCGCCTTCCTCGACTGGGGCCTGAGCAAGGACCTCTTTCTTCCGCTGCGCGAACAGACCCACCGCGCGGAGCCCGGTCAGAACGTCGTGGTGCATGTCTCTGTCGACGAACGCAGCGGGCGGATCGTGGCGACCACCCGATTGACCCGTCACCTCCAACGCGAGCCGGCCCGGTATCGCGAAGGGACACCCGTCCAAGTCCTCCTCGTCGCGCGCACCCCGCTCGGCCTGACCGCGATCGTGGAGCAGGCCCATCTCGGTCTGCTCTACCACGATCCGCACGCGCCGCCGCTCGAGGTCGGACAAAGCCTGACCGCTCACGTGGCCGCGGTCCGACCGGATGGGAAAATCGACCTCCGGCTCGAACCCAGCGCCGCGCGCGGCGTGTTGGGACTGACCGAGCGCATCCTCACCGCGCTCGACGACGGCGGCGGCCGACTGGCCCTCGATGATTCGAGCACGCCGGAGGAAATCCAGGAGCGCTTTGGCGTGAGCAAGAAGTCCTTCAAACAGGCTGTCGGCGCGCTCTATCGCGACCGCCAGATCCAGCTGCCGAAAACCGGCGGGATCGAACGCGTTCCGAAGAAGAGCGGCCGGTCAAAGTGAGACAGCGAACGCGACGATCGGTGACAGAAAATGCTGATCCGCCGTCCGAGGGGGCGTGTAGCTTCAACTGCGGAAACATGACATGCAGGCGATAGACATTCTGGTGGCTCCGAGCAACGTGCTCGCGTGAACTACTCCCGACTCGGACTGGTCATCCTCACGTCGGCGGCTCTAACCCTTGGCGCGGCCGCCGAGACGGACCCCAACTACCAAACGTATTTTGGCAGGGTGGGGCGGGTGGAGGCGTTGGCCGAACTCGCGGACGGCTCTGTTCTCATCGGAGGGAGTTTCGACCGCGTCGGGACCGTCCCCCGCAACCAATTAGCCCGCCTTCTGAGCTCCGGTGCGTTGGATCCGTCCTTCGATGCTGGGACCGCCTTCGGCCCAAATTACATGGATGTGCTCTGCCGGCGCATGCGCGTGCTGAGCGACGGCTCAATCTTCGTGGCCGGCGATTTTCGGACCTTTGCGGGAGCCGCGTGCGATTACGCCGTAATCCTCCAGCCGAATGGCGCGTTCCTGCGCAAGTTTCCTTACACCCGCGCAGACGCGGTGAAGCTCAACTATTTCGCGCTGGATTCCGGTAAATTCCTGCTGTGCGAAGAGGCCCATCCCAACAATCAGCCAGATGTGTATAAGCTGACGCGCTTGCTGCCGAACGGGAGCATCGACAGCCAGTTCTCCAGCCAGGCCAAGTACGTCAGTGCCGTTTTGGAGCTGGCCGACGGTCGGCTGGTAGTCGCCGCGTCCGGCACCGTGACCCGCTTGCTGGCCGGCGGCGCAAATGATCCCACGTTTACGCCGGTCAGCTTTACCGATATCGCTTATACCTTGGTTGCTCAGCCGGACGGCTCGATCCTGGTCGGTGGGCGATTCGAAGGCGGTATCGGTCGTATCGGTGCCGATGGCGGGCTGGACCAAGCGTTTCTGAGCGCTCGCGGAAGCGGCGCCTCCTCCAGCTACTCCTCGTTGTTTGGGGTGCGCTCCATTCGCGTTCTGCCAGATCTGCGCATCCTCGCCGGGGGCGTTTTCGAATCCTTCAGCGGCATCTCGAGCGGCGGCGGCGTTCTCCTGGCAGCGAGTGGCGCGCCGGATCCATCCGTTGTCACTCCTTCCGGGCAGATCCTCGCACAGGGGAGCGCGACTCGCTTGGTTGCGGGGGAGTTCAGGACCTTGCTCGGAACGAAAGTGAGCGGTCTCGCGCAGCTCGACGTCACAAATGCCGTCGATCCGAGCTTTCGCCCGCTAATCACCCAACGTTCTTTTGTGAGTAGCACCGCCGCGGCTCTCCAGGCGGACGGGAAAATTCTCGTGGCAGGAAATTTCATTAGCGTAAATGGAATGGAGCGGCCTTCAATTTGTCGATTCGACGCATCTGGCGGGGTCGATGCGCAGTTCAATCCTTCAGAAGACTTCCTGAATGTTGAGCGGATGGTGTCTTTGCCGGATGGGCGGCTGCTGGTGGGGACGGGTTTGTATTCCACCGATGGACGTCCAGGGAGACCCCTCGCACGCCTGCTGCCCGATGGGACCGCTGACCCCACGTTCATCCTAGCTCCAGACTTACGACCGGGCCCGGTTTTCGATGTCGCGCCAAGCGGCGCGATCGTGGCGCTCGCAACCGGTGGTGCCTTCTTTTCTGGAACTCGAATCGTTCGACTCTCGCCAGATGGCTCGCTGCAAACACTATTCGATCCTGTACCGGATCCGTTGCCCAGCGGACTCCGTTTTTCCAGGGATGGGAACAGAGTCTACGCCTTTGGCGTTTACTATTCCGCTCAGACTGAGCCGCCGTCCCCCTCATATTCCGGCGGGCGGTCGACATACGGCGTGGGAGCATTCCTGCCCAATGGCCAGATTGACCCTTCCTTCCGGGCGGGCGCCCAATCCGTCCAATGCGTCACCGAGAATCCCGATAGCTCGCTTTACGTGGGCGTCTCACAAACCTCGATTCAGAATACCGATCCACCGAGCGCTTCGCGGTATGGGATGGCGAGGCTGACAAGGTCGGGACGCATCGATCCGACGTTTGATGCGGGGCCAAACGTTTCCACGGTATACGATGTGGCCTCGCAGATGCCGGGCCGCGTCTACACCGCAGGGATATTCGCCGGAACGGTCGAGCCGCTCCAGCGCCAGCGGACGGACGGGCTTGTGGACGCAAGCTTTGCGCCCAGCCTGGGTGCTGCATGGAGCGCCACTCAGGTATTTCCACTGGCAGATGGCTCCGCGCTCTTTCTGACCACCTACCCACTCGCAGTCAGGCGAATCCTGCCAGACGCAGGACCGCCCACGGTCCTGCGCTCGCCCGTTTCGCTTCGCAGGCTGGCTGGCGTGCCGGTGAGCCTGGGGTTCGGGGCAACGGGCGCCCCGCCTCTCGCGGCAGCCTGGACTCGCAACAGCTCTCCTTTCTCCCCCGTCAGTGATGACCTTCTGACTAACGCGATGTCCGCGGCGTTGGCTGGCGACTACCGGGTAAAGTACACAAACGGCTTTGGCAGCGCAGTCACGTCAACGTGCAGACTGGAAATGAACTTGCCGCCCGAGATCAGCGCCATCTCGGACGGCGTCCTTTCCATGCAAACCGGCTTCACCGCCTCCGGTGCCGTCTCCGATGAATTTACCGCGATTGCCGCGCTTCGCCTGTTCTTCGAGTACCACACCACGGACGCCATCCTGACGGATTCCCTGATAGGGGAGATTCCCATCAACGCGGACGGGAGCTTCACGATTGCCTTCGCGGGAAATCCTTACCTTCTCGGGGACAATCCCTCAGCCGCGGTGAGCCTGCGACTCTACGACAGTGACGATGGCGTAAGCGTGCGAACCTTTCGGCTGGCAATCCGTTCCGAGGCGTTCTGCGACTGGGCCAGCCGAAATTTCACCCCTCCTGAGCGCCAGGATCCGTCCGTCAGCGGCCTGGCGGTCGACTTAACGGGATCCGGCCTGAGCAACGCAGCCGCCTATTTCTGGGACGCCGATCCACGCGACGCGACGTCTCCGCGGCGGCCGGTGATTGCCCGAGGCTCGAATGGCACATTGGACGTCACCTATTTCGACTTGGTTCCACCCGCGAGCGGGCAGATTGTGGAGTTTTCCGGCGATCTGGTGACGTGGACGTCCGACCCCGCCGTCGTGCAGACTCAGGTGCAGCAAACCACGCCTGACGGCCGCCGCCGACAGCTCAAAGCGCGTTATGTTGGCCCTGCCACAAATGGGCAGTTCCTGCGCTTTCGGTTCGATCCGTGAGGCAGCATACGAAGGGGATGCGTGAGCTGGCGCCAACCCGATGCGCTTTATCGCGACCGCCTTCAAGAGGTCCCTCAGGCGCATGTCTGGGAGGACCGGAGCGTCGCGGGTTGCCAAGGCGGCTGTGTGGAGCAATAAGCCGGGCAGATGGCAAAATCCCGTCGCAAGCATCACCCGCCGACGCCCCCGACGCGCGGGCAATTGATCGGAGGCATTACGCCGTATCTGCGGGCATTCGACCCCGGCGCGCTATCGCGCGGACTGGAATGCTACAACGCCGGCCGCGTGATCAAGGTGACGAAGAAGGATGAGGGCCATTCGATCGAAATCCGGGGCGCGACCAGCGTTCCGTATAAAGTTGGCCTCGTCTACCGGGACCGACACTGGCTGCACCACTGCTCCTGTCCGGCGGCGTATCACTGCGAGCACGCCTACGCGGCCGGTCTGGCGCTGCGGGTGGCGCTCCTGCAAGAGGATGCCTCCACGGAGGGCCAGGCAGAACCCCTTCCCCTCTCTCCGTTGGAGCGCGCCATCACCCAATGCGAAAAGCGGTTGAAGCGCCCGCTGGAGACGGAGGAGGTGCGGTTTCTGGCTGCGGTGGAACGTCTCATGGAGACTCTGCCGGAGACGGGTGGGATGTCCTCCTGGCATTTCAAACAACTGCCGCTGAAGCTGGACGACTCCCCGCTGGCCGACGAAGTTTGGGCCACCCCCATGCTCATGCAGGGCTGGTGGGTGAGCCGGCCGACCGAGGTGCTCCACCTGGTGTCGTTCATCGTCTTGCTCTGCCGCGAGTATGCCTGTCCGGTCCCGGCCTTCCTCGACGAAGTAGCCGATCCGGAGGCCGCCAAAGCAGCGTCGGCTGCAGCCCGGGAATCGCAGCAGGTGCGTCTGTGGGAGACGAGGCTGGCCGAGCTGACCGAGCCGCGGGATGCGAGACCGCCGAAGGGGCAGGCGCCGTTTCCCGATGCGTTCCGCTTTCGGATCGAGGGCGGCGAGGCGCATTGGGAGGTCCGGGAAAGCGAAGATGAGCCCTGGCATGCGCCCCGGCTAAGTCACCTCCGGGAATGGCTGCGAGCCGCCGACCTTCCGGCCTACTCTGGCGTGGCCGGCGCGCAGATGCTGCGCGCAATCCGGGACCGCGGGCTCGCCTACCTGCGCGCCCAAAATTCGCTGTTACCAACGCCGAAGCTGGAGGCGGCGTCGCTGAAACTGCGGGAATCCTCGTCCGCGATCTTCGTGCGGGATCTTCTGCTGGACGAGCAAACGCGCGCTCACGTCTGCGGCGCGGATGGCCAGCCGCTCTCGCTGCTGGACAATCCGGCGCGCTGGAGCATCGCCCGCGATCCCCTCGGCCCGGAATTGGCGAGCGCCCACGTGGTCTGTGGAGACGGAACGCCCCTGCGCTCGGACGCGACTTTCTTACTCACTCTGGATGGCGCCTGGGTGATCGATCCGCCCGCGATCCATCGCCTCCCGCCGCCGCTCGGCGGGCGCCATTCCGATCCGAAGGCGTGGAGCCGGCAGGAAATCCCCGCCCGCGCGTTCCGCAAAGACGAAGTCTGCTTCGCTCTGCACCGGGCGGGCGTTCAGATCGAGCCGGATCTGCTGCCGGCGCACGAATCGATTCGGCTCACCGCGCAGATCGAGACGCGAATCGCGCCCCGCCCGGGCGGGGGAAAAGATTTGTTGCTGGAGGCGTCGGCCATCGATGCCCATGGCACCGTCTTCGGGCGCTGGGAGCGGGGCCGCTGGATCGTGCAGCCGCACCGTCCCGACCCGCAATCTCCGCTGCTCATCCCCGAGCGGACCTCGCTCCCCGATCTCGCGCCCATCCTGGGCGCCTTGCGCGTGCGCCACGATTGGCGCGCGAGCTCTGGATTGGTGCGGAATTTCTCGCCGCAGTGTGTGGCCGAGATATCGGCCTGGGCCGATCAGGCGCGTGCGGCCGGCGTGTCGGTGGGCGGGTCGGCTGAAATCGCCGGACTCCTCCGCGATCCGGTCTGCGCGCGCCTGAAGGTGGAACTCGCTCCCGAGGCCGGGACCGAGGATGGACGGGTCGATTGGTTCGATCTACGCATCCAATGGGAAGTGGACGACGCGAGCTTCACCCCGGAGGAAATCGCGCTCCTGCTGAAGGCAAATGGCCGTCCGGTCGAGCTGGGGGGCAAGGGCTGGCACCGCCTGAAGGTGGAGATAGACGGTGCCGACTCGCTGGCGGCGGCTGGTCTCGATGCCGCTCATCTACCCGTGGGCGGGCGAACAGAGATGCGTCTGCATGCGCTGCAGATCGCCCAGGACAAGGCGTTGAGCGGCCTGCTGGCGGAAAAGCAGGCGGCCGAGCTCCGTCGGCGAGCCCGAGAGCTGACGGAAGTGCCGGCACCGCCGATCCCCGACGAACTGCGCGCGGAATTGCGGCCCTACCAAGCCGAGGGCTTTCACTTCCTGGCCTTCCTCTCGCGGAATCGGCTGGGCGGAATCCTGGCCGATGACATGGGTTTGGGAAAAACCGTCCAGGCCCTGGCCTGGCTGCTCTGGCTGCGCGCCGGCGGCAACGCCGCCGCAGGCGGGCCGTTGCCGGCTTTTCGCGGGCTGGTCGTCTGCCCGAAATCCGTCACGCACAACTGGGAGCGCGAGGCCGCGCGCTTCGCCCCCACCCTGCGGGTGGCCCTGCTCGATGCCGCCGGCGCCGTCCCGGCCGCGGAGGCGCTGCCGGACGTCCTCGTCGTGAACTACACGCAACTCCGCCTCGCCGCCGATGCGCTCACCGCGGTGAACTGGAGCGCGATCATTCTCGACGAAGCGCAGGCGGTGAAGAATCCGGCCTCGCAAACAACGCAGACCGCCCGCGCCTTGCGCTCGCCGCATCGCCTCGCGCTGACCGGGACGCCGGTGGAGAACCGGCTGCTCGATCTGTGGAGTATTTTCAGTTTTGCGCTCCCGGGCTTGCTGGGCAGCCGGGCTGGCTTCAACCGCGCGTATGGCGACGTCAGCGGGGCGCGCGCCCGGCTGGCGCAACGCGTGCGCCCGTTCCTGCTCCGACGCACGAAGGCGCAGGTGGCGCCGGAACTGCCGCCGCGCATGGAAGAGGATCTCGCGTGTGACCTGGAAGGCGCACAACGGGCACTGTACGACGCTGAATTGAAGCGCGCTCGCGCGGCCCTGAAGAAAATCCGCACGCCCAAGGAACTCGACAAGCACCGCTTCAACGTCCTCCAATCGCTGCTTCGCTTGCGGCAAATCTGCTGCGATCCCCGCCTGGTGGGCGCCGAGGGCGAGAGCGCCAAGCTGGAGGCACTCTTCGACACGATCGAGCCGCTCATCGAGGAGGGCCACAAGGTTCTGGTCTTCTCGCAGTTCGTCACCATGCTGGAACTCATCCGCCCCGCGCTGGACGAGCGCGGCATCAAGCACTGGTGGCTGACCGGCGAAACCGAGGACCGAGGTACCGTGGTGGACGCATTTCAAGACGCGCCCGAGGCCGGCGTGTTCCTGCTCTCGCTCAAAGCGGCTGGCACCGGTCTGAATCTGACGGCGGCTTCCTACGTGGTGCTCTACGATCCGTGGTGGAATCCCGCCGTGGAAGCTCAGGCCATCGACCGAACGCACCGCATCGGCCAAAAGAATCAAGTCATCGCCTACCGCCTGCTTGCCGCCAACACGGTGGAGGAAAAGATTCGCGCCTTGCAACGCAGCAAGGCAGCCCTTGCCCGCGATGTCGTGGGTGAGAACGAAATCGGCAGCGTGATGGACCTGGAGACGCTGCGCTTCGTGTTGGAGTGAAGCGGTCGCCCGGCGGAGCGCTCAGCCCTTGGATCGGTCCGAGCGCATCACTCGCTCCCTCGGACGTCGTCCCCGAACCGAAACCCGCGGTACGGCTGAGTTCCACCTCGGCCCAAACTCCCCTTCCCCTGTTCGAGCCGCGCAGGGCCCTCGCCTTCGCGTGAATCGCCCCGATGTGATGACGAGTGAGGACCATTCCATCGCGGGGATTCTGGCGGAGTTTTCGCGATGGATTCACCGGGCAAACGAGGTCTCAGCCTCGCGTGGGCGTCAGAAGCGAAGGCCAGGGCCCGGCGCGACTCGGGCACGGCAGGGAAGCTTGGGCCGAGCGGGAGCTCAGCCGTACCGAAAGTGCGACCGGGCGCGTCTGGCTCGGACGCATCGGCTTCCGCGCGGCAATGACTGACGATGAGGGCAGTTTCGGCCCAAAGTGCCGAGGGTTTCCGGCCCGGCGGGCCACTCGCGAGGATCGTCCAAAACGAACTCGGCCAGCGGTGATGAGCGATCAGCCAAACCGTTTCGCGCTCAATCGTAGCGCTGCCAGGGCAATTTGTGGCTGTCGACCCAGCGGTAGTGCTCGGCGTAGTGGAGACCGGCGGCGGAATATTCGTCGAGGATCACCGTCGTGCGGGAATGCTGCTGGAGCGCGGAACCCGGACACAGCGCCGAGAGTGGGCCTTCGACCATCTGCTCCACGGCGCGAACCTTGGCCGGGCCGAACGCGAGAAGGAGAACCCGCTGAGCCTCGAGGATCGTGCCAATGCCCATCGAAACCGCGTGCTTCGGCATGTCGGCGAACGAGCCAAACACCGCGCTGTTATCCCGGAGTGTTTGCTCGGAAAGAATCTTGACCCAAGTGCGCGAACGGAGTGAACCCGTGGGCTCGTTGAAACCGATGTGGCCGTTGCGACCGAGGCCGAGGAGTTGGAGGTCAATGCCGCCCGCGTCGACGATCTTTTGCTCGTAGGCCCGGCACTCCGCGAGCAGATCCGTCGCGCTACCGTCGGGAACGTGCGTGCGCGCCGACGCGAGGTTGAGGTGGCGGACAAGATTTTCCCGCATGAAATACCGGTAGGACTGATCATGCGTGGCCGGCAACCCGACGTATTCATCGAGGTTGAACGTCGTGACGCGGCTGAAATCGAGGCCTTCCTCCCGGTGCTGGCGGATCAGCTCCTGGTAAAGGAGCAAGGGAGTGCGGCCGGTGGCGAGTCCGAGAACCGCCTCCGGCTTCTCGCGGACGACGCGGGCGATGATTTTCGCCCCGAGCACGCAACCGACCTCGGCGTTGTCGCGGATGATGACTTCCATGGCGGTTTTCCGATCGGGCGCTCGAGCCCCGAACAAACCGTTATTCTGGAGGCGACCACCGCGAACTCCAGCGGAACCTGCGTTCCGCCGGGAAAGACGGTATAGTGTGGGGTGACGACGGAAAGGATACTCGGACTGGAGGGAGGCGGCACGAAGTCCGTCTGGGTGCTGCTCGAAAAAGTGGCCGGCAAGCTGAGCGTCAGTGACCGAGGCACGCTGCCCGCGGCGAACTTCCGCCTCACCGAACCCGAGCGGCTGCGCGCGATTCTTTCCGAGCTGCCGCGGCCGGTGGAGCGCGCGGGCGTGTTTCTGGCGGGTTGCGTCACGGCGGACGAGCAGCGCGCCTTGTGGCAGCATTGCGTCTCGATCTGGCCGCAGGCCCGGATCGTGACGGGCAGCGATCGCGAGTCGGGCCTCGCGGCCGCGCTGCGGGATCGGGACGGCATCGTGGTGAACGCCGGGACGGGATCGTATGTCACCGGCCGGCGCGGCGCGGCGATCGAAAGGGCATCCGGCTGGGGACATGTTTTGGGTGATTCGGGCGGCGGCTATTACCTTTCGCTGGAGGCCCTTCGCCTGGTGTTCCGCGAATACGATCTCCATCGCGGCGGGGCGGATTTCTCGGCGGCGGTGCTGCGCGAGCTTTGCCTGAACGACCTCGATGCGCTCGTGCGCTGGGCGCAGGCGGCCAGCAAAGCGCAGATCGCGAGTCTCGCGCCGGTCGTCTTCCAGGCGGCGGAGGCCGGCAACGCCGGCGTGCAGGAAATTGTTTTCCAAGGCGCGCGGCGGCTCGCGGAATACACGGGCGCGGTCGCGCAACGGCTGCTCCTCGACCCGCCAAATGTTTTCCTGGTCGGCGGGCTCTTTCAATCCGGCGCCCTCTACGCCGAGGCGTTTCGGACGGCGCTGGCGCCCATTCTATGCGGGGCAGTGGTGCAGATCTGCGACGACGACCCCGAGTTCGGCGCCGCTTGGCTGGCGGCTGGGGCGCCAGCGCGCGAGGCGATCGTGGGGCGTCGGGAAACGGTCGCGCCGACCGACACCACCCTCGCCCTCGCTCCAACCGAGCAGCGTAATCCACGGTCGTGGCAACTCGACGCGCTCGGGACCCGGGAGCTGGTCGAGTTGTTCGTGGAGGAAGAGCGTTTCGTGCAGGAAGCGTTGCGCGGCTCGATCGCTCAGCTCGTGGCAGCGACCGAGCGGGTGGCCACCGTGCTGCGCGCCGGCGGCCGGTTGTTCTACGCGGGAGCGGGCACGAGCGGACGGCTCGGAGTGCTCGATGCGAGCGAACTGCCGCCGACCTTCGGCACCGCTCCGGAAATGGTGCAGGGAATCATCGCGGGTGGTGCACCCGCGCTCTCCCGCAGCGTGGAAGGGGCGGAGGACGATGCCGTGGCGGCGGCTCTCGCGGTGCAGGAGCGCGGCGTGAACGCAGGCGACATCGTGTGCGGAATTGCCGCGAGCGGGCGCACGCCCTTCGTCTTGAGCGCGCTGGCGCGCGCGCAACAACTCGGGGCGCAGACCATCCTGCTGACGTGCAATCCGGGGCACCCCGCGCTCGAGCCGCCTCCGAATGTGGTCATCGATCTCGCAACCGGGCCGGAGTTGCTGACCGGATCAACCCGCTTGAAAGCGGGCACGGCCACGAAAGTGGCGCTCAACATCATCAGCACTGGCGCCATGATCGCGCTCGGCAAGGTGCGCGGTAACCTGATGCTCAATGTCGCGGTCACAAACGTAAAATTGCGCGATCGCGCCATCCGGCTGGTCGCCGAGCTGGCAGAGTGCAGCCAGGCCGAAGCCGTGCAACGACTCAAGCGCGCGAACTGGGTTCCGCGGGCGGCGATTTGTCCACCGGGTAGTTGAGAAGGAATTGCTGGGAAAAGTTGGATTCAATCTGGGCTGCGATTCGCCGAGTCGCTCTCCCCGAACCCCACCCCCCGATACGGCTGAGTTCCACCTCGGCCCAAACTTCCCTTCCCCTGTTCGAGCCGCGCAGCGCCCTCGCCTGCGGCGAATCGTCCAGAACCCAGCCCCCGGTCCGGCTCACGGCACGGCTGAGTTCCACCTCGGCCCAAGCTTCGCTCCGAGCTCGAGCCGCGCAGCGCCCTCGCCTTCGCGCGAATCGTTTCGATGTGACGACCAGTGCGCACCATCCCATCGCGGGGATCTTCGCGGCGTTTTCGCGATGGCTCCAGCGGGCAAAGGACGTCCCAGCCTCGCGTGGGCGGCAGAAGCGAAGGCGAAGTCGCGGCGCGATTCGGGCACGACAAGGAAGCTTGGGCCGAGCGGGAGCTCAGCCGTACCGGAAGCCGTACCGGAGGGGGCGTCATGGGGACCGCATGGAGCGCCGTCGCCGTCGCGCCCGATCCGAGGGATCCGCGGACCTTCCACAAGGAACATTTTTATCGCCGCAGCGCGAGATCCCCCAGCGGATCGCGTTGCGGTGAGGCGCCGGAGGGTGGGACTCGTGATTTTCCCTCGCGAGACTGCTCGCCGAACGGCGCGCTTCGTGGAATTCTCTGTCGGTGAAAGTAATCGGCTATATCATCCGAACCAGCGTTCGGCTGATTTTTTTGCCGGTCTTCATTTCACTGAGTTACGCTACCGCGGAGGCGATCTGGCACGAGCCGAAACACGTCGGGTGGCTGACATTCGTTACCCTCAGAAAGTACCCGAATGGGAAGCCCGTTTTCGAGGAGCGTCCCGAACTGAAGCCGCTGGTTGAGCGGGTCATTTTTGAAGCCGCGAATGCGGTGTTTGGATCGCGCCTTTTCGAGTGGGGAGGTATTCGAGGCGCGATTCTACCGGCTCGCTGCCCGATGGACCCGCGGACGCTCGGCACTCAGGACCGTTGGACTCCTGACCTGGAGGATGTGAGACAGGCGGAAGCCGATTTGCGTCCCTTCCTTCGACGACGTACCGCAGAGGCGGCGAGTCCAGAAGACACTGACGACATTGAATATGTCCGAAAGAATTTGGTCCGCTATTGCCAGCAGTACGCGGGCGTCGTTCGCAACGGTCGCCGGCAGATCCTCGTGAATGCATTCATGGGTGAGGAAAGCAGACGTCAAGATTGGAGGCTCGGTCGCTACAGTTTTTGCGATGGGGGAGCAGATTTCTGGCACGCATCGTATGATGTGGAGACCCGGCGATTCCTTTCATTCAGGCCAAATGGAACGGGATGAGCGCCTCGACTACCAGCTCGGGCGAAGCTCCCGCGAAAGCTGGAAGAGGGAGAGAATCAATCCTTCAACCCTCCGCGCCTCAGCGTCTCAGCGTCTCCGCGGGAGACTCTGGCGCATGACGGCATCGCTAGGTGCGCGAGTCGGCTGGAGGAGGAAATCCCGGAGAGGACCAATCCTTCACGCTCCGCGCCTCCACGGGGGGCCCAAAAAATCACGTCGAGTCATTCCTTTTCCGCGTCGACGGACTGCAAAATCGCGTCGAGCGAATCCTTTTTCACGGCGATGGACCGAAAATCGTGACGAACTCGCGTTTTTCACTTCGGCCGACTGAAACTCGCGTAAAGGTCGCCTTTTTCACGTCGAACTCACCATTTTCACGTCAGCGGGCCGATAATCGCGTCGAACCCGCCTTTTTCGTGACGGCCGACTGAAAATCGCGTCGAGCCGGGCCTTTTTCACGTCGGCGAATCGGAAATTGCATCGAGGCATGCTTTCTTGACGACGGCGGACCGGAAATCGCGTCAGCTTTACCTTTTTCACGACAACGAACCGAAAATCACAGCGAACTCGCCTTTTTCACGGCGACGAACCGAAAATCAGGACGGCGGATCGAAAATCACGACGAGCCACCCTTTTTCACGACAGCGGACCGAAAAACACGTCAAACCACGCGTTTTTCATGTCTGGCGACATCGAAAAGGAAACCCGTGACGTGATTTTCGAGTGCGCTGGCGCCGGTTTTACGACTTCGGCTTCAATTTGAAGCCGCAGTGGAGAATTTTGGTCCAGCGACTGAAGTTTCCCGACTTTGGGTAATCACTTCCTCCGTGGCGTGCGGATTTGGTCCGTCGACTCCCGTTTGGATCGCGGTTCGCCGAATCGGGTCGGGACGTCGTGAACCCGGGGACGATCGGCTGCTTTTTGGAGTCGCGTGGAGCCAATTTTCCAAGACTGACGCCTTTTTCGGAACGTCGACGTCGATTTCGCGACGACGGCTCCAATTTCGGTCCGTTGGCTCGTTTTTTCAGGGCCGCGCTCCTTTTTTCCGACCGCGTGAACTTTTTCGAGCCGATGTCTCGATTTTTTCGAGCGGGGACCCAAAATCCGCTCAGTCACGCCTTTTTGATGTCCGGCTACGCGGAAAAGGGAACTCGTGACGTGAATTTCGCGTGCGCTGATGCCGGTTTTTCGACCTTGGGGGGACTTTGCACCCGCGATGGAGAAGTCTGTTCCCCCGGCGGAAGCTCACCGACTCCGGGTGACAATTTTGTCCGGTCCGGGCAAATCTGGGGGGTTCGCTGCGATCTGGATCGCGGAGCGCTGATACGGATCGGGAGGTCTCGGGCTCGCGAACGATGGGTGTTTTTTGGAACAGCGCGGGGCCAATTTTCCAAGACTGACTGGTGCGCGCGGTGCGTCGGCCCCGATTTCGCGCCGACGGCGCCGATTTCAGACCGGCGGCCTCTTCTTTCACCGGCGCTCTCCAACTTCCGGCCGGAAGGTGATTTTTGAACCGAGGGCACCTTTTGTACGAGCGATGGCTCCAATTGTCGTGGGGCGGATAATTTTCGGTGGCGGTGCGGCCAAGCTCCTGCTTGCCCCAATATTCTCCGGTGGCGCGGGCGCAAGGAGTGGGCCGAGCTGGAGCTCATGCCGTACCGGGCAGGAGTTCAGCCGCACGGGCCATGCGGGAGATTCTGCGCCCGTGACGTCCCGTACGGCAGAAGGCCGACCCCTTGACCGCCCGATTTCTCAGACGGAAGCCAAATGGGTCGGCCTCGAAAGGACGAAAGATCAATCGTCAATCACGACGCGGCTGATCATGCGGTCCTCGCCAGTCCGGACGTATTCAACGCTTACGGGGATGCCCAACTTCAACCGCGTGCGGACTTCATCCTCCTTGAGGACGATTCCCTTCTTAGTCACGTAAGTTACGGTCTTACCGTAGGTGTATTTCACGGGACCGGTTGACTCTTTGATGACGAACGTGGTACCGGGGACGTATTCGGTCAGCATTCCGTTGCTCGTCGTGGTCGTGGTGGTGGTCGTTTCGGTGACCTGGCCAAAGAGGCTGGTGGCGGCAAACGCGACACAAGCGATCGGGAGGATAAGTTTCATTGTTTTGGGTAGGGTTTGGAGGTTTGTGCTTTCTGGCATTCCCCGGAGAACTCTCTCCACGGATGCTCGTACAAACATTTCGCGGCAGGCCCGTTATCGGCCGTACGACGCGACCAACAGGGTGTCATATTCGCCGCCATCCGATCACGACTGGATCGGAGTCATTAGCGTCACAGTGCATCGCGAGGGGAACCGCAAGCGCGTTCCTTCTCCGGGATGCGCCCAACGTGGTCGCGATCGTCGCGTCAGGCGCCGAGATACAATCCTGGTCGGCGCTCGCGCAGGGCGGCCCGGAGCCGGAGCATGTGGGCAGCGTGCTCGCGGGCCTTCGCGCGATCCTTCCGCGCGCTGAAGTATAGCCGCGCGAGGCAGCGGTGAGGAAAAGGTTCCTCCGGGGCGAGCTTCGCCGCGACTTCAAACGCGCGGATGGCCCAGTCGATCTCGCCGCGTTGCGCGAGCGTGATCCCGAGGTTGGAATGCGTTTGCGCCCGGACGTGCAGCAAAGAGGCGGCCCGCATGTGATGAAAGAGGGCGTCGTCATCGAGCGACGCGCGCTTGCGCAGGGCGACGCCCAGCCCGTCGTGAGCCTCGGCGGAATCCGGGTCCAGCTCCAGCGAGCGTCGAAACGCGTCCTCCGCCTCCGGCCAGCGTTCCAGCCGAATGAGGGTGGTGCCGAGCTGGACGAGCACGGCCGGCACGTCCCGCTCCCACGTCGCAACCTCGCGCAGCAACGCTTCGGCATCGCTGGCGCGATCTTCGAAGAGCGCAATACGCGCCTGCAAAAGTCGGACGAGGACCAGCCGCGGCGCCGCGGTCGCGGCTTGCGCCGCGCTCTCGCGCGCCCCGGCCAGGCGGCCGAGCGCGAGCAGGCACATCGCTTCGCGACAGCGCAGCCGAGGCTCCTCCGCGCGTTCCAGGAGTTCGCGCAAGATGGTCAGGGCCTCCACGTAGCGGCCGCGGGAATAATGCACCTGCGCGAGAACGCTGGAACGCAGCGCCGTGATCTCCCGGACGTATTCCTCCATGTCCTCCTTGGGCGCCGAGACGTAGCCGAGCGCGACGAGCTGCTGCAGCGCCGCCGCACTGGCCCAAGGATCCGCCTCTTCCGGCGGCGCGTTTCGATGCACGCCGTCGTCTGGGTGCGGCGCTTCCACGCCCGGGCCAGATTCCGGCTCGAGGCCAGCGAGCGCAGCGGTGAGGGTCGACCCCGCAAAATCCTCCGGCACCGACAGCCCGAGAAGCGTCAGGATTGTCGGAGCGACGTCGAGGAGCGTGGCGCCATGCACCAGCGCATCCGTCCGAAAGCCCGGACCAGCACCCACGAAGACGCCATAAGGCCGGTGCCAGGAGAGTGGATTTTGATCCACGCCCGCGGGAGATCCGTCCGGTCTGATCGGGGGATCGGCGAGCGGCCGCGTCGACCCGCTGCAGAATCCGTGGTCGGACAGAACGATGACCGCCGTGTCGTTCCCGGCGATCTCAACCCACCGGCCCAGCATCAGGTCATGGTATTCGTACACCCGCTCCATGACGCGGCCATGCACCGCGTGCACCTCCTCCGGGACGTGCGGGAGGCGCGGCGGAGCGAGAGGCATGAAGCCGTGCCCGGCGTGATCGATGAGATCGTAATAGACACCCAAAAAATCCCACTCCTGCGTCTCCGCCAGCCACGTGGCGGCATGATGGATCGAGGCACATTTCGCGAGCTGCGTGGTGAACGCGTGGAGAAGCGGGTCGTCGTCGGACGGGAGGTGCTCGAGGAAGAAGGGCCGGACTTGCGCCGGCGTGAGATCGGACGGACGAACGAGCAGTTCCAAGAGCGTCTCCGCGAGTTCCGGCGGGTGACAAAAACCCGCCCCCGGTGGCGAGGCCCGTAGAGCGGCGTCGGCGTAGTGGGAGCTGACCACGCAGCCGCGGATCGGTTCCGCCGGGTGCGAGGCAAACCAGTTCACCGCGATGGCGCGCCGACCGGACTGCGAAAGAATGTTCCAGAGCGCTTTCACGCGCCGCGAAGTGCTGGCGACGGGACGCGGTGTCCCGTCGCGCGGCGAGGGCTCGACAAATCCGAGCACGTCGTGTTGATCGCCCGTCTTTCCGGTGGCGATCGAGGTCCACAGAACCGGCGAGAGCATCGGAGCGAGCGAACCGATGCGACCGCTCACGCCGCGTTCGATCAGAGCGGAGAGATGCGGGAGTCGGCCGGCTTCGAGCAACGGCTGGAGGAAGTCCCAATCGGCTGCATCCCAACCGAGCAGGAGCACGCGCCGCGGCCGGGGCGGAAGGGGAAATCCGGGCAGCGCGTTCACCATCTCACGTGTGTCGAGCCCCCCGCACTCCAGGGCGGAACCCGCCGCGATGCCACCCGCGGGTTTAACCGGCCGTCGTTTCGGACGCGGCCCTCGCCTGCCGCCGCCGACGCGCGAACTGGAGCGCCGTGACGCCACCGGCGGCCAAAGCCGCGAGACAGGTTCCGGGTTCGGGGACGGCGGCCGCCCCCGTCAGGATCGCTGTGTTCGCGGTGGATTCGTACGCAGCGCTCAGAAAATTGATCGTTCCGTTCGCGCCGTCGGCATTCACGGTCGCCTGGAAGTAGCCGTAGTGCGTTTGTCCACCGATATCGAAGCGGAAGCCCGCGAACCGGGGCGTGTTGAGATTTCCACCGGCGGCGAACCCTCCGTAGAGATTGCCGCTGTAGAGCGAGCCGAGAATGATCGCGGTGATTCCGCTGCCGGAAAACGCGGGATTTCCGGGCGCGATGCTCGCGCCCGCCCCGTAGGAGCGGGCGTAGCGAGCGGTCGAGAAGGCCGGATCGCTCAGCACGTTACTCGTCGGCGAAGCGCTCATCAGCGCCTGCCAGCCGGTCGCGCTGTAGTAGCGAAACGTAAACTGAAAATCGACCACGGTGTCGCCGTCCACGTCCCAACTGAGGACCGGTGCGCCCGCGCCCACTCCCACCGGAGTGCTGATATTTGAAGGCGGTGTGACGCTGACGATGCCCGCATACGACGACGTCGCGGCCGCCAGCGTGACGGCGCCAGCGAAGCCGGTGCGGCCTGCGAGGGTCGGAAACTTCATAATGTGAAAGGCTTAACGCGGCGAACAGCCGCGTGTCAAGCCAGCATCGGTCCGTTGTTCCGGCCGGCGGACCCACGGTGGCCGCAATTGCGGCCAGATCGCGCGATATTGCTGGCCGGAATCAGCGGCAGCTTTTACACGGGACGGAGGGCGGATTCGAGCCGCTCCGACCCCGACCCTCCTCTTCCCCTGCCGTGACCACCGAGCCTGCTGCGCCATCGTCCCCGGCGCCCCGCCTCCGGCAGCGCCTGGGCGTCCTGCACCAGTGGTTCGTCACACCTCCGGCCAATCTCTCGCTGGATCAGCTCGATTTCTACGCGCTCTCGAATTACACGCACGCGCTCGGCCTGCTCTCGCACCTCTTCTTCCTCGGTTTCTTCCTCGTCCTCCGAGTCGACATCCTCGTCGCCTTCAACGTCCTCAGCATCGTGGTCTTCGTCGTTACCCTGACGCTCTCGATGAAGGGGAAGCTCGACCTCGCGCTCCTGCTCGGCGGCCTGGAAGTCGGCGGCCATCAGGCGCTCGCAGTCTTCGCGCTCGGACTCGGTCCGGCGTTCCAGCACTACATCCTCATCCTCATCATCGGAACATTGTACTACCGCCATCTGCCCATGCGCGTGCGCCTCGGAATGGCGGTGATGCCGCTGCTCTGGTACATCGCCGTGCACGTCTATGGGCTCCACTATCGGCCCTGGTACGACATCAGCCCTCTCGCGATCGACCTGTTCGCCGCGATGAACGTCACGTTTTTCGTCGTGATCCTCATGGGCATGTGCCTCTACTTCCAAGTCTACGTGGAGCGCGCCCGGATCCTGGCGGAACGGCTTGCGCAGTCGAAGACGCTCTTCCTCGCGAACATGAGCCATGAGCTGCGGACGCCACTCAACGCGATTCTCGGCTTTGCCCAGATCCTCCAGCGCAGCAATGCACTCAACGAGCAGGATCGCCGGAACCTCTCCACCATCAACCGCAGTGGCGAGCATCTCCTCGACCTGATCAACGACATCCTCGACATGTCGAAAGTCGAAGAGGGGAAGCTCACGCTTCAGCGCGCGACCTTCGATCTCCCGCGGCTCCTGCGGGATCTGCAGGGGATGTTCGCCCTGGCGGCGCGGCGAAAGAATCTCACCCTGCGATTCGAGCTCGACCCAGACCTCCCCCGTTTCGTCCGTACCGACGAGCTGCGCCTGCGCCAGGTGCTCATCAACCTCGTGGGAAACGCCCTCAAGTTCACGACCCGCGGCGAGGTGAGCGTCTCCGCGCGCCAAACGAGCCCGGGCGCCAGCCGCGTGGCGTTCCGCGTCAGCGACACCGGAGCGGGCATTCGCGCCGAGGAACTCGGCGAACTGTTTCAGCTCTTCGTCCAGGCGGAGGCGGGCCGCAAATCGCGCCGCGGCACCGGCCTCGGCCTCGCGCTCAGTCAGCGTTTCGTCCAGCTCCTCGGCGGACAGATTACGGTCGAGAGCGAGGTGGGTCGGGGCAGTGCCTTCGCCTTTGCGATCCCGCTCGAGGTCGATGCGACGGCCGACGTTAACTCGCGACTCGCAGAACGGCGCATCATCGGGATGAAAACGGACGGAAAGCCTCACCGGATGCTCGTCGTCGATGACAATCCCGAGAACCGCGACGTCCTCGTCCAGCTCCTCTCGGGCCTGGGGTTCGAGGTGACCTCGGCAAACGACGGCGCGGAGGGCGTCACCGCCTGGGAGCGCTCGTCGCCGGAGCTCATCTGGATGGACCTGCGTATGCCGGTGATGGACGGACACGAGGCGTGCCGGGTGATCCGGGAGAAGGCCGCGTCAGCGGGACGGGCGTTTCCGCCGATTATTGCGATCTCCGCCAGCAGCATGGATGGAGGGCGCGAGGGGGGGAAAGACGTGGGATTTGCGTCGTACGTGGGAAAGCCCTTCCGCGAGGGCGAGCTCTACGAGGTGATGGAGCGGCATCTTCCGATTCGCTTCGAGTATGCCGAGGCGTTCTCCGTCCCGGCCGCGCCCGACGCCGAGGCGAGCGACGGGGAGACCGTCGCCATCCAGCTCGCTCGCGTGGACCCGGCCCTCGTGCGGGCGCTCGGGGCGACGGCCATGGTGGCCGACTTCGACGGGGCCAGGAGTGCCATCGAGCAGATTCGGCCGGCGCATCCCGCGCTGGCGGCGCGGCTGCTGGAGTTTCTGGAGGAATACCGGTTTGATACGCTGCAGGAACTCGTCGCCGAAAAGGAGGCCGGGAAGTGAAGGCATTGGCGAAACCCGCAACGACGCAGCGGCGGACCGCTTTCGAGAGAGTGCGCTCGCGACGAGGAGGAGGAGTCTTCGGTTTTCAGCCGTCCGGAGAGCGCGAGATGAGTAGCCGAGCGTACCGCCCCCGGAGAAAACGTGAATCCGGTTCGTCCGGAGGACGGGAGAGGGTTCCGCCCGGTGGTCGTCGCGCCTCGCCGGGTCTCGCCGGATCTCGCGTCCTCCGGACGCCGGTTGATCGGGGTGGTCCAGGGGCTCCGCCCCCGGCTAGTCATCTTTGGTCCTCCGGCCCACCCACTCGGAGTCCGGCCCGTAATCTTTGGTCCACCCGACCACCGACTCGGCGTCCGGCTCGTCACCTTTCGTCCTTTGCCTTCCTCTCTCCCTCATGAGCCCGGCCCCCAGCATCCTCATCGTCGATGACACGCCGGAAAACCTCACGGTGCTGCGGGATATTCTCACTCACGCCGGATACCGGGTGCGGCCGGTCCTGCAAGGTGCGCTGGCGCTGAAAAGCGCGGCCGCCGATCCGCCCGATCTGATCCTTCTGGACATCATGATGCCGGACATGGACGGCTACGAGACTTGCCGTCGCCTGAAGGCGGAGGAGCGCACGAGGGACGTTCCCGTACTTTTCATCAGCGCGCTCGATGCGACCGAAAGCAAGGTGCTGGGCTTTTCGGTGGGGGCGCTCGATTACATCCAGAAACCGTTTCGGGCCGAAGAGGTGCTCGCCCGGGTGCACACGCACCTCGCGCTGCGCGCGGCCGGGCGCCTCCTCGAGGTGCAGAACGAGCAACTCCGCGCGGCGGCGAGCCTACGCGAAGACGTGGACCGCATGCTGCGGCACGATCTGCGTGGTTCTCTCTCGGGGGTGATCGGATTCTCCGAGTTGATCATCGAAGAACTCGGACCCGAGCATTCCGCAACGGAGCACGCCCGCGTCATCGCCGGGGTGGGCTACGCGATGCTCGGCATGATGCACGCGTCGTTCGACCTGATGAAGATGGAGCGAGGGGTCTACGAGCTGCAGGCCGAAACGTTCGACCTCGTGGAGGTCATCCGGCAGGTCGTCACCGAGCACCAGCCCTCCGCGCAGCGACGGTCGCTGCGCATCCGGCTCGTCTTTCCCGAAGGCGCCGCCGAGGATGTCCTCGCGGTGGGCGAGCGGCTGCTCTCCCACAGCCTTTTTCACAACGTCGTGAAGAACGCGATCGAAGCCTCGCCGGCCGGGGATTCCATCGAGATCGCCTTCGATGCGAGCGCCGGCGCGGTCGTGGTCCGCGTCCGGAACGCGGGCGCCGTGCCCGAGGAAATCCGCGAGCGGTTCTTCGAAAAATTTGTCACGCACGGGAAGACCGATGGCACCGGACTCGGCACGTACTCCGCCCGTCTCATGGCCGCGACCCAGAACGGCACGATCGCCCTCGACGCGAGCGAGGCGGGCGCGACCACGATCATCATCACCCTGCCGCCACCGGAAGCGGACGAGGCAGCCGAATTCCGAGCCAACCGCACCCAAACGCAGGAGGCGCAGGCCCGACGCTTCCCCACGGTGGACCTGCCCGAGGTGGACGTGCTGATTGCCGATGACGACGCGGCGAACCGGGCGTACCTGAAACGGATCCTTCCGAGTCCGCCGCTCCGGCTGACCTTCGCTGCCGATGGCACCGAGGCCCTCGCCGCGCTGGAGCAGGGCGATTTCGCGGTAGCGTTTGTCGACCTCGAAATGCCCGGGCTCTCGGGTCTGGAACTCGCGCGCCGCTTCCGGGAGGCGCGGCCGGGAGCGGGAGCCGACGGCTCGCCGGAGGCAGCGCGCACAATCCTGATCGGCGTTTCCGGCCACCAGGAGGCGGCGGATCGCGAGCGTTGTTTCGAAGCGGGCTTTCATCGCCTGCTCGGAAAGCCGGTCGCGAGGCGCCAGCTGCTCGATGAGCTCAAGCAGGCCCTCGCGCCTGGTTCGGCGGTGCTCCACCTCGATCCCGCGATCCGCGATCTCGTTCCCGAGTTTCTCGCCTCCCAGCACGCGCTGATTGCGGAGCTCGAGGTCCTGATTGCCACGGCGGATGCCCCGCGCCTGCGCTCGCTCGCGCACCGGCTCCAGGGCAGCTTCGCCATGTACGGCTTCGCGACCGCCAGCCGACTCGCCACCGCCGTCGAGGTCGCTGGAAAGGCGGAGGATTTTCCGCGCGCCCTGATTTTGATCGACGACCTCCGCGCTCATCTGGCACCACTGGAGATCCGCTACGCGTAACATGTCCACGTCCCGCAAGATTCTCATCATCGACGACGATCCGAACGTCACGAAGCTCCTGCGCATCAAACTCGAGGCCCGGGGCGGGATCGTGACGGCAGAGACCAACTCGCCGCGCGATGCCGCGGAGCTCGCGCGCCAGTTTCAGCCGGAACTCATCGTCTGCGACATCGACATGGGGGTGACCGATGGAGGCGAGGTCGCCCACGAGATCGGGGCCGATCCGAAGACGGCGTCCATCCCCATTGTGTTCCTGTCGTCGATGATCACGCCGGACGACATGACGCAGCGCTCCGGCGGCCGCCGGCTTATTTCGAAAAAGCTTCCCGCCGCGGACATTATCGAATGCATCGTGCGCGAGCTGCCGCCGCACGCGTAGTCCCCACCCACCGGAGCCCGCCGTAAAAGATTCGGGTTCATTCGGGTAAAATTCGTGGTTCCGTATCCGATTGTCTGCATTACCCACCCCCCCGACCATGTCTGCCAAATACGAACTCAAGCTCGATTCCGCCGGAAAATTCATGTTCAACCTGAAAGCGGCCAACGGAGAGGTCATCCTCACCAGCCAGGCTTACACCGCGAAGGCAAGCGCTCTCGAGGGCATTGCCTCCGTCCAGAAAAACGGCGTCAGCGAGGCCCATTTCGAAGTGAAGCATTCCACGAAGAACGAGCCGTATTTCGTCCTCAAGGCCACGAACGGCGAGGTGATCGGACGCAGCGAAATGTATTCGTCCGAGGCCGCGATGAAGAACGGCATCGCGTCCGTGGAAAAGAACTGTCCCTCCGCAAAGATCGACGACCACACGGCGGCGTGAGCGGACGACTTTCGCGCGTCGAACGATGCCATCCGGCGGGAGTAGCTCCCGCCGGCACCGGTCGCGTTCCCCTTGGTTCTCATTCGCGCAGTCGCCACCTTGCGTCGCCGGGCACCCGGGAGGTAACTGGGAAATGACCGATGATCTGCGCGGTGGCCCGGAGTTTCTTTCCTCCAAACATCGGGGGGTGATGATCGCTGTCCGCCTTGAGGCCCAGCTCGCCGGTCTGCTGCGGCAGAAGCATCACGAGGAGATCGAGCGCGCGCTGCGGGGCGCCGTGATCCTCGATCCGCTGACCAATCCGCGTCGCTGGCCCGTCGAACTCCGGGGAGCGAACGAGGAAGCCGCGGTCGAACACGCCCGTCGCATCGCGGCCGCGGGAAAGGCGGAGACGCCGTAGTGACAGGGCCCTCGCGAGACATCCGCGCGACCCCGGGGGATGACGCCAGGGACGGGGTCCCCGTCACTTCAGCCACTTGGCGAGCCAGGCGTGGACTTCGGAGAACCAGTAGCGGCTCTCCTCGCCCTTGCGGATCCAATGATTCTCTTCGGGGAAGACGATCAGTTTACTCGGGACCTGCAGACGCTGTTGCACGGCAAAGTTCATCAGCGCGTTGTTCACCGGCACCCGAAAATCCTGCTCGCCGACGGTGATCAGGATTGGCGTGAGGAAGCCGGTGCCCTTGTCATGGTTTCCCGCCTGGAGGAGCGGGCTCTGCTCGCGCCAGACCCGGGCGTCCGCCCACGGCGGGCCACCGCTGTTCACCTCGCGGCCGAAGATGCTGTCACTCGTGCCCCACTGCATCACGAGATCCATTTCGCCTGCGTGTGACACGATGCACTTGAAGCGCGTCGTCGTCGCTTGGAGCCAGTTCGCGAGGTGCCCGCCATAGCTCGCCCCCGCCGCGGCCTGACGCGCCGGATCGAGAAACGGAAACCGCTTCAGCGCGTCATCCGCCGCGTCCAGCAGGTCGTCGCCGGGACCCTTCAGCGGATCGTTTTGAATCGCCAGCGTGAAGGCCTCTCCGTAGCCGGTCGAGCCGGAGTAGTCGGTCAGGAGCACGGCATAGCCCGGCGCGGCAAGAAGGTGATAATTCCAGCGCAGCACCCAGGCATCGCGCCACATCGAGGCGGCGCCGCCGTGCATGACGACGAGGAGCGGATATTTCCTGGCCGCGTCAAATCCGGCGGGCCGGACCAGCATGCTGTGGAGGGGCTCGCCTCGGCGGCTCGTGGTCGTGAAATGCTCCACCGGCGCGAGATCCAGCGCCGCAACTCTGGCGCCACCGAAATTCGTCAGGGGCTTGGGCGCAGCACCGGCCGGGCTGAATTCGAAGACTTCCGGCGGAGTCGTCGCGGAGTCCCAGTTCGCGATCAGCCGCGCGCCCCCGGCCGCGAGTCCGCTCACGCAGCCCGTCACCGGTGACCTCTCCTCGCGCACCGCGCCGCCGGCCAGCGGCATCGAGTACAACTTCTCCAAGCCCGCGTGCTCAAAGCTGAACCAAACCCGGTCGCTCTTTTCCGGCAGCGCGAATCGGGAGACCGAGCGATCAAGCGCCGCGGTCAGGACGCGGCGTTTGGCCGACTCGAACGGCCACGGAAAACTCGTGAGCCGGTCCAGACCGTAAATGGTGTCGGCGCGTTCCTCGCTGGTGAGGCAGAAGAGCGCCTTTCCGTCCGGCGCGAAGGCGAGCGAGCGATAGCTGCGCTGGTCGCTCGTCAGGTTTGCCGGCTCGCCGCCACCGAGCGGCAGCGCGAAGATCTGGGCCCGGACATTGGCACGCGCGCTCTCGTCGCGATTGACCGCCATCGCGAAGACGATGCCCGTTCCGTCGGGCATCCAAAGCGCCTCGATCATCTCGCCCGCTTCATCCGGTCGTCCCCCGACGCCTTTCAACGCGCCAAATTTCGTGCCCGCGAAAAGGTCCTGCGCCTTCGCGCCCGCGACGGCGTCCTGGACGAAGAGATGCGGACGCTTTTCGTCGAGCCATTGATCCCAGAACCGCGGTGGAAAACTCTCGTAGGCGCGCGCCTTGTATTTCCGGTCCTTCGCTTCCTTCGCGGCTTTCTTGTTCGCCTCCTCGTCGAGACAGCCGGGGAACGTGTCGCTGACGAAGAGCAGCCTTTTCCCGTCCGGGCTCCACTTCGGCTGACGCGCCCCGAGCGAGAGCGAGGTCACGCGTTCTGCCTCGCCTCCCGCGGCCAGATTGAGAACGTGGATTTGCGCCACCTCGTCCCCGTCGCGCTTCGCATCAAACGCGAGGCGCGAGCCATCCTGCGACCACGCCACGTTGCCTTCCGCCCCCTTCGTGAAGGTGATCTTCCGGGCCGGGCTCTCGTCCGTGAGCGACTTGAGCCAGAGATCGCTGACTTGTTCCTTCGCATCGTAGGCCGGCTCGATGACCGAAAAGACCACCCATTTCCCATCCGGACTCGGCGTCGGCGGTCCAACGCGCTTGAGCAACCAAAGCGCTTCGTGGGTGATCGGCTGGCGCGCGACGGGAGTCGCTGAAGCCGGGGGAAGCGCCGCCGGCTTCTTTTCTTCGGCGAGGACCCCATGGGTTAGGAGCAGCAGAAGAGTGAGCTTGGGAAGAAGCGAGGCGGCTTTCATGGAAATCAGTTCGGTGGCTCGCGGGGCGGCGAATGAGAAGTCCGCCCCGCAGGCCGAATCCATCGCTGCGTCCCTCCACCCGATCAATCCGCAGATCTCCACCGTGTCGGTCCGCGGGCTCAGATCTTTTCGTATCCAGCGGCCGTCGCGTCCAATGCGACCGTGAGCGCGGTCCATTCGGATTCGGCTGCGGCGAACTCCGCTGATTCGCCGACGCGGGAAAGACGCCTCCGGCCCCACGTTTCGCCGAGACGGCGCGCCAGGGTCGCACCGAGGCGACCTCCGCCGACTCCGCTGAAGGTCATGGCCGCCAATCCTCAGACCGACCGGAAAGGCACCTGGTACGTTCGCGGTCGAGCCCAAGACTAGCCAAGGTTTAGCGATTTCCCGCGCTCACCACGTCATCGAAAACAGAAAGCGAGTTGGTACCCCGCAATGGTTTGTTGGGCGATCAATCACAATGAATCTCAGCGCCCTCCCCGCGGTTGCGCCCCGGGGATGAGAGGCCGAACATCGCTGTGTCATGTCGATGCCCGAGCCGCTCCTACCGACGCCGCGTCGCAGTGCGTCGGCCGCCCGCTCCCTCGCGGCCGAAATCAAACGTCTCCGAGCGATGACGGTGGAGGAACGAATCAAGGCCGCACTGACGCTGCGCGAGCGCTTCGCCTGGCTTCAGCCGTCGCCGAGAAAGGCCGAGTCGTGAGCCAACCGGATGCCCTCCTGGCGGCAGCCGAGGACGTCGTTGGTCTTCTGAAAGGCCACGGCGTCGATGCGGTCGTCATCGGGGCTGTCGCTCTCGCCGCCTACCATTACGTCCGGCAGACTGAGGATCTGGATCTGGCGGTGAACGCCGACCTGGCCAAGATGCGTGCGATCGTCGGGGCGCTCGCGGCCGCAGGCTACACGGCGGAGTTCCACCCCCCGGACTCAGACGATCCCCTGGCTGGCGTCATCGATGTCAGGGGGCCGTTTGGTCTGATCCAGATCATCAGTTTTTCCGGACGTTTCCCGGCAGTCGTGGAAGAGGGCGTGAGGGAGGCAGAGTTGATGGTGCGGGCGCAGAGTTCGCTCCGCATCGTCCCGCTCCCGCATTTGATCGCGCTCAAACTCTACGCTGGTGGCTATAAATCGAAGGCCGATATCCTCGAGTTACTGGCTCGAAATCCGGCGGCCGACGTGGAAGCGATCAAGGCACTCTGCCGACGGTATCGGCTTGCGGGCCTGGACGAGTTGCTTCGCGAGCTCCGCTGAGCGCGTGATGCGCCGAGCGCCGGAGCATCCTCAGCCGGGCTGATTGCGCTCGTAAGGGATGATGTTGTCCCACTCCTCCGCCGATGAGCGGGCGACGAAAGCAACCACGGGCTCGGTCTGACTCAGATTGAAGACCTCATGCGGCACGCCGGGCTTAATGTAGATGAAATCGCCGGCTTCATTCTCCAGCACTTGCTTGAGTCCGGTTCCGAATTCGTGGCGCACTCTTCCCTCGACGATGTAGAGGATCAGCTCGAAGCCGACATGGATGTGGGCCTTCGCGACGCCCCCCGGAGGAATCGTCGCGATATTGGCGGAGAGCTTGGTCGTGCCCACATTCTTGGCCGACATCCCCTGCTTGTAGTGAATCCCGTTCCAATCCCGCCGAGGGCCGCCGTCGCGAATGGTCAGGAGCCCGGCGTGATCTTCCACGGCGTGAAGTTGAATACTGTCTTTCGGGTCGTTCATAGGGTCGGAAGTTCGAGCACCAGGCAAAGCAAGCCGAGAAGGCTGCTCCGCGAGATGTTGCTTGAAGAAGCGCACCATCTGCACGGTGGGGCCGATGCGGTTGGGAACCTTGGACCCGCCGTGGCTTTATCCGCAAACAAAATGTACTCCTCCGGCACGGATCGCTCCTTCAACGACTGCACAATCTCCTCCGCTTCGATGACCGGCAGGTTGCTGTCGCTGGCGCCGTGCTGCACCAACGTGGTGCCTTGGTCGGGTCCCGCTTGAGATGGGCGACGGCCGATCCCGCATTTCATTCTGCGTGGCCAGGTCACCCTATTCGGTCGGCGTTGGCCGTGGGCCGGGATACGCTCAAACGGTTATGGGATCTTGCGCAGAAACTTGGGCGGCGAGAAAAACGCCGGCCACGCCGAGAGCCCCGGCCCGCCAAGGTCGGCTCGATCTTGATTTCATCGAGCGAACTTATGGGATGGAGAATCGCGCTCAAAAAATCTCTGGCAAAACCAAAAACGCCCGACCCTTTTCCGAAAACGGCGGAGTCCACCGAGCAAGCGATCAAGCGCCACACCGAAGTGAGCCGCCCTTCCGAAGTCTTCCCTTTGCGTTCCCTCATGAAACGTCTCTTTCCCCTCCTGGGCGCTTTCGCGCTGTCGCCCTCCGCCATTTTTGCGCTCGATGAATTGAAATCTGCCGAGCCATGGAGCACTGACTTTTCCAAATACGAAACGAAAATTCCGTGGATCGTCTCCGCGGAAGACGTCGTGGCGCTCACCGCGAAAACGCCGAGTCGCAACTGGGATGAGGCCAAGGTCGGCGGTTACACGCTGCCCGACATATTCGCGCTCGCGGGGGGTGGACGGGTGACTTCGGCGGAGATTTGGGCGAAGCAGCGGCGGGAGGAGCTACTCGCGCTCTTTCGCAGCGAAGTTTACGGCGTGTCTCCGCCGAAGCCGGATGACCTGGCCTTTCGCGTGATCGAAACGGATCCACGGGCAATGGGGGGCAAGGCCACGCTGAAACGGGTCGCGATCGGGTTCAAACTTGGCGGCGAATTATTCGAGTTTCACCTCACCCTCTTCGTGCCAAACCAGCGCGCAGGGAAAGTGCCGGTTTTTCTGCTGCTCAACCATCGCTCCAGCGAAAACACCGACCCGACGCGTGAGAAGAAGAGGGAGTTCTGGCCGGCCGAGTATGCCATCGCTCGGGGCTATGCGATCGCGGCGCTGAATGTGGCGGCGGAGGTGGACCCCGACAAACGCGACGCATCCGATGGCATCCGGCAGTTTTACAAAAAGCATTCCCCGAAGCCGACCGAGCTGACTTGGGCCACGCTTAGCGCCTGGGCCTGGTCCGGTTCGCGCGCGGTGGACTATTTTGAAACCGATCCCAACATCAATGCGACGCAGGTCGCCGTGATCGGTCACTCCCGCACCGGTAAGACCGCGCTGTGGGCGGCAGCGCAGGACACGCGTTTTGCGCTGTGTTGTGCGAACGGCGCGGGCGAAGGCGGCTCGTCGCTCGCGCGTCGCAACTTCGGTGAAACGCTGGCGCAGGTGGGCTACGGTTTCCCGCACTGGTTCACGCCGAAATACCTGACCTATGCGGACAAGGCGGACACGTTGCCCATCGACACGCACGAACTCATCGCGCTCGTCGCCCCGCGCGGCTACCACGGCGGCGATGCCACGCAGGACTTGGGCGCCGATCCGCGCGGCTCCAGGCTGGCCTTGGTCGAGGCGTCGAAAGTTTGGGCGCTCTACGGAAAGGGCGCGCCGATGAAACCGGAGCTGCCGTTGGTCAACGCGCCTTTCGTCAACGGCCCCATCGCCTACCATCTCATCACCGGCGACCACGCCCTCATGCTTTACGATTGGAAGCTTTACCTCGACCACGCCGATACGCTCATCAAAAACTCCTCCAGGTGATACGGGAACCCTTCTTAAGCGCTTCACCCCGCTTCACCCCTATCTCCCCTCGCGAGGGGAAAAAACCCGTACTCCCCGCACGAGCTGGGTTCCGGTGAGGAATGCCATCAACACGGTCGGCGCGACCTCGGAGGACCTGACCGATCCCCGCCCGCCAGCGGGTAAAGCCTGGTGTCGCGTGGGTGCCACGCCGTGAGCGCGATCGTCGCAGCAACTCGGAGTAGCCTCCCCCATGAGGCGAGTCGACGGCGTTCGGCCGATTGCCGCCGGCGTTCCAAGATCCGCGCAGCCACCTGAGGCCAACATCCATCCTCAAGCTGAAAGCTCTACCCCACCGCGTTCAACGTCATCTCTTCTAGCACCAACGCTTTCCACGCTTTTCTACCGTTTTTCTAGGTTTACTCCTCCTCCACGAACGTTCCGCGGAGATTTAAGAAGAACCCAATTTTCCCTTCCCATTGTCAGGGCGTTTGATTAACAACGCGTTCATGGGTCCTGTTGGGGAAGCAACGCCACCGGTGGCCGTTCGCGTTTGCGCACGGTGCGGGAATGATTTCGTCGGCACGTTCTGTCCCAAATGTGCGCTGGAAGTTGCCTTGGATTCCGATGTCGGCAGCGGTCTGCCCGAGTCATCCGTCGTCGCACCGCCGCGCGAGTTCTGGGATCATCCGCCCGAGCATTTGCAACATTTCCGGATCGAGAAGAAGCCCGACGGATCGCTCTTCGAGTTGGGCCGCGGCGGGATGGGCGTGACTTACAAGGCCGTCGACGAACGCCTGCGCCTTGTCGTCGCGCTCAAGGTGATATCACCAGCGCGAATGCACGATGGTCCCGCGCAATCGCTCTTTCTTCGCGAAGCCCGGGCCGCGGCGCGCGTCCGGCACTCGAATGTCGCCAGCGTTCTTTACCTCAACGACGCGCCGGGCCAGTTCTTCTACGCGATGGAGTTCGTCGCCGGCGACTCAGTGGGCGACTGGCTCAAGCGCCGCGAAAAGGTCGACCCGTTGCTCGCGATCGATCTCGGCATCCAAATCGCCCGCGGCCTCGGCGCGATCCACGCCGAGGGCATCATCCACCGCGACCTCAAGCCCACGAACATCATGCTCGTGTCGGTACCGCGCCCGACTCCCCGCCGCGGCGTGCCGATTCGACCGAGCGCCGAACCGCCCACCGAACAATGGTTGGCCAAGATCATCGATTTCGGCCTCGCGCGTCCCATCGTGCGTAGCGAGGAGGACAGCCAAAGCATCGGCTTCCGCGGCACCGTGCTCTACGCCAGCCCCGAGCAGTGCGAGGAACACCCGGATCTCGACGGCCGCTCCGATCTGTACTCAGTCGGCTGCATCCTCTTCCAAATGCTCACCGGCGGCCCGCCGTTTACCGCGCGCTCGCATCGGGAGCTGATGAACCTCCACGTCACCCGCCCCGCGCCGATCGAGCGCTTGGGACACCTGCCCTGCTCGCTTGCCGCCATCGTCGCGCGCTTGCTGTTGAAGAGCCCCGATGAACGCTTCACGGACGCGGAAGCGCTCGTGAAAGCGCTTGATCAGTCGCGCGGGAAAATCGCGCTCGGCAAAGACAACGCCCCCAAGGAGTTTAAAGATACAAAGTTTGGCCAAAATGGCTCGCGAAGGTTGATCGGCCGCATTTTGGTCGGGCTCTTGATCTTGCTGTGCGTTTACACTGCGGGAACACATTTTCTCCCTCGAAGCTTTTCGGACAGATCGAAAGCTGTTATTGATCACGTGCCTGACTCTCCGAGGGCAGGCGCGAGTCAACCATCTATCGCCGTGCTCTTATTCGCAGCCAAGGGAGGAGCAGGCGAAGGCCTCGCGCTCGGTATTCAGGATAGTCTCATCCGCACCCTCGGTGGCGTCCGCTCACTCCGAGTCATCGCACGATCGTCCCTAGCATCGGTTGCCAAGTCCGCAAACCGGGATCCCAAGAGCATTGCAGCGATTCTCGGCGTCGATACCGTGCTTGAAGGGCGATTGCAGTCGGATGAAAAAAGCGTCAGCGTATTCGTAGAATTAGTAAGACCGGTGACCGATGAAACCCTGTGGGCTGATTCCTTCGAAGCCGAAATCGGCGATCTGGGTAAGATCGACCGTCTAATTGCAGAACGAATTGCGAGCGGGCTACGGCTCAAACTCTCCTCCACTGAGAAAGCATCGCTAGAATCCGGTAGACGAATAAAGGCAGACGCAGCGGCGTTGTTTAGCAAGGCAAAGTTGTTGTTGAACGCTTCAGCGAACTCGCGCAAGGAAATGGAAGAGGCGCTCGCAATCCTGGAAGCAGCCGTTGTACACGATCCGGATTTCTGCGATGCGTATGCCCTCATGAGCCTCACGCATACGCTCATGTATCATTTTGGTCGGGACCGCACAGATCATCGACTAGGCTTGGCGTTTCGAGCCCTAACATCCGCTCGTAGGATCAAAAGCGACTCAGTCGAAACGCTGATTGCTGCGGGTAACTACTACTATCGCGGTCTTGCGAATTTTGATCTCGCGAGGGAGGCATTTACTCGCGTGCTAGCATCGGCGCCAAATAATGTTGAGGCGCTGAGTGAGCTCGGTTTGATGGATCGCCGGGCTGGTAATTGGGAATCTGCTATCAAAATGCTCTCTGAAGCGGGAAGACTCGACCCTCTTGAAGTAGGAATCCACTACAACATTGCGAATACTCTCCTGATGATGCGACAGCACGCGGCTGCCCGCAAACACGTGGATGCGGCGATCCGAAGAATCGGACCTCATTGGCTACTTACATTCGTTCGAGGTGAACTGGAAATTTCGTGGCACGGCGACATTTCATTTGCAGTTGAAGAAATTATTTCCCGAGGTCCAGGGATCCCCACGCTAGAAGCGTACATTTATGATTCCGTCCGTGTTTGCCTCCTGCAGGGGCGCATTGAGGAAGCGCTCCGTGTGGTAGAAGCGAGTACGTTTTCAGTGGCTGATGGACAGCTTATTTATTGTACGCGGGATATGTTGATTGCCGAGATTCTCACCCAGGCAGATCGCGAGAGGGAGGCGAAGGTTCACTGGGAGCGCGCACTTGCGGAGATCGAACCACTCCTCATTTCGCGCGCGAATGACGCTCGAATCCGCCTGGCGCACGCGTTTGCGCTTGCGGGGACAGAAAGGCTCGATGAAGGATTCTTGGAAGCGTGCGCTGTCCGCAGACTTTTGCCAATCCGGGTCGATGCTTTTGACGGAGCACATTTTCTTGAAGGTGTCGCGATAGTTCAATCCCGGTGTGGTCGCATTGAAGCAGCGAAGGAGTCGGTAGCAGCGTTGCGAGAGACCCCATCGCGCGTCACAGAGGCCTTCATGAGGGTAACACCTGCATGGGCACCATTGCTAGCAGAGTTTTCGTCAACAACCCCTAAAAAATAATAAATGAGCATTGAAGCAGCTGTTATGGACCTTGTAAAGGGTCCGTCATCTATTCGCCTTTCAATATTGAAACAACTCGCCCCACCGGCTGTGATCGACACACCCATTAAGTTAGGCATTCTGGGGTGGTGGATCAAGGACCGAGAAATTACGATTGATATGACGAAGATTGGGGGGAAGCAGGTAAACAGACTTCTTTTCCGAGTCCATTTTGATCTCAATATTCCTGATAAATACAGAGCTGTATTTCTGGCAGGATTGTCTGACCCAGGGCAGATTTCATGCACTTTGATTGCGTTGCGTCTGTCAAACGATGCTCGGAAATCACCGCTGGCCCCCCACGCGCTTCTGAGCGAAATTGCGGAGTACCTGACAACGTCAGCGCATCTTGGAAAATGGACAATTGGAGCAAAGTTCGTCGGGCAAGATGCTGACGGGATAATGCTTGATGAGCCGGAACTTTGGGCCGATGTGCGTCTCACAGTAGATATTGATCAAGTTGCTATAGACCTGTCGGAAAAGCCCGAAGATTTGCTTAGTGCTCTTTTTGAACCTGATGGACCCGCCTCGCAAGTATATCAAAGATTTCTTGGTTACATTAGGGGAGCTAGTAAAGAATATCCCATGCCACCTGAGGTTAGTGATGCTCTATTTCGAGGGACGAAGTGACAGCAGGTGTTCTCGGTGCAGTGGAGACGGAAGTCGTTGTCGCTTCTGCCTTCCTGGAGGCGGCCCCAACTTGGAAAAGAGGGCGCAATCCCGCTGTATCGACCGATCTGTGCGCAAAAGACCCCCGGCTCCACTCCGGCGCCCCGCGAGGCGCTTCACTACGCCTGTCTCCCCATCGCGTTTTCGCCCGCTGCACGCATCGCAACTGTGTGTTTTGGGCTCCTCGAGCCCGAGATAGTCGACGCGACAAGGGGGGCATCGGCCCTCGGCTGTGGCCCCCGCTCAACGCTCTACGGTCTGGCCTGCAGTTCCTTTCCCTTGTTTGTAGCAAGCGGAACGGGTATTCGACGACCAACCGATGAGTGCGGGTTGAAACCAAGTGGTCAAACCTCGGGACGTGCCATGCTCATCCAAAGGCAGCGTGATCGCGATCCGCTGCGAGTGACGCGCAACCTGGAGAAACTCACGAGGCACGCACACGCGGGAGACAGGGAGCCATCGCCCGCGGTTGGGGCGAGCCGTTTTCCCCTTCTCCCGCGAGGCATTGGCTTACATCGCCTGGAGTCCGCGATTCGGTTGCGCCGAGCCGCCGGGACCGGAGCGTCAGGATGTTGTCGGCGAACTGTTTGCGCTGGAACCCGCTTCTTCTCGACTCCTTCCCTCCCCCGGCCGCTTGTTCCTTCCATGAATGCCCACACTCTTCTTTCCCGCCGGTTTTCCCGCGTCGGTGCCATCGTGGGGCTGGTCCTGGACCTCGCCAGCGCCTCGACCGCCACCGCCGCGAACCCGCCCGCGACCTGGACGACGGGACCCAAGAAAATTCTCGTCATTCCGGTGCGCTTCACGGATTTCGCCGGTCCAGTCGATGGACTCAGCCCGAGTGGCCGCCCGAGCGGCTGGGGCGATATGGTGAACGGCAATCTTCCGACTCAGATCAGCGCTTTTATGGCCTCGCAATCGTATGGGAAGTGCACGCTGCAATTCACCGTCCTGCCGGAGGTGGACATCGGGGTCAGCTACACGATTTACAACGCGCCGCTGAACTCCGACAGCCCGAGCTCAAAATTCACCCGCTTTGGCGAGCCGGGTTCCTTCCTCGACGATGCCCGAGCCCGCGCCCGTCAGTCCGGCATCGCCGCGGGGAACCCCGCGCTTTACGACAGCGACAACTACGACCTCGACATCGTCGGAACCGGCTTTATCCCGGGCCAGGGCGAATACGCCACCTCCGTCACTTACGGCAAAGGGATCTACGCCAATCTCTTCACGCCGCTCCCGCACGAGATCGGCCACAACCTCGGGCTCAGCCATGCGCAGGGCGTTTCCCGCGCGACGTATTACGCACCGCTCCCGCGGAACACCTACTTCGACGACAAGTACGGCAACATTTTCGACCTCATGGGCTACAAGGAAGTGCGTTACTCCCCGCTGCCGCCGGATCGCGATGTTGGCGTATACTGGAAATATGCGCTCGGCTGGCTCCCCGACGCGAACATCATCACCGCTGCCAGTTCCGGAACCTACCGCATCTTTCCCATCGACACCGGCTCGCTGGAGAACGGAAAGCAGTATGGCATGCGCTTCGTGCGCGATGCCGATCACACCTACTGGTTCGAGTACCGGCAGGCGATCACCGGACAGGACACACGCTGGCTGGACAGCGGATTGCTCGTCTACTTCGGCGCCGAATCGTACCTCTCCTCCGCCGGGAACACGATCATGATCGACACGACCCCCGGCAGCCGCGGGCTCCGCACGGCCCCCTACACGACGATGCACGACGCCCCGCTCGCGCTGGGCAAGACCTACTCCGACTCCGAGGCCGGACTGCACGTCACGCCGATCCGCAAAGGCGGCACCACCCCGGAGTCGCTCGACGTCGTGGTGAATATTGGCCCGTTTCCCGGGAACAGCGCCCCCACCCTCTCGGTCTCGCCCGCCACTGTGACGATCGGGGCCGGCGTCACGCAAGTCTTCACCGCCACCGCCTCGGATCCTGACGGCGACACGCTGGCCTACGCTTGGGAATTCGATGACCCCGACCAGCCGGCGGGAGTGGCGTTCGGCGGATTGAATCCCGACGCCCGCCTCGCCACGCAGGGCAGTCACGCCTGGACGCGCGCCGGCGTCTATCTCGCGCGCTGCGCCGTGACGGACATGAAAGGCCACCGAACGATCATCTCGTCCCAAGTCACCGTGACGGGCGGCGCCACCGCCATGCTCACGATCAGCGGAGTGGTGAAGGATGAGAACGGGAACCCACTCGCCGGTGCGGTCGTGAACAACTTCAGCCTGCTTGTCGCGCCGGTGGTCAACTACGACTCGACCAACTTCGTCGCCTCGGGCGAAACCGCCGCCGATGGGAAGTACCGCGTCCAACTCCCCGCGGCCAGCGGATCGCAGACGTACAAGCTCTCGGTCATGCACCAGGGCTACACTTTCAAAGCGGATACTGGGACCGGCTCCATCACGGTGTCCGGGTCGAGCGTGTCCAACGTGAACTTCACGCGGCTGCGCGCCAATCGGACCATCACCGGATCGGTCGCCGTGGCCGGACGCGGATACGATCCATCCACCGACGGCCTACTCACGATTAGCTCAGGCGCCCAGAGCGTGCAGCTCACCCCGGCCAATCCGTTTTGGAACATGTCCATCGCGGATGGCACGCTCGTGAACCTGACCGCCACGCCCGATAATGGGACTTACGGCGTGACCAGCTTTTTCTTCAAGCCGCGTCTGATCGTCGCGGACGACAGCCTCTTTTATTTCGCCATCAGCATCCCCGGGAAAATGCCGCAGACCGGTTTCACCAGCGCGGGGGCGACGAGCAACGACAGCGTCGGCATGGTGAACATCCCCGTCCCGATGACCCTGCCCGCGGGCTCCGCCACCTGGCCAGCGCAGCAGGACTTCGACTATTGGATCGATCCGAGCGGGACCGCCGAGTACGGCGTCGATTTCAAAGCCTGCGGCGGACAGATCACCTACTACGGAAGCAAGATACCGGTCCCCTACCAGATCCCGCTAAAGATCATCCCGACCGGCCAGCCGAAGAACAAAACGGTCGTGATCAAGATGCGCTACGGCAGCGTCGTCGCGAATCCCGGCCCGATCACAACGTTCACCTACACGATCAACAATCCCGATCCACAGGCCGCCTTCCACGCGTACATGGATGCGCGCTATCCGGGTGTGAGCGATCCAGCGATCGTCGGCCCGAACGCGGATCCGGACGGCGACGGCATCCCAAATCTGCTCGAGTTCGCGCTCAAGGGCGATCCGACCTCTGCGAAGAGCTCCGGCCTCACCACCAATCTCGTGCAGACGCTCAATGGCGTGTCGGGCAAGGTGTTCACCTCCATCTTTGCGTTCCGCCAGGGCGCGGTGTTCACCCCGCAGCCTGACGGCACTCAGAAGAATCTGACCGCGGTCGATGGCCTGCACTGCACCGTGCAGGGCTCGATCAGCCTGACCGCCTTCAACCAAACCGTGTTCCATCAAGGCCCGTCCTTCACCGCGCCGCCGGCAACGAATTTGCCTGATCTCACCGGCACCGGCTGGGAGTATCACACGTTCTATCTCGATCCCGCGCTCGGTAGCCCGCACGGATTCCTACGCGCGATGGTCGACCAGAATCCTTGATTGGAGCGACGCAAGCGCGGGGAAGCGCGCGCTTCGGTGGGGCTCCGCCCGCGGGTCGGCGCAGTCGCAGGGGCCGGTGGCGTGTAATACAGAGGGCGCCAAAACTGCTAGGCCGGCTACGACCACCCGCCCACCGCGCTTGTTAAGATGCGTTGCTCACTCGCTTCGCGGCAAAGTAACTGTCAGGTTTTATTAGAGGGTAAGCCGATGCTAGTTCAGATCATTTCAGCGGTGGTTCCGGCGCGCTGATCCATCGGCTGATTTTCCATGATCCATCCGATTGCCGTCGCCACACCTCGTAGCTTTTAACCGTATCGACGACGCTTTCTCCACCGGGCTGCTTGGTCGTAAACTTCCAGATATCTCGCACCACTGCCAACGAACCTGAAAGCATCACCTCCTTCACTTCGACTTCGTAGGTTGTTCGCACGGGTTGCACGCGCGCCGCATTCTCTACTTCCTTCGCGTACGTAGCGTCAGGTGTACCGGGATACCAGCCAATCAGGTCCGGTGCCCACACATTCAGCGCCATCTTCCAATCGCCTTTATTCGCAGCCGCCACCCAACGCGCCAGCGCCTGACGAATTGCCGCCTCTGCTTCTACGTCTTGGCTGTCGGAACCAGCCGAATGCGCAAGCGGCGCGAATAAGCAAGCAAATCCGATTAGGGTGAAAGAGATGCGCATATAGAAGGAAACGGCTCGCCGAACGAGAACAAGTTCAGCGGACGCGCGCATGGGCGCCGGTTGATGGGCTGGAGACATGTCAAAGCTAGGCAGCACGCTGGCTCGTCGTCAAGCTGCGAGGATTGCCGATCTGATTTGGCGTGGCGGGTCGAGAAAACTTGGAAGCCAGCTTTTGCATCGCAAGCGGACCCCAGCGAGAAACGTCTCCCAGAGGCACGCGGCGAACAGACGCTCGGGTGGATCGACCGACCTGCCACGCCTCGCCGCTGATATAATTTGCTTCGGGCGGCCGGTCGGTTCCGGAAGCGGAACCTCCTCTCCCCAAAAACGAAACAGCCGCGGGTGGGAACCCGCGGCTGCTTCTCAGAGACTTCGCTCAGGCCTTTCGGCGGAGCGACGATGACCGAATCAAGGCGTGACTTTCTTCGGTTTCCCAGCGGGCGCGGGAGCGCGCTTCTGGGCCGGGGCCGCGGCTGGACGCCGGGCGGCGGGCGGACGATTCACCCTCGTCGTGGTCGTGCGCTTCACGGTGGACGTCGGCCGGTCCACTCTCGCGGGGCCCCGACTCACGGTGGTGGTCGAACGCTTTACCGAGGCGGTCGTACGCTTCACCGCGGAGGGACGACGGGTGCCGGCAACTGGCGTCTTGAGGGCCGGATTTGTCACAGCCGGACGGGTGGCTGAGACAGGCGGACGTGCAACGGGAGTTGTCACGCCTGGACGAAGCCCGGCGGGAGGGGGCACACCCGGACGGAGTCCGGCGGCAGGCAGAGTGCCCGGAGCGAGTCCAGCGGCGGGCAAAGTGCCTGGACGGGCGGCGGCGACCGGCAGACGGCCACCGAGGCGGGCGGGATCGGGAGCCCACGGGCGGACGGCGACTCCCGGTCCGACGACGGGCGGACGCCACCCGTAGCCAACCGGACGCGCGGACCAACCGTAACCCGGACGATATCCGGCACCGTAGTATCCGACATACCCGCTGTTCCAGTAGAGGTAGCCATTCAGCCACCCGCCGACGGCGTAGCCGGGGCTGTAGCGGTACCAGGGCGCGTCGTCATAGTACGCGGTGGAGTAAACGAGATCCGTGTAGATCGGCACGTAGAGCACCTCCGACGCAGGCTCAATGTAGATGCGGTCTTGTTCCACGGCGACTTTCTGCCGGGTGGTGGTGCGCAGATTTCCCTTCGCCTGCGCGCGAGCGCGCATGTTTTGGATGGCGGTCATGACGTCCGCCTGCTGCACGCTCATGGCCTCGCCGATCGCGATGGTCGCGTCGAGACGGCTGTCGAGGAGCTTCACAACCTCCGGGTAGCGGGCAATCGCTTTCACGCTCTCGGCCCAAGGCTGGGCGTCGATTCCGGCCTTCGATTTGCCGGACTTGAGGTAACGCGCCGCGAGGACGACGTCCGAAGAAGCCGCGCACGAAGGGAGCACCTGGGCGAGGAGGGGGTCAGGGTAAAGCGCGATGGGAGCGACGAGGGTCTCGAGCTCCGGGATCGATCGCTTCGCAAAGGCCGGCACACCGCTCGGGGGCGGTTCGGCGACAATGGTTTCCTGAGCGAGCGCGGAACCGGCCGCGAGCAGGCACGCGATGAGGGGATAGACTAACCTTCGTTTCATAGTTGTAATGTGGTGGTCGTCGTGAAGGCGGAAAACAGATGCGTGTCCCGCCGTCGCTGCGCCGGATCCCGCCAGGAGGCGGAAGTCGATTCTACCGGATTGGACCGGATCGGGCCGGGAATATTCACGCGGATGTTGCTCCGCGACTCAGGGACTTCCGGACTCCCCCCGTCGAATACGGCCGCGCGCGGACGCTTCAGGCCGCCTGAGGCTGGTCAAACCGCTCCCGCCAGACGGTCCGGAGCCCCGCCATCCACCCGCGGGCAGCCGGGAACACCGCCGCCTCGATCGCACGCCGGAGGATCCGGTCGGGGCTCGACCGGAGAAGACAGGTTTGCGCGCACCGGCTGCCCAGGAGGCGATCAAGCACGCGGCCCTCTCCGGCGAGCGCGATCACCGGGGTCCGGAGCCCGTGCTGGCCGAGGCGCGAGATCATGTCCAGACCGGACTCCGCGCCCTCCGTCACCTCGACGACAAAGCAATGTGAGCGCGAGAGATCGTGGCGAAAAAAATCCTCCGAGGCCGGCAGACTCACGCAACCGAACCCCGCGCTCCGAATCAGATGCGCGAGCCGGTTGTCCGCTCCCGGCCGGTCTTGAATCAAGAAAACCTGCCGGGCGGAAGCGGGGGTGGTGAATGTTTTCAAGACAATGCGGCGATTGGGCGCTGGAGCGAAGGACCCTCGCAGCGAAATGCGCTGCAAGGATTGCATTCAATCCGAAAAACGCCCGATGCGCACCTGCCCCTTGGGGCAGTACGAGCGGGCGTTACCGGGCCGCGGCGGGCGCGCGAGCCGGCGACGGCACCCTAGGGGCGCGCGTCGGAGCCGGGTCCCCGGCGAGAAGGAGCGTGAAGTAAAAGCTGGCGCCGGGAGCATTCCCTGAGTCGCCGGCCCAAAGTACGCCCCCATGAGCCTCGATGATGGTGCGACAGATGGGCAGCCCCATCCCCAACCCCTTCACCTTCGTGGTGAAAAATGGTTCGAACAGGCGTGGCTGATCGGCCCGCGGAATGCCTCCTCCGGTGTCGCTGACGGAAATCTCCGCCATGGTGCCACCCACGACGCGACCCTGCACCACCACGCGGCGCTCGGCCGAGCCCTCGAGCGCCTGGAACGCGTTGACGAGCAGATTCAGCAGCACTTGCTGGAGGTGGACGCGGTCGCCCCGGATCCGCGGGAAGCCGAATGGAATATCCACCTCGACGGTGACCTTCTTTGCCATCGCGTCGCTCCGGGCGAGCGAGATGACCTCGTCCACGAGGGCGCCGAGCTCGAGCGGCCTCGAGTCCAAATCACGGCGCTGGAGCAGCGCGCGCATCCGGTCGATCACGGCACTGGCGCGCTGATCATCGCTGCGGATGTCCGCGAGGATGGCTCGCAATTCCTCGAGATCCGGCGGACTGGCGCAGAGAAAGATCTCGGCAGCTTCGGCGTTTCGGAGGATGGCGGCGAGCGGCTGATTGAGCTCATGCGCGAGCGATGAGGCGAGCTGGCCCAGGACGGAGACCCGGCCGGCGTGGGCGATCTGGTCCCGCTGGTCCAGCACCTCGTGCTCCGCCCGCTGGCGTCGCCGACGCTGCAAGAAGAGCGCGACGATCAACCCAGTCTGCAGCACCAGCGCCCCGCTGCCCCAGATTACCGCGGTCAAATTCGTCTCCAGAAGCGTCGGCTTGTTGAAGCGCACCTCGACCCCTGGGATCGAGCGCGCGTCCAGCCCGAAGCGCTGCAGCTCGCGGGCATCAAAGACGACGTGGAAGGCCTCCGTTCGCCGAACCGGTGAAGGCCCGGTGGTCGCGGGACCCGAACGCAGGACCCCGCCCACGATGTCCGCCATCTCGACTCCAAGCGCCTCCATTCCAAGACATGCCCCACCCGTCATGCCATGGCCGATAAAGGTATCGGTATCGCCGAAGATCGGCGCCGCCGATACGGCTGCCAGTTCCGCGAGAACCTCCTGCGGAACATACGCCCGTCCCGCGCCATCGACCGAGACTGCGCCGTAGTAGACGATCGAACGCGGAGGGAGCTCGGCCAGCCCCCGTTTTGTCTCAGCGAGCGTGAGCCCCACGAATTCGATTAACTCCAACCCGCGCCGGGCGGCAAACGCCGAAACCGCCCGCCGGCTCCGAGCCGCGTTTTCCGGAAACGTGTGACGCGCCCCGTCAACGTAAACGACGTGCAGCGCGTCCGGGACCACGAGAAGCGCGGCCTCCATGGTGCGTCCCGCATCGAATTCAATCAGGATCCCCGTCGCGTTTGGCCACGCGGAGAACGTCGCCGCGTCCGCCAGCGTCAGCGCGCCGAAGACCAGCGTCGCGTCCGGCCAGAGCGTATCGCGCAATTCCCGCGCGAAGTGCGTCGCTACCCGCCCCGAGACCACCACCACATCGATCTTCGTGGCGGCGTACTTCTCGCGCAGCCAGCGATCCAGATTGCGCCGGTACTCGGCGCCGTCGAACCGACCCAGATCCAGATTCTCGGTGTAGATTTCAGGGCGTTGGGCCAGCACCGCGCGCACCCGCGGGCTGAAGGCCTGCATGTAGGCGACGTAGGCGGGGCGGCTCAGGTTGGTCTGCTCCAGAAAGAGAATCGCGCTCGCGCGGGCGGAAGCGCCGAGCCCGAGGCTGGAAGCCAGTCCGGCCACGGCCAGAAAAAGGGTTCGGCGCCAGTGCCTCATAGAGGGAATCCTAGCCCAGTCTTCCTCAGGCTGGCGAGCGTTCCCCCGCGGGAAAGCGCTACCAGTCACGCGGCGATCCCAACGAGAGCCTGGGAGACGGCTTGGAAGAGCTGATTGGCGGAAAACGGTTTCGCGAGATACGCCGTCGCGCCGCCGACGGAGCGCGCCCATTCGAGCGCGGAAATGTCGCCCGAGATGATGACGATCGGGGCGACCAGTCCAGCCTGCCGCAGACGCGTCACCAGTTCCAGGCCGGACTCGTCCCCTAAGACGATGTCGACGACGAAACAGTCGATGCCGGAGAGTTCATGCCGAAACAACTCCGCGGACGATCCCGCCGGAAGGCAATCGAACCCGAACGCGGTGAGAAAGCGGGCGACCACGAGACGCACCGGTGGCTGGTCGTCCACGACCGCCACGAGCCGGCGCACGCCGACGGAGGCGGAAGGCAGGGGGGCCAGACCCACTTCGCTCCCATGCTCCGGGAGCCCCTCCGCGGCACTCCGGATCGCCGCCAGCAGGCGATCGGCCGGCTGCGTCTTGTGCAGGAAGGCGACGCAACCATTCAGCATCGCCCGCTCCCGCATCGCGAGATCGTCGTGGGCGGAGAGAAAAACGATCGGCGGCGTGGGCCCGGCCGCGACCAGTTCGGCCTGCAGTTCGATCCCCGACATGCCTCCGAGCTGGATGTCGAGCAGCAGGCAGTCGATCTGCGCTCCTCCCCGATCTGCGAGAAAAGACTCCGCGGATGGAAAGGCGACGACCGACATTCCCGCCGCGCGGAGCAACCGGACCATCGCGCGACAGATAGCCTCATCATCGTCCACGATCGCGACATGAATGAGGGTCGGGGCGGGCATCGCGATCAAGGGGACGGAGAACATCCTATCGTTTCCCACCGGCACGGCGATCGCCGCTTCTGGTGACACGACCGGCCGCACCCAAATCCGCCGCGCCTCTGCCCCGGTGGTTTTTTGACCAGGCGGACTGGGCGCGCATCCCGGTCAGGTCGGGTTTTGTTCCGCCACGCCCAGCGGCTGCGAAGCCTTCCAGTCGGTCCAGAGTCCCACCAACTCCGCCACCGAGCGCACGCCGAGTTTCGTCGTGATCGCAGTCCGGTGAAGCTTGATCGTGCGCTCGCAGGTCCCGAGGGCGCCCGCGATCTGTTTGTTGAGTTCGCCCCGCACCACGTGGGAGAGCACTTCCTGCTCGCGCGTCGACAGCATCCGGAAGCGCGCGCCCCGCTCCACCTTGAGCTGTCGCTGCCGGCTCTCGGCCGCGTCGCGGGCGAGCGCGCGGGAGACGGCGGAAAGCAATTCCTCCTTGGGGGCCATCTTCGTGAGGAAATCCTCCGCCCCTTGCTTCATCGCCCGCACGCTCGAAGGAATGTCTCCGGTCCCGGTCAGGAAGATCACCGGCAGAGGATTCTCGGAAGCCGCGAGCGCATGTTGCAATTCCAGCCCGTTCCGACCCGGCATCTGCAAATCGACCACCGCACAGCCGCGGGTCGCGGGACTATGGGCCGCGAGAAAGGCGTCGGGCGAATCGTGGGCCATCACCTCATACCCCTCCGCCCGCAGCAGCCGCGCGAGCGCCCGAAGAAAGGGGCGGTCGTCATCCACCACATGGACCGCAGGCGTCATCTCTTTCATTGTGCCCCAGGACGGCGGGGACCGGAAGCGGAAAGCGGCTCCCACCGGTAAATGAGACCCCGGCGTCATCGGCAGATCGGCGGAGCCGCCGGCTTCGGAACGTTACTCCAGGCGACCGGGACCGGCGCGCAGCAAACATCATCGAGCTGCCGAAGCGCCTCGAGGGCAGAACGCGCATCTATGTTCCGGGTCGAGCGGCGTGTGAGCGCGATCGTTGCGCATTCTCGATCGCCAACTGGCCGGTCTCATCAATTCGGAGAGCGGTCTCAGGTGGATACCGGCGATCCGCTCAAGCGACGAACGTTGGAACACGTTTCAGGTCAAGAATGCGAGTTGGTAACCCGGCGGCCCGTCCGCGTCACTTATCGATCCGGACCCGCCAGTGCGCCGCCCGGGCTCAAGCGCGCGCGACCGATCACACCTCCGTGACTCCAAGCACCAGCGCGGCACCACCAATCAGGTCGGAATGAGAAAGGGTTCGCCGACGACGCTTTCGACCGCGCGAAGTAAATAGCCCCGAAAAGCGGGGTCGCGGACTTGAATGTCGGTGTCGACCACGTTCACCGATTTGATCCCGGACTCGCGCAGCATCTGCATCGGCACCTTCAGAAACGTGCGATAAATCGCAAGCTGACCCTTCGTGCCTCCGCCCGATTTGCGCATGATGAACTCGAGGACATCCCGCAGCGGAAGCGGATCTTCCTCCGAGCTGGTGCCCAGCTCGATTGGGACCGTCGGGGGATTTTCGGGGGCCGTCGTATCGGGGGAGACGGGGCCCTCGATGGTCGCCGGAGGCGGCGTGACGCGGGGCGCGCCGATCTTAAACCGGACCGGCGCCTCCGCCGCCACCACGGCAAGAGGTTCTCCCCGACTGGGGATCGGAGCGGGGCCGCTCACGCTGCCGCTTCCGCGCGGCGCGCTGATCGCGAAGGTGACTTCGGAGCGCTGCGCCGGGAGCGGGTTGGGCGCTGTCAGAGTCGCCGGCTCCCGTGGTACGGTCGGAGCGGGCGCGGTGGCCGCGACCGCAGGAACGGGGCGCGGAAACCGCGCGAGGAATTCATCCCAAGTCAGCTCGGCGGTGGCGATGAGCCCCGCTTCCGCGAGCTTTCGGGCGACGGCTTCGCCCATTGCCAGATCGAGCCGTTCCGCCTCAAGAATTTCCCGGAGGGTGCGATAGCCGTCGAACTTTTCGAGGATCTGCCATTCAACGGGCCGAAGTCGCAGGGTTTGTCCCCGCAGGTTCCAGTCGACGCACCGGAGGTTAATGTCGTTAAGATTCATGGCGATCAGTTCCCTTCGAGGGTGATGACGAGGTGGCTGGTCTGGCCCAGCACGGAAAACGGGAGGGAAAAGCGCGAGAATGGCCACTCCACGGCTGCGGCCTCCGCCGGATTCATCGCGATCGGCGTTGAAATTCGTAAACCGGCGCCGAAATGCGCCCGGGCATTGCTGGCGATCGTGCTCGCGATTTCGCCGATGTAGTCGCGCGCCAGGCTCGCGTCATCGTCGGTCTCGCCCACGGCCGCGAGGAGCTTGCCCAGGAACTCGTGCGTCATCGAAAGATAGACGTAGCCGCGCCAGGGACCGGAGATCCGGATGATCCCGGTGTAAGCGAGAAACTCGGGGGCACCGAAGCGGATCTCGCCCGGACGAAACTCGACCTTCGCCTGAACGGTCTTCTCGAAATACCGGTCGGTGAGGTCGGCGAAGAGGGACAGTTCGTCCTCGGTCAGTTGGGGAGTCAACACATCCATACGGAAGGGCTTAATGGGTCGCCTCGAGGCCGACGATCAAAAACGAGCGCATGCCCTGCCACGTGATCGGAATGACATAGCCCTCCACGCCCCGGCTGAAATGCACCCGCTCGCGCTCGCCGGAGACCATGACCGGGGTGGAAATCATGAAATCGCTGCCGAGCGCTTCGCGCGCGTTTCCGGCGATCGTGTTCGTGACCTCGCCCACCATGTCATCGCACAAAGCGGTGTCCGGAAGCGTTTCCCCCATTCGGCGCACGAGTTCTTCCGCCAGGGGCCGCCCGGCGGTGAAAATGATCGAGCCCTTCTGTGATCCGGTGATCCCGATGATCGCCGCATGCTGCAGGAGGGACGATTCCGGCCGCCCGGGCTCGAGCAGAAAGGGAGCGCCCACCTGAGCTTCCTCGCGGGTTGCTTCCTGGAAGTAGCGGGCAGCGCCCTTGACGAAGATTCCGAGTATTTCCTCTTTCATGGCGTCATTCCTCAAACAGTTCGTCGATCGCTTGCTTGAGATCCTCCGGACTGAACGGTTTGAGCAGGAACCCCTCGGCCCCCCGCTTCACCGCTTCGACCGCCGTGTGCTTGTCGGCGAGCGCCGAGACGATCAGAATCTTCGTCGCCGGCTTCGAGCGCATGATCTGCTCCACGGCCGTGAGCCCGTCCATGTGCGGCATGGTGATATCCATCGTCACGACGTCCGGCTGCATCGCATTGAACTCCTCCACCGCCTTCGCGCCGTCCGAGGCGAAGCGGACTTCGGTGAAACTGAGCTTGGTGAGAATCCGCTCGATCGAGCGGCGGATGATGAGTGAATCGTCGACGACGAGCAATTTCATGCGGAGAGAATTCCGGGGGCGACGAGCGGGAGCGAGATGGTGAAGAGAAGGGACCGACCCGGGGAGCAGGCGATGTCGATATCGCCGCCAGCTTCATCGACCACCCGGCGCTTGACGAGATCGAGTCCCGCGCCGCGACCAGCGTCGCCGTTGGTCGTTCCAGCGGTGCTGAACCCCGACAGGAAGATGAGCGACGTGGTCTGATCATCGCCCATCGCCGCCGCCTGCTCGGGGGTGAGCAGTTTTTGCTCGACCGCGCGCTCGCGGATCCGCGGATAGTCGAGCCCGGCGCCGTCGTCGAAGACATCAAGTTGAAAGGCCGGACCGTGCGCTCCGCCGGTGTCGAGAAATCCCGTCAGTCGCATCGTGGCCTGCGCCGGCTTGCCTGCGGCCGTGCGCTGCGCCGGCGATTCGATGCCGTGCACGACGGAATTCCGCACGAGCTGGATGAGGACATCCTTCACGAGCGCACGATGGGCCGCCGGAACGTCCGCGGTGCTGAAGCCGGAAGCATCGAAATGCACCGACTTCCCCTGCCGCAGCGAGATCGCGGAAACCAAGGCCTCGGCGGGTCCCGTAATCGGATCCCGCGGTGCCCCGGTCCCGGGGCCGGAGGCGACGCGAACGGTCTCCCGGATCCGCGAGCCCAGCTCGGTGGCTTCCTCGATGGCGGTGCGGAGTTCCGCCTGGCGCACGACGACGGAGAGCAGATCCTCGCCCGTGAGGCGCGGCCGGTTGAGGAGCGCCTGGATCTCGTCCTCAAAGCTGTTTGTGAGCTTCTCGAAGAAGTCGAGTTGAAGGGCGGAGGCGTTTCCCTTGATGTTGTGGACCGTCGCGTAGACTGCCTTGAGTTTTTCCCGCAAGGATTCCGCCAGCGCGGCGTTCCCGGTCTTTGTCAGGTCCTCCATCTTGAACGAGTCGTTCACTCGATCGAGTTCCCCCTTCGCATGGGTCAGGAACTCCTGGAGGGAGGACGGCTCGACGTGCAAAATGCTGAGCAGGACCTCGAACTGCCGCTCCTTCTTCGCCTCCTCGGACCGGAGCTGCTGCTCGAGCTTCACCTGCGGGGTGATGTCCCGCACGCTGACGAAGAGACGGTCGACCTTTCCGCCCGCGACGATGCGGCGAAAGGCGAATTCGAAAAAGTTGGTCGTGAAGCCACCTTCGGGATTGGGGAAACTCACCTCCACCTGGGAGAGCGGATTGATCTTCGCGAGCTGCTTCTCCTTCTTCGCGGGGTCGAACATGAGCGCAAGGTAGTCGCGCGAGGTGTTGAACCATTTCTCCGGGAGGAGCCGCTGCAGAAGGGAAAGGAAGTTCATCCCCGCCAGATCGTCGATCCGAAAGAGCCGCTTCACTTCGTCGGAGTACTGGTCACCGATGCGGAGGCTGGGATCGAGGAGCATCATGCCCTGCCGCACCGTGGTGAAGATCAGGTCGGTGTCCTGTTTGGACGTTTCGAGACTCTTCGTCGTGGTGCCGAGGGCTGCGTTCGTCGCCTGCAAGTCACCGGCGAATTTCGCGGCTTCCCGATCGCCCTGCCGCAGACGGCCGAAGATCTGGTAAAGCACGACGCCGAGCAAAACGATCGCCGCGGCCGCCAGCACCCCCGAAACGAGTCGGAGCGTACGCGCCAGGTCCGAGGCGCCTGCTTCCAGGTCCGCCGTCAGCCGGTTCATGACATCGAGCAGCTTCAGATTCTTATCGGAGGCGTAGTTCACGGCCGACGTGACCTGATCCGGATCCGCCGTCCCGCGGACCGCGATGATGGGCGCCAGGCGTTCGCGCAGGGGCTGCCAGAGCGACTGGGCTTCCGCGAGAATCAAGCGCGAGTTCTCACTCCGCGCGGCCTCGAGCTGCAGCGGCTTGAGATCGGCGCCTTTGACGACGCCTCCGGTCGAGAATGCGGTCAGCGTCGTTTCGAATAACTCCGTCGACAGCCGGAGATCATCCTGAGGGATCGCGAGTTTCAGGGGCGCCAAATCCGAGCGGGTGCCCTCGCCCATCGACTGCACCGCGAGCTGAATCTGGAGCAACCCTTTCGCAATGCGCTGGCTAAGCATCCGCTGACGACCAGCGAGATTGATGCTCGCAGCGTCGCGCTGGACGACGTAGGACGAGACGAACGTAATCGCGAGCACGAACACGAAGAGGGCGACGAAACCGGCTAGCGCAATGACGAGCGGCGTGTAGCTACGCTGGGTAGCGCCAGCGGCGGGGCGATCTTCGGGAATGATATCGATCATGGGGGGAAAAAGGCGTTCCTCGCCGGGCAGGTCAGTAGCCGATGAGTCACGGATCCGCCAGATAATCGTTGTCACCGATTCAGCGTAGTTCGATTAGGTCAGGGCATTTACGAGGCAAGAGCTTGTTTCGCTGCGGGTGATCGCTAGTAGAGCGCGATGACTATTCGTCACCGAAACTGGGGGAAATGACGGCTTCGCCCTTCCTTCTCTAAGAGCGCCAGACGAGCGCATTCAAAGCCCACCGCCAATGATATCCCCTGCCCGCTTCTGGCTCCGTGCCGCGTCGTTTCGAGTCCCATTTCGCTTTCTGACCCTATCGCTCGCGATCGCGGCACTTTTCGTCGTCACCGCGCTGCTCCACGCCCCCCGCGTCCTCGCTCAAGGCGACCTCGTGGACCCTGAGACGGCACCGTATGAGGTCGTGAAGGACCTCGCAGGAAACCTCTCGGTCGCGGGCTCGGACACGTGCGAAGCGTTCGTCACTGCCGCCGCGAAACGGTTTTGCGAACTGCAGCCAGGTGTGACGCTTAAGATCGAGGCGAAAGGCTCGGGCACGGCGCCCCCAGCACTCGCCGACGGCTCGGCCCAACTCGGCATCATGACCCGCGAGATGAAGCCCGCGGAGGCGGCCGCTTGCGAGAGCAAGCTCGGCCAGAAGCTCGTCGGGGCACGCATCGCGGCGGATGCCCTCGTCGTTTACGTTCATCGCGATAACCCACTCAAGGTCATCTCCTTCGTGCAACTGGAGGCTGCCTTCGGCGCGGCCATTCCCGCTGGCACCAAGGAAGCTCGCCTGTGGGCGGATCTGGGGGTCGGTGGGAAGCTCGCGGATCAGCCGATCAGCGTCATCGGCCAGCCAGCCACTTCCGGCACGAACGGCTTTTTTCGGGAGAAGATCCTGAACGGCGGCGAGATTCGCGCCGGTTTCACGGAGTTCGCCACGAAACAAGCGATCCTCAGCGCCTTGCGCACAAACCCAGCGGGTCTCGCGTTTACGAGCTTCGGCATGGAATCGGCCGAGACGCGCGCCCTCTCGCTCCGACGCGGCACAGGCCCCGCCGTCGAACCGACCGGCTGGAACGTCGTCACCGGAGAGTATCCGGTCTCCCGCTTTATCTTCGCCTATCCAAAGCGTGGGACGCAGCCCGCCGAGCGCATCGCCAACGCCTTCCTCCGCTTCCTCCTTTCGAAGGAAGGCCAGAGCGCCGTGATCAGCGGCAGCCATCTCTCGCTCCCCGCCTTCGTCTGTCGCGAAGAGTCGGGCCGCCTCAACTAACCCCCGCCATGACCCGCTCGAAGCCCCGCAGAATCGCCCCGTCCCGCCTCGTCGCGCTTACCCTTTGCTTCGCCCCCTGGGTCGCTGCCCAAGGAGATTCCGTCGATCCAGAGGCGGCCGCTTACCTACCAGCCGCCGGGATCAAGGGGTCGCTGGTGGTCGCGAGCGCCGCGACCTCTGAGGCCTTTCTCAAACGCGCCGCCGAAAAATTCCAGGCGCTCCATCCCGGAGTCAAAGTCACCGTCGACGCGAAGGGATCGAGTCTGACGTTGCCCGCCCTGGCGTCCGGCGCGGCGCAAATTGCCTTCACGAATCACGTCGTCCTCCCGGAGGAACTCGAGCAATGCGAGACGAAGCTCGGCAAGCGGCCGGTGACCGTCCGCGTTTCGTTCGATGCCATTCTGGTCTACGCCCACCGCGATAACCCGCTCCGCACGATTGCGCTCCCGCAAATCGCGGCGATCTACACCGCCGGAGCGAAGGAATTCCGCAAATGGAGCGACGTGGGGGTCACGGGAAAACTCGCCGAGTCCGACATCGTGGCGCTGGGCCTCCCGGCCTCGCGCTCCACCACCGGCTACTTCCGCGCCGTCGCGCTGGGCGGGGGCAGCGTCCGGAGTGGCGTCCCGGAAATCCTCTCCAGTGAAGAGATCGTGAAAGCGGTCAGCCAGAATCCCGCCGCCATTGGCTTCGCCACGTTCGGTGTCGCCAATCCCGCGGTAAAGGCACTCTGGCTGACGAAGACGGGCGGCGCGGGGATCGAGCCCACGGGAATGAACATCATGGCCGGCGACTATCCGCTGGGCCGGGCCCTCCTCGCGCACGCGTTACCCGGCAATGCGGTCGGCGCAGAGTTCCTCCGTTTTCTCCTCTCCCGCGAAGGCGGCAAGCTGGCGGTCGAAAATAACCATCTCGCGCTCCCCGCGTCGATTTGCGCGAACGAGGTCGCCAAGTTGCAGTAACGCCGGCCCAGAGGACGTCTTTAGCGCGGTCCCGGCGAACGGTGACACATCCCCCGCGCCCGGGATCGACGCCTTCCGCTCTCATCGAAGATTGGCGAATGAGCCTGGCTCGCGGCTGGCGAGCGCCCCGCCATTTGACTGTCGGCCGCCGCCTACGCAGGGCCTTTCGTCGGCGTCGGAACGAGGGGATCAGCGGTGGGGGCCGGCGCGGGCTCTTTCCTCGGCGCGGTGACGGGCTCCTTCGTCGAAGCGGGCGCCTTGGTCGGCGTGGGGGCGAGTGGGACCGCAGTTGGAGCCTTGGTCGCCGTCGGCGCGGGAGCTTTCGTCGGCGTGGGCGCGAGCGGCACCGCAGTCGGGGGCAGGGTCGCCGTCGGCGCGGGCGCCTTGGTCGGCGAGGGCGCGAGCGGCACACCGGTCGACGGCACGCTCGCCGTTGGCGCGGGAGCTTTCGTTGGCGTGGGCGCGAGCGGGACCGCGGTCGGCGGCTGGGTCGCCGTGGGCGCGGGCGCTTTCGTCGGCGTGGCAGCGAGCGGCGGAGCCGTGGGGACTGGTGTGGCCCCGGCAGGCGGCGCGGATTGAATCGTGGTAGTTGCCGCTGGCCCAACGGGCCCCGGGCCCGGCACGATTGGCGTGGCTCGTGCACTGGCGGGGGATTCCGCCCGAACGCTAGCGCGCAACTGCTCGGCCGCCTGCGGGCTGCGCAACGCGGCCCAGCCCCGATCAACCTCAACCGTGCCCACGCGTTCCCGGACTTGGAGGGGACGCTGCGGCTGCACGGCCCGACGAATCTCCGGCGCAAAGACCGCGATCGCACCGGCGACAATCGCCGCGGTCGGCCCGGCAGATTCGGCAAACTCAGCGCGCCGCTCGAGACGCAAGCGGGCGATCGGCTGCGCCTGCAAACGCCCGACTTCTTCGTAAAGAGGACCTTCGTTCACGATGACGTCTTGGCGGATGGTAATATTCGTGACGTTGCGCGTTTCCTGCATGATGACGACGTTCTGGACGGTCTCGATAGTCACCCGCCGCGCCGACGACGCTCCGAGCTGCTCAACGGGCACAAAGGCATACTGGTCCGGACCGAGGTCGTATTCGACATCGGCGCCCGCCTGAATCCCGCGTGCGTCGTCGAGGTGGGCTTCGGGCGGAAGCGGTGCCCAGCCGATGTAACGATCACTCGTGCGCCAGGACACCCACGACGGAGCCCAGCGATCACCGGGCACCCAGACCCACCCAAGACCGCGCAGCCGCGTCCACCGCCCGTAGTGATAGGTCGCCCAGCCGAAACGCTCGTCCGAAACCCACGTCCACCCCGCATCCGTATAGGTCCACCGACCTTCCGTGTAGGGGTGCCATCCGCTCCGTCGGCCCACCTTCGGCTGCCACACGAAACCGTATTGTTGCGACTCGATCCAGTCGCCGTCCTCGGCCAACCGCTCGTAGAAAATTTCGAACGTCTGGGGCCCGCGGGGGCTCGTCGCTTCCCGGCGCGGACGCGGCCGGCCATCTTGGGCGTGTCGGGCGGCCTCCCGGCTCGCGGCGAGTGCGGCCCGCTCTTCCGCGAGACGGCGCCGCTCCGCAGTTCTTTCCTGCTCGGAAAGGGCGTGCTCGCGTGCTCGAAGTCGCGCTTCGCGTTCCGCTAGCGCCGTCTCTCGCTCGACCAAGCGAGCTTCGGTCTCGATCCCGTCCGTCGCGGGGGCGGGCGCGGGGTCCGCAATGACCACGGCCGGCCGGGCCTCCCCCAGAGGAGCAGGCGCCGACGTGGGAGCGGGAGGAGCGGCGGCTTGAGGGGCTTGCTCGCAAGCGGTCGCCCAAACGAGCACGGGAAGCAGGAGCAGGAGTCTGGGGTTCACGCTTAACCTTCGGCTTGGCGATCCGTGCCGGCCGTATGCTTCCCGGCCGACGGCTCGCCCGATGGTCGGCCGCGGCCGCAAATCAAGCCGGACTCGACGGGGTAATTCCGGCAACGAGCCGCTGCAACTGAAGCCGCATCTGCTCCCTTTTCCGGCGGAGGCCCCCATCTAGCGGCAAAGGTCGGCCGCTCGCACGGAAAACTGCTCGATCTGTGCAAGCTCGAGCGCGATCGGGGAGGACTCCGGCAGCGGAGGACGGATGAGCGATGCTTCGCCGACAATCCCGGTGAGCAGATCGTTGAAACCGTGGGTGATTCGTCCGGCGAGCACACCGAGTCTCGAGATTTTGCCCCTGCTCGGCCCGTTTCTCGATCCAAATCTTCACTCTCGATCCGATCGCTGCGGGCCGGCTGCATCCACGACGAAGAATTTCTGCACGAGGGAGCGCGGTGTTCGGCGCGCGCAGGTTAGGCGCCGGAGATCATAGAGCGGCCAGGGAATGCTCTAGAGTTGCGAGTGGAAGGGCAGCACGGCCCATTCCGTTAAACGCTCGAGCCAGGACCGCCGATTGAATTCTTCCAGGCTGTACGTCTTCGACCTTTGCAAATCGCGCTCGAAGGCTTGTTCCAGACGTTGGCTGAATTCCGAATCCAAAACCGTGAGATCCAGTTCCTCATTAATCTGCGCCGAGCGGGCGTCGAAATTCGAGGAGCCAAGCACCGAGAAAAGCCCATCCACGACGATGGTTTTGGCGTGGAGCATGGAAGGCTCATATTCGAAGATTTTCACACCGCCCTTCAAAAGCTCCCCGTACGCCGAACGGCCGGCCGCCTTGGTCGCGGGTTGATCGTTGTGTTTCCCGGGGAGCAGGAGTCGGACGTCCACCCCGCGCTTCACGGCGTCCACCAACTGCTGCACTTGGCTGGCGCTGGGAGCGCAGTATGCATTGGTAATGGAGATCGAGCGGGTAGCCGACGTGAAAGCCACGGCTTGGGCCCAGGCCATTGGGGCGAGGGAAAAGGCGCGTGATCCGATGACCTGCGCCTTAATCTTTCCGGCCCCGGCTGGAGGAGGAAAATTCCCCTCCGCGCCGAACCCGTCACCGGTTTCCTGAGCCCAGTGTTGCAGAAAGGCGCTCTGGAGTTTGGTCACGATGGGTCCCTCCAGTCTGGCATGAGTGTCCCGCCAGTGATCCTTAGCATCCCCGTTGCCCAGCCATTGATCGGCAAAGCCCACTCCGCCGGTGAAACCAACGAGACCGTCGACCACGAGGACTCGTCGATGCGAACGTTGGTTTAAGCGATCTACCCGCCAGGTCCGGGTGGGATGGTAGTAGGCGAACGCACACCCGGCGGCCTTGAGGGCCGCCACCTCTTCGTTCTTCAAGTGAAGACTCGAGCCCACGCCATCGAGAAGGACGCGGACCTTGACGCCGGCCCGGGCCCGTTCGGAGAGCGCTTCTTCGAACTGCGCTCCGACCTTACCAGAGAAGAACAGGTACGCTTCGAAGTGGATGCTTTGTCGTGCGCCCCGAATCGCGGTGAGCATGGCAGGGAAAATCTGATCGCCATTTTCGAGCAGCTCGATCTTGTTTCCTTCGAGAGGGATGGGGTCCGCGAGGGCGTGCGCGTAAGCGAAAAATGAGGGGTCGGATACGTTGAGCGAGTGCCCCATCCGATATTGCACCACATCGCGCCGGACCAGAATGAACCCGACGACAAACGCGAGGACCAAGAGCCCTGCGACCAGAAACAGCCAGACGCGAACGGGCTGCTTAGACCATCTCTTCATGGGGAGAAGTGGAGTTCGGTGACTGGCATGCCAGGCGGGATCGGGCCAAGACCACAAAGTCCCGCACCGGCGGAGAGCGGGCTAAAAAATCGTGGAGCGCGAATGCGCTCCGCGATGTTTCGGTCGAGCTGAAGTTACCGGGAGGCTCCCGCCGGAGAGCAAGGGTCCTGCCCGGACGGGCCTTAGTGCGTCGTGTGTGTCACCACCGGCGTCTCCGACGGGGCGATCGGGCGCACCGGTGCCTTTTCGACGCCGCGAGCATGATCCGCGGCGGTTTCGCCGGTGGAGGAAATGTCCGACGCGCCAGCATCTGTGAAGATCTTCTTCACCGTGGAGATCTGTTCGGAGTTGTTGCAATGAACCGAGATCAGGATACCGCCCGCGGCGACTTTGCCTTCGTAACGTTTCGCCTCGTATTCGGGAATGCCGAGTCCGATGAGGGCACCGGCGATACCGCCGACGCCCGCACCGATGGCACCACCGCTGAGTGCGGCCATGATCGGACCAGCCGCGATGAACGGCCCAAGTCCGGGAATGGCAAGCGCGCCGATGCCGGCCAAGAGTCCGACGGCCGCGCCGACGACCCCGCCGCTGCCGGCACCGATCGTCGCGCCTTCCGGCATCTTGGTCTGCTTTTCATGGGCGAAGTCACGTGATGTCCCCTTGTCGGGGAAGAGCACGGAGATGGCGTCGCTCGGGAACACCGCGGCGTGGAGATGATCCACGATGTGGTTGGTCTCGGTGTGGGAACTGGCAATGGCGAGGACTGATGTACTCATTTTGATAGCTAGGTTTCCTGCGTTTATTTCTGCGGGTCCTGAAAGGGGGTGCGAAAAACGGCTAGCGAGCGGCCATTTTCACCTCGAGCGAGTCGCTCACTTTTCCCTTCCCGGCGATCTCAGTGGCGATCCGGACGAGGGTTGCGTGCTCCGCCTCCGTATTGACCGGGCCTCGGAGCGTCACAACTCCATCGACCACGATGATTTTGCAGTTCTTGGCGTCGATGGAGAGTGACTTGTCAGCGATGACGCCCTGGCGGATCGCCTGCACCAGCTTCAAGTCGGTGGGATTGTTTGGCTGCTGATCGGCCGTGCTGGCGCCGGCTTTC
>JBBQFQ010000026.1:0-67476 GCA_038322235.1 Chthoniobacterales bacterium
CTCAACAAAGCCGTCGCTCAATCCCCCGGCCGCCTGACCGGACTGATCCACCACTCCGATCAAGGCAGCCAATACGCCAGTCACGACTTCACTTCCGCGCTCTCCCAACTCGCCATCACCCAAAGCATGAGCCGCCGCGCCAATTGCTACGATAACGCCACCACCGAATCATTTTGGGCCACGCTCAAAACCGAGTGCTTCCAAAACCAAATCCCAGCCACCCGCGCCCTCGCCAAAACCATGCTTTTTGACTACATCGAATCCTTCTACAACCCACTTCGACGCCACAGCTCACTCGGCTTTCTCTCCCCACTCCAGTTCGAAAACCAGTTCACCCATAACTAACTTTTCCCTGTCCGCATTTTCGGCTCGACTTCATGCTGAGGGTCCCGCGGGAGGGTGTCGAGGGTAACGCGCTAGGGTGTCGAGGGTCCCGCGGGAAGGTGTCCAGGGTCCCGCGGGAGGGTGCCGGGGGTTCCGCGGGAGGGTGTCGACCCGCACGAGGCAGCGAGGAGGCCGGGCTCGAAAGGGGTCGCTCTTTCGCTCCCGGCGATTGCTTCCGGCGATTTGACTGCTTCCCTGCGCGATGCTCCCCCCGTGCATTCGACCCATGCGTCTGCTGGCGGCCTGCGCCGCCGCTGTCTTACTTGCCCCGTTCGCCGTCTCCGCCCAGTCCCTTTGGCAGGACGTCAATGAACAAGCCATGGTCCGTGGCCTGTCGCCGCAACGCGCGGTCGCGGCCAAGCGCGACATCGTCCCGCAGCTCTACCGCACGGTGAATCTGGACCTCGAGGGCATGCGAGAGCGTCTAGCGGCGGCGCCGAAGGAGTTTTCCGCGCAGATCGAGGCGGCGAATACGGAGATCGTCCTCCCTCTGCCCTACGGCGGCTTTGGCCGCTTCATGGTGCAGGACTCGCCCATCATGGAGCTGGGTTTGGCCGACAAGTATCCGCAGCTCAAGACCTACGTTGCTCAGGGCATCGATGACCCCTCCGCGACGGCCCGCATCGACCTCACCGTGCGCGGCTTCCGGGCCGTGGTGCTCTCCGCCCGGGGCCAGTTCTATATCGATCCATACTGGACCGATGACGTGAAGACCTACATTTCCTATTTCAAACGGAACTTCGGCCAGAAAGACAAAGGTTTTCGCTGTCTGGTGCAGTCGGAGGTGGATCTCTCCAAACTCCAGGAAGGCCTGCCGCCGCGGCTGAACCGCCCCACCGGCGCCACGCTCCGGATTTACCGTGCCGCGGTCGCCGCCACGGGCGAATACACCGCCGCGGTCTCCGGCACGAACCCTGGCACGGTCGTGCAGGCCCTCAGCGCCATGGTCACCACGATGAACCGCGTCAGCGCCATCTATGAGCGCGATCTGGCCATCCGGCTCATCCTTGTCGCCAACACCGACCTGCTCATTTACACGAATGCATTGACCGATCCCTACACCGATTCCGACGGCGGCACGAACGCCCCGAGCACTCTGCTCAGTCAAAACCGGACCAACGTGAATTCGATCATCGGCAACGCGAATTACGACATCGGACACGTCTTCAGCACCAATGGCGGCGGCATTGCCTCGCTGGGCGTCGTTTGCTCCGGCACGACCGGCACCAAGGCGGGTGGTGTGACCGGCATCACCTTGCCCACGGGCGATCCTTTCGATGTGGATTATGTGGCGCACGAAATGGGTCACCAGTTCGGCGCCAACCATCCGTTCAACGGGAACGTCTCCAACTGCGCCGGCGGCAATCGGAACGCCGCTACCGCCTACGAGCCCGGCAGCGGCACGTCCATCATGGCCTACGCCGGCATTTGCCCGCCGCAGGACCTGGCCGATCACAGCGACGACTATTTCCATGCCATCAGTTATCAGGAAATCGATACCCGCGCCGCCGCTGGGGGGAATTGCTTCGTTGGCACCCCCACGGGCAACAGCCCGCCCGTCATTGCCGCAATGACGAATCGGATCATCCCCAGCCAAACGCCCTTCACGCTGACGGCCAGCGCCACCGACGTGGACGGCGACACGCTGACCTATTGCTGGGAGGAGTTCGATTTGGGCGCCACCCAGGATCCGACGGCGGCCCCGCGCGACAACGGGGCCTCGCCCCTCTTTCGCTCCTTCGATCCGAGCCCGAGCCCATCCCGCATCTTTCCGTCGCTCACGTACATCCTGAACAACGCAAATGTGCCGCCGCCGACCATCGCCACGACCCCCATCGTCATTGCGAGCGGCGAATTTTTGCCCACCACCAACCGCACCATGAACTTCCGGGTGACGGTGCGTGACAACCACCTCGCCGGGGGTGGTTCGGACTATGGCGTGGTGACCGTTCAGTCGATCGCTGCGGCCGGTCCGTTTGCCATCACCTCACACAACACGGCGTCGATCCTGGCCGCCGGCGACAGCGTCAACGTGACCTGGAACGTGGCCGGTTCCGACGCGAATGGCATCAATTGCGCCAATGTGGCCATCACCCTTTCGACCGACGGCGGCCTGACCTTTCCCATCACGCTGGCTGCCAGCACGCCTAACAATGGCAGCGCCACTGTCGTCATTCCGAGCGTCGCCCAGGTCGCGACCACGCAGGGCCGCATTAAAGTCGAGGCGCTCGGCAATATCTTTTTCGACCTCAACAACGCCGACCTGACCATCACCACGCCGAACTCGGCCCCCACGGTTTTCGTTGCGGGGGACATCACCATCAGCCGCGGCGCCGCGGCGCCCGTGCTGGCCGCCGTGGCGATCATCGGCGATGCGAATGCCAATAGCATGAGCGCTTCGGTCAGCGGCGTACCGGCCGACGTGACCGTTGTTCCCAGTATCGCGTCCGGCGGAGTCGTCATGTTGTCCGCGCAGGCGAATTGCACCATCGTCACCTCGTACACGACCCGCGTCTACCCGATCAAACTGACGGTCACCGACAGCATCGGATCGAGCACCAGCGCCACGGTCAATTTGGTGATCACGCCCAATCCCGTGCCGACTCTGGGTCAATACGCGAACGCCTTCACACCGCGGGGTCTGGTCACCAACATTGCCCCGCCCACCGGCCCAGCTGACGCGAACGGCAATCTCCTGCCTTCGCCCTTCACCGTCGCGCCGGCCACGCTGCCCGGTGGTGGCACGATCGCGATCAATCAGTCCACCGGCGTAGTCACCGTTGCGGCCACTGCTGGCAGCACCCTCGGGGCCACGACCGTGCGCGTGACACTCGCCGACGCGTGCGGCGCGACCTTCATCCGGCAGTTCGTCGTCACCGTCACCGGAGTCGCCCCGGTCCTGGCCGCCAGCGCGAGCACCGCGATCCTCTCGGAAAGCTGTGGCGCGGGTAATGGAGTCATCGATCCCACTGAGTTGGTCAGCGTGCGGTTGCCGGTCGTGAATAACGGCGGCTCCGCCACCACCAACCTGGTGGGCACCCTCCAGGCCAGCGGCGGGGTCACCCCGAGCGGTGCCGGCACCTTCAACTACGGCGCAGTCGCCGCGGGTAGCTCGGCCAATGGCGCCTTCAGCTTCACCGCCGCGGGCACGTGCGGCGGCACGGTCACCGCCACCGTGGCACTGCAGGATGGCGCCACCAGCTACGGTAATGTTACCTATGTCTTCACGTTGGGCGTGAAGAGGGAAGTCGCGATCTTCAGCGAAAGCTTCGAAGCGGCGACGGTTCCGGCTCTGCCCAGTGGCTGGACCTCGGTGGTTCTCCCCGTCGGCAGCGCGGCCACGGCATTCCGTACGGTCAGCTCGGCGACCGCCTCCGACACGCCTCCAAACTACGCCATCGTCAACCCGCTTGCCAGCGGCGCCAACGTCACGCTCGTGAGCGCGCTCGTGACGATTCCCTCGATCGGCTCGAACCGAATCGACTTCAAACATCGCTGGGTCGCGAAGCTCAACTCCTGCGGCGGGCTGTTCGAGATCTCTTACGATGGGGTGAACTTTACCGACATCCTGACCGCTGGCGGCACCAATCTCTCCGGGCCCTACAACGGCACGATTGCGGCCGGGTCGAACGTCCTCAACGGACGGCAGGCCTGGACGGGGGCCGGCAACGGCTCGTACACCGCGACCTCGTTCCAGCTTCCACCGGCTGCATCCGGCCAGACCGCCACTTTTCGTTGGAAGATTGCGAACGACAACACCGCGCTGCTGGCGGGTTCATCCTGGCGCATCGACACGGTGCGGGTCGTCACGACCACCTATGGTTGCTCGACCTGCACGGGCGCTCCGGAATTCTCCAGCGTCTCGCCGGCGAATCAGCTGACGGTCGGAACGCCCTATGCCCACCTCTTCACGGCGGTGGCCTCACCGGCGGCGACCTTTAGCGTCGTCTCGGGCACGTTGCCTCCAGGCGTCACCCTGACGCCGAGCGGCATGCTGACCGGCACGCCGAGCTCGGCGGGGGTGGGTTTGTTCCCTGTCACGGTGCGGGCCACCAATGGTACGATGCCCGATTCCGATCAGACCTTTGTTCTGTCGGTACGGACGCTGGCGGCGAACTACCTCGCGGGCTACGGACTGGTCGGCGGGAATGCTGCGCTCACCGCTGACCCGAACGGCGACGGCGTGAGCAATCTGATGGCCTATGCGCTCGGCTTGGATCCAAATACGTCGACCGCCAATCTCCTGCCCGTGGCGGGGATCAAGAGCTATGGCGGCGTACCTTACTTCTACATCACGTTCAATCGTTCCAGCGTGGCGACGGACCTGACCTATCGCGTGCAAGTCTCGGCCGACTTGCAGACGTGGTCGACCATCTCCACCAGCACCGCGGGTGCCGCCACGTCCGGCTCGGGATTTGTGGGTGAGACGGGTCCCGCACCCACCTTCAACGTGGAAGTGCGCGACATCCAAAGGGTCGATCCGATCACCGGTGCCCACCGCTTCCTGCGCCTGCAGGTGACGACGCCTTGACCGCAGAGCGCGGCCCTGAGCCGCGATCCTGACGGAATCTTTCGCCAGGTGCGGCGACCGCCCGCGGTCGTCGCCCTGGCGGTTCTGCCCGCGGAGAGTCGCGCGCCTTCCCATTTCGAGGCGGCTCGGTCTCGAGGTAGGATCCACGATGCAAGGCGGCGTCCGCTCTCCTTTCGGAGCGCGACCGCGCTTTTCCCAGACGCGGCGGAGCGCGAGCGGACCGCATCACGGTGCAGCGTGGCGGTCGGGACGGCCGGCGACTGGTTGATGCGTGAGGAGGCGTCGCGACGGGCGATCGGTACCAAGATTCCCGCGGAAATCGGCGTCGAGTTCGCCGAAGGGCCGCGGGACTCGCTCGGGACGCTTGCCCCGCTACTTCAGCAGGGCGACAAAGACGCCATCCCAATCCGATGGGGGCGGCGATTCCAGATACTGCCGGCAGCGGTCGAGGAGATTGCGGCTCGGGCCGTCGTCTGGGTGCCGCTGCAGTAGCGGGATCGCGGCCTCGCAATTCCGCTCGAGATGGAGGGCAAAGGCCCGCTCGTAATCGGAAACGGCCGCGCGATCGACGTTCGCGCCTGCAATGCCGAGCAGCTCGTAGATCGTGATCGGCTGGAGCTTCCCTTTCACCGCGACGCGATCGAGCAGTCGAAACGCGAACTCATCGCGGACTTCCGCCCGGATGCTTTCGCTGACGATGATCGACGTTTGGTATTGCTTGTTCAGCGCCTCGAGCCGGGAAGCCAGATTCACGGCATCGCCGATCGCGGTGTAGTTCAGGCGATCGGGGGCGCCGAAATGACCCACGAGCGCGACGTCGCGATGCAGGCCGAAACGCGTCTCAAAGACGGGCAGCCCTTTCCACTCGGGCAGTTGGGCCAGAGCTTGGGCCTCGCGCTGGCACTCGAGCGCCGCGAGGCAGGCCTGACGGGCGTGACACGGCACGGGCTCGGGCGCATTCCAGATGGCCATCACCGCATCACCAATGAACTTGTCGATCGTTCCGCGGTGCTCCGTCTGAATGATGCGGACCATCACGCTCAGATAGCGGCCCAGCGCGTCCGCGAGCACGTTCGGCTCCAGCGTTTCCGCCAGGCTCGTGAAGCCCTTGATGTCGGTGAACATGATGGAGAGCTCAGTCTCCTCGCCCCCGAGCACGGGCTCGCTTTTCTCCCGGTAGAGCCGGCGCACGAGGTCGATCGGCACGTACTTGCTCATCGCCCGCATCGCTGCCTTCGCGCGTTCGAGGCTCTCGAGGACGGCGCCGACGTCCCGAAAAGCCGAAGTGGCGGGCGCGGGCGCGAATTCGAAGGCGTTCATCCGCTCGGTCTCCCGGGCGATCTGGCCCTGCGCGCGGGTCACGCCGCGCTGGATCCAGCCGCCTCCGAGCAGGAGCACGCCCATGATGCCGAGCAAGACGAGGAGGAGGCGATTCCGTAGGGCGATCGCCTGCCCCAGGTAGTGGGCGCGGGGGACCACGATCCCCACGACCCAGTCCTGCGTCTCCGGCAGGGTGCGGAAGGATACGAGGAATTCCTCGCCATCGTGCAGCAGCGAGCCGAAGCAGGAGGGAAAATCTGGTCCGATCCGGCGGAGGCCCGGCTCGGCGAGGGCGGCCACGATTTCTCCAGGGGGGCGAACGGGCATCACGCGGAGGTCATCGCCGACGGCCTGGACCAGGTCGCCCTCCGCCAAACGCGTGATGAGACGACCCTCGGTGTCGCAGATAAAAATGCGGTGCGGATCGGGAGCATCCGGCGGCGCCAGGCGGACCTGGACGGCTCGGTCGAGCTCGCGCGTCAGCAAGCCCACCCGCAGGACGCCGAGAAACTCTCCGCCCGGGTCCTGGAGGGATTGTTGGACGCTCACCTCCACCCGGCGCTTTTCCGCGGGCATTTCCGCATCCACTTCGGACCAGTGGAGATCGCTCCAGAGCAGGTTGCCGAGCTGGTCGCGGCTCGCGGGCGTTCGGAAGGTGAGGTGCTCGGTGGGATCCGGCACCTGTTCCGCCTGGCCCGCCGCATCGGAGGGATCGGCGGCAGGATAGTTCCGTCTTCGGGCGACAAATTTTCCGTCCTCCGCGCTGACGTGCGTGAGCCGAATCCGGGCGCCCGGCTTGGCGACCTCCGGGTTCCCGCGGACGAAGCTCCATTGCGCGCCGGACTGCGGCGCCAGCTCGATTTCTCCGTCGGCACCGTAGCCCGTTCGGCGCGCCATCGTGAGGGTGACCTCGCTGACGTCCGGGCTCGCCACCAGCAGCGAGGCCAGCGCGCTCGTCAGGGAGGCCTCGTCGCGGGGCTGGACGAGGCCGGCAGCGATTTCGCGTTCGAAGCGACGGATCGCGGCCGGCGCGACCGAGAGAAAGGTGGAGACGCGTCCAACAATCTCCCGACTTGCCTGGTCCCGAAGGCGCTCGGAGCTCTCGATCAGCGATGTCTGCGAGCTGTGGAAGACGAGGACGAACAGTCCCAGCAGCACGGCTCCGAGCCCGAGCAGGCTCAGCGCAAAAACCTGCGCTAGCGTCGGCCGCGATTTGGAGAGAGACGAGGCCAAGGAAATTGGATCGGTTCCGGAGAGGACATAACGCTACGAACCGAAACGCCCAGCAAATACGCCCGGGCCGACACCGACGACTTCTTCTGGGAGCGCGGACGCGACCGGATATTCCCCGTTGCGGCGCTTGTACGTGGGAGTGGCTGCGTCCCCGCTGCCGTTGTCGCCAGCGCCGAGCAGCGGCCAAGAGGAAAAGTGTCGCTTCGCGATGGGGGTCAACGGCAGCGAGCACGCCCACGCGAAAACGTCCGGTCAGGCGTTCCCGAGCAACGCCTCGATCTCGGCCCGGCGGGCGACTGCGGGCGCGGTGCCGGGGCGGGTGACGGAAATCGCGGCGGCCACATTGGCGAAACGGGCGGCGCGCTCGAGATCGCCACCGAATTCGACGACCCCGGCGGCGAAGGCTCCCACGAAGGCGTCTCCGGCCCCGGTGGTGTCGACGACTTTGATCCCGCCGACCGCGGGGATGGAGACGTGGCGCTCAGGAGTGGAGAGGAAACAGCCGCGGGCGCCGAGGGTCACGAGCACGACCGGAGGCCCCATCCGGCGGCAGAGCGCGTGGAGGGCATCGCCCGAGAGGGCTGCGAGCGCGGCTTCATCGAACGTCGTTTCCGCGAACTGCGGGAGGAGATTCACGAGCGCGGCAAACTCCGTCTCATTTGGCACGAGAATGTCGGTCAGTGCGAGCATCGCGGGATCGAAATCCGCGCGCATGGGCGCGGTGTTCAGGATGGTCCGCACGCCCGCGGCGCGGGCGAGTTCCAGCGCCCGGAGTGCTGCCGGAAGGAAGATCTCCAGCTGGCTGACGAGCACCTCGGCGCCCTGAATGACCGCGGCGGGCAGTTCGTCCGGCGCGATCGCGTCATTCGCGCCGAGTGCGACCACGATCTGATTCTGTCCCGTCGCGTCCACGAGGATCGCGGCCGTGCCGGTGGCGTGATCGGTTTTGTCGAGGAAGTGATGTTCGATCCCCTCGGCGGTTTGAAAACTCCGCGCGCCCGCGGCGAAGGCATCCGGTCCGAGCGCGCCGACGAACGCGGTCTTCACCCCGGCGCGGGATGCCCCGACGGCCTGATTCGATCCCTTGCCACCCGGTCCCGTCCGGAAGCGGCCGATCACCGTCTGGCCCGGCCGGGGGAACGAGGGGGTATCGAAGAAAAGATCCTGCACGAAGCTGCCGACGACGACGACCTGGGGGGAAGACATCCGGTCGTTTTAGGCGGAAACGTGAAATCCGAAACTCGAAATTGCTGCTCCCGCGAAAGGAGGGGTTGGGCAGAAGGGCTGCTCAAGCAAACCGGGGAAGAGAAACAGGAGGCAACGGAGCTAACTGCTTTGCTCGGACCTCCCTGACCTCCGTTTACTCCTGTTCAAGAATCGACGCCGTGAGACCCGCCCGCCTCGCCGATGGCGCTCACCGGCATTCCGGGCCATGTTCACCGATGTCTGCCGTTGCTGTCGCCCCACCCGTGCTGTCGAGGAAGAAGGTCGGGATGATCTCGCTCGGTTGCGCAAAGAACCTCGTCGATGCCGAGATCATGCTCGGCAGCGCCGTCGCGGAGGGCATGGAGATCACGGCGAATGCGGACGAAGCCGACGTGCTCATCGTGAACACGTGCGCTTTTATCGATTCGGCGAAGGAGGAGTCCATCGAGGCGATTCTCGACGCCCACCGGGGGCGGGGGCTGAAGCGTCGGAAGGGTCAAAAATTGATCGTCAGTGGGTGCATGGCGCAGCGATTCTCCCAGGAACTTCCGGAGTCGATGCCCGAGGTGGATGCGTTCATGGGCCTCGATCAGGTCGCGGAGGCCGGCAGCATCATTTCCCGGGTGCTTGCAATGCCAGCGCCGCGCGCCTCGGCCGCGAGGTCGAAGGTCGCCGCCGAGCTGGTGGATGAGGCCTGGCAGCCCTTGAATCTTGTCACGCGCAAGCCCCGCTACATCCCCGACTACGACACGCCGCGCTTCCGCCTCACCCCGGCGCACACGGCCTACGTGAAGATCGCGGAGGGCTGCAATCATCCCTGCTCATTCTGCGTCATTCCCCAGATGCGGGGGAAACACCGGAGCCGGACGATCGACTCCGTGGTCCGGGAGGTGCGTCAGCTCGTGGCGGACGGCGTGAAGGAGATCAATTTGATCTCTCAGGACACGACCTACTACGGGATGGACCTCTGGGAGGAGAAGGCGGGCTCGCGCCAGCCGGTCGATCCGACTCGCGGCGTGACGCTCTGCCACCTGCTCGAGGAGCTCGATCAGATCCCGGGAGAATTCTGGATTCGACTGCTGTACACGCATCCCGCGCATTGGAGCGATGAACTCATCGCCACGATTGCCCGCTGCCGGCACGTGGCGCGCTACATCGACATGCCGCTCCAGCACATTCATCCGGCCATGCTGGAGACGATGCGACGCGAGACCAGCGACCAGCACATCATCGATCTCGTGGCGCGGATTCGAGCGGGGATTCCGGGAATCGCGCTGCGGACGACATTCATCGTCGGCTTCCCGGGCGAGACCGAGGAGCATTTCCGGGCGCTTTTGAAGTTCATCGAGGACACGCGTTTCGAGCGGCTGGGGATCTTCACCTATTCGCGCGAAGAGGGATCGCGGGCGGGGAAAATGCCGGATCAGGTTCACCTCGCGACGAAACGGGCGCGGTATCGGCGCGCGATGGAGCTCCAGCAGCGCATCGCCCGCGAACACAACGAGGCCCAGATCGGCAAGAAACTGCGCGTGCTCGTGGAGAGTCCGCTGGTCGCGCGGTCCGAGGCCGATGCGCCGGACATCGATGGACGCGTATTGCTTGATGGCCCGGCTCCAGTCGGGAAATTTATCGAAGTCGAGGCGACCGGCACCCAGGTGTACGATCTCGTGGCGCGGCGGATCTGATGCGGCAGCAACGGAGCATTCGGGTTTCGCAGGGGGCGTCGGAGCGCCAGCGGTCATCGAGCCTGGGGGCGGCTGCATCCGCGCTGGCGTTGTTCAAGCTGCGCAGCGGCAGAGAAAAAAGCGTCGCTTCGCGATCTGGATCGTCGGCAGGGGGGACAGAGCCGCTCCCAAGCTGGTCTCACCGGGATCCCGCTCACGAGGCACGTGCCGCGCACGCGGCCCCCACCGAAACCACGCCGTACGCCCAACTTGCGCTGCCTTTTGCCCGATCGGCCGTTTTTACAGCAGCATTGCTCTGACGACGAGAATTTCGTAGACCTCACGGATGCGCCCCCTCCGCCCCCTCCTCGGTGGCCTACTCTCGCTCGTCGGGTTTTTGTTTTCGCCGCCCCCGCTCGCCCGCGCCCAAGGCTCTCTGACGCCGCCGGGTGCGCCGGCGCTGACGATGAAGCGGCTCGATGAAATCGAAACGCGCATCGCCGTGCAGTCGCTCACCGGCGACGGCACCGCGCAGTTCGTCATCAATCAATCGGGTTCCTATTACCTCACTGCTGACATCTCCGGCGTGAGCGGCAAATCCGCCATCGCGATCAACGTGGATGGCGTCACGCTCGACCTCGGCGGACATGCGCTCACGGGCGTGAGCGGGACCTTGCGCGGCGTCGAGTTTCGTTCCACTCGGACGACGGTGGTCGTGCAGAACGGCACGATCCGGAATTTCGACCAGGGAGGGGTGGCGACGCTCCCCGGTTTCTCCGCCGTCAACTGTCGCTTCGAGAATCTGACCATCGCATGCGCGGGCGGTGGCCTGATCTTCAACACCGGTACTCCCGAGGGTGTGCTCGCGCGCGGTTGCATCGTTACTGGCGTCACCAGCGGACTGGGCATCGTGTTCGTGAGCACGCGGGGACTGGTCGAGCATTGCGTCGTCAACAACATCGCGGGCTCGGGAAACTCTCTTGGCATTCTCGCTCATACCGTTACCGGCTGCGAGGTGGCGACCATCAGCGCGAGCGGCTCGTCGGGTGCGCAAGGGATCGTCGGTTCGGTCGTCACTGGCTGCACCGTCACCACCGTGACGAATACCGGCTCGGGGGGAGCCCAGGGAATCACCTCCTCCAGCGTGAGCGGCTGCGATGTCTCAACCATCAGCACCGCTTCGGGCGCCATCACCGGAATCAGCGCGGTCGCGGTCGAGAATTGCACGGTCTCAGCGTTGAATTGTACGTCGAGCGGCGGCGTCACGGGGATTAATGCCGCCACGGTCTCCGGCTCGCGCGTTGTTTCGATTGGCACGGCTGCTGGCACAGGCGGAAATCCGACCGGGATCATCGCCACTTCGATCACCGGATCGAGCGTGCTCAACGTCGGCGGCGTGGGGAGCCAGGGAACGGCAACCGGCATCAGCGCGTCAACCGTTAGTCATTGCACTGTCGCAACCATCGGGATGGCGACCGCGGCGGTCAGTGCCAACGGAATCGGGGCCAGCTTGGTCACCGATACCACCGTGGCGACCGTCGCGGGAGGTACGGCTGGTTCGGTCAACGGAATTTTGGCAAGCGAAGTCGGTCGGTGCAGCGTGACGGGGGTGACCTTGGCCGGTGGGAGCGGAAGCTGTAACGGCGTCTCCGCCGATGTCATCACGGACTCCCGGATCGCGAATGTCACTTCCGCTGCGTCGGGCAATACGGTCGGCTTGTCCGCTTACCGTCTCGCCCGCGCCTGCTCCGTCTTTAACGTCAGCAATTCCGGGTCCGGTTTGAGCTACGCAGCGCTCACGTCTGTCGCCGGCCGCTCGGAGGGGCTCGCCCTCAACAGCACGGGTGATTTCGGCATTTCCATCACCTCCGCCCACATCGTGACCGGTTGCAACATCAGCACCGCCGCCACCGCGATTCAGGCGACCGGCATCCGGAATGTGATCGATGGCAATAACATCGCCGGCACCAGCACGTTTGGCATTTTCGTCGTCAGCGGATTGAATACCGCCCACGCGCTGATCGTGCGGAATCAGATTCGCAATTGCACCACGAACATCCAAGCCGATACGCCCTGTCAGACCGGTCCCCCCGTGAGTGCCACCGGCCCAATCGCCGCCGGCGCGAATCCGTGGGCAAATTTTACGGATTAGTCCGCGCTCCGCCGCAGCGTGGATTGCGTTCACCTGGTCGTGCTACGGCCGCGTCGCCCGCAGGCGGAGCAGGCTCTGCGCCCCGCTGGTGGTCGGATTCACGTCGCGCACGGTGATCGACTCGCGCCCCGGTGCCGCGGGAATCCGCGCCGTCTCGACCGTGAAGGCGGTCGAAGAGACACTGCCCGCGGCGTTGTAGGAACATCCCGTATTCCAACTCTGCAGATCCGTCGATTGCTCGATCACGCAGGTGGCATCGGTAACGCTCGTGTCGCGCCCAAAGGTGAGTGTGAGATACGTCTGACCGGAGACCTGAATCGATCCGGCGACGGGGAGGGCACTGGTGGCGGAGGCATTCGCGTTTGGGTCCAGCCCGAGAACGTATTTCGTGAGGTTCGCAATGCCGTCGCCGGCCGGTGCGGCGGTGTCTCCGGCCACCGCGGGGTCGTTCGCATTGGGCCCGAAATGCGCGAAACGCCACGCATCGACCGGCGGATCCTGAATGGTCAACGTCGCGGTCGCGGGATTGCCGAGCGTGGCACCGCCGGTGGGATTGGAGAGCGAGAGCAGGACGGTCTCACTCCCCTCAGCCAAGGCGTCCGCGGCGATCGGAACGAGCACATTTTTCGCCGCGACATCTCCGTTCGCCCAGGTCAGCGGGGAGGTCGTCGCGGTGTAGTCGGCTCCGGCCGTGGCGGTGCCATTGGCGGTCTGGAAAAGCACGCTCACGCTTCCGAGACCCCCGCCCATTCGGCTGACGGTAATTGTGGCGGAGCCAGCCGACTCCGGCGCGATGAAACCGGCCGCACTGAATTGAAGTGTGCCGGGCGAAGCGACGGGCACCGCTTCCGCGTAGGTGGTGGCGAGGCGAATCTCATCGACGTCGAGTTGCTCCAGCACGGTGGACGACGCGCCATCCGCCCCACCGACCTCGACGTAGTCGAACACGAAGGAGAGCACGTTGAGCAGCGTGACGGCGGCAGCGGCGTCCGCCGGCTGTGTGCCCGGAGTCGGATCGACCCAAAGGCGCATGTCCACCGCTGCAGGTTTGAAGTCGTACCGATACAAGAGGAGCCGCGGGGTCGTGCTGACAGTCGTGGTGCTGTCCGCGAGTACGCCCCCCGGCGCGCCGCCGGTCGTTCGGCCGAGGAACCAGAAAGTGCTGCTGGCCCGATCGCCCATGAAGATGCGCTCGTGATTCGGCTTGTCGCCGTCGTAGGGCGAGGTCGTGAGCGGAGCCAGCCCATCATAGAGATGGATCCCGCCATTCCCCGAGTTCGTGTTGCTCGCACCCGGCGCGAGCCGCGCGAGGAAGGCGATCCAGATGCTGGTGCCCGGTGCCCCCAGTTTGCCGCTGACGGGATCGAGCAGACCGCTTCCGGCGAGGCGGGCGAGATCGATTTGCCGGAAGGTACGAATACCGCTGCCGTTCCCGCCGGTCGTCACGCTTGATTGGTTCTTGATCGTGGTCAGCCGGTTACCGCTCGTCACCAGATTCGCGAAGGGCGCGTTCACCGGGATGTCGCCGGCGCTGATGGTGAGGTCCAGCCCCTGCGCCGTGAAGTGGGGGCTGGTCTGCCAGGCTCCGTTCCAGCCGACTCCCCCGTTCAACCCATTGGCGGCACTGCCGGCTGGGTAGTTGAAGTCCTCGTACACGATGAGAGCCGCCGGCAGGCGGGAGGTTCCTGCGATCGAGAGCAGGAGAGCGACGACAAGTTTCACGTGGAGCGGCATGGCGTTCACCGCTTCGACGCCTGGGGTGGCGTGCGCCGGAAGCGATCGGAGGACCACTTTGCCAGCAGAAACTGCGCCGGGCGGAACAGCCGGATGCCCGTCCACGTGGTTGCACAGTATCTCCGTCGGCATCCGTCCCGGCCCGCGTGTGACGAGTCCGCGACGCCAGGCCCCGGGTGTGGGAAGGTTCGGGCTCGTAACGACGACGGATGAGTAAGCGCGCCAAGGAGTCAGCCTCGAATCTATCTGCGCGGGAGGAGCCCCTTCCGCTCGTGGAGGCTTTGGGCGCGGTCGCTTCGCGGCTGGCGCTGGGTGATGTGCTCGCGGCGGTGCGCCACGGGACGGTCGCTCTGCCGCGCGTCGAGCGGGCGGGCCTCCCGCTGCTCGCGTTTCTCCTGCGCGAACGCGCCGGATCGAAGGCGCGGGCCTGGGTCGTTGCCGATGGCGTGCGCCAGCAGGAGCAGATCCACGACGAGCTCATTCCCTTGCTTCCGGAAGCCATTCTGCTGCCCGAGACGCTCGGCATGATGGCGACGGGCTCGACCTTTGATCCGGAACTCGTCGCGGATCAACTTCACGCCACGATGCGGCTCGCGGCGGGCGCGACGCCGGAGATCGCCGTGGTGACGCGGACCGGCTGGGAGGGCGAAGTCTTCATCGCACGTGGGCAGCGCGCGGAGCCCCTGGTGTTGCGTCCGGCGGAGAGCCCCGGGATCGAGCACATCCTCGCGGCGCTCGGGAAGGCTGGATTTGAGCGGGTACCGCAGGTGGGTGAGCGGCTGCAGTTTGCCGTCCGCGGCGGCCTCCTGGACATCTTCGCCGCCGACCAGCTCGCGCCGGTCCGGGTGGAGTGGTTTGGCGATGAGATCGAGAGCATCCGCGAGTTCGACATCCACTCGCAGGTCTCAAATCAGGAACTCGACGAGGTGAGACTGACCCTCGCATCCGCCGAGGATGTGCGACGCGCTCCGCTGCAGAGCCTCGTGCGGGGGGATGATCTAGTCTTTGAAGCGCTCGGGAAGGACTCCGCGGGGGGCATCGCCGTCGCGCTGGGTCAACGCCCCGCGCGGGACGCGGAGACGATCGACGAATCGCTGAGTTTTTTCGATCTCTCCCCGCGCGCCGACGTCTGGTGGCAGGACGAGGAGGTGGGTCGCGAGGTGGGGCGGCAGCGCGCGCTCGCCCAGCTCCAGTTCTGGGCCCGCGATGGCATCAAATTTCTCGTCACGGTGGGTCCGCACGAGCGCGAAATCTTTGCGCAAGTGAAGGAAGCCTTCGCGCCGCTCGCCGAGGCGATCACCTGGTGCGCGGGCCAGACCGGTTCCGCCCTGCTGCTGCGAGAGGCGGGCGTGGCGATTCTGCCCGCGGGTCTCGTGTTTGGGCATCGGGTCCATCACGCGGTCGGCACGCGCGCGAACTGGCTCTCGCGGCGGGGCGCCGCGATCCGCCGGACGGCCGCGGAGGCCGCGGAGACCTTCGACGAAGGCGACCTCGTGGTTCACGAGGAGCACGGGATCGCGCGGTTCCGGGGGCTGGAGCCCGCGCCGGAAGGCGGCTCGCGGCTCGCGCTCGAGTTTGCGGGTGAGGCGAAGATCTACGTGCCGCTGGAGCAGTCGCATCTCGTCGCGCGCTATCAGGGACTGGGAAAGCAGCGGCCAGCGCTCAGCCGCCTGGGCGAGGCGCGCTGGGCGACCTCCCTCCGCAGCGCCGAGCGCGCGACCGCCGACTACGCCGCCCGACTGCTCAAACTGCAGGCCGTGCGCGAGACCGAAAGCGGAACGGCGTTCCCGGTCGACAGCGACTGGCAGTCGACCTTTGAAGCGGCCTTTCCGTTCCAAGAAACGCCGGATCAGATCCGGGCCATCTCCGAGACGAAACGCGATCTCGAATCCCGGCGGCCGATGGATCGACTGATCTGCGGGGACGTGGGCTTCGGGAAGACCGAGGTGGCGATCCGGGCGGCCTTCAAGGCAGCGGCGGCCGGACGGCAGGTCGCGCTCCTCGCGCCGACGACCGTTCTGGCCCAGCAACATTTCGAGAATTGGCGAAAGCGCTTCGCCGACTACCCGATCCGGGTGGACGTGCTGACGCGTTTCCGCTCCGCGGCCGAGCAGCGAGAGGTGATCCGGGACGTGGGACGCGGCGCGGTGGACGTGGTGATCGGGACGCACCGGCTGATCTCGGACGATGTCGCGTTTCGCGATCTGGGGCTGTTGATCGTCGACGAGGAGCAGCGTTTCGGCGTGAAGCACAAGGAACGCTTGAAGGAGCGCTACCCGCTGGTGGATATCCTCACGCTCTCCGCCACGCCCATCCCGCGAACCTTGTACATGGCGCTCACGGGAGCGCGCGACATGTCGGTGCTCGAAACGCCGCCCCCGAGCCGGTATCCGGTCGAGACGACCATCGGAGCCTACGATGAGCGCGTCATCCGCGAGGCCATCACGCGGGAGCTCGCGCGCGAAGGACAGGTTTTTTTCCTCCATAACCGGATCGCCACGATCGAGCGGACCGCGCAGCGGGTGACGGACTTGTGCCCAGGTGCGCGGGTGGAGATTGGCCACGGGCAGATGGACGAGGATGAGCTCGATGCCGTCATGCACCGGTTCATCGCCGGCGAGACGGACGTGCTCGTCTCCACGACGATCATCGAGAGCGGGATCGATATTCCGAACGCCAATACCATCATCATTGACCGGGCGGACCGCTTCGGGCTGGCGGATCTTTACCAGCTCCGGGGCCGGGTGGGGCGGGGGACGCACCGGGCGTATGCTTTTCTGATGCTGCCGCGGGAGCTCATGAGCGTGGGCGCGGCGCGGAAGCGCATCGAAGCGATCCGGCAGTACTCCGCGTTGGGGGCCGGGTTTCAGATCGCGATGCGGGATCTGGAAATACGGGGCGCGGGGAACCTGCTCGGACTTTCCCAAAGCGGGCACATTACGGCGGTTGGGTTCCACCTGTATTGTCAAATGCTGGAGCAGGCGGTTGCCGCGCTGCGGGGCCGGCCGGCTCCACGCCGCGCCGAGGTTCCGCTCCAGCTCGACTTCCTCGAACTCCGCGAGGGCATCGACACCAAAGCCGCCGGGACCCTGCCGGCGTTTCTTCCGCTGGCCTACGTTTCGGACGAACGCCAGCGGATGGAAATCTTCCGTCGTCTCGGGAACGCCGCCTCGGCGGATGCGATCAAGTCCCTACGGGCTCAAATGCGAGACCGCTTCGGTCGCCTGCCCGGACCCGCGGAGAATCTGCTTTCGTATCATGCACTTCGCGTCCTCGCGGCCGATCGGAAGATCGAGTCACTGGCGGTCCGGGGTGATAAACTCATCATCGAAAGGGGCGGCGAACCCCTCCAAATCGAGGGCCGGTTCCCCCGCCTGAAATCCGAGGATGCGAAGTCGCGATTTTCTGAGATAATTCAGAACGTTCGATCCCTCTGATGCGTCCAAGTGACGCCGAACCTCCTTGCAACCGAACAGCCTGATCATGTCTCGAATGTCCGCCCGACGCGTCTTCTCCGTCTTTCTTTCCGCACTTCTCGCCCTTGTGGCGGCACGTCCCGCTTTCGCGGCGCCTGAGGTTCTCGATGGCGTGGCCGCCGTCGTAAACGGCGACGTCATCACTTTCTCGCAGGTACGGGAACTCGTTACCACCCGGGAGCGGACCCTGCGCGCCCAATTTGGCGGGCAGGAGCTTGTCAACAAGATCAAGGAGGCGCGGATGGCCGCTCTAAAAGATCTGATCGACCGGCAGTTAATCCTGCAGGAGTTCAAAAAGAAGGAGTTCAATGTGCCGACGCGCGTCATCGACGAGCGGATCGCGGCCATAATCCGGGATGATTTCGGAGGCGACCGCCAGGCGTTCGTCAAAACGCTCCAGGCCCAAGGCTACACGATGACCCGGTTCCGCGAGATCGAGCGTGACAAGTTTATCGTCCAGGCGATGCGATTTTCGAACATCAAGGCGGATCTCATCGTCTCGCCGGTGAAGGTGAATGAGTTCTACAGCAGCAAGGCGCGGCAGGATTACACCCAGCAGGAGCAGGTGAAACTTCGCGTAATCGCGATCAACAAGGGTGAGCGCGCTCCCGGACTCTCGATCGATGACCCCCAGAAGTCGATGATCCTCGAGATTCGCGGCAAGATTCTGCAGGGCGCACCGTTCGATCAGCTCGCCGCGATGTATTCCGATGACAGCAGCCGGCCGAACGGCGGGGACTTCGGCTGGGTCGATCGCCGCACCCTGCGGCCGGAGCTCTCGAAGGTCGTCTTCTCGCTGAAGGCGAAAGAGCTCAGTCAGGTCGTCGAAATCGGCAACACCTACTACCTGCTTTACATCGAGGATCGACGCGAGCCGCAAAACAAGAAACTCGACGAGTTGCGCCCCGACATCGAGCGCCGCCTCCAAGGCGAGGACCGTCAACGCATGGCGGAGCAGTGGATCGAGGGCCTGCGGAAAAAGGCCTACATTCGGATGTTCTGAGTTTTTGTCCCCACGCTTCACGGAGGGCGGGAGGTGCGTTCGCGCATTCCCGCCCTTGTGCTTTTTCGGAGTCCGCCCTACGTCTCGCGCATGATCATCGGATGCCCCAAAGAAATCAAAACTCAGGAACATCGGGTCGCGCTGCTCCCCTCCGGCGCGTACCAACTCATCAAGCACGGCCACACTGTGCTCGTCGAGCGGAACGCCGGACTCGGGTCGGGTTACTCGAATGAAGACTACGAGGGCGCCGGCGCGCAACTGATTGAGAGCCACGAGGAGATCTTCGCGAAGGCGGATCTCATCGTGAAGGTCAAGGAACCGCTCGCGAGCGAGATTCCGTTGCTGCGCAAAGGTCAGATCCTGTTCACCTATCTTCACCTCGCGGCGAACCGCCCGCTGACCGATGGCCTCGTCGCTTCGGGTTGCACCGCGATCGCGTACGAGACCGTCGAAGTGAACCGCCGGCTGCCGTTGCTCGAGCCGATGAGTGAAATCGCCGGCCGGATGAGCGTCGTCATGGGCGCCTTCGCGCTCGCCAAGCACAATGGCGGAGTGGGCGTGCTCCTCGGAGGTGTTCCGGGGGTTCTACCCGGCAAGGTTGTCGTCATCGGCGGCGGCTCCAGCGGCGTGAATGCCGCCCGCATGGCGACCGGTCTGGGCGCGGACGTGACGATTCTCGAAGTCGATCTCGAGCGGATGCGCTTCCTCGACATCACCATGCACAGCGCACACACCCTGTTTTCGAACGAGGCACACCTCACGGAGCTGCTTCCCACCGTCGATCTGCTGATCGGCGCGGTCCTCGTTCCCGGCGCGAAGGCGCCGAAGCTGATCACGCGCCAGATGCTCAAGCGCATGCGCCCAGGCAGTGTGCTGGTGGATATCGCGATCGACCAGGGAGGCTGCGCTGAAACGTCCCGTCCCACGACGCACGAGGAACCGACCTACGTCGAGGAAGGTGTCATCCATTACTGCGTGGCCAACATGCCGGGCGCCTACGCGCGCACCGCGACGCAGGCCCTCACAAATGTGACGTTCCCTTATCTCGAGACTCTGGCTGACCACGGGCTGAAGGGAGCCATGATCCGGACGCCGGCGCTCCTCAGCGGGGTGAACGTGCACGAAGGGAAGTGCACCTACAAGGCGGTCGCGGACACCTTCGGTCTGGAATTCCACGACCCGAAGGTTCCGCTCGCCTGAGATCCCTCACCACTGCGTCCGCAGCTCCCGCACCTCGCCCTCGAGCGTGGTGCGGCGCTGCGCCAGAGGTTCCAGCTTTTTGCGCGCCGCTTCGACCTCGTCGAAGAACGGATGGCAGACGCGCCGGATCTCCTCGTAGATCAGGCCGAGTTTCGACGTCAACCGGTCGCGAACCTCCCGGACGAAACGCTCGCGGCCCTGGTCCAGGGCCGACTCAAAGTCGCGCACGAGCGATCCCCGTTTGAAGAGTACGAAGAGCCCCGCGCCGGCCGCCGTCAGCGCCGTGAGGATCCCCCCGGTGAGATCGACGACGAGGACATGGGCGACGATGCCTGTGACCACGCCGAGCACGGCGGCGATTCCGCCTCCGATCGCGTAGGGAATCGCATTCGTCCCGGAGCCTTGGAGCGAGGCGGTGAAGCGGTCATCGGAGAGCAGTTCTCGCAGCTTTGTGATCACCCCTTCGGTGCTCTCGCCGTGCCAGCCGGGGAGCTTCATGAAAAGCTGGGGCGCCTGGGAATTCGCGGACGGACGGGCTGACCCGAGGTCGGCGATGAGGTCATTGAGCAGCAGTCGGACCCCTTCGAGGTAATGCTGCGCGCCTTCCTTCGCGACTTCCTCGACGCGGGGCGAGAGGCGCTTTTCGAAGTCACTTTTTAATTCGTCGATCCAGGCCGAGATGGACTTCTTCCGGCCGAAGAGCGGCCCGACCGTGCGGGCGAAAAGTTCGGAAAGCGACATGCCGCGTTCGAATTCGCCCTTCAACTCCCCGGCGAGTCGGTTGTAGTTCAGTTCGAGCCGCTCGATGAGGGCGTCGATCTCCCGACCGGATCGTCGTTCACCGTTGGCGAGTCGATCGGCGGCGCGCGCGGCGATCTCCCGATCCGCCGCCAGCCGCTTTTCCTCCGCGCCGAGTCCCTCCTGGACGAGGGAGAGAAACTTCTCCGCGACGCCGGCGGCGTTCTCGAGCTTGGCGCGGGCCGCGACCCCGCCCGTGACACTCGCGCGGATGAACTCCCGCACCTCGGAGAATCCGCTGCCGCGATCGCCCGCCGCTTCGCGCGTTGCCGAAGTCGCGAAGATCATCGGCTGACGCAGCCCGCGTTGACCGGCGTATTGCTCGACCGCCCGGCGATTCGTCTCCAACTCCGCTGGCGTGGCGCGGTCGGCCTGCTGCAGGATGAAGACCGCCTTCTTCCGCCATTCCTCGCGCACGAAATCGAGCATGTCCCACGCGGCGCCGGTGTGCGGGTTGACGGCGCTGAAGACGAACAGCGCGAGATCTGCGCGCGGGATGAAGTTCTCCGTGATCGTCTGATGCTCCCGAATGATCGCTCCTGTACCCGGCGTGTCGACGATCGCGATCGATTTCAAAATCTCGGCCTTCACGCCCACCTGGCGGATCAGCGGGCCGACCTCGTGGGAAAACGGCTCCTCCGCAAAGACGAGCTGCGTGATGCGATCGGTGCAGGGATCCGGGGCAACGTCGCACACGTTCGCGCCGAGGAGCGCGTTGACGAAGCTGCTCTTCCCCGCCTTCACTTCTCCCACGACGACGAAGAGAAACGGGTCGCGCAGCGCCCGGCGCACGTCGTCGAGGGCGGCGGCGCGATCATCGAGGCCGACTTCGACGGCGAGAGCCCGGACTCGTTCGAGGGTGTCGGCGAGGCGGTCGCGGTGGGCGAGGTAGGTGGCGTCGATCATGCAGGGGAGAAAAGTTCTCGAAAGCGAGCGGCGAGCGCCGCGCGCTCGCGTTCAGGTTTCGCGAGAGGGATCATCGCGGCGCTTCCCGCGACTTGATCTGCTCGATGATTTTCGCCGCGCTCATGGTTGGAGATTAGCCGTTTCGACGATCCTTGTCACCTTGCGCCCCGAACGCGCTCCCGGATAGTCGTCATCCCCGAACCGAGTCCTCCGCGTTCCCCGCATGTAATCGCGCTCGAATGCTCTTCGGCGACCGCGCGACATCCGCGATGCTCCAGAATCATCAGAATCACATGCACAAGAAACTCTCCTTCTGGCTCGCGCTGGCTGGCATGGTGATGGCCGTATCACTCCTCCTGCGCCTGAAAAAGCCAGATCCGGTGGCAGCCGAGGTGAGTCCCGTCGCGCCCGTAGCGCCAGCGGCCCCCGTGGCGCCGCCCGCCGCTGGGCTGTCCAGCGATACGATCGGAGCGCGTGGGTTGATCGAGTCCGCCGAGGAAAACGTCCGGATCGCTTCACCGTTGCCGGGACTCGTCGTGAATGTTCCGGTCAAAGTGGGAGCAAAGGTCGAGGCGGGCGAGTTACTGGTGCAGATCGATGACCGCGACACGAAGTCGCTCATCGAGCAGCAGCAGGCCACGCTCGCCGTGCAGGAGGCAAAGTTGAAGGCGGCGGACGTGAATTTCGCCGACCGGCGCGAGCAGCTGCAGCGGACCGAGCAGCTCCGCCGGGACAACTCATCGAGCGAGAGCGAGGTCCAGCGGGCCCGCTTTGCCGTTCAGGCGGCGGAAGCGGGGGTGCTGCAGGCGCGAGCGGAGATCGAATCAACCAAGGCGCAGATCGGCCGGGCGAAGGTGCAGCTCGACATGTTGAGCGTCCGGGCGCCGCGGGCCGGAACGATCCTGCAGGTCAATACCCGCGCGGGGGAATCCGCCACCCCGCAAATTGCCGGCGAACCGTTGATGTTACTCGGGAGCATCGAACGGCTTCAGATCCGCGCGGAGGTGGACGAGGCGAGTGCCGCGCGCGTGCGCGCGGAGGCGAAGGCCGTGGCCTACATGAAGGGGCAGCGCATCGACCCCATCGTGCTGAAGTGCGTGCGGATTGAACCGTTCATCGTGTCGAGAAAATCCCTCCCGGGTGACGTCGGCGGAAGCGCCGAGACGAGAGTGCTGCAGGTGATCTTCTCGTTCGCGGCGCCAGACGCGGGGAAGTTGTACGTCGGGCAGCAGATGGACGTCTTCATCGACGGAGCGAAATAGCGGGCGAGTTCATCGAGACAACCCGATCAATGACCGAACGATTCACCATGAATTTCCGTCTCATCCGGGTCTTTGGGGTCGCTGCGGGCCTCTTCAGCCTCTGCTCGTGCGCTGCGTTACCCCGCTCGGCGGAAAAACGGGCTCCCGCGCTGGCCCGCTTCCGTCTGGACGTTGAGGATCATCGGTCCGACCGAAAGTTCGTCCTCACCCTGACTTCGTTGGACGATCGTCCCCTGCGGATGTTCGTCTATGACTGGCCCATGGGAGGAGGCATGCATTTCGGTTCAGAGCGTGTCGCTCTCGAATCGGAAAAGGGAAGATATCCCGCGATCGTCCGAAACTTTGGTTACATCATCGCAGCCCGGCCAGAAATGGGCCGGAACATTCCGATTCCGCCGGGCGGCAAGCTTGTTGGCGTCATCGGATATGGGACCTTCGGTGATCCCGAGGTGATCGTCCGGTTGCGCGTCAGAAAGCTGCGTTTTCAAAGCGCAGTTTCAGTGCGCGATTGAAGGTTCCTCTCCGGCTTATTAGCTGGGCGAATCCGCACTGAATCCGCATCGATCCGCAGTCGTGCGCCGCTCAGCCCATCGCGAGCGGCGGGAACGCCGCCGCGAAGGCCGCCTTCCCGCCGGTCTCGAGCACTTCGCCGTGACCGACGATGACCCGATCGAAGTCCCATTCGCGGATGCGATCGAGCGAGACTTCCAGCGCCTCGCGGTTTTGAATCACCATCTTGAAGAGCAACGACGGACCGAACTTCCCGTAGGCGCGCTCGAGCCAGAGGAATGGGGGGGCCAGCCGGTGCGGGAGCCGGGCGGAAAATAGAACGCGAGGTCGGCGAGGATCAGGGTGCGCGTCGGGCGGTGGAGGAAGACGTACTCATTGAGCCGGGGGATGCCACCGAGAGCTTGAATCGCGATGTCGTCGCCCCAATGGACCAGCGGCCGGTCGGCGAGTTCGACCGACGAAGGCCAGCGTGGGTGATCGTCGGCGACATGCGGCGCCACGACAATTCTCGCGTCCTGGTACGTCATGAACCAGCTCGGGATGAAGCTGTCATGAAAGCGGCTCGGCACGACGATGTCGCTGACCTCGCCAAGCGTGGCAATCTCATCGCAGAGTTCCCGACTGCACCTCACGGGAGAATGGAGCCAGAGCGTTCCGTCTGGGAGCCGGACGATCGTCATCCGATGGCCGATATTTGCCCCAAAGACGTTCAGCCGCATGTCGGTGACCCAAAGCGATTCGGCGAGTTGGGTGAGGAACGACACGCGCGAACGTGGGCGACATCCGCGGCGGAGAGAAGCTTAAAGCGCCGGTTTTTCATTTGCACGCGGGTGGCCGGGCCGGAGAATGCGCGCCTTCCCAACCTTCCGTCTCATGTCACGCTCCCTTCTCTCTCTCGAAACACTCCACGCGGAGGACATGCTCGAAATCCTCGCCACGGCGAAATCCATGAAGACGGAGCGAGGCCGCCATCGGGAGCACCCGCTCCGGCATCAATGCTGGGGTCTGATTTTTACGAAGTCGTCCACCCGCACCCGCGTCAGTTTCGAGGTCGCGATTCGGGAGTTCGGCGGCGACCCGATCTTTATGTCGGCCAATGATCTCCAACTCGGGCGGGGCGAACCCATCCGCGACACCGCGCGGGTTCTCGGGCGGATGCTTCACGGCATCGTCATCCGAACCTTCGCGCAGAGTGACATCGAGGAACTCGCGAAATGCAGTGGTCTACCCGTGATCAATGCGCTCACCGATGAGGAGCACCCATGCCAAATCCTCGCCGACATTTTCACGATTGGAGAACGGCTCGGCGACTGGCGCGGCAAGCGCGTCTGCTTCCTCGGCGACGGTTCCTGCAATGTCCCGGTCTCGTGGTTGTGGGCGGCGGCAAAGCTCGGCTTCGAACTCGTGATCGGCGCCCCGCCGAACTATCGCCCGGCGGAAGCCGTGCTCGCCCGCCTGGGCCAACCGGCGAACATCCGTTTCGAGTCCGAGCCCCGCGCCGCGGTGCAGGGCGCGGATGTCGTCTACACGGACGTTTGGGTCAGCATGGGGAAGGAGGCGGAGTCCGCTGAACGCCTCGCCGAGCTGCGACCGTGGCAGCTGAACGCCGAGCTCATGGAATTCGCGAAGCCCGGCGCGATCGTCCTGCATTGCCTGCCTGCGTACCGCGGTCAGGAGATCACCGAGGACGTGCTCGAGCGCCACTCCGATGCGATCTTCACGCAGGCGGAGAACCGGCTCCACGTGCAGAAGGCGGTGCTAGCCTATTGCGTTGGGTGAGGGCGCGTCAGTGTGATCCGATGAAAGCTCCCGGCCGGTGCAGCTTGATTCGCCGTAGGACCGAACGCCGCCGACCGGGGCTTCAGTCCCGGTCCAGCGAAAATTCGCATTTTTCATTGCGACGAAATCGGAACTCTCTACCTTCCGCGCTTCCCTCGCGGGGGCGCTTTCGCCCCGGCTCCCCCGCAGTCTTTTCCCACCTCCATTCACATGTCCCTCCTCGCCGTCTCCCTCTTTGAGAACACCGGCATGAACCTGTCCCTCCTGGGCGGTCTTGTCGGCCTCATCGTCGCCATCTTCCTCATCCGCGGAATCTTTGCCGCGCCTTCGGGCAACGAGAAGATGAAGTTCATCGCCGATGCGATCGAACAGGGCGCCAAGGCCTACCTCGGCAGACAGGTCCGCACGATCAGCATGATCGCGGCGGTGATCGCGGTGCTGGTGTATTTCTTTAAGGGACCCGCGACGACGGTCGGATTCGTCATCGGCGCGCTTTGCTCGTTGGCCGCCGGATTCATCGGGATGCGGATCGCGGTGATGGCGAATGTCCGTACCGCCCAGGGCGCGACGGTCAGCCGCCGCGCCGCGATGCGGGTTGCCTTCAATGGTGGAGCCGTCACGGGTCTGCTCGTCGTCGGGCTGGCGCTCGTTTCGGTCGCGCTCTTCTATCTGGTGGTCACGTCGCTGAATGGTCAGAAGGCGGCGGTCGATTCGCTCATCGGACTGGCGCTGGGCGCTTCGCTCATCTCGGTCTTCGCCCGACTAGGCGGCGGCATCTACACGAAGGCGGCCGACGTCGGCGCGGATCTCGTGGGTAAGGTGGAGCAGGATCTGAACGAGGATGATCCGCGCAATCCCGCCACGGTGGCCGACAACGTGGGCGACAACGTTGGTGATTGCGCCGGCATGGCGGCGGACGTCTTCGAGACTTATGCGGTCTCGCTCATTGGCGCGGTGCTCATTGGGTTCCTCACCGCCGGCGCGGGCGTCCAGATGAATGCGATCGTCCTGCCGTTCCTCCTCGGGGGCATCTCCATCATCACTTCGGTGGTCGGCATCATTCTCGTCAACGCCGTCAACGGCAGCCCGAGCACGCTCTTGATGGGCTCGGTGGCAGTGAGCAGCGCGCTCTCCGCGGTCGCCTACTGGCCCGCGATTCACTATCTCTTCCCGGCGGCCGTTTCGATCGGTGGCGTCGAGCGGACCCCGCTCTCGCTCTTCTACTGCGCGCTGATCGGCCTCGTCCTGACGTTCATTGTCGTGGTGATTACGAACTACTACACGTCCACGGAGTATTCTCCGGTTCGCAAGATCGCGGAGGCCTCGAAGACGGGCCACGCGACCAACATCATCGCGGGCCTCGCGATCGGCATGCAGGCCACCGCGCTCCCGGTTATCTTCATCGGCGCGTCGATCTGGGCGAGCTACAATTTTGGCGGGCTCTACGGCGTGGCGATCGCCGCGATGTCGATGCTCTCGATGGCGGGTATCATCGTCTCGCTCGATGCGTTCGGCCCGATCACGGACAATGCCGGCGGCGTGGCCGTCATGAGTGAAATGCCCGCGGGCATTCGGGCGATCACGGACGAGCTCGATGCCGTTGGGAATACGATGAAAGCCGTGACCAAGGGTTACGCCATCGCATCGGCCGGCCTGGCCGCGCTCGTCCTTTTCGGCAGCTACGTCGAGGAGCTCAAGGCCCACCTCGCGCACGTCGGCAGTCCGCTGCTCAAGACGCTGTCTTTCTCGCTCGAGGATCCGCTCATCATCATTGGTCTGTTCATCGGCGGTCTGCTTCCCTATATGTTCAGCGCGTTCTCCATGAGCGCGGTGGGACGCGCCGCCGGTGCGGTGGTCGAGGAAGTGCGCCGCCAGATCAAGGCGAAGCCGGGCATCCTGAAGGGCACCGACACGCCGGACTACGCCGCCTGCGTCGACATTGTCACGAAGGCCGCCCTCCGCGAGATGATCGTTCCGTCGCTCCTCCCCGTTCTGGCCGTCATCGCGGTCGCGGCGATTCCGGCCCTCGGCGCCAAGGCCCTCGGCGGTATGCTCGTGGGCACGATCGTCACGGGCCTCTTCATGGGAATCTCCATGACGTCCTCAGGTGGTGCGTGGGACAACGCGAAGAAGTTCATCGAGGAAGGCAATCTCGGCGGCAAAGGCTCGGATGCCCACAAGGCGGCCGTGACCGGTGACACCGTGGGTGATCCCTACAAGGACACGAGCGGCCCGGCCATCAATCCGATGATCAAGGTCGTGAACGTCGTCGCGATCCTCGTGATTCCGATTTTCTTCAAGTAAGCCGCAGGCGCGGTCTCGCGGGCTGAACCGCGCGGATGGTGCGACGCGAGATTTCACCCACGCCTCCCTCAAAGCTCGGCACGCGGGGCGCGAACACGGAGGAACGAGGAGACGTGGTATCCTGCCGCTGCGGGTGGAACGCGCCGGCGCGCGGCTGACGGCGTGCGAAACCACGCAACGATGTGGGGTCTCAGTCCTTTCTCATTTGAGGTATCCGCCACAGCCAAATTGTCGTCCGTTCTTTGAGGCGGCCTTCCGTGCTTGAGCAATTCGCGCTGGTCGCGCAGGGTTGCGAGGAGCTGACGCGGCCAACCGTCTCCAAACCAAATCGAATCCCTGATGCGTCTGCTTGCCCGCTTTGCGCCCTCGGTCGTTCCGGCAGTTTGTGCGTTGTCTTTGAGCATCGCGGCGACGGTCACAATTTTCAGCGTCACAGATTTCGTTTTCCGGGAAAGTTGGAGCTTCCCAAGCCCGGAGAATCTCGTCCTGGTTTCCGCCGAGGGCCGCGAAACGAGGCGGGAGAGCCCGATCAGCCGCGCTCTTTTTTACAACCTGCGAGAGAAGCAGACGGTTTTTTCAGAACTTGCCGCAGATGACTGGGCAGCAGTGGAGATCACCGGCCTTGGCGATCCATTCGTCGTTTTTGGCGCGCGGGTCACGCCGAACTATTTCCAGACACTCGGAGTGAAACCTGGGAAAGGACGATCCTTTCGCGCAGATGATGAGAGCGGAGCTTCCGTCGCGATTGTCAGCGACAACTTCTGGCGCGTGCACTTGGACGCCGCGCCTGACGTCCTCGGCCGAAGCCTCTTGTTTGGCGGGGTCGCGCACACCGTGATCGGCGTCCTCCCACCGGTTTCGGCTTACGCGCTCGGCACGCTCGATGTCTGGACAACGTCAGCTCCGCCCACACCGAACTCGTCCGAGGGGGGGCGACTTGGCGTGTTGGGACGACTCCGCGACGGGGTCTCCCTCGCCTCTGCCCAAGCGGAACTGGAGCGCTTGCAGGCGCAGTGGGCGACTGCGGAAGATCGCGCGGAAGGTCTAACAACCACCCTCCGCGTGAAACGACTGATTGAGGTGCGGATTGGTCATCTCCGTCCCTCCTTTGACGTGCTGCTCTATGCGGTCGTGGGGTTGCTCCTGCTGGGGTGTAGCAATGCTGCCAATCTTCTCGTCGCGCGTTTCGCCGCCCGCCGGCGGGAGATGGCGATTCGGATGGCTCTCGGTTCTTCGCGAGGCGCGATCCTGCGGCGTCTCGTGGGCGAGAGCGTCGGAATCGCCGCCGTTTCTGCGGGGCTCGGATTCTTCGTTGCCCGCGGAATCTTGAAGCTCCTTCCTCCGCTCGCCCCGGACGTCTTCCCGGCCGGGACGATCATCTCCGCGACTGGCCCCGTCCTGGTCTTTGCCGTGGCTCTCGCTCTCGCCGTGGGGATCGGGGCGGGCTGGTTCCCAGCCTGGCGGGCTTCGCGGGTGGATATCGTCACAGGTCTGAAAAATGGCGGCTCCACTTTCGCGGGCGATTCCGGCGCGGAAACATTCCGTCAGGTTCTTGTCGGAGCGCAGGCAGCGATCTCGTTCCTACTCCTCGCTGGGGCGTCCCTGCTGCTGGTGAGTTTTCAGCGCCTGAGTCAGCAGGATCCCGGCTTTAGAGCGGAGGGTGTTTGCTTTGGCACGGTCGTTCTTTCGTCCGCACGCTTTCCCGACTTGCCCTCACGGTTGCATTTTGTGGGCCGTTTGCTCGATGAAATGCGAGTCCAGCCCGGCATCGAGGCGGCGATGGTGTCGGACTCGCTGCCACTGACCGGATCCCCTTTCGTTTCGTATGCCCGTGCCGATCAACCTTTGCTTCCAGAGGACCGGCGCGCGCGGGCTCCGCTGCATCACATCTCGACGGGCTACTTCAACACTCTCGGCATCCCTCTTCAGGCGGGGCGCGAGTTTACCGAAGGGGATGAGGCATCTTCTGCCGTGACCATCATTAGTCGGCTTGCTGCGGAGACGCTTTTCCCCGGAGAAAACCCGCTCGGTCAACTCATCGTGCTCGGCACCTCCGCGGCGGAAATCATCGGGGTCGCTGGTGATACCCGCTCTGTTGAGCTCGCGCGGGTGAATGGAGCCGAATTCTACCTTCCCTTGGGATTTGAAACGTCTTCCTACCTGCTGCTCGTCGTGCGCGCGAAGCCGGGGCTGGATGCGTCCGGAGCGATGAGGCATGTGCTTCGCCGCGCAGATTCGTCTCTGAGCCTCAATCGGCCGGCATTTCTGAACTATTTTGTGGAGGGCTCGATCAGTCGGCCAAAGATGCTCGCCATTCTCGTCGGCGGGTTTGCCTTCGTCGCGCTGCTGCTTGCGGTAGTCGGGATCTACGCGGTCGTGGCATCGAGTGTCGCGCGCCGGACGCGCGAAATTGGCATCCGCAGCGCTTTAGGGGCAACGCGTTCCCAGCTCATCCGTCTGACTTTGTCGCGCGGCATGAAGCCCGTCTGGATGGGCACTGGAGCCGGGATTGCGGTAGCTTTGGTGCTCGGGCGTTTCCTCGCCAGCGAACTCTACCAGATCGCCCCCTACGACCCGACATTGCTGGCGCTCAACGTCTTCTTGCTCTGCTCCATTGGCACAGTCGCATGCTTGATCCCGGCTTGCTCCGCCGTGCGCATGAACCCGGTCGAGGCATTGCGAGCGGAATAAAAGAGGGGTTCGCGGCGAGGGGCGTAGCGGCTGCAGGTTGGGAGCAATTTTACTGCCGTGTCCGAAAACGGCGAGATGCGCGCGCCTGCGCGTTCACCTTGGGGGATGAAATACCGCCTCCTCCTTCCCCGGACCGATTTCCTCGATCGGGTCCGCACCCTTGGACTCGACGACCAAAGCCAGCCCGTCCGCCGCTTCGTCTCTCCCTGCGGGGGAGAGCCGTTGCGGGATGTGCTGCGCCGCGCGCGCCCCGGCGAAGAGATCATCCTGGCGAGCTACTGCCCTTTCCCGGAGGCCGGGCCGTTCCGGGAATTCGGGGCCATCTACGTTCGGGCCGAGCCCTCGGATGAAGTCGTCGCGCGCGAGACTTTGCCCCTCGCAGGCGCGGAAGGAGAGACGTACTTCGCGAGCAGCTTCGTCCTGCGCGCCTACAACGCCGGCGGCGACATCCGCGATGCGCTTTTTGCGCAGCGGGAAGATGCCGTGGCCTTGCTCGAGACCCTGCTGACGCATCCGGAAACGCGTTTCGTCGACGCCCGCTTCCCGACCTACGGGTGCCACGCCGTTCGCGTGGTGGCGGAAGGCGTCGGCCTCGCGAACGGCTTCGGCTCGTAGGCTCAGTGCTCAGGGGGTGGGCTTCGCAATCCGCACGATCTCCGCGGAGGGCAGCTCCTCCCGCGAGGAGTGAAACCAGAACCGGCTCGCCCGCAGCCAGCCACCGGGACGCAGGTCGACCTGGGCGCTGCGGTTCGCGGTCGCGGCTTCGAGCACGAGCGCCTGCTTCGGATCCGCCGGGCCGCCCTCGGCCCAGTGCGAGAGCGTCGCGCCCAGATTGAAGCGAAACGCGCGGTCTTCAATGATCTTCGCGAGCGCGTCGCGGTGCTCGGCTTTCACGAAAACCATCGGTCCGGGCAGGCCGGGACCGTTCAGATCCACCCGCCTCGCCTCGCGGATCTGGAGCGCGAGCATGGTGGGCATCCGGACCACGGCAAAGACGGTCGTCCCGAGGAGAAAGACGGCGCAGAATCCGACGAAACCAATAACCCACGCGCGGTTGGAGCGCCGCTCCGTGGGGGACAGGGGGATTTCCATGCCGCGAGGAAACGCGCGCTCAGCTCGCGTGCAAGCGCGCGAGATCAGGTCTCGGGCTTTCCCGCGGGCGCGATCTGGCGCACGCCGTCGATCAGATAGCCGATGAAAGAGACCAGCGTGAAAAGCCCGGCGATGAAGACCAGCAGCATGGGTGGCGGCACCGGAAGCTGCAGCATGACCTGTCCGATCGCCATCATCTGACAGACCGTGGCCGTTTTTCCGAGCCAGCTCGGCCGCACGCGGATGTCGCCGTTCAGGAACTCGATGAGCAGACACCCAAGAATGATCGTGAGATCACGCGCGAGGACGAGGATCAGAAACCAGAGGGGGAAGCGCACTTCCCAGTGCCCAAAGGTGAGCACGAGGAGCGCCGAGACGAGGAGTCCCTTGTCGGCGATGGGATCGAGGATCGCCCCCAGCTTGGTCCGCTGATTGTACCGACGGGCCACGTAGCCGTCGAGCCCGTCGCTGACCGCTGCGAGCAGGAAGACAAAAATCGCGAGGTAACGCATCCAGGGTTCCGGTTCCTTTTCGAGCACGCTCGCGCCGTAATAGATGGCGAGCGTGACGAAGACCGGGATCAGCAGGATGCGAACGATGGTGATTTGATTCGCCAGCGTCATGACGGGGGGTGTGAAACCGCGGAGACTGCGCCGCTGCGGGGTGAATGCAAAGCGCGGATCGCGAAAAAGTGACGCGAACTTGCGCCGGGACGCGATTTCGGGCGAAATTCCGGAATGCCGCTGCGCGAGAGCGACCTCGACTTCGATCGTCCGCCCGGAGGGAATGCAGCGTCGTCGGTGACCGTCTATGCGGAGCTTCGCCCGTGGTTGCATTCGTGCTGCGTGGAGTTTTCGCCGGGGAAGCTCCGCGCCATCTGCGGTCGACGGGAGCGAAATGACCCCGTCGCGATGCGGCTCGGAGCGGAATGGCATGAGACGACGCTCCTGTCCGCCGGGCGCGATCGGTTTCGGCTGATCACCCCGGTTCGCTTGCTGCGGGCGGCGGGGGCCGCGGTGGGCGACAACATCCAACTCGAACTTCGCCGCGAGCCTCCCCGGGTGGCTCCGACTGAGTTGCCCGCCGCTCTCTTGGCGGCGTTCGCCCGCCGCCCGGGAGCGGGCGAACGATTCCGGGCGCTGACGCCGTCCCTGCAGCGACAGTTCGTGAAGTACGTGGAGAGCGTGAAAAGCGACGAGGCCCGGGCGCGCCGCAGCGAGACGGTGCTCGATCGCACCAGCGATCTCCGTCTGCCCACGTCGCGCGCGGGCCAGCGCTCTCAGGATGCGTGAGCCGCCGGCGTCACACCGGCGGCCGGACCCTCGGGCTCGCGTCGTTCCTCGATCTGACGCGACACCCGGGCAAAACGCTCCACGGCTTCGCAGAAATAGGGCACGAAGCGGAAGCGGCACCGCAGCACATCCCGGTGTCCCCACCAGAGGACCACGGCGGTCGCTCCAAAGACCACGGCCGCGACGAGCTGCTGCTCGCGGACAATGACGAGACTGGCGTGCCGGTCGAGACAGGCGATCCGGTCGCTCTGGAAGGCGATGTGCTCACTTTCATCGGCGATGACATCGTCGCAGACCGCCCGCAGAACCGGGCAGGCGGAGGCGAGGCGGAGCGCGGGATAGTAGAGCTGGGCAAGGATTTCCGCGCAGAGCAAGACCCGCGACGACCAAGCTGCGTCGCCGAGATTTCGGATCCAGCGGAAGACGGCGTCGGCCCACGAGGAGAAAACCGGGGCGACGCCCTGACGTTCCATGTAGGCGAGCAGAACGCGCGCGTGCAGCACATTCTCCTCCCGGATGAAGCCGACCGAGGCCTCGTGAAATGCGGGACAGGCCTGCCTCGCCGCAAAGGCCTTCGATTTCGCAAGGAAATCGCGAGCCTCCGATGACTCTCCGCGCGCAAACTCCGCAATGGACGGCCCAACGCGCTGGCGATCCGGTTCGCTGAGTGGCGGGCCAGGTGGCAACGCCCGCGCGCCGCGCTCGCGGAACTTCCGGTCGAAGTGATCGCTCCAGGCGCGGAAGGTCTCGCTCTGATCCCGGGTCGTTCGTTGGTGGAAGAGGTTCATGCGCGGGCAGCGTGGGCGGTCCCGAGTTCTGCCAGGCGGCGTCGCACGCCGTCCAGCGTCTCGGGGAGCGTCGAGGTACCGGCGGTGAGTCCGACGCACCTGCCCGGCGGGAAGTCGCCTTCGCGGATCTCCTCGGCGTTCTCGACATGGACGACCTGACGGCCCGCCTGCCGGGCGGTCTGCACGAGTTGGAGGGTATTGTTGCTGTGCCGGCCGCCGACTACGACGATCGTCTCGCATTCCTCGATGAGATCCTCGAGCGCGCGCTGCCGATTCCGCGTCGGCGCGCAGACGGTGTCCACAAATCGCACCTCCTGCTCCGGCCGGGCTTCACGCACAACCGCCACCAAGGCGAAGACGTGGCGCTGCGGCTGGGTCGTCTGCGCGATGATGCCCAGCGGACAAGCAGCGGGGAGCGCAGGGATGTCGGCCTCCGAAGCCAGCACGCTCGCTCCGGGAAAATCGCCGATGAGCCCCCGGACCTCGACGTGTCCCGCCTGGCCAATGACGACGGGAGCGAATCCAGACGCGACGAGCAGACGAAGCTGTTCGTGTGCGTGCCGGACCAGCGGGCAGGTCGCATCGGCCACGCTCGCGCCCGCCTGCAGCCAGCGGGCGCGTTCCCGGTCGGAGACGCCGTGGGCCGTGAAGAGCACCTGGCCGGTGATCAAGGCTGGATCAGTTTCGAGGGGAGCAGACTGCGCGCCCAGCGCGCGGAGACGCGCGCCGACGGCGGGATTGTGGGCGAGCTCACCGAGGACGGTGAGCGGGCCGGAGGCGGCGAGCGCCTCCGCGCGAGTGATCGCGTCGCGGACGCCGAAGCAGAGTCCGTGATGAGTGGCGATGCGGATGTTCATGGGTTTATGGCTTTGTCTGACAAAGTATCAGGGCGAAAGAATCGGTGAGCCTATTGGCGGGCGGCGCGGACGATCTCCTCCAGGACCAAAAGATAGTCCTCGAACGCCTTCCGGCCGCGGGTCGTGAGGGCGTAGCGCGTTTGCGGTCGGTCCAGGATCTCCTTCGTGATCGAGACGTAGCCGGCCTGGTGAAGGGTACGCAGGTGGGTTACGAGATTCCCGTCGCTCATTTTGAGGTCTGCTTTCAGGTCCTGAAAGGCCCAGTCTTTGCGGGCGGCGAGGAGCGTCATGATGCCGAGGCGCGCGCGTTCGTGAATCACCCGGTCCAGGCGCTCGAAGTCAGGCATGGCCGGTTCTTCAGGTGATTTCGACGGCCGGGGCGGTCGCGTCCCGCCAGGCGAACGCGGCGTAAACGAGGTGGAAGAGTCCGAAAGTGCCCATCATCACCCAGGCCGCCCAGACGAAATTTGGAAACATCGGAGCGAAGGCAAAGCCGAGCAGTCGGATCGTGGCGAAGCCAAGCGCGGCGCCCAGGAAGGCCATGCCGAGGCCGACGAGCGAGCGGGGAGCGAAGACGCTCGTCGAGAGGAGAGCCAAGCCGTAGAACAGCAGCCAGATCCCCACCGTCGTGAGCGGGTCGCGGCCCCAAGCGAGATCGGAGACCGTGAAGACCGCCCCGGCGAGCAGCGGCGGCAGCATCTGCCCGAAGGCGAGCCGCATGCCGCTCGAGAAAAATGGTTCGCTGCGCTGGCGGGCGTCCCGCGCCAGAAACCACCCGTTCACGACTCCGACCGCCGCGAGGGTCAACAGCCAGGGGAGGATGAAGGCCGCCGATTGTTCCCGCGGCGTTCCCCCCACGATGCCGGTCGCATCCGGGGGACGGTGGAAAACGATTTGTCCCGCCGCGACAGCGAGCGCCAGGAAACCGGCCGCGAGAGCGGTGGGGGCGGAGAGCGCACGATAGACGGTGGCGCGCTCCATCAGGCGGCGGATGATCCCGAGATTCTCGGCGGCGTCCTGCGGCAGATCCATCTGAACTTTGTAGCGCAAAGCGATCCGTCGTCAACGATGTTTCGCGGAATCGGTTGACGTTCCATAGCGCGGCGGATTGCTTGCGCGCTCCGATGAGAATGATCGCTTCGAGTCAGGAATGCGCGCTCGACCCGCAGACGGCGGGGATGGGTGCTTCGCTGCTGGCCCGGCTGGCTGAGGCCGTGCCGGGCTTGCACGTCCGGCCGTGGTTCGCCGTGCTTCCGTCGACGCTCATCGCGAGTTTGAATCCCTGGCAGAGTCAGGCCTTCGGGAAGGCGCGGCGCGGTCCGGAGCTGGCGGCGTTACTCGGAAAAGTCGTGCTCAGCGCGAGCGCACTGCGTGAGCTGGAGAAGGCGTTGCGCGCATTCCCGGAGGGGTTCGTCAATGTCCGGGGACCGGGCGGGGTCGTCCGGTTTTTCGTTCCGGCTGCCGGCGTTGCCTCCAGGCTCCTCGAGCTGTGGCAGGCCTGCGCCCGGGGCGGCGGTGAAGGAGACGAAACCGGCCTGCCGGCCCTGATCGTCCAGGAGGCGTGCGCCGCGGATGCCTCCGCGACGTCATGGTCTTTCGATGCAGCGTCAGGCGCGCCCAGGCGCGTCACCATCAGCGTCTGTGCGGGGCTCGACGTCGATCGGGAATCCGCGCGTGATCGATTCGTGGTCGAGGATGGCGGTGCCCTCGCGGAAGCGCAGACGGCGACAAAACGCTTCGCGTTTGTTCCGGCCGGGGAGAGCGGCGTCGAGGCGCGGCCGCTCCCCGCCGACCTCGCCGCAGGTCCTGCGCTCGATGCGACCCAGCTGCGGGAAATCGCGAGTCTGACGCGCCGAAGTGCGGAGCGCTGCGGGCACCCGCTCGGCATCGCCTGGGAGATTTCGAGCGCTGGTTCGGTGCTGGTGGATGCCTGGCAGGAAACCACGCCCGGCGCGCGGGTCGGCGACGGCGATCGGCTTCGGTGGGATCGCGGGCCCGTCGAGGCTTTTCTTTCCGGCGCCGTTTCGCCCCTCGGCTTCACGGTCGCCCGTCGCTGGCTGCCGTCGGCCCTCGGGCAATCCGGCCGGCTGGCGTGGCTGGGCGGCCGGATCGCGCTGTCGACCTCCGGCGGGGCGGAGATCCCGTCGCAGGCGACTGCGGCGGTGCGGGAACGGATCGCGGCCGTGACCGCCCCGGTCACCGATCGGCGCGCCAGCGAACTCGCGCAGCGCTGGCTCGAACTCGAAGCACTCGCGGGGGAAGCAGCGGCCGCTCGACGGATGCGGACGCGGGAAGCGGAGACGGCGCTGGAGGCGCTCGTTGCCGCGGGCAAGAGCGGCGGCGATCGTCCGCTCGCTCTCTCCCTTGTCGCGTCGGCCGGAGAAGCGACCGGCGCGCGGTTCCTGCGGGAGTTCCAGCGCCTGGGCCACGAATTGCAGCATGAGGAGGAGACGGTGCGCGCGCTGGCGCAGGGCTCCGCCGCGGCGCAGCAGAATGCGCTCGAGGCTGGAGGCGAGCGCGGTCGGGCGGTGAAGTCGTGGGTCGCCGCGCAGACCGGTCTTCACCCGGGTGAACTCGGCATCGATGCGGTGCCGGCGGCCCTGGATCCCGAACCCGTCCTGCGCGCGCTGGGGGTGTTCGCGCTGGGTTTCTGGCGGGCTCCGTATCATCCGCCGAGTACTGGCTGCGCTGAAATCGCGCAGCGCGCGGAGCGGACGCTCGAAGAACGGTTTGCCGGCCTCTCGCAGGCTCCGAAGCGCTGGACCGGGCAACGCGCCCTCCGCGAGGCGCGGGCGGCGTTGGAGGCGGTGGACGCCGCCGAGGACGACGAGCGGCTGATTTCCACCGGGCGGCGCGCTTTGCTCGCCGAACTCGGACGCGCGCTCCGCGCGGAGGGCGCGATTGCCGATCCCGCTGATCTCCGCTGGCTCACGCTCGAGGAAATTACCGGGCACGTGCTCGGCGGCGGGATCGATTCCTCCCTGGCCCGACTCAGCGCGCTCCGCGCGGCGGAAGCGCGTCCGGATGTCGGCGACGCCACCCGTTTTCTCGAGACCAGCGGCCTGGCGCTGGGACACGTCTGTGAGCCCGTTTCGCGCCCGCCAGATTGGGCGGCCGGCGAGACACGGCCGGGGCTGGCTGCGGGAGTGGGTCAGGCGTCTGGTCCCGTTCGCATCGTGCGGGATCCCCGGCGGGATTTCGTCGAGCAGGGTTCGGTGCTGGTGGCGCGCGGCGCCGAGCCAGGCTGGGCCATGCATCTGCCGGCGTGTGCCGCGGTCGTGCTCGAGTACGGAAGCGCCGCGGGCGGGCTCGTGCGGCTGGCCCGGCATCTCGGCATTCCCGTCGTGCTGGGAGTCGAAGGCGTCAGCGAGGCCCTCGCAGACGGCTCGTGGGTGCGGATTGATGGCGCGCTGGGAACGGTGGAGCGGATCGAGGAAGCGCCGGTGCAGGCGACGGGCGATGAAATCGCCCCCAGTCCGGTCTTCCGCCTTCCGCCGACGCGCTTTGGCGTGCCGCGGCGCTGAGGGGGCGACAGATGGGAGGTTGACCGATGTGGGGCCTGCGAGCGAACTTCCGCGCGTCATGCCTGATTCCGAACCGTCCGCATCCGCCGGCACGTCCCGCCGGAAATTTCTCGGCCAGATGGCGACTTTGGGTGGGGGCGTCGCCCTGGCGGCCGAGGTCGCCGGTGCGCCGGTCCGCAAGGCCGAGCGCGTCATTCCGCCGGTGCCCGCGAGTTACGTGCCGCCGGGTGCGCTCGACGTCACGTTGAAAGTGAACGGGGAAAACCGGGCGCTCAAACTTGAGGCTCGGACGACTCTCCTGGATGCCTTGCGCGAGACGTGCGGTCTCACCGGGACGAAGAAGGGTTGTGATCACGGCGCCTGCGGCGCCTGCACCGTGCACGTCGATGGCCGCCGCGTCCTCTCCTGCCTGACGCTCGCGATCGCGGCGCAGGGCCGGGAGATCACGACGATCGAGGGGATCGCGAAGGGGGACGAACTGCATCCGGTGCAGAAGGCGTTCATCGAGTGCGATGGCTTCCAATGCGGTTTCTGCACTCCGGGACAGATCATGTCGGCGACCGCGTGCATCAAGGAGGGTCACACCGGAAGTGAGGAGGAAATCCAGGAGTGGATGAGCGGGAACCTCTGCCGCTGCGGCGCCTACCCCAACATCATCGATGCGATCAAGCTCGCCGCCCCGAAGTCGAAAGCCTGAACCCGAAACTGACCCATGAGCGCTCCCTTTGGCTACGAAGCGGTCAAGACCGAGGCTGATGCCATCAAGGCCGCCGGTGGTACGGCTGGTGCGATGTATCTCGCCGGCGGTACCACCCTTCTCGATCTGTGGAAGCTCGGCGCGATGCAGCCGACGAAGCTGATCGACGTTAACGCGCTGCCCTATTCCCAAGTGAGTGTCGCCTCCGGCACCGCCCGGCTCGGGGCGATGGCGAGGATGAGCGACGCGGCGGCGGACAAAGATCTCGCGACGCACTTTCCGGTGCTCACGGAATCGCTCCTGCTCGCCGCGAGCGCGCAGATTCGGAATATGGCGTCTCTGGGCGGGAATCTCCTCCAGCGGCCGCGCAGCTTCACGTATCGGAATCCCGACCCCACCGCGACCGAGGCGGACGGTCGGACGGATGCGATCTTCGGCGTGAGCGCGAAAGCGCGCGCGCCGCATCCCTCCGATTTCGCCGTCGCGTTGACGGCGTTGGACGCGAGCGTGCGTCTGCGTCGGGCCGCGGGGGAGCGGATCGTGCGGATCGCCGATTTTTATCGTGAGCCCGGCAATGAACCGCAGCGGCTCACGACGATCCTCCCCGGGGAATTGATCACCGGCATCGAAGTGCCCGCTCTGCCGTGGGCCCGACATTCGACCTACGTGAAAATCCGCGACCGCGCTTCGTACCAGTTCGCGATCGTCTCGGTGGCCGTCGCTCTGCGGATTGAAAACGGAGTCGTGCGCGAGTCGCGAGTGGCGGCCGGCGGAGTCGGCACGCGTCCGTGGCGTCTTCCGCTGGTGGAGGCCGCTCTCGCCGACAAGCCCGCCGAAGTCGCCGGTTTCGAGGAGGCGGCCGCGATCGCCGGCGAGGGCGCCAAGACGCACGAATTGAACGCCTACAAGATCGAACTCCTGAAACGCACCGTCGTGCGGGCCTGCTTGAAAGCGGCGGCAATCGCGGGCTGAACTCGACGACATTCTCATGAGCACCGAAACCACGCTTGGAAAGCCCGTCTCGCGGGTCGATGGCCGGCTGAAGGTCACGGGAGCCGCGCTCTACGCGGCGGATCACCCGGCGAAGGGCATCACCCACGCATTTCTGATCAAAAGTCGGATCGGGAAGGGACGCATCACGGGGTTCGACTCAGCGGAAGCCGAGCGCGCTCCCGGAGTGCTGGGATTGTGGTCGCATCAGCGCTCGCTCAAGCTTTATCTGACGGGCGATAATTTCATGGAAGGGACCGTGCTTGGGGAGAAGTTTCTCCCGCTCCAGTCCGACCAGATTCTCTACCATGGCCAGACGATCGGATTTGTCGTCGCCGAGACTTACGAGCAGGCCCGCCATGCCGCTTCGCTCGTCCGGGTGAAGTATGAGGAGAAGCCGCCGGTCGCGTCCTGGGAGGCGGCGAAGCAAAAAACGGCCGAGCCGCAGACGGTCGATTTTCAGGCCGCCCGCATCAGCCGCACCGCCGACGCGGGCGCCAGCGTGCAGGAGCTCTTCGATGGCTGCGAAGTGAAAGTCGAGGCGACCTACACCACGCCGATTGGTCATCACGCGACGATCGAGCCTCACGCGACGGTGGCCGAGTGGGTGGGGGACCAGATCACGATTCACAACTGCTCGCAGTGGATGACGGGGCAGCAGGCCAGCCTGGCCGAAGTTCTCGGCATCCCGGCGGAGAAGGTGCGCGTCGTCTGTCCCTTCGTGGGCGGAGGGTTCGGCTGCAAGGCGACGCTCTGGATGCACACGGCACTCGCGGTCGTGGCGGCGCGCGAACTCAAGCGTCCGGTGAAGATCGTCCTGACCCGCGAGCAGGCGTTCACTTCCAACGGGCATCGCCCGGCCACGATTCAGGAGCTGCAACTGGGCTCCGGAAAGGATGGACGGATCAAGGCGCTCCGCCACCTCGTGTCCAGCACTTCGAGCGAGGCCCACGAGTTCGTCGAGCCCGCGGCGCACCGGACCTCACTGAACTTCTATTCGGTCCCGAACGTGGAAGTGGCGCAGAAGCTCGCGCCGCTCAACGTGGGCGCTCCGACCTGGATGCGCGCTCCGGGCGAAGCTCCGGGGATGTTCGCGCTGGAATCGGCGATGGACGAACTGGCGCTCGCCCTCAAGATCGATCCCGTCGTGCTGCGTCTGCTCAACTACGCCGAGCAGGATTTGCATAAGAAGGCGCCTTTCTCCTCCAAGCATTTGCGAGAGTGCTACGAGCAGGGCGCGGAGCGATTCGGCTGGGCGAAACGTAACCCCGAGCCGAAGTCCCAGCGGGAGGGCGACTGGTGGATCGGGCAGGGCATGGCGAGCGCCTACTATCCCGGCTACCGCTTCGCCTCGAGCGCGCGGGTGCGCCTGCTGGCCGACGGGACCGCGGTCGTGGCGAGCGCCACGCATGACCTCGGCACGGGCATGTACACGATCATGTGCCAGGTCGCGGCGGAGTCGCTCGGCCTCCCGATGGACAAGGTTCGCTCCGAACTGGGCGACTCCGCGTTGCCTCCGGCAACGATCGCGGGGGGTTCCATGTCCACCGCGAGCGTGATGCCGGCGGTCAAGGCGGCCGCGGAATCCGTGCGGAAGAAACTCATCGCGCTCGCGGTCAAGGATCCCAAGTCGCTCCTCAAAGGAATGAAACCCGAGGAAATCACCGTCGAGGCCGGCGTTCTCGCTGGCGGCGAAAAACGGGAGCCGGTCACGGGGGTCATTCAGCGTTCCGGTCTGGCCGCGATTGAGGCAACGGAAACGGCGCGGCCCGGCGAGGAGGGCCGGAAGTTTTCCTTCTACTCTTACGGCGCGCAGTTCGCCGAGGTGAAGGTGCACGCGATGACCGGGGAGGTCCGGGTCACGCGTTTCGTCTCGGCCATGGACATCGGCCGCGTGCTCAACGCCAAAACGGCGCGCAGCCAGGTGATCGGCGGCGTCGTCTGGGGAATCGGGATGGCGCTGCACGAGGAATCGGTTCTCGACCCGAAGACCGGCCGGTTCATCACGGCGGACTTGGGGGCCTATCACGTCCCGGTAAATGCCGACATCCCAAAGATCGACGTGATCTTCACCGATCAGCCCGATCTCAATTTCAATTCGCTCGGCGTCCGCGGCGTGGGCGAGATCGGCATTACCGGCGTGAACGCGGCGATCGCGAATGCGGTCTTCCACGCTACCGGAGTGCGGGTGCGGGATTTGCCGATCACCCCCGAGCGGCTGCTGACGCCACCAAAGGTTCCGACGACCGTCGGCTGATTCGCGTCGAGACATGCGTGATCTCAAACCCATCGTGGCCGCGTTCGAGCGCGGGGCCGCGGCCGCGGTCCTCGCCACGGCGGTCCGGACGAGAGGCTCGACCTATCGGAAGGCCGGCGCGCGGTTGCTGGTGGGAGCGGATGGCGCGACGACCGGCTCCCTGAGCAGCGGGTGTCTCGAGGACGAAGTGGCGGGGATTGCCCGGCGCGTGCTGAGGACTGGCGTCGCCGAATTGCACGAATTCGATCTGCGGCCCCGCTTCGGGTGCAATGGTTCGATCGAGATCCTCCTGGAGCGACTCGCGGTCGGAAACGTTTTCGTCAGCGCGGTGCGCGGTGCGCTCGACTCCCGCCGCGCGCTGCGGGTCGCGACGCGCTTCGCGGGTGCGGAAAGCCTCGGCTCATTCGTCCCTGGCACCGGCTTTCGCGGCGACGACGCCATCTTCTCGCAAACGCTCGAGCCGGTGATCCAGCTGGTGCTCGTGGGTGATGGACACGATGCGATTGCATTGCATCGGGTGGCCGCGGCGATTGGATGGGATGTCGAAGTCGTCGATCAGGCCGCGGCGATCCCCGTGCTCGATTCGCGCAGCGCCGTCGTCGTGAAGGCGCACAAACTCGGTCGAGACTTCGCAGCGCTCCGCGCCCTCCTCGCGCAGGCGATTCCATACGTCGGGCTGATGGGCCCCGTGCGCCGGAAACGCGAACTCCTGACGATGCTCTACGAAGAAGGCGCCCTCAGCCCAAACGCCTCGCTCACCCATCTCTTCGGCCCGAGCGGGCTCGACCTTGGGAGCGAGACGCCCGCGGAGATCGCCCTCTCGATCTGCGCGGAGATTCAAGCCGTAATGGCAGGGCATGCAGCCGGCTCGCTGCGAGACAAGCCCGCGGCGATCCACCTGCCGACGCGGGAGCTGGCGCCGGAGCCGATTCCCTGAGCAATGTCTGAAGTTTCGGCCGCTCGTCGCATCGCTGCCGTGGTGCTCGCGGCGGGGGCGAGCACGCGTCTCGGGCAGCCGAAGCAGTTGGTGCGGATCGCCGGCGAAGCGCTGCTCGCGCGCGTCGTTCGGCTCGCCCGGGAAGCAGGCTGTGCCTCCGTTTGGGTCGTGCTGGGCGCCGTGCTGGAGTCTTGCGAGGCAGCGGTGGCCGGAAGTGGGGCAGACGTGGTGGTCAATCCCCGCTGGAAGGATGGCATGGGGTCTTCGATCGCCGCTGGTGTGGCGGCATTGCCGCGCGACGTCGAGGCGATTCTCCTCCTCGTTTGCGACCAACCCCGTCTCACGGTCGGTTCGCTTCGGGCACTGATCGATGGTGTCGCCGGGAAGATCGCCGTGGCTCGCTACGAAGGTGCGCTGGGAACCCCCGCACTCTTTCCCATTCGGTTCCGGGCTGAACTGGCCGCGCTCGATGGGGAGTCCGGGGCGAAGCGGCTCTTCCAGAGGTTCGCGGCCGAGGTCAATCCCGTCGATATGCCCGAGGCGGCGTTCGATCTCGATACGCCCGAGGCTCTCGCCGCGCTTTGAAGGCGTTCCGCGCGATTTCGCGCCCGAAAAGCTTCCCGCGTCATCGCAGAGGCGGGGGTTGGCGGTCGGCCTCAATCCGGCTTCCCTCCGGATCGCATGCGCTACTTCATCGTTCACGCCCACCACGAACCCCAGAGTTTCAACGGCTCCCTCACCCGCCACGCGGTCGAGCTCCTCACGGCCGCCGGCCACGAGGTGCAGGTCAGCGATCTCTACGCGATGAAGTTCGATCCGGTTTCGGATCGCCGGAACTACCTCAGCGTTGCGAATCCGGATTATTTGAAGCAGGGCGCGGAGGATCGTTATGCGTCGGCCCACGATGGCTTCGTGCCGGAACTTCGGGCGGAAATGGAGAAGGTGGACTGGTGCGACGCGCTGATTTTTCAGATGCCGCTCTGGTGGTTTGGCATGCCTGCGATCTTGAAGGGTTGGGTGGATCGGGTCTTTGCGGCCGGACGGATGTACGGTGATGGGAAGTGGTACGAAAACGGCGTCGGAAAGGGGAAAAGAGCGTTGCTCTCGATGTCAACGGGCGGCGGTGCGTCCATCTATTCCGACGATGGGTTGAACCCCAAACTCCACGCCGTCGTCACCCCGATTCAGCACGGCGTATTTTGGTACAACGGATTCGCGCCCATGGAGCCCTTCATTGCGTGGAGCGCGGGCTGGTGCGAGCCGGTGCAGCGGGGGCAGTATCTGGAGGACTATGCGGCGCGCCTTCTTCAACTCTTCGATGACCCGCCCCTGCGCTTCATTCGTGCGAGTGAATGCGACGAATCCACCTACCGTGACACTTGGCCGAGATTTCTCGTCCACTGGGCCCGAACGGGGGAGGAGAACGGCGTCGATCCCGCGCTCCGGCGGGCTCACGCCGCAAAGCTGGCGGAGCTGAAGGTGAGTCGCGAGCTACCTTACGAATTTCTTGCCGTAGATCGCGCCCAGGGCTGGATGCAAATTCGGGCTCGCAGTGAGGAGCATGCGCGCGAGATCGTCGACTCCCTCCCGCTCAGCTCGCAGCGCCGCATCCGCCTGACGCGACTCGCGCCCTCTCAATAGGGGTTTGGGGGCGTGGATTGCCCGCGCGTTCGCGAAATTTAACTTGTCACAATGATTGTTACGCATTAACGATCCCGCACTCTATGACTACCGTTTCCGCCGCCACCATTCTCTCCGGACTCCAGTGGCGCTACGCCACGAAGCAGTTCGACCCAGCCCGCAAGATTTCCGCGGAGACGTGGAAAGCGCTCGAGGAAGTTCTGACGCTCTCGCCGTCGTCGTACGGTCTCCAGCTCTGGAAGTTCGTGGTCGTGACGACGCAGTCGGTGAAGGACCAACTCCCCGCTCACTCGTACGGGCAGAACCAGCCGCGCGACGCCTCCCACCTCGTCGTGCTGGCGGGCCGGACTGAGTTCACCGAAGCGGATGTCGATCGCCTGCTTGCCCGGATCGTCGCGGTGCGCGGCGGCACGGTCGCTGATCTCGCGGCTTACAAGGGGATGATGATGGGTTCGGTCGCCAATCCGTCGATGCCGGTCGCGGAGTATGTCTCCCGCCAGGTGTACATTGCGTTGGGACAGCTCATCACGAGTGCCACGCTCATGGGAGTCGATACCTGCCCGATGGAAGGTTTCATCCCGGCGGAGTACGATCAGATTCTCGGCCTCACCGGCACGGGGTACACCGCGAAGGTGTTGTGCGCCGCGGGCTATCGCTCCGTCGATGACAAATATGCCGCCGCCCCGAAGGTGCGCTTCCCCGTCAGCGAAGTGGTCCACCATATCTGAGTTCCGCGCTCGCCCTTCTGACCATGAAAAAGACATTTATCGGGAAGGTCGCGCTCGTGACCGGCGGCACTTCCGGCATCGGCCGCGCCGCCGCGATCGCTTTCGCCAAGGAGGGCGTGAAGGTGGTGGTCACCGGAAGGCGCGAGAAAGAGGGTCTGGAGAGCGTCGAGTTAATCGAAAATGTGGGTGGCCAGGGTGCGTTCGAGCCGTGCGATGTCACGCGCGAATCTGATCTTGCGGCCGCCGTTGCGGCAGCGGTGAAGCGCTATGGCCGGCTTGATTTCGCGTTCAACAACGCCGGGATCGAGGAGGCCGCCGGTCCCTTCACAGCCAAGGACGAAGCGGAGATCTCGCGGGTGCTCGATACGAATGTGAAGGGCGTGATCTTCGCCCTGAAGCACCAGATCGCCGCCATGCTCCAGACGGGCGGCGGCGCGATCGTCAACAACGCCTCCGTCGCGGGCGTCGTGGGAATGGGCGGCGCGGCGATCTACGTCGCGAGCAAACACGCCGTCGTCGGGTTGACCCGGGCTGTCGCGCTCGAGTATGCGAAGCAGGGCATTCGCGTGAATGCCGTGGCTCCCGGTGGAACGGAGACCGCGATGTTTGACCGCTTCGCGAGTTCGCCGGAGATGCGCGATGCGATCGGCGGGATGCATCCCCTGGGTCGACTCGCGCGGCCAGAGGAAATCGCTTCGGCGGTGGTCTTCCTCTGTGCGCCGGGCTCCAGCTTCATTACCGGGCAGTGCCTCGCGGTCGACGGGGGCTGGACGGCCCAATAACTGCACGACCGGGGAATGCCGCCTGCACCCAGCGCTCCTATCAAGATGAAACGACTTCTTCGTCCACTTTTCGCCGCAAGCCTCTTCGCTTCGGTCGTTCTGGCGGCACCGCTCGATGACCCACTCCGCGCCCACGGTGGATTGGAGGTCTGGCGGACCTTTGGCCGGCTCGAGTTTGATCTGGCGTGGAAATTCGGCGCGAAAGCGCTCGATGATCATCAGCTGTTCGATCTCGTGAGCCGCGACGGCCGCGTTCAGTGCGAGCGCTACGCGGTCGGCGGCTCGATGGCCGGCGACGTCTGGGTGATGCCGGAGGAGAAGGCGCTCGGGGGCACGCCGGCGCGGTTCTACCTCTGGACTCCTTTCTATTTTTTTGCGTTGCCCTTCGTGCTCGCGGATGACGGCGTGAAGTCCGAAGCATTGGGGGTCCGCGACTTCAGCGGGAAACAATACGATGTCGTCCGGTGTAGCTTTGGCGCCGGAATTGGTGACGCGCCGGGAGACACCTACACCTGCTACTTCGATCGCGGGACGCATCGGCTGAAGCTCGCCCGGTACCTTGTGACTTACTTCGATAAGTCGGCCGGCGCGAAGAAGGATGCCCCGGCCGAGCACGCGATCGTCTTCGACGAATGGCAGGACGTGCAAGGGCTCGTCGTGCCGCGTCGGGCGGTGTTCTTCAACTGGTCTGGCGACGGCGTCACCGGGGAGGCCCGCGGTTCCGCGGATTTCACAAATGTCCGCTTCGCGAAGGATCGGCCGTCCGGGCAGACTTTTGAGAAGCCGGCGAGCGCTGTCCTCGCCGCGCCGGCCCCCCACTGAGTTTTTTCTGACCCATCGGTTCCCGAAGCAAAGGCAACCTATCCCAAATATGAGCACACCCGTCAAAATCGCGGTCGTTTATCACTCCGGATTTGGACACACCAAGTTCCAGGCGGAAGCCGTCGCTCAGGGTGCCGGATCGGTCGCGAGCGCCGAGGTAAAACTGATGGCGGTTGACGCCATCGACTGGGATTTTCTTGATGTGGCGCACGCCCACATTTACGGCGCACCCACTTACATGGGTTCGCTTTCGGCGCCCTTTAAAGCGTTCATGGACGAGACGGGCGGACGCTGGATGAAAGGAGCCTGGGCGGACAAACTCGCGGCTGGCTTCAGTAATTCCGGCAGCCTGAGCGGCGACAAGCTCCAATCCCTCGTGCAACTCGGCATTCTCGCCGCCCAGCACGGGATGATCTGGGTGAGCAACGTCGCCGCCCAGACCGGCCGCGGATCGGATGACGTGAATCGCATCGGCAGTTTCTTTGGCGCGATGGCCCAGAGTAATCACGGCGAGGCTTCGCCCGCGCCCGGTGACCTGAAGACCGCCGAGATCCTGGGCGCCCGCGTGGCGCGCGCCGCCCAGCGCTGGAACGCAGCGGGCTGAGCGACCCGGCGTCGCTTTCTTCGGGAAGGCTGCGCCCGCCGAAACGAGAAACGCCGGGGAGATGCTGATTTACCCGCTTCCCCGATGCGCCCGTTTCCCCTGTTCGGAGTGGTGCACGCCGTCATTCTGACGATCACGATCGTTACGCCCCTGTTGCTCGCGGCGGTGGCCCGCCGCTCCCGGTGGGCGGCAAGGGGCATCGGCCCGGCGCTCGCAGGCATCCTGATCGTTCAGAAACTCGTGGGTCTGGCGCTTGCCGTGGCTGACCCTGCGCTTCGCGCCGCGGATTGCCTGCCGATGCACCTCTGCGATTGGGCGGCGTTTGCGGTGATCTTTGCGCTCCTCTGGCACGGGCCGCTCGCGTTCGAACTGGCGTGGTTCTGGGGTCTTGCCGGGACGTTCCAGGGAATCCTGACGCCGGATTTGCGGACCGGTTGGACGGACCTGCGCACCTGGCTCTTCTTCGTGTCGCACTGCGGAATCGTCGCGGGGGCCATCTACCTCGCTCTCGGCTTGCGCTTGCGCCCGCGGCCGGGGGCGATCCTCCGCGTCTTCGCCTGGAGCCAGGTCTACCTCCTCGCGTGCGGGCTGACGAATCTGCTCTGCGCGACGAACTACGGGTATGTCTGCGCCAAGCCCCTCAGCGCTTCCCTGCTCGACCGTCTCGGCTCCTGGCCGTGGTATCTCCTGAGTCTTGAGGCCCTCGCGCTGATCTTCTTTCTCATCCTCCAAATTCCGTTTTGGATCAAGGAAAGGGGTCGGATCCGGGAGGACGCGGCCGGTCGGGCTGATCGTGCGTGATTCACATCGACGTCCGACCCCGACCGCCGCAAGCTCCCCGGCATGTGGACCCTTGCATTGCCGTGGTGGGAATTTGTCGTTCGCGGCGTGATCGTTTACGTCTTCCTCCTCGTGCTTCTCCGGGTGACGGGGAAACGTCAGGTCGGGCAACTGGCGCCGTTCGATCTGGTGCTGCTCCTCGTACTCTCGAACGCCGTCCAGAATGCGATGAACGGCGGCGACAATTCCGTGATTGGCGGGGTGATTTCCGCGACGACTCTGGTGGCGCTCAACTTCGGCCTCGGCTTCATCACGTACCGGAGCAAGAAGCTCGAAGCTCTCATCGAGGGACGCCCCCAAGTTCTGGTTCACAACGGCAAGCTGTACGAGGATGTCATGCGCTCCGCCCAGCTCACGCATCACGAGCTCAACGCCGCGCTGCGACAGGCGGGCTGCAGCGCGATCTGCGATGTGCAATCCGCCATCCTCGAGAACAACGGCTCGATTAGCGTGATTCCGCGCAAGGACTCGGAGGATACGGCAGCGGAGTAGGGGAGCCGCGCCGAGGCCCGCATCCGTTAATCTCCTCCGGTGGGAGCGTCCGTTCGAGAACCCGCGAGGATGCGGGGCATCCGCACGATGAGCGGCGTCCGGCCCTCCGGAACGGAGTTCGAAGCGGGAGAGAGCCGCGCTCTCTCGTCCGGTACGCTGATGCGAATCCAGCTGCCGGTGGCGGCTGGGGGTAACCACCGATTAGTTGCTCCAGAGTTTGTACGGGCGCTTCGTCGGGCTTACCTCAGGAGTGGGAGCAGGCGTCGGAGGCGCCTTCTTGGGGGGTTCGGCCGCCTCGCGCTCCACGGGCCGGGGTTTGGGCCGGGGGGTCCTCGGAGCGACTTCCCGCTGGCGCGCCGGCGCTTCCTCCCGGGCGGCTGGCGTGGGCGCCGGGGCCGGCGTGGCCACCGGGGTTGGTGTCACCACTGGCGCCACTTCCGGAGCCTTCAACGAGACGAAACCGCTGGCTGTCACTGCCGCTTCCCCGGCGGGAGATTGAGCGTATCGCGCGAGTTTGCCGGCGAGGGCGGCGTCAGGACCAGCGGCCGTGTAAAGGTACAACCTCCGGGTCAACGGATACTCCGCGCTGCGCATCGCTCCGGCCTCGGGTTTCACGAGTTTCGGCGGCGTTGCGCCATCAGAGATCGCGAGCACGCGCGCCTTCCCAACGTACGGCAGGGCCACAAAGCCAATCCCGCGGGGGTCCTCGACCAGCGCGTCGGTCAGCGCCTTGTTATCGCCGTAGCGCGGCGTTTCCGCGGCGATCTCCTCATTTCCGAGGATCACGGTCTGAAACGTCTGCGTCGTTCCTGATTTCGCATCGCGGGCGTAGAGATGAATTGCGCCGGCCGCCCCAAATTCCTCCCAGGAACTGGCCTTGCGGGTGAAGAGCGTCTTAAGCTGACCGCGCGTTAGGGCCTCGATCGGGTTCGTCGGGTGGACGATAACGGCGATGGCATCCAATGCGATCGCATGTTCGCAATCGGGGGAGCGCATGTCTCCGAGCTTGGCGAGACGGGCGACTTCCGGATCGTTGACCCGGCGGGTGCTCATGGCGACGTCCGCAAAGCCCTGACTGAGCGCGGCGATCGCGGCGTCGGGATCGCAATACTCCACGTGCACGCCCGTAGAAGTCGTACTGCCCTTCGGGTGTCCCACGATGGCGTAGCTCAACCCGTCCGGTGCGGTGATTTTGCGAAGGTCCGTCCATCCCTCGGACTTCAGGAAGTCCTGAACGATGTTGCCCATCAACGCGGTCCCGATGGTGTTGGAGCCGAGGATTCGGAGCGCGAAAGTCTTCGGTGCCTCCTCCGCGGGATCGGCGCCCGGCAGGACCGCGGCGCTCAACGCGAGCACGAGCGAGCCGGCGAGGATCGTGGGGGATTTCAGTCGGTGGCGGAAGCTGGAGGCCAGTCGGTCAAAACGCATGGTCGCAAAGGTGAGGGGAAGTGGAGGAACAACGATGGGGAATCGACGCGGCGCCACTGCGAATGCCGCAAATTTTCAAGACGCCTGCGGTCAACGCTTTCCGGGTGCGATGTAGCCGAGTAGACGCGCCAGGGTCTCCCGCATTTTTGGCCGCGGAACGATCAGATCGATCAAGCCGTGGTCCTGCAAAAATTCGGCCGTCTGAAAATCCGGTGGCAGGTCCTGATGGGTGGTTTCCTTGATCACGCGTCGGCCGGCAAAGCCGATCATCGCTTTCGGTTCGGCGATATGCAGATCACCCAGCGTCGCGAAGCTCGCGGTCACACCGCCGGTCGTCGGATGGGTGAGGATGGAAATGAACGGCAGCCCCGCCTTGGCATGGAGAGCGAGCGCGCCACTCGTCTTCGCCATCTGCATGAGTCCGTACATGCCTTCATACATCCGCGCGCCGCCGCTCTGGCTGATGCAAATTGCCGCGCATCCGCGCTCGGTGGCTCCCTCTATGTTGCGGGTGATTTTTTCGCCAACTACGGACCCCATCGACCCCCCGAGGAATTCGAAGTCCATCACCGAGATGCCGAGCGGAACGGTCTCGATCGCTCCAAAGCCCGTGACGACGGCATCACTCAATCCAGTTTTCTTCTTGTTCGCCGCGAGGCGATCCTTGTACGAAGCCGCGCCCTTGAAGCCCAGCATGTCGGTCGATTCGAGCGTCGCGTCCGTCTCCTCAAACGTGCCGGGGTCGAGCAGATGGTCGAGCCGTTCGCGCGCGCCAATCGGGAAATGGTGCCCGCAGGACGAGCAAACGCGCTGATTCTGGTCGAGTTCGAGATTGTGCAAGACGGTCCCGCAGTCCGGACACTTCGTCCACAACCCCTCGGGCATTTGGCGCTTTTTGCTTCCGTCACCGGAAAAAAGCTTGGGCGGAAAGATCGGCATGGATTTCGAGCCTACGATATCCGAATTCCGCCAATCGGTAGTGGAAAACGCGCGGCCGAATCGAGGAGGCGCAATTGCCCGCGGGAAGGCCGACGGATCAGCGGATCGCAACCATTTCGAGCAGACCGCGCTCGGTGCTTTCGTGTTCGAAACGAAACCGGCTGGTCGCGCGACCGTCGCGGACCGGGCCGGGATCGAGCCGGAGTTTCGGGTAGGAGCTCGCGCGAAAATGCCCCGCGCCATCGTTCCCGCGTTCATGGAGCAGATCGTGGACGAGGACGCTCTCCGCATGGTACACTGGGAAGCAGGTGAAAATTCGGGATTCGTCTGCCCGCGCCGGGATGAACCGATCCACGCCCTGCGCTTCCCGGCTGGCGTAGTCGCGAAACGTCAGGACGAGGCGGCCGCCAGAAGGGTGGGGTGCCGGCCCCTTTTCGCGAAAAAAAGTCCGGTTTCGCACCAGAGCGGCGTCCATGCCGCCCGCCAGCCAAGTGTGCAGCGCTGCCAGATGGAATTCGTAGTGTGATTGAACCGCGTCCATCACGAATGCTGCCGTGGCTCTGCTGCTTTCTCCACTCGGAGGGAGTGCGGCGGCTCAATTCTGGTTCGCAGCGAAACTCGCTAAGGGAATTTCCAGTAGTCCGTCCACCAACCGGCAGGGAACATTCCAGCCCCACCCTTCGCAGCCATGCTCATTTCCGTCTTCGCACGCTCTGCCTTGGTCGGTCTGTCGTTGACGCTTTCCGCACCCGATCTCTTGCCGTCGAACGAATCGCGCGACTACGAGGCTTCCGCTTACATCTCCGGGCTGAAGGACGGACTGCGCGACTTGGAACGCGGAACGCTGGCGTTCGAGTCATTCGGTTGGCCTCCCGAATCATGTCTCATTTACCGCCGTATGCTCCTCGATCGCTACGGAATCAAGGAGCGCCGGGTGGCGGGGTGCTGCCCTGGTTGGGCCGAACTTGGCCATGCGGCCGGTTATAACACCGTCATCATACCCGAAATCATCCATCGATTTGGGAGCGATGTTCTCGAGCGCACGGCCCTCGATGCCGACCGAGTCTATGAGGAGACCACGTTTCAAGCCGAGGATTGATGGGCATCATTCCCGCGCCCGGGCGAATTGAGCGACCCGGCTCAATTTCCGCGGAGATGTAGTCCCGTCTGGAGCAGCGCGAGCTCCCGATCGCGGGCCGCACCGGCTGCCATCGCCTCGGCGAGTGAAACGAACTCGAAGGCCACGCGATCATCCGGACGAAGCTGTCCGACGAGCGGCAAATCGGCCCGAATGACGTGCCCGAGCTTCGGATAGCCACCAATCGTCTGCGCATCGGCGCCGAGGATGAGCGGATGCCCGTCCGGCGGGACTTGGACCGTCCCGGGGAGGACCGCCGCCGAGATCAGTTCATCTTGGCTCGTTCGCGGCAGTTCGGCCCCGCAGAGGCGGACGCCCATCCGGTCCGAGCGCGAACTGACGCGGAAATCGAGTCCGCTCAGATCGGCTGGGAACCGCTCGCGATGTTCTCCGGGGAGAAGGCGGAGCGTGGTGACGGCCGCGTGAATCGGTCGCAGGTCGTGACCCACCGACCAGGCGGAGCGACGCGCCGGCACTCCGGAGCGCGGGGAAAGCGGCAGCCGATCGCCGGCGCGGAGCGCCCGGCCGTGGAATCCACCCACGCCGCTTCGGAGGTCCGTCCCGTGGCTTCCGAGGCTGAAGTCGATTCCGCCCAACCCGGCGATCGAGAGATAAGCCCGGCAGCCCCTGCGCGCGTGGCCGACGCGCAGGATCGATCCGCGGGGAATGACAACCGGACGCCACAGGGGGAACGCTGCACCGTCGAGGGTGGTGCGGAAGTCCGCGCCGCAGAGCGCGACCAGCGTCTCCGCTTCGAACTCGAGTTCCGGTCCCGCCAGCGTGCACTCCAGCTCGAATGCATCGGGGCCCGCCAGCAAATGCGCGATGCCGGCCGAGAGACTGTCCATGGGTCCGCCGCCGGCGACTCCGAGATGCCGCAGCCCCCGGCGCGGCGCGGCTTGCACCGTGGTCAGCAGCCCCGGCTGCCGCACGAGGATCCCGCGATCGTGACGCTCGGAGACGGGCTCCGCTGGCGTCGTTTCCGCGGCGGCGAGGCGGGTGAAATCGTCTTCGCTGATGCGCACGAAGCGGACCGCATCACCGGCTTCGAGCAGGGTGGGGGCGTCCTGGATTTCCGGGCGGAAGAGTCGGCGGGGCGTGCGGCCGATGAGGTTCCAGCCGCCGGGCGACGGCGATGGATAGACGCCGGTCTGAGCACCCCCGATTCCCACCGCACCCGCCTCGATGCGCGTCCGCGGGGTCGCGCGGCGCGGAGTGGCGAGCGCTGGATCAAGCCCACTGAGGAAGGGGAAGCCGGGCGCAAACCCGAGCGCATCGACGAGGTAGTTTCCCGCGGTGTGCCGCCCGATGACGGCCTCCTCGCTCAAGCCGGTGTGGCGCGCGACGTCCGCGAGATCCGGCGCCAACGGTCCGTCGTAGCAGACCGGAATCTCCACGGTCCGCACCGCACCTTCCGGGTCGCCGCGCATCGCGCGGAGCGCCGCGTCGACTTCCGCCTCGGAGACGTCCAGCACGCCCACCGAGGTAAAGGCCGGAACGAGCTCGAGGTCGCGTCCGGTCACCTCGCGGAGGGCCCGGCTGAAGGCACGCACTTTCGCGCGCGCTTCGGGACCGATCTGCCCGCTCAGCGTCACGAGCAGCGAGGTTTCGTTGAGCCGGTCGATGCGCACCCCGCGATCGTGCCACGGGCGTCCCCGGTCGGAAACGGAAACGGGCGCGACGAGCGACGATTCCTGCGCTTTACTCCCGGCATGACGCCCCGGGTCTACCTGCATGACGTCGTCGCGCGCGACGGCTTTCAGTCCCTCGATCGCTTCGTTCCCACGGACGAGAAGGTCGCGCTCATCGACGAACTCTCCGCGTGTGGGCTGGCGAAGATCGAGGTGACCTCGTTCGTCTCTCCGAAGGCGATCCCGAATCTGGCCGATGCCGATGAGGTCATGCGCCGGATCAGGCGCGTTCCTGGAAACGAGTACGTCGTGCTCGTCCCCAACGTGCGCGGATTGGAGCGGGCCATGCCGCATCAGCCCGACGAAGTGAATTTCGTGATGTCCGCGAGTCGCACGCACAACCTGATGAACCTCCGCATGACGCAGGAGCAGTCATTCGCCGCGCTGCGCGAGATCGTGCGTCTCTGTGCGGGAACTCCGGTCCGCGTGCAGGTGAGTCTCTCCACGACGTTCGGCTGTCCGGTCGAAGGACCAGTGGATCGGGAGCAGGTTTTCGAGTGGGTGCGGCGCTTCGTCGATGCGGGGGTCGGCGGCATCACCTTGGCGGATACGACCGGCATGGCCAATCCGACGCAAGTCGAGGAGATGACCGAGCGCTATTTCGCCGCGGCGGCCCAGACCGATCTCACGCTCCACTTTCACAACACGCGCGGGGTGGGTCTCGCCAACGTGTGCGCCGGCGTGCGCGCGGGAGCGAATCGCTTTGACGCCTCGCTCGGCGGTCTCGGCGGGTGTCCCTACGCGCCGGGCGCGAGCGGAAACATCTGCACCGAGGACACCGCGCACATGTTGCGGGAGATGGGGTTGGAGACCGGAGTGGATCTGCGCGGCTTGGTCGCCGCGTCTCGCCGTCTCTCCGCGATCACGGCTCAGGCCACTCCCGGCCAGGTCGCCAAAGCCGGACTCGTGGAAGACCTGCATCCCGAGCCGGACTGGCTGGCGGACGTGCGCGCGAAGGCGGAAGCGAAATCCTGATCAGGGCTGACCGCAGCGAGGGACGCGAAGCTTGCGCTCCCTGTCCCTCTTCAGTGCCGAAGAATAAATTTTCGCAGTTCCGCGGCGGACCGCTACTCCGCGCCCCAGATCGTGACGATGCTGGTCGTCAGGCTGCCGCCCATGTTGAACGTCACGTAGGTCTTCGCGTCGGCGATCTGCCGCGCCCCGCCCTCGCCGCGCAGCTGGGTGAACGCCTCGGTGACCTGCCGCACGCCGGTCGCGCCGACGGGATGCCCATCGGCGATGAGCCCGCCGCCGGGATTGATCGGGATCACCTTGCCGGCCGGTGTCGGCAGGCCGAGCGATTCGCGCACCTGGGGAAGCGCCGTCCGGCCGCTCGCCACGAGCTCGCCCCCGCCGCCCGTGGGCGCGAGACCGAGGAGTTCGCTCGCGATGATCTCCGTGATGGAAAAGCAATCGTGGACGTCGATCCCGTCCGCGTCGTTCGCCTGCATTCCGGCCATCGCATAGGCGCGGTCGGCGGCCTTCCGCGCGATCGGAAATTCGGGCATCTGCTTGTCTTCCAGGCGGAGATGATCCGTCGACACCCCATAGCCGCGGAGCCGCACGCGCTTCCCCTTTAGCCCGAGCTTCGAGAGCATCCGGCCGGAGACGAGGACGATCGCCGCACCGCCGTCCGTGATCTGGGAGCAATCGGTCAGACGGAGGGGACCCGCGATCGTCGGATTCTTCTCCGTCACCGCGTTGGCATAAGTCGGAGAGACCGTGTTGTCGCGCATCTGTGCGAGCGGGTTCAAACGGGAGTGCGCGTAGTTTTTCGCGGCGACGAGGGCGAGCTGATCGTCCGTCAATCCGCACTTCGCCTTGTGCGATTCCGCGATGCGACCAAACAGCTTTGGGAACATGAAGTCGCCGAAGTGCGGCCGCTCATGATGGAAATCCCCCGCGGCCGCGAGGACGTCGCCCCCCTCGGCGCTGGACATGGTCTTCTGCTGTTCGGCCCCGACGACGAGCACGGCGTCATGAATGCCGCCGGCGATCAATTGAATGGCCTGGACCACGGCCAGTCCACCGGAGCCACACGCCCCTTCGACGTGCGAGGTCGGCAGACCACGGAGCGATTCGTCGAGCTCCGTCAGGATCGCGCCGAGATGGAGCTGCCGGGTGAAGAGGCCCGCGGCGAAATTTCCCACGATCCCCGCGCCGAGATCCGAGGGCGCGAGACCGGATTGCTGCAACGCATCCCGGGCCGGTTCGAGGATCGTGTCACGGATGGACTTGCCTTCCTTCTTGAAGTTGCGCTTGAAGTCGGTGCGGGCGGCGGAGAGGAGATAGACGGGCTCGGACATGGGAATGAGATGAAGCGGATCGCGCCGGGGGGGACGACGGCGGTGCCGGGGTTGGGGAGAGTCCTAACATGAAACGCGCGGCCCGTCAGACGGCGGGGCGAATTTTCCGGCGCTTGCCGATGGCCGGCCGAGGCAAACCGCTTGCCCATGGGGCGGAGGCGTCGTTCGCTCCCGTGATGTTGCGCCGCGCTCTCCTCCTTCTCGCCCTCGCCTCGACCGTTTCGGCTGCGCCCGAACCCGCGAGGCAGTTCAAGGATTTTCTCGATCACGAATGGGAATGGGCCCTCCAGGAGAATCCGGTGCGCGCCTCGATCCTCGGTGATCGGCGGTGGAACGACCGGTGGACCGACCAGACGCCGGCCACGATCGAGGCGCGCCAGCTCCACCAGCGCGAGGCGCTCAAGCGTCTGCGGGCCATCCCACGACCGCGGCTCTCGGAAGCGGATCAACTCAACTTCGACCTCTATGAGCGCGACCTCATCGAGGCGATCGATGGCTTCGGCTTTCGCTCGCAGTTCACTCCCGTGAGCCAGCGGGGCGGCCCGCAGACGGCCGATGAAATCGCCAGCTCGCTGCGATTTGAATCGGTTAAGGACTACGAAGACTGGATCAAACGCCTCGAGACTTTCCCGATCTCCCTGGCACAAACGACGGCGCTCATGCGGGAAGGTATCAAGTCGCGCGTCCTCCAGCCGAAAGTCATCATGTCGCGCGTTCCCGCGCAGCTGGAAAAGCAGCTCGTGAAAACGCCCGAGGAGAGCGGCTTCTTCCGTCCGTTCAAACGCTTCGCCGCGACCGTTCCGGAGGCGGATCGAGCGCGGCTCGTCGAGGCGGCCAAACAGGCGATCACCACGCACGTGCTGCCGGCGTTTGCGAGCTTCAAGGAGTTCTTCGAGCGCGAGTACCTGCCCGCCTGCTACGACGAGGTCGGGGCGTGGCAGCATCCCGACGGCGCGGAATTCTACGCTTATTGCGCCCGTCGATTCACCACCACGGGGCTGACGCCGCAGGAGATTCACGACATCGGTCTCGCCGAGGTAAAGCGCATCCGCGCGGAGATGGAGGGCATTCGGGAGAAGGTCGGGTTCAAGGGCCCGCTCGCCGAGTTTTTTGTCCACCTTCGGACAGATCCGAAGTTCTTTTTCAAGACGGGGGAGGAACTGCTCGCGGCGTACCGCGCCATGGCGAAGGAAACCGATCCGCTGCTCGTTAAGATCTTCCGGACGCTCCCGCGGATGCCCTACGGGGTCGAGCCGGTGCCCGCTTTGATCGCGCCTGATACCACCACGGCGTATTACAGCGGACCTGCCGCGGACGGTTCCCGCGCGGGGCGGTATTTTGTGAACCTCTACAAGCCCGAGGTTCGTCCGAAATGGGAAATGCGGGCGCTCTCGCTGCATGAATCCGTCCCGGGCCATCACCTGCAGATCGCCCTTGCGCAGGAGCAGGGAGAAAACCCGAATTTCCGCCGCTACGGCGGCTACACCGCGTACGTCGAAGGCTGGGGGCTGTACTCGGAATCCCTCGGCAACGAGATGGGTCTTTACGAGGACCCCTACGAGAAGTTTGGCGAGCTGACATATGACATGTGGCGGGCGGTGCGGCTCGTCGTGGACACGGGGATGCATCAGCTGAAATGGACGCGGCAGCAGGCGATCGACTTCTTCATGGAGAACGCGCCCAAGACCGAGCAGGACGTCGTGAATGAGATCGACCGCTACATCTCGTGGCCCGGACAGGCGCTCGCCTACAAGATTGGCCAGCTGAAGCTGCAGGAACTCCGCGCCCGCGCGACGAAGGAACTCGGACCGCAGTTCGACCTCCGGGCCTGGCACGACCACGTCCTGGCAGGCGGGGCCGTGCCGCTCGACGTGCTGGAGAAGCGGATGGATGCGTGGACCGCCGCGCGGAAGAAATAGGTCACGGACCTTGGCGGGCGCGCTCATCGATCGCGGCCAGAATGGTCTGAAGCTCGACCGGCTTGGCGAAGTGGGCGTCAAATCCCGCCTCCAGCGCATCGCGCTGGTCCGACTCCTGGGCGTAGCCCGAAATCGCGATCAAGTGCGCGTTCGGAAACTCACCCGCCCGGACGCGGCGCGCGACCTCATATCCGTCGATCCCGGGCAGACCGAGATCGAGCAGAAAGACGTCAGGTCGGAATTCGGCGGCGGCATCGATTGCTTCCAGACCGTCGTGCGCGACGCGGGTGAGGTGTCCGCGCAGACGGAGCAACATCGCCAGAGCGTTCGCGGAGTCGGTATTGTCGTCGACCACCAGGATCCGCCGGCTGACCCGTTTTTCCGCAGACCGATCCGGCAGAGCCGGTCCGTTCGAGCCGGACGGGGACGAAGAGAGGGCGACGACCGGCAGCCGGATCTGGAACTCGGCCCCGGTTCCCGGACCGGCGCTGTGGGCCGTGATCGTGCCACCATGGAGCTCGACGATCTGGCGACAGATGTTCAGGCCGATCCCCAGCCCGCCTTCCGCGCGATCCAGCGAGCGTTCCGCCTGCGTGAAAAGCTCGAAGACATGCGGGAGAATCGTTTGATCGATGCCGATGCCATTGTCCCGGATGGCGATGACGGCGTATTTCCCTTCCCGGCTCGCGGAGACGCTGATGCGCCCCTTCTCCGCGGTGTACTTGGCGGCATTGACGAGCAGATTGACGACGCATTGTTCCAGGCGCGTCGCGTCTGCCTCCACGATCAGATCGGAGCCCAGGCCACGCGAGTGGATCAGCTCGTGGCCCTTTTTCTCGACCTGCGCGAGGACCGTCTCGACCGCTCGCTCGATGATCTCGCCCACGTTCACCCGTTCGAGCTGGAGAGTGATCTGACCGCGTGTGATTCGGGCGACGTCGAGGAGATCGTCCACGATCCGCGTGAGATTCGCGCGCTGGCGCTCGAGCATCGAGAGGGGCCACGCGGCCTCCTGCGGATCGCTTCCCGCCTCGCGGAGTAGTTCCACCGCGTTCGCGATCGCGGAGAGAGGATTGCGGAGTTCGTGACCGAGCATGGCCAGAAATTCGTCCTTCAAGCGACTGGCGTGACGAAGCGAATCTTCCGCCTGTCTCCGGGCGGTAATGTCATGGAAATAGACGGCGAGGCCTTCGGCCGAGGGGTGGCAGTGGAACTCGAACCAGCGATCGACCGGCGCGGGGTAGTATTCCTGAAATTGCTGGGGCTGTCCGGTGGTCACGGCGAGCCGAAACTCCGTGCTCGTCTGGCCCTCGCGGGTGTGTGGGAAGACATCCCAGACGCAGGCTCCGATCAGATCCACCCGCGGGCGACGCACCATGGCGGCGGCGCGCTCGCTGAAGAAAGTGAAGCGCCAGTTCGCGTCCAGCACCATCAGCCCGTCGCTGATGCTGCGGAGGATGCTTTCGACCTTTTCCGTCCGCTCGACCACCCGCTGCTCGAGCTCCTCGTTCAGGACCCGGAGCTTCTCTTCAGCCCGCCGGCGCTCTCCCATTTCCCCGAGCAGGATTCGGTGCGCCACGGCGGTCTCCCGGCTTTTCCGGTGCAACTCCGCGAAAACGCCCACCTTTGACCGGAGGATCGCCGGATTCACCGGCTTCAATAAATAGTCGACCGCGCCCGTCCCATACCCGGTCAGCATGTGCTGATCCTCATTGTAGTACGCCGTCAGGAAGATGATCGGCACCTGCGCCGTTTTCTTCCGATCCTTGATGATGGCGGCCAGCTCCAGGCCGCTCATGCCCGGCATGTTGATGTCCAGAATGATGAGCGCAAACTCCTCGGCGACGAGGGCGAGCAGCGCCGCGTCCCCCGATTCCGCGCGGACGAGCCGATAGTTCGCCTGCGTCAGGACGCTCTCCAGCACGGTGAGATTCTTCGGCTCATCGTCGACGATCAGGATGTTGATCGGTGCCTCGGTGGGGCTGGTTTCGGATACGACACTCATGGCAACGAGACTCCGCAGGGGGCTCACCGGCTTCAGCGGAAGAGCCACACGCGCATCAGAGCGAGGAGTTGGTCGGTATTCACAGGTTTGGCGATATAGTCACTCGCGCCGGCATCGAGACATTTTTCCCGGTCGCCTTTCATCGCGCGTGCCGTGAGGGCGAGAATCGGGAGGGTGCGAAAGGCATTCGACTGGCGGATCTCCCGCATCGTCTCGTATCCATCCATGTCGGGCATCATGATGTCCATCAGCACCATGCTGAGCTCGGGGGTGTCGTTGATGATTTCGATCGCGCGTCGTCCGTTGGTCGTGCTGATGACCTCCATTTCCTGATTTTCCAGCAGACTGGTCAGCGCGAAGATATTTCGCGCGTCGTCGTCCACGACCAGAACCTTCCGGCCGCGGAGAACCTCGCCCGATCCGTGCAGGCGTTCGAGCATCCGCTGCTTCTCGACGGGGAGTTCCGTCACGACGCGATGGAGGAAGAGAGCCGTCTCGTCCAGCAACCGCTCGGGCGACTGCACATCCTTCAGCACGACGCTTTTCGCGAGCACGCGGAGGCGGGCTTGTTCTTCCGGCGTCAGATCTTTTCCGGTGAAGACAACGACGGGTAAGTCGGCGAGCTCCGGTTCCGCGTGAAGTTTTTCGAGGAGCTCGAATCCCGTCATGTCGGGCAGACGAAGATCCAGCACGACACAGTCGAAGCTCCGATCAAGCAGGAGGGACAGGGCTTCCCGGCCGGTGGCTGCAGTCGCGGTCTCAATGTCCTTGTCGCCCAGCAACTCCGCAATGGATTGTCTCTCGATGTCGTTGTCTTCGACGATGAGCAGCCGCTTCGTGCGCGGGGCGGTGAAGCCTTTGATCTTGTCCAGCGCGGCGTCGAGCCCCTGGGTGGTCGGCTCCTTGATCAAATACGCGAAGGCCCCGTGGGAAAGGCCATGCTGTTTTTCTTCCACCAGAGTGATGATCTGGACGGGAATGTGGCGAGTCGACGGATCCAACTTGAGCTGGTTCAGAACCGTCCAGCCGAGCATATCCGGCAGGGAGATGTCCAGCGAGATGGCGGCGGGATGATACTGCCGCGCCAGCGAGAGTCCGAGCGCGCCCTTCTGAGCGACGATGGCCTTGAATCCCTTTTCCCGCGCCATCCCCAGCAGGACGCGGGCATAGTGGGGATCATCCTCGATGATCAGCAGCACGAGGTCCTCGGGCGTGATGCGGCTGCGGTCGTCTTCGATCTCTTCCTCGCGGGGGATGGCATGGCTCGCGAGGGATCGGGCCAGCGATCCCCCGGGTTGGCTGGGAGCCGGACGGGCAGCTTCCGAACCGGCAAAATGGAGCGGCAGATAAAGGGTAAACGTGCTCCCCTCGCCGTGGGCGCTGATCAGCTTGATCTCGCCGCCAAGCAGAAGCGCGAGTTCCCGGCTGATCGCCAGGCCGAGACCGGTGCCACCGTATTTGCGCGCCGTTCCCGCATCGGCCTGCTGAAAGGCCTCGAAGATGAGGCGCTGCTTCTCCGGAGCGACTCCGATACCCGTATCCTCGACGGCGAAGGCGAGGACGCGCTGCGCGCTCGCCAGGACCGGATGGTCCGGGCTCCAACCCTGGTCTGCAAAACCGACCCGGATCTCGACATGTCCGTGCGCCGTGAACTTTACCGCATTGGAGAGGAGGTTCTTGAGGATCTGCTGGAGTCGCTTCGGATCGCTGTACATCGCCCGGGGCAGATCCTCGTCGAACCGGACGCGGAACGGCAGATTTTTCGCCTCCGCCACGTGACGGAAGTTCCGGTCAATCGTGTCGCGCAGTCCGCCGAACGGGATTTCCTCGAGCTCGACGGTGACGGTGCCCGACTCGATCTTCGAAAGATCAAGGATGTCGTTGATCAGGTGGAGGAGGTCGGACCCCGACGAATTGATGTTGCGGGAATACTCGACCTGCTTTGGCGTGAGCGTGGCTGCGGCATTATCTCCGAGCTGCTGACTCAGGATCAGGATCGAGTTTAGAGGCGTGCGAAGTTCGTGCGACATGTTCGCGAGAAACTCCGACTTGTATTTGGAGGTCAGCGCCAGTTCGGCGGCCTTCTCTTCGAGAGCTCGCCGCGCCTGCTCCACCTCCGCGTTCTTCCGCTCGACCTCGGCATTCTGCTCCGCCAGCAGGCGGGCCTTGGTGCCGAGTTCTTCATTCGTATTCTGGAGCTCGCTCTGGCGCGATTGCAGTTCGACCGTCAGCTGCTGGGACTGCGTGAGGAGACGCTCCGTTCGCATGGTCGCCTCGATCGTGTTGAAGACCGCGCCGATGCTTTGCGTGAGCAGTTCGAGAAACGCGAGCGAGCCGGCCCCGAAGGTTTGCAGCGCGGCAAGTTCGATCACCGCCTTGGTCTGGCCCTCAAAAAGCACCGGCAGCACGATGATGCTTACTTTGCGCGCTTCGCCGAGGCTCGAGGAGATGGTGAGGAACTCATGGGGGACCTCCGTGAGGTAAATGCGCTTCTTGTGCACGGCGCACTCGCCGACGAGCCCCTCACCGAGCCGGATATTCTCCGCGGGCTGGACGCGCCCGCCGTGCGCGTAGCTCGAGAGCAGGCGCAGCTGTGACCCCGCCTCGGCACCGGCGAGGTGGTAGATCGTGCCCTGCTGCGCGTCGACGAGCGGAGCGATCTCCGTCAGGAGCATCTGCCCCACGGTGCTCAATTCGCGCTGGCCCTGGAGCATGCCGGTGAATTTGGCGAGGTTCGTTTTCAGCCAGTCTTGCTCCCGATTCCGCTCCGTGGTTTCGCGGAGGTTCGAGATCATCGTGTTGATATTATCCTTCAGCTCCGCCACCTCGCCGCGGGTCTCGACTTGAATCGAGCGCGTGAGATCGCCCTTCGTCACGGCGGTCGCCACCTCGGCGATGGCGCGGACCTGCGTCGTCAAATTGGCGGCGAGGAGATTGACGTTGCCCGTGAGGTCCTTCCACGTGCCCGCGGCGCCCGGCACGTGCGCCTGCCCACCGAGACGACCATCGACACCGACCTCCCGGGCGACATTCGTCACCTGATCGGCGAAGATGGCCAGCGTGTCCGTCATGTTGTTGATCGTGTCCGCCAGCGCGGCGACCTCTCCCTTCGCCTGGACGGTCAGACGCTGATTGAGATTCCCGTTCGCCACCGCGGTGACGACCTTCACGATGCCGCGCACCTGCTCCGTCAGGTTCGACGCCATGAAATTCACGTTGTCGGTGAGATCCTTCCACGTGCCGCCGACGCCCGAGACCTCGGCTTGTCCGCCGAGCTTGCCCTCCGTTCCCACCTCGCGGGCCACGCGGGTTACCTCGCCGGCGAAGGAATTGAGCTGATCGACCATCGTGTTGATCGTATTCTTCAGCTCGAGGATTTCGCCCTTCACGTCGACGGTGATCTTCCGGTTCAGATCGCCGCGGGCGACCGCGGTGGTGACCTCCGCGATATTCCGGACCTGCGCCGTCAGATTCGCGCCCATCGTGTTGACGGAATCGGTCAGATCCTTCCACGTTCCGGCGACTCCGGGCACGACCGCCTGCACGCCGAGTCGACCCTCGGTGCCGACCTCACGCGCCACCCGCGTGACCTCCGAGGCGAAGGAACGGAGCTGCTCCACCATCGTATTGATCGTCTCCTTGAGCTGGAGGATTTCGCCCCGCACGTCGACCGTGATCTTTTTCGAGAGATCGCCATTCGCGACCGCGATCGTGACATCGGCGATGTTCCGCACCTGGCCCGTGAGGTTTGAAGCCATCGAGTTCACGTTATCGGTCAGGTCCTTCCACGTTCCCGCCACGCCGGGCACCATGGCCTGGCCTCCGAGCTTGCCCTCGGTTCCTACCTCGCGGGCCACGCGCGTGACCTCGGAGGCGAAGGCCGAGAGCTGATCGACCATCGTGTTGATCGTGTCCTTCAGCTGCAGAATCTCGCCCTTCACATCGACCGTGATCTTCCGGCCGAGGTCGCCGCGGGCGATGGCGGTGGCCACGTCGGCAATGTTCCGGACCTGGCCGGTGAGGTTCGAGGCCATGGAATTCACGTTGTCGGTCAGATCCTTCCATGTGCCGGCGACTCCCGGCACCTCCGCCTGGCCGCCCAGCTTGCCGTCGGTTCCGACCTCGCGGGCCACGCGACTCACCTCGGCCGCGAAAGAGCGCAGCTGCTCGACCATCGTATTAATGGTTTCCTTCAGCTCGAGAATTTCGCCCTGCACCTCCACGGTGATCTTCTTCGAAAGATCGCCGTTCGCGACCGCGATCGTCACCTCGGCGATGTTCCGGACCTGCCCCGTGAGATTCGAGGCCATCGAATTCACGTTGTCCGTCAGATCCTTCCACGTCCCGGCGACGCCCTCGACCTCCGCCTGGCCGCCGAGCTTGCCTTCGGTGCCGACCTCTCGCGCGACGCGGCTGACCTCCCCCGCGAAGGCATTGAGCTGATCGACCATCGTGTTGACGGTGTTTTTGAGCGCCAGAATCTCGCCTTTGACCTCGACGGTGATCTTTGACGAAAGATCGCCCTTCGCGATCGCCGTCGCGACTTCGGCGATGTTGCGCACCTGCCCGGTGAGATTGGACGCCATGAAATTCACGTTGTCGGTCAGATCCTTCCACGTGCCCGCGACGCCCGGCACCGCCGCCTGACCGCCCAGCTTTCCTTCCGTGCCGACTTCCCGGGCCACGCGGCTCACCTCCCCGGCGAAGCCGTTGAGCTGATCGACCATCGTGTTGATCGTGTTCTTGAGTTCGAGGATTTCGCCTTTGACCTCGACCGTGATCTTGCGGCTGAGATCGCCCCGGGCCACCGCCGTCGTGACGTCCGCGATGTTTCGGACCTGCGACGTGAGGTTGTTCGCCATCGAATTCACGTTGTCGGTCAGATCCTTCCAGGTCCCCGCGACACCCTTCACGACTGCCTGCCCGCCCAGCTCGCCCTCGGTGCCGACTTCCCGTGCGACCCGGCTGACTTCCGAGGCGAAGCCGTTGAGCTGGTCCACCATCGTGTTCAACGTGTTCTTCAGCTCGAGGATTTCCCCCTTCACATCGACCGTGATCTTGCGCGAGAGATCCCCGTTCGCCACGGCCGTGGCGACGTCGGCAATGTTGCGGACCTGACCCGTGAGATTCGACGCCATGGAATTGACGTTATCCGTCAGATCCTTCCAGGTTCCGGCGACGCCGGGCACCGCCGCCTGCCCGCCCAGCTTCCCCTCCGTGCCCACTTCGCGAGCCACCCGGCTCACTTCGCCGGCGAAGCCGTTGAGCTGATCGACCATCGTGTTGATCGTGTTCTTCAGCTCGAGGATTTCGCCGCGCACGTCGACCGTGATCTTCTTGGAGAGATCGCCGTTTGCCACGGCCGTGGTCACTTCGGCAATGTTGCGCACCTGCGACGTCAGATTGGTCGCCATCGCGTTCACGGAGTCGGTCAGGTCTTTCCAGGTTCCCGCCACGCCCCGGACTTCCGCCTGGCCGCCGAGTTTGCCTTCCGTCCCCACCTCCCGCGCCACGCGGGTGACTTCCGACGCGAAGCCGTTGAGCTGATCGACCATCGTGTTGATCGTATTCTTCAGCTCGAGGATTTCGCCGCGCACGTCGACCGTGATCTTCTTCGAGAGATCCCCGTTCGCCACGGCCGTCGTCACCTCAGCGATGTTGCGCACCTGGCCGGTTAGGTTCGACGCCATGAAATTGACGTTATCCGTCAGGTCCTTCCAGGTTCCCGCGACGCCGGGGACTGCCGCCTGCCCGCCGAGCTTGCCTTCCGTGCCGACTTCGCGGGCCACGCGCGTGACCTCGGACGCAAAGCCGTTCAGCTGATCCACCATCGTGTTCATGGTGTTTTTCAGCGCGAGAATTTCCCCTTTCACCTCCACGGTGATTTTCGACGATAGATCGCCCTTCGCGATCGCCGTGGCGACCCCGGCGATGTTCCGCACCTGACCGGTCAGATTCGAAGCCATGGAATTGACGGAATCCGTCAGATCCTTCCACGTGCCGGCGACACCGGGGACGACGGCCTGGCCACCGAGGCGGCCCTCCGTTCCCACTTCCCGGGCGACGCGCGTGACCTCGGAGGAGAAACCATTCAGCTGATCCACCATCGTGTTGATGGTCTCTTTCAACTCGAGGATTTCCCCCTTCACGTCGACGGTGATCTTTCGTGAGAGATCGCCGCGGGCGACCGCGGTCGTCACGGTGGCGATGTTTCGCACCTGGGCGGTGAGATTCGTCGCCATGGCATTCACGGAGTCGGTCAAGTCCTTCCAAGTGCCCGCCACTCCCGGGACGACGGCCTGTCCGCCGAGGCGCCCGTCGGTGCCCACTTCGCGCGCGACTCGGGTCACTTCGGACGCGAACGAGCGCAATTGATCGACCATCGTATTGGTGGCTTCCTTGAGCTGCAGGATCTCGCCACGCACATCGACCGTGATCTTTTTCGAAAGATCGCCGTTGGCGACCGCGATCGTGACGTCGGCGATGTTCCGCACTTGGGCCGTGAGATTTCCCGCCATCTGGTTGACGGAATCGGTCAGGTCCTTCCAAACCCCCGAGACGCCTTTCACCTGGGCCTGTCCGCCCAGTTTCCCCTCGGTGCCAACCTCTCGCGCGACCCGCGTGACTTCCGAGGTGAAGACGGAAAGCTGCTCGATCATCGTGTTGACGAGGCGCGCCGAGCGCAGGAACTCGCCCTTCAGCTCCCGGCCATCGACCTCCAGTTCCATCGACTGCCCGAGGTCTCCCTTCGCCACCGCTCCGATCGTGCGCCCGATCTCCGTCGTCGGGCGGACGAGATCATCAATGAGGGTATTGACGGATTGCACTTCCGCCGCCCAGCCACCCACGGCGCCTGGGAGCGCCAGGCGCTGCCGAAGACGTCCTTCCTTGCCCACGGAGGTGCTCAAACGGGTGATCTCCCGGGCAATCCGCTGCTTCTGCGCGATCGCCTGATTAAACGCCTCCGCAAGCTGCCCGTCGGCTCCTGGCCAATGCGCCGGCAGTCGGACCGAGAAATCTCCATCCCGAAATGCCATCATCGCCGCCAGCAACCGGCGCGATCGCACCGTGGAGCTATCGCTCGAATCGCCGAGCTGGCCAGACTTCGCTTGTCCCTTCAGGACGCGGGTGGAGCGAACGGGGATTTCCGTGGAGTCAGTGGGTTTCGCGCTCATGGGGGAAAGTGGGGCAAACTAAATTTCGAGTCCAGAAAGCGAAAGAAAAAAGAAGAAGAGAGCCACTCCGGAAAACCGAACGCCGGGATCCCGTCGCCGGGATCCCGTCGCCGGGATGACGCGGCGGCGGAGGGGCGGGGCCGTCAGCATTCGCAGCTCACCGTGTCGCTGGATGCCTGCCCGAAACAAAAATCACGAATGATCAAAACCCGGCGCTCTCATCGCTCCCGCGTACGCTGCTGTCGGCGTGCGATCAAAACCGGAGAGCGTGCGATCAAAACCGGAAAGATTGGTGCGATCAAAACCGGAATAGTGGGTTTGGGTCGTTGACGAGGGGCGGAGGGAGAGAACGGGGAGCGGAGCGCGAACAGGATAGGGC
>JBBQFQ010000027.1:0-65487 GCA_038322235.1 Chthoniobacterales bacterium
CCCAAAGCCGCCGGGTGCGTTCATCGAGCCAAGGCGAAATCCTGCCAAATCGCTGACGAACCAGAGTGACGTCTTGCATCGGACCACCAAAGCAAAACTTAGGGACAAATGCGATGTTTATTTACTGACAAGCCCTTAGCGAAGACCCGCCGGGTGTTCGTTAAGTGCGGAAATGTCTTAGCGAGATGCGCGCGGTTCTTAGCGATGATCCGCCGCGTGATCGTTAAGGGCCGCCGGGTGTTCGTTAAGATCCAAAATGTCTTAGCGAAGAGCCGCCGGGTGTTCGTTAAGTGCCGAAATGTCTTAGCGAAGAGCCGCCGGATCCTCGTTAAGACCCAAAATGTCTTAGCGAAGAGCCGCCGCTTGTTCGTTAAGACCCAAATTGTCTTAGCGAAGAGCCGCCGCGTGTTCGTTAAGACCAAAATGTCTTAGCCAAGAGCCGCCGGATGTTCGTTAAGACCCAAAATGTCTTAGCCAAGAGCCGCCGGGTGCTCGTTAAGACCCAAAATGTCTTAGCGAAGAGCTGCCGCGTGTTCTTTAAGACCCAAAATGTGTTCGCGAAGGGTCGGTGGACCCTTTCTAAAGGTGACCGAACTCTTTGGAAAAGGTCATGGTGCCTTTTCTGAAGGTCACGGGACCCTTGCTTAAGTCCCAGCGGGTGATGGCTTTGATCGGGGACGTGGCGGCGGATGAGCGAAGGCAAGTCGCTGGGATTGAGGAAGCTGGCGGCGCGATCGCTCGACCTCCCCCACCGCTGCCGGGGCGGGTAAAGATTCATTGGGCGACCGACCGGTGGCTGACGCCGACCGGCAGCCGAGTCAGCGAGACCGATCGACATCATGCGATTGTTCCCTTTTCAATCGATCACATTTCTGGTGGCCTTCCGGGCCAGAGTGAGCGTCCATTCCGGCTTGCGGTCGATCCGGGGCGCGGTGGATCCGAGAACCCCTTTTGGTTTGCGCTCGGAGAAGGACAATAATGCAGACATCCCTCGTTTACTTTGCCGTGGCGGCCGCTGGCTCGCTCACCTTCGTTGTCGCTCCAACCTGTTGCGGAGGAGGGCTCGCGAACTTGAACGGCAGCAGTCAGACGGGCGTGGCCAGCGGCGGGCTCGTGCTTTCCGCGACGGAGGACGAGGCGCTCGTCAATGCCGGTTACGTGAGGATAGGGAACCCGACCTTCGCCGACGCCTCACCGCAACGGGAGACTGATCCCACGCCCGTCGGGCGGGCCCAACACACCGCGGTGTGGACAGGCGATGAGATGATCGTCTGGGGCGGATACGGCGGCAGATCATTGAACGACGGCGGCCGCTACGATCCGGTGGGGCACACTTGGACGGCGGTGACCACCTCCGGAGCGCCCCGCGCCCGGGAATACCACACTGCGGTGTGGACGGGCAGCGAAATGATCGTCTGGGGGGGATGGATCGGGGGGTTTTTCAAAGACGGCGGGCGCTACGATCCCGCGGCCAACCGTTGGACGGCGATGACCACCTCCGGCGCGCCTGCCGCCCGTCGATGTCACACGGCGGTGTGGACGGGTCGAGAAATGATCGTTTGGGGCGGATACAACCCCGATGAGAGCGGTCCTTTCAACGACGGGGGGCGCTACGATCCTGCGGGCAACACTTGGACGGCCGTGAGAACCAACGGCGCGCCCGGCGCTCGGCAACGCCACACGGCGGTTTGGACGGGTGTCGAGATGATCGTCTGGGGCGGATTGCGGGTCGGCCTGACGACGACATTGAGTGACGGGGGGCGCTACGATCCGGCGGGCAACACTTGGACGGCGGTGACCACGACCGACGCGCCCTCCCCGCGTCACGATCACACGGCGGTGTGGACGGGCAGCGAGATGATCGTCTGGGGCGGAGGAGCCTCCCGCGTCAGTTCGCTGAACGACGGCGGGCGCTACAATCCCGCGGGCGATAGTTGGAGGGCGGTGAACACCACCAACGCGCCCTTGAAGCGTCGCTCTCACACGGCGGTGTGGACGGGCCGCGAGATGATCGTGTGGGGTGGATATAGCCCACCCAATTTCAACGACGGCGGGCGCTACGATCCGGCGGGCGACAGCTGGACGGCGCTACCGACCACCGACGCGCCCTCCGCGCGTCACGATCACACGGCGGTCTGGTCGGGCAGCGAGATGATCGTCTGGGGCGGATTCGACCTTGACCCAGTTTTCAACGACGGCGGACGTTACAATCCGGCGGCCGATCGTTGGATGGCGGTGAAAACGACCGGACCACCCCCGCCCTGACCGGAAGATTCTCGCGGCTTCGCCGGGGTGGCGCAGCAGGCTGCGCAGAACGCGGCGGCAGCAGGCTTCCGCAGTCCACGAGCTTCGCACTCCGCGCTACAAGGCTCCGAGAGGGCTCCGAGAGTTGGTCAGCCTATGACCATCGCCGTTCCGTAGCTGACGCCGACCGGCTACCTTCGGATGGCCCTCGGTGCCAGCATGAGAGTGCCTTCTTCTCGCGCTCCTCGCCCATTCCTCCCGTGTTCGCCGATTCGCCGCCCTGCGTCCCGCCCTTTCACGTCGGCTGATTCGGCGATAACCTGATCTTCTCATCGGAAGGGTCTGCTCCACCCAGTCGTAAATCGCCCATGCGACGAATCCCCCTTCCCCGGCCCGCGCGATGGGCGGCCCTATTTTTCGTCTTTTGCGCGACCTTCTTTCTGACGTCGATTTCGATGGTTCGTTTCGTTGAGCGCCGTTCTTGGAGGAGCGTCCCCGAGGCCGTTCTTCCCTACTTCCCTGTCGTCGTAGAAATGCCCGATGGTGCATTTCAGGTCGCCCGCTTCGGGGCAATGCCGTCGGGATCGAAACCCGTTCGAGATCCGAGCGCTGCCGCAGAAGTAAATCGCCAATTGACGGGACCGGGCGAGCAACCCGGTTACAGCTATTTCGTTGTCACCTGGGACACTCCCGAGAGAACCCGGATCTCTCTGGAGGTGCCGACGGGGGACTGGACGAGATACGCTCGGTATGAGGTCGTTGGGGCGACGATCGTGCCCCTGGAGTTCATGCAATCCGGTCCGGGAACATTCATCGTCGCTGGCATGGCGGATGTTTTATGGAGCCTCGCCCTGACCGGCGTGGCGTCGCTCTTTTTGACGACCCGATCGAGTCGAGCGGGCGAGTCGGTGCCGTGATCGAAGCGCTTCCGAGCGGGATATGACCGATGACGGGCTCCGTTCTCCTTGCGCATGTCGACCGCTTCGCTTGATTCGATTTTCTTCCCAATCTTCCCCCGGACTCCACGGCTTCGGCGGGCGCGGTCCGCCAAAAAACCAGCATCATGAAGTCACCCTTCGTTACCCTCGCCTTGGCTGCCGCGGGCTGGCTCACTTTCCTCGTCGGTCCCGTCTCCGCGCAGGTGCCGCAACTCGTGACCTACCAGGGCCGCGTCGTCGTCGGGACCACGAATTTCAACGGCTCGGGTTCGTTCAAGTTCGCGTTCGTGGACGCCGCCGGAAGCACGACGTTCTGGAGCAATGACGGCACCAGCAGCGGGGGCTCGCAGCCCGCGGCCGCGATCAGCCTCACCGTCAGAAACGGGCTTTACTCCGTGCTCCTCGGCGACGCGACCCTCGCAAACATGACGCCGATTCCGGCGAGCGTTTTCAACAATGCCGATGTGCGCCTGCGCGTCTGGTTCAATGACGGCTCGAATGGATCGCAGCTTCTCGCCCCCGATCAGCGCATCGCCGCGGTGGGCTACGCGATGATCGCCAATGGCGTGCCGAGCGGCGCGATCACGTCGGCGATGATCGCCAGCGGCGCGGTGGGATCAACGCAATTGGCCGCGGGCGCCGTGGGGACCTCCCAACTCGCGGCCAACGCCGTGACCTCGGCGAATCTCGCGGCGGGCTCCGTCGGCAGCACCCAACTCGGCAACGGCGCGGCGGCGGCGAACCTGAACGCCAGCGGCCAGGCAGGCGTAGCCAGCGGCGGGCTCGTGCTTTCGGCCACGGAGAACCAGGCGCTCGTTAACGCAGGTTACGTGAGGATCGGGAGCACGACGATCGCCGACGCCTGGCAGCAACGGGCTGTCGATACGTCGCCCGCCGGGCGGCGCTATCATGCGGCGGTGTGGACGGGCAGCGAGATGATCGTCTGGGGCGGATACAACGGCAGTTATTTCAACGACGGCGCGCGCTACAATCCCGCGGGCAACAATTGGACTGCTGTTAACACCGCCGCCGCGCCCGCCGGGCGTGAGAATCACACGGTGGTGTGGACGGGCAGCGAGATGATCGTCTGGGGCGGTGACAACTTCAGCGGCTCTTTGAACGACGGTGGGCGCTACAATCCAGCGGGAAACGCTTGGATGCCGGTGACGATCACCGGCGCGCCCGCCGCGCGCACATCTCAGACGGCGGTGTGGACGGGCGGCGAGATGATCGTGTGGGGCGGATCGAACGGCAGCGCGAGTTATTTCAACGACGGCGGGCGCTACAATCCGGCGGGCAACAGCTGGACGGCGGTGACCACCTCCGCCGCGCCCGCTGGGCGCTCTTATCCCACCGCGGTGTGGACGGGCAGCGAGATGATCGTCTGGGGCGGAACCAACGGCGGCACGAGTTATCTCAACGATGGCGGGCGCTACAATCCGACGGGCAACAGCTGGACGGCGGTGACCGCCTCCGCCGCGCCCGCTGGGCGCTCCTATCACACGGCGGTGTGGACGGGCAGCGAGATGATCGTCTGGGGCGGATTCAACGGCAGTTACGTCAACGACGGCGGGCGCTACAGCCCGGCGGCAAACGGTTGGACGGCGATGTCCAACTCGGGCGCGCCCTCCGCACGTTCTGGGCACACGACGGTCTGGGCAGGCAGCGAGATGATCGTCTGGGGGGGAGGAGGAGGCAGCAGTCTCAATGACGGCGGGCGCTACAATCCGGCGGGCAACAGTTGGACGCCGATGTCCACCTCGGGCCCGCCCGCCGCGCGTTACTCCCACACGGTGGTGTGGACTGGCAGCGAGATGATCGTCTGGGGCGGATTCAACCTTGGCGTTTTCTTGAACGATGGCGGACGATACAACCCGACGGGCAACGCTTGGACGGCCACATCCCTCACCGGCCCGCCCGTCGGGCGGGCGAATCACACGGCGGTCTGGACGGGCAGCGAGATGATCGTTTGGGGCGGATCCAACGGCATCGTCTCAAACGACGGCGGGCGCTACAATCCAGTAGCAAATATTTGGACGGCGGTGAGCACCACTGGTGCTCCCGTCGCGCGGGCCTATCACACGGCGGTGTGGACGGGCGGCGAAATGATCGTCTGGGGCGGACAAAACAGCGCGGCGTATTTCAACGACGGTGGTCGCTACAATCCGGTCGGTAATGCTTGGACGGCGTTGACCACCACCGGCGCGCCCTCCGCGCGCCACATTCATACGGCCGTGTGGACGGGCAGCGAGATGATCATCTGGGGCGGAACTCTCAGCACTCCTCTGAACGACGGCGGACGCTACGCTCCGGTCGGCAACACTTGGACGGCGATGACAACGTCCGGCGCGCCTTCAGCGCGTTATCTGCACACGGCGGTGTGGACGGGCAGCGAGATGATCGTCTGGGGCGGACAAAACGGCGGAGCTTTCAACGACGGCGGGCGCTACAGTCCGTCGGGTAATACCTGGAACTCGGTGACGACGACCAACGCGCCCGCCGCGCGCGTGTGGCATACAGCGGTCTGGACGGGCAGCGAGATGATCGTTTGGGGAGGAGTCGCTGGCAGCAATTTTAATGACGGCGGGCGCTACAATCCAGCGGGCAACAGTTGGACGGCGGTGATGACCGCCGGCGCGCCCGCCGCGCGTTACCAGCACACGGCAGTGTGGACGGGCAGCGAGATGGTCGTCTGGGGCGGACTCGGTAGCGGGTATTTGAACGACGGTGGTCGCTACAGTCCTGCGGGCATGGGCAACGCTTGGACGGCAATGACGAACACCGAGGCCCCCACGGTGCGTTATCAGCACACGGCGGTATGGACGGGCAGCGAAATGATCGTCTGGGGCGGATCCAACGGCAGTTATTTCAACGACACAAGGTCCTACAGCCCAGGCAAGGTACTTTACCTCTACCAGAAGCAGTGAGCGGGAAGGCTGGAGCCGACGGCCACCCCCCGAACCTCGGCGCCACCGCCCGACACGGAACCGCCCGGTTTTGTCCTTGTTCGGGCGAGCATTCTTTGAATCACTCTCGTCGGCTTCGCGCGCACCCCGCGCGGGGCGTTGCTCCGCCCGCTCCTCCTCTCGCGCTCCTCGCCCATTCCTCCCGTGTCCGCCGATTTCCCCGCTCCGCCCAACGCCCGGATTCCGCCGCAGATCGCGTTCATCATCGGCAACGAGGGGTGCGAGCGTTTCAGCTTCTACGGGATGCGGAACATCCTCACGGTGTTCCTCGTCTCGACGCTGCTCCTCGATCTGCCCGAGGCCTCGCGCGGCGCGGGCGCGAAGGAGGTCTTCCATACCTTCGTCATCGGGGTCTATTTCTTCCCGCTCCTCGGCGGCTGGCTGGCCGATCGGTTTCTCGGCAAATACCACACGATTTTCTGGCTCAGCCTGGTCTACTGCGCCGGCCACGCCTGTCTCGCGCTCTGCGAAAACAACCGCACCGGCTTCTTCGTCGGCCTCGGCCTGATCGCGCTCGGCTCGGGCGGGATCAAGCCGTGCGTCTCAGCCTTCGTCGGGGACCAGTTTGACCAGTCGAACAAGCAGCGGGCGAAGGTGGTCTTCGACGCCTTTTACTGGATCATCAATTTCGGCTCGTTTTTCGCCTCGCTCCTCATGCCGATCTTCCTCAAGGACTTCGGGCCGGCGATCGCCTTCGGCATTCCCGGCGCGCTCATGTTCATCGCGACCTTCGTGCTCTGGCTGGGTCGGAAACGATACGTGCTCCTGCCGCCCGCCGCGCCCGATCCGCATTCCTTCCTCCGGATCTGTCGGACGGCCCTCGGCGCGGCCCAACCGGGACTGATCCTGGCCGGACTCGGCGCGGTGGCGGCCCTCGCGTCCTTCGCGTTGATGCCGAAGTTCGGCTTCGTCGTGTCGTTCTGCGTCGCGCTCGTCGCCTTGATCGCCTTCGGCGGCGCGGGAGTCTGGATCCAGCTCGATCGCGCGCGCGGTCAGCATCCCGACGAAGCCGTCGATGGCGTGCGCTCGGTGCTCCGGGTGCTGGTGTTGTTTTTTCTCGTCACGCCGTTCTGGTCGCTCTTCGACCAGAAGGCCTCGACCTGGGTCCTGCAGGCCGATGCGATGACGAAGCCGTCGTGGTTTCAATCGTCCCAGATGCAGGCCCTAAACCCGCTGCTCGTGATGCTGTTGATCCCCTTCAACAACCTGGTGCTCTTCCCCGCCTTGCAGCGGGCGGGCTGGGAGCCCACGGCGCTGCGCCGCATGACCATCGGGCTCGCCTTCGCGGCGATGTCGTGGGTCGTGGTGGGCGGAATGCAGGTCGCGCTCGATGCCTCGCACGCGCTCTCGATCGTCTGGCAGGTGCTGCCCTATGCGTTGCTCACGCTGGGTGAAGTCCTCGTCTCCGCGACCGGCCTCGAGTTTGCGTACAGTCAGGCGCCGCCGTCGATGAAGGGCACCCTGATGAGTTTCTGGAATCTCTCCGTCACGGTCGGGAATCTGTGGGTCTTGATCGTGAATGCGGCGGTGAAGAACGACACCGTGACCGGCGCGATCAAATCGACCGGCTTCGGGATCACCGCGTTTCAAATGTTCTTCTTCGCCGCGTTCGCCTTCGCCGCCGCCGCGGCCTTCGGTTGGTACGCGCGTTCGTATCGGCTCGTCGATCATTACCGGAAGGCGTGACGGGCGGGGGGCGTTGATGGGGCGGCTCGGTAATTTGGAGTGCGGCTGCCCTCTGCCGCTTTCTTGGGGATCTGGTGCCGCGTACCACGGATGTCCAATGCAGCGGCTGCGTCTGTCCCGCTGCCTTGGTCGGTGTCAGCGTGAGAATATCGTCGACCGCCAAAGCGGCAGAGGGCTGCCGCACTCCAAAACGTCTTTCCCGCTGCCTTGGTCGGTATCGGCGTGAGAATGTCGTCGCCCGTGAATGGCGCTGACGCCGCGCGCGATAAATCGACTTCCACCGCCCCTGCCGGGGCGGGTAACGATTTCTTCGGCGACCGGTGGCTGACGCCACCGGCTAAATTCTCATGGCCCTCCGGGCCAGGAGTCGCGGCGTTTTCTTCGGAACCTGCATGTAGGTGAGCGCCATTCTTGTCTCACCCCGCGATTCGGCATTCGCGCGTATCCTCAGCACTTCGAAGTTCGAAGTTCGACGTTCAGCGTTCGATGTTCATCTGGGGTTCAATGTTCGACGTTCATCCGGGCGCCGGGCAACCTCGCGGCGCAGCAGGGCTTCATCGAGCGGCATCGCGAGGCGCTGGGCGGCGGCGATGCCGCGCGCCCATTCGCGGAACGCCCGTGAGGTGCGCCCACCGAGCCAGTGCAGGCGCCCGACGTGCAGACACGTGGTCGGCTCGGCCACGGGATACATGAGGCGGAAATCCCGGAGGGTGCGGCACGTGCGGGTCAGGCGGGCGCGCATGGCCGTTCGCTCCTCGGACTCCGGCGCGGCAGCCTCGGCGCGGAGGAAATAAAAGTGCGCGAGACCCGCGAACGCCGGCAGCAGATAGTTCGCGATCTGATCGGTCCGCGTCACGACACTTTCCGCCGCGGCGGCGGCGGCCAGCGCGGCCTCGTCCTCCCCGGCCCGCGAACACGCCCACGCCAGGATGCCGTGGCCGAGAATGAGATCGGCGAGCGGAATCTCCGCCGCGTGATCGCGCAGACAGGCGGTCAATTCGGCGCGCAGTTCCACCGCAAACTCCGGCCGGCCCGCGATCGCGAGCTCCGTCGTCAGTTGGGTGGTCAAGCCCCAGACCGTTTCCTGCGGGAGCCGATACCGCCGCGCCGCCGCCGTCATTTCCGCCGCCACGACGCCGGCCCGCTCCGGCTCGCCCCGACGAAAAATGGCGACCGCGAGCGTGAAGGCGCTTTCGAAATAGCGCCGGTGCTCGCCGGTCTCCTCGGCGATGCGGATCGCAAGGCGCGTGCTCGCCTCGGAATCGTCCCAATCGCCCACGGTGATGCCATAGAGCGCGCGCACAAACTCCACGTAGGCCGTGCACGGCGGTTCGTTCACGAGCGCCGCCGTCGCGCGGGCGCGGGCGGTGTTGGCGCGCGCGACGCGATGGAGCGTGAGCAGGCCGAAAACCACGGCGGCATGGGAGTAACCGCGGGCGAGTTCGCGGCAGGGGCCGACGCGCTCAGCGAGATTCAACGACTTCAGCGCAGCGTGAATGGTTTCCGTGCGCGCGTTATTCAGATAGCAGATCTGCGCCACGCGCTCGTAGGCGCGGGCCGCTTCCAGGGTCCGCGCCGCCCGGGGGGAGTCTGCCGGGAGCGGACGCCGCGGCAGCAGCCGATGCGCGAACTGCCGCGCGAACTCCCACAAACTCGCGCCGAGCGTGGGCACCGCGCCGGAAGGCAGGGGCTGACGCAGCAGGCGGAGCGCTTCGCGAAAGCAGGCTAGGCTGGGCGGAATCTCACTCAGCCCGTAGTGCGCCTCCCCCATCTGCCGATGCCAGCACGCGCGCCGGAAATCATCGGCGAATCCCGGGGTCCGGCGGTCGAGCTCGATCGCCTGCTGGAGAAACTTCACGACCTCCTGATTCGCAAAATGACGGAGCGCGTCGTCCGCAGATTTCTCCAGATAGTCGAGCGCCCGCGCGACGTCGCCCGCATTGCTCCAGTGCTTGGCCAAGAGCGGATAAAACGTCGCCTGCCGGCCGCTGCCCTGGGCTTCGTGCCAGACGGCGACGGCCCGGTGGAGCTGGCTCCGCTGGGTGGGCGGGATGAGGTTGTAGGCGACCTCCTGCGTGATCACGTGGCGGAAGCTGTGGGCGTGATCCGGCGGCGGGGAATCGAGGAGCGTGAGGTGATGCCGCAGCAACTCCTCGAGCTGCACCCCGGAATTCAAGGCACCGCCATCGACCGGAAACACCTCCTTGAGCAGACGACAGGAAAACGTCCGGCCGATGACGCTGGCGACTTTGAGCGTCAATTGGGCCGCGGGCTTGAGACGGTCGATGCGGCTCGTGACCACGCCTTGCACGGTCTCGGGAAAACTGAGGGCGCTGAGATCGCTGCCCTCGGCGAGGCGGCAGGTGCGTTGCTCGATCTGGAGCATGCCGGACTCGCGCAGGGCGAACGCGAGCTCCTCGCTGAAGAACGGATTCCCCTGGGCCCGGCTCCGGATCAGCTCGGCCGCCTCGGCCGGCAGCGCATCCACCCCGAGCCGCTGGCAGGCCAGCTGGAGCGATTCCTCCGCGCCGAGCGGCCGGAGCGTGAGCTTCTGGCTCGCGGGATCGGAGGTGAGCTGGAGATACTCGCGGGGAAATGGCTCGACGAGTGGACGCGTGACGAGCACGAGCAGGAGCGAAGGAATATCGCGCGCGACCCGCCCGACCAGCGACCAGGACGCCGAGTCGAGCCAGTGCGCATCCTCGATGATGAGCAGGAGCGGACGCGTGTCGGCCGCGCGGGCGAGCAGGCTGGCGAGCAGATCATTCGTGCTCGTGATCCGGGAGGCGCCGGTGATGTGGATCGTGACGTCGTTATCCGGCAGCGCGATGCCGAGCACCACTCCGAGCAGCGGGCTGAGTCGCGCGAGCGCCGGATCGTTCTTGAGGTGATGCTCGAGCCGCCCGAGCGCATCTTCGTTCGGGCGGATGCCGAGGAGTTCCCGGACCACTCCCCGCCAGGCGAAGTACGGAGTGGTCCGTTCGATCGCGTCCGCGAGGCCGTGCAACGTCCGCAGGCGCAGCGTCGCGGCGTGCGCGGTGATCATCGAGACAAAGCGGGATTTGCCGATCCCGGCCTCGCCGCCCACGATGACGGAGCCGCCCTGGCGCTGCGAGGCGAGCGCCTCGAGCCAGCCTTCCACGCGACGCTGCTCCTCCTCACGACCGACCATGGGCCGGCCATTCGCGTGGGCGACCGCATCGTGCCCCTGCCCCACGGGACGGAAGACCGGCACGAGATTCGTCCGACCCTTTATCCGGATCGGCAGGAGCGGCTCATAGGCCAGCTTTTCGCCGGTGCCGGTGTGGGTGGTGGAGTCGCAGAGAATGCCGCCATCCGCCGCCTGCATGAGCCTCGCCGCGAGATTTACCACGGCGCCGATGATCGTGTATTCGCAGCGCTCGGCATTCCCGATGGTCCCGCAGAAAACCCGGCCGCTCGTGACGCCGATGGAGCCGCGCCAGCCGAGGGAATCGAGCCGCGAGCGGAGTTCGAGCGCGGCGCGAACGCCGCGGGTGGGATCGTCCTCGTGCGAGAGCGGCGGCAGGCCGAGGGCGGCCACGAGCGTCACGCCTTTTTCGTCGAGGCTGAGCTTGTTCACGCTGCCTTCGAACCGATAGATGCCCTCCTGCAGGGAATGCATGGCGCGCTGCATGGTGTGCACCGGCGTTCCCGCGTTGAGATCGGGCAGATTGACGAAGAGCACGGTGAGCCAGCGGAGCTCGCCGAGCCAGGCGCTCTGCCGCGCGGCCAGTCGCTGGTGGATGGCCGCGGGGATGAAGGCGAGCAGGCGATCCGAGAATTCCTCCGACGGGTCGATCCGGACCAACGGCGTCAGCGGCAGGGGGACGTGGACGGCCTCCAGCACGGCGCCCTCCGCGCCGCGATCCGTCCCGGTGGCGTGCGCTCGGAGCAAGGCCCAGGCGGCCGGTCCGCTCGCCACCTCGCCCGGTTCGCCGTGGGCCGCGGCCGCCGCTGCCTCAGTCACGGGCGGACCACAGAGCGCAAATTCCCAGCGTCCGAGCACGCCCCCGAGCGTGACCGCATCGACCTCTCCCGCGCCCACGCCGATCCGCAAGGCGAGCGTCTTCCCGTCTTCGAGGACGAAGCCGCGCAACTCGTCGCGCGCGACGAGCGCACATTGGGCGGCGATGCGGATCGAGTCGGAAAGCGTGGCGCCATCCTCCACTCGCCAGACCGCGAGCAGGGCGTCGCCGGCGAACTTTGCCACGTCCCCGCCGTGGGCGTGAATGAGGTCGATGAGCCGGCCGAAGAACGCATTGAGAATGCGGGTCAGCTCCTCCACGCCAGCGGCGCCGCGTTCCGCCAGCCGCTCGCTGAGCCGGGTGAAGCCGGAGATATCGGCGAACATGATCGCCGCTTCGAAGCGTTCGTGGGTGGCGATCTGCGCCGCCTCGGGGTGCTGGTCCTGCACCGTGGCATTCACCACTCGGGCGGGCAGGAAGCGGGCGAGTTCCTGGGAAGGGGGGCGGGACTTCATGACGAGCTCGGAACCCACGACGGCGACCGGCGAGCCGGGGATAGAAGTCGAAACTGGCGCTTCTGCAATCAGCCGCATCCGGCATGACGCAGCATGTCTGATACCGGAGGGCGGCGGGGGCGAGCGCATTCCCTTCCGCATTCCGGACGGCGATCGACGTCGGCGAGGCACCCGTCTGCGCGGCTCCGCCATCTCGCGCCCCTGCGGGGCGCACCCTTGCAACGTGGTGTCCCGGTGGTTGCACCACCGGCTATTCATCTTTGGTCCCGGAGGGACCACCCGCGCCGATTGAACGGCGACGGCGCGTGGGGTGGACGCCGCAGCCGTGGTCCCGCAGGGACCCAAGACGACTAGCCGGTGCTGAAAACGCCGGTTCCACCCAAACGCGCCCGCGCCCCACAGGGGCGCGAGACAGGCGGCGGAATCTGCCGGAATCCTTTCGCGAGGAAGATCAGGAAAGGCTTCATCGGAGCGGTGCGCGTTCGTTCGTTTCCGGCGCCCCGGCCGGGGCGCAATGCGCTTGGGGTGCCATTCCGGTGGCTGACGCCACCGGCTACCTTCCAACGGCCCCCCGGGCCGCGAAGATCAGGGCCAGACGCGCCAGCGCCCGCGCTACACGTATCCCAGCCACTTCCAAGAGGTCGCCGCGAGGAGCAGGAAGAGCGCGTAGCCAAGGACCGTGATGACGAGCCCGGTGCGGATGAAGTCCCGCGCCTCGAAGGTTTCCGTCGCGGAGGCGAGCATGTTCCGCGTCAGCGGAACTCGCAGGCGCCTGGGAGAAGGGATCGGAACACCCTACTACTAACGCGCGGTGCCGGAGTACCGCGAGGCGTACTGCTTTTCCGCGCGACGCCAGGCGGTGCGGCTGGCCTCGCGCGCGTTTTCCCAGGGCAGCGTGGCGCCGGACGTCTCGTAGGCGGTGCGTAGCTCCGGCTCGAAAGCGTCAAAGTCCTTGCCCGTGGCACCGAACTTCTCGTAGCCGTCGTGACCGTTGCGATAGGCCGACGCGTAGGCGTCGTAATCACCGGATTCGAGGGTGGCATATGGTTGCTCTGCGTGCGTCTCCCGCCAAGCGGCGTCGTCCACCGTGGGGACGAGCGCTTCGCCCGCGGCTTTTCCGCCGAGGCCGCCGGCCACGGCGCCGACCACCGCCCCAACGACTCCACCCACGGGGCCCGCTATCAGGGTTCCGACGGCGGCACCCGTCAGTCCAACGCTGGCGGCGCCCACTCCCGTTCCGACGGGGTGTGACCCGGGGGCGCCGGTGATGGCGTCGGGGTTGCTGGTGGGAGGGGTGGGAGCTGTTTCGGGGAGCGGATCGACGGGAAGGGGGGCGGGATTCATGGCAGGAATTTCGAGAAGGTGCCTTCGCGTGGAGCCTCGAGGAATTCGCGACTCACCAGCGCGGAGTGCAATCAGAGAGATTTCGCGCGGTGCCCCCAGACCGGATGTGCCAAGGCGCGGAAAGCCTTGCCAGGGCGGCGCAGCGCGACGCACCATCCGCTCATGCTCCTCCTCTCCGCGCGCTCCGTCGCCGTGTTCGCCGCCGTCGCCTTCGCATGCCTGGGCGGCGCGCCCCGCGCGGGAGGCGCTGGCGAGCCCGGCAACCCCCAACCGTTGCCGGCCGAGGCGCCGGCCAATCTGAAGAAGAACTTCCTCGTCGCCGCCGGCTCGACGTCACCCGATGGTCGATTCGCCGTGATCTTTCCCACGCTCGAATCCAGCGAAGCGAAGGATGCGAAGGACTACGTCGTCGCGCTGCGTCCGTTCCGCATCGTCACCGAGCTGAAAACCCGCTGGCCATATTTTCAAAACCAGAGCAACTCAGGGACCACGACGGAGTGGCTGCGCGATGGCACCGCGGCGCTCGTCACGATCGAGAGCAAGTGGGGCCCGGGTGACATCTTTCTGCTGGAGTTCCGCGAGGGTCAGCTCGCCCGTGAGACCGATCTCGGCGCGCGCATCCGCCAGGTGCTCCTGCCGGATTTCAAGGCGGCCAAGGCCGAGCGTTACAATGACGAAAACGAGTTCGTCCTCGAGCCGGACGGATCATCCGCGAGCGTGAAATTTGGGCCGGGCGGCGCGGTGCGAATTCGCTGCCTCGGGAGCACTGATCCGAAGGGAATGGGCGGCTCTCGTTCCTGGAAAGGCCGTCTCGTCGCGGAGTGGAGCGTCGCGCAGGGCCGCTTCGCGCGGCAAAAGGTGACGCGCCTCGCCGTCGGAAAATCGCGCGAAGGTTGATGGGTCGAGCCCGACGGCCAGAGCGACGGGATCGTCATCCTGCCTGCTTACTCCCATTTCTCCGGCGGGCGGTTCACGCGCCGCTGGAGGAAGAAATGATTTCCCTCGCCCAGGCGGAACATGACGCGGCCGTCGCGCGCCGCGGCGAGATAGGCGAGCGATCCCTGCGGACCGAGAACCCGGGCCGATTGCAGAAGCTTCGACGCCTGGCGCCAGGTGGAAGCGGGTCCGGCTTCGACGGCGGAGGGCCTCGCTGAGCCCGCCTTTGGACGCGGGAGCCGCGCGATCCAGCCCCAGCCGCTTCCGCCGAGCCGGTACTGGTGCACGAAGACATGGGTGGCAGTCACGGCCACCGCGCGAACGCCCGTGCCCGACGGCGTTCCGATATCGGTCTCCAAGTCCGCCAGCGGCGCGACCCGCGTGGCGATGAGAAGGCCGCGGGTCAACGTTCCGTCTTCGTTAGCCGACTCCAACGCCCCGCTCCAAAGGTCGCCCTGATAGCCGAAGAAGAGTTCGCCATCCGGGCCGAAAGCGAGGCCGTCGATCGCTCCCACCCGACGGGAAAAGACCGGCAGGACGCGGTCGAGCTTCCGGACGTACCAGCGGAAACCGGAATACGACGACGACTCGCCCTCCTCGCGGACGGTGACGGTGAGCAAGATGTTTTCGGTGACAGGATCGACCGCGAAATCCGTCCACTTCTCCGCGGAGGACGCAGGTTTGAGCCACGCCTGGAAGGCCCCGTCGCCCGAGCGACGCCGCCAGATCCCGTCCTCCGTTAGCAGGAGCCAACCGTTCGCGGAAGAAGCCGCGACGGCGAGGATTTCGCCAGAGGATTCCGTCGGCAGCGGGACCTCGCGGGCGGCCGTCGGGGTGCGCCCGATCCGCGCGCTTTTCCCATCCTCCGCGATCAGGCAAACCTCGGCGCCATCCGCGCTGAACGCCGCCAGCGCGGCGAACGCTAACGCTCCGCGGGGGGCAAAGAAAAATCCCGCGAGGCTGAGACCCACCATCCAAAATTTGCTCATCATCGGCCGACCATCCGCTCAAAGGCGTCCTTGAGCTTCCAAATACTGCCGGATGACAGGCATCTGGGGGAGCGGGGCGAAGAAACCGTCGCTGAGGCTATCGGCGTTGAAATGAAGGTGGGTGACGCCGTTCGCCGCGAAGCCTTCGAGGACCGGGAGAATCGTCTCGACCGGCAGCGAGAGGAACTGCACCTCGCCGGTGGGGAGGGCCAGGTCGTTCTCGCGCGCGAACGTGTCGAGCCGGTCGGTCTCGGTGAAGGCCTTCAGCATGGGAGCGCCGGCCGCGATGCTTTGGTTCGCCGCGATGTACGGCTGGACGTCGGGAGGCGTTCCTCGCGCGATGAAGTGCCACTTCGGCAGTCGGAAGGCGGCCGCGTACAGATTTGTCCGCACTTCGATCCCCGCGCCGGGCGCACTCGCCGCGCGGGCGAGCCCATCGAAGTCGGGTTGCTCCGGCGGGGCCGGATCCGTCGCGGGCAGATCGGCAACGCTCTTCCCCTCGTCCTGCGCGCGCAACCGGACGCGAGCGGTGCGGACGCGGAATCCGAGCCGCCCGAGCAATCCCTCGTAATAGTCCGAAGCCGGCCGCCGGTAGGCGTGACGTTCGCCCGTGGCGCGCTCGAAGGCCTGAAAGATCTCGACCTGCCGGCGCGCGAGCGGCTCGGCCTCGCGAGGGCGGCCGTGTTCTTCCAGCAGGCGCGCGAGATTGTTCAGCGCGATCGCGACGTTCGGATGCATCGCTCCGAAGCTCGCCTCGAAGATCCCGATCGCGCGACGCATCAGCGGTTCGGCCCCGGCCTGACGATCGGTGTGGGCGAGAATCTGGGCGAGATTATTCAGGACGCTCGCGACCGGAATGCTGGCTGGCCCATGCTCCCGCTCAAAGATCGCGAGCACGCGCCGATAGAGCGGCTCGGCCTCCGCGAGCTGCCCGCTCTGCCGGAGCATCAGCGCGAGATTGTTCAACGTGGTCCCGACGGCGGACTCGTCCGGCGGCGCCCCGGCCGCCGGCTCCAGTAGCCCGAGCGCTTCCCGGTAACAGATCCCGGCTTCGGCCCATTCCTGGCGCAGCCGATGCCACTCCCCGAGGTTGTTGAGGCAATCCGCGATTCTGGCAACGTCTGGGACCGGCTGGCTCCGGCCCAGCGCCAGAGCTTGCCGGAGCAGCGGTCCGGCGTCATTCAAGCGCTCCGTTTGCAGCAGCGCCACGCCCTCGTTGGAGAGTCGGGTGATCGTGGCGGTGGGCTCGAATGCGACCATGGCCGGAGATCCTACGGGAATCCCCGGAGCGAGCGCACGATCAGAAATGCAGATCGACCGCGGGCGCCGGGCCGCGACCGGACGGATCGAAAGGTGACGCGGGATTCTGCGCGCCGACCGGGCGGGTCGTGCTACGATGCGAAAAATCAGCCTTCTTCTACGATGCCTTCGACCACCGCCGAAACCTACGACGTCGCCCAGCGCATGCGGAACGTTTCCTCCTCCGCCATCCGCGACCTCCTGAAGTACGCGGCCGAACCCGGCATGATCTCGCTCGCGGGCGGTCTGCCGGCTCCGGATCTCTTCGATGTGGAAGGGCTCGCGGCGGCCAGCGCCGAGGTGATGCGGACTTCGCCGATCGCGGCCCTGCAGTACGGCATTACCCAGGGACAAGCCGAACTGCGGCGCTCGCTCGCGGCGTTGATGGCGACCCGCGGAGCGAAGGTGGATGCGTCGCAGTTTCTCGTCACGACCGGCTCCCAGCAGGGAATCGACCTGCTCGCGCGGGTGCTGCTCGATCCGGGTGACGTCGTCTGCGTGGAGCGGCCGTCGTATCTGGCCGCCCTCCAAACCTTCGCGCTGGGTGAGGCCAGGTTTGTCGGCGTGGAAGTGGATGAAGACGGCATGTGCGTCGACGACCTCGAAGCGCTGATTCTCGAGCATCGGCCGAAGCTCATCTACACGGTGCCGACCTTCGCCAATCCGTCCGGGGCGACGCTGACGCTCGAGCGGCGGAAAAAGCTGCTGGCGCTCGCGGCGAAGTACAAAGTTTTCGTCATCGAGGACGACCCCTACGGCGAACTTCGCTCCCGCGGAACGCCCCTCCCCCCGCTCATCACGCTCGCAAAGGACGTGCCCGGCGCCGAGGCGTGGTGCGGATATCTCTCCACGCTCTCGAAGATCCTCGCCCCGGGATTCCGCATCGGCTGGCTGATCCTGCCGCCCGCGCTGCTTCACTACTGCGAGATTACGAAGCAGGGACTCGACCTGCACACCTCGACTTTCGCCCAAGCCGTCGCGGCGCGGTACCTCGACTCCGGTCGTCTGCAGGAACGTCTGCCCGAGATCCGCGCCAGCTACCAGGCGCGAAACGGGGCCCTCGCCGCCGCGCTGACCAAGCACCTCGAAGGGGAGCTGACCTACGTCCAGCCGGACGGCGGCATGTTCCTCTGGGCCAAGTGGACCGACGAGAACATCGACTCCGCCGCGCTGATGAAGTTCGCGATTCCCGAGAAGATGATCTTCGTGCCGGGGGAATTCTTTTACGCGAGCGAACCCGACAAGCGCACCATCCGCCTGAGCTTTGCGACGCCCACGCCCACCCAGATCGACGAAGGCATTCGCCGGTTGGCCGTGGCCCTCGAGAAATCGCGATCACTCAGCCTCGCGGGTGCCGTCTGAGGAAGCCGCGTCAATCAGAAGCGCTCCTTCGCTCACATCGAGGGTCGCTCTGCGGCGCTGAATCTGCATCGCCGCGCGTCCCTCGACGGCGACGGCGAGCAGGTGAAGCGGGCCCACCGTTCCGGATTCACCGCAAGTCGCTACGGCGCCCTCGCGCTGGCCCAGTCGAGCCTCGCCTGCGATCGGAAATTCCACCGGAACGGAGCCCAGCGAGTCCCGCAGGCCGCGGCCGCGGGCTTTCAAGGCGGCTTCCTTGAGCGTCCAAAGGGCGAAAAACTGCGCCGGTCTCACCTCGGCCGGGCAGCTCCGAAGGAATGCCGCTTCTTCGGCCGTGAAAAACTCCGCGATCACGCCCTCGAGATCCGGATGCCAGACGAGCCGCTCCACATCGACTCCGACCCGCATCCCGTCTGTCAACGAAACGGCGCACGCGCAGAGGTTGGCGGTCCGGGAGAAATTGAAGTCGCGTCCAGCGGGCTCAAGCGCCGGCCGGCCCGCGGCGTCGGTCCGGAAGCGAAGTGAGCGCGGATCCGCTTCGAGTTCGCGCGCCAGCGCGAGACGGAGCGCGAGACGGCCCGCCATCCATCGGCCCGCGCCTTCGCCGTCGGCGAAGCGACCGGCGCGTTCCCGCTCCTCCGGGCTGAGCCAGGATTCCAGCCGAGACCGGTCCACGGCGGCGATCCGCGCCGGCAGCGCGATCAGCCAGACCCGGACTTCGCCCGCCTTCATCCCGTCGCAGCGGCGGATCGCGCGTCCCGCAGCGAGGCGAGGGCGAGCTCGATCTCGCGCGCCAGGACCTCGCGATGGCCGCTCTCCTCGATCATGCAATGGGTGCCGCCCACCGGCACCACGGTGAGACCGCCGGTGAACTGGTCGCCCCAACCCTTCGTCCCATCGCGCTCGTGCAGATGCCGGTGCGGGGATTGTTCCGCCCGGAAGAGCCAGCCGGGCGCATCGACCGGCTGGAAGCGGTAGCGGCGGCGGGCGTGCGCATAGATCCGGTTCACCGTTCCCCACGTCATGGGCTCGCCCTCGTCGTCAGCAAAACCGCAGAGCTGTTCATCGCTCGGATCGGCCCCCATCCATGACCGCATGACGCGAAGGGCGCGTCGGGCGCGATCAGCGAAGACCGCGGTCGGCGCCGCCCGGCGCGAGGGCAGCGGCTCCCGCCACTCGCGGGCTCGCGCCCGCTCAAGCGACGACGGCGGCGTCGCCCACGTATCGACGAGGAAAACGCCCGCGAGCGATCCGCCATCGGCGCGGAGCTGCCGCGCCGCCTCGAACGCCATGAGGCCCCCGAAGGAAAAGCCTCCCAAGACGAGCGGCTCGTCCGCGGCCGCCTCGCGCAGCTGAGTGACGGCGGGCGCGACCCACGCGGGAAGTTCGGGAAGTTCACGCGTGAAGCCCGCCCGCGCGCAACGATGCCACGCCGCCGGCCAGGCGATCTCGACGTCGAGCACGCGGCATTCCCGACCGAGCAGACGAGCGAGCCGAACGGCCCAGGTCCCCGCATTCAGCAGAGCGATGGTGGGGCGCACCGTTCCATTCCGAAGGACGTGCAACTCCGCCCGCCGCGGCGGCGCGGGATCCCGCCCCGCGAGATGCGCCGCGAGCCGGCTCGCGGTGGGATGTTCGAGCAGCGACCGGACGGGAAGGGAAACTCCCAACTCCCGCCGCACCCGGGCGATGACGCGGGCCGCCAGCAGGGAATGGCCGCCTGCCTCGAAGAAATCCGTCTGCACCCCGAACTCATCACGCTCCAACGCATCACCGAGCATCTCCGCGATCCTCGCTTCGAGCACGGTACCGGGCGCCGGGGAGCGCGGCGTGCCGTCCGGAATCGCCGACGCCGGCAGGCGCGAGCGATCCAGCTTGCCACTCGGACCCAGCGGTAGCGCGGCGAGGGAAAGGAACGCGACGGGAACGAGATATTCCGGAAGCCGGCACCGAAGGAAATCCCGCAGCTCCGCGCTCACAATTTCCGCGCCAGGACGCGGCACGACGTACGCAACGAGCGCCAGGGCGCCACCGGACCCGACGGGCGCCGCCACGACGACCGCATCCGCCAGGTCGGGATGACCTTGCAAGAGTGTCGCGGGCTCACCCGGCTCAACCCGAACGCCGCGAATCTTCGTCTGATCGTCGAGTCGGCCCTCATACTTCAGGTTTCCGTCCGGCTGGACGCGGCCCCGGTCACCGGTTCGGTACACGCGTCCGCCTTCGCGGCGCGGATCCGCGGTGAAGCGCCCGGCCGTCAACTCCGGTCGACCGCGATAACCGCGCGCGAGACCAGCGCCACCGATGGCGATCTCCCCGCTGAAGCCTTCTGGGAGCGGCTCGCCGTCAGCGTCGAGGATGGACACCTGCGTGCGGGAAATGGGGCGTCCGATCGACTCCGAACTCCCGCGCGTGCGGCGGGACCACGTCGAGTAGACCGTCGTCTCCGTCGGACCATAGAGATCGATGACGTTTTCGATCTGGGGCAGCGAGAGCAACGTCCCGGCAAAGGTCGCGGTGAGCGGCTCGCCGATCAGGAAGAGCGAGCGGACAGCCGGCGGGAGCGGACCCTGGCGCAATAGTTCCGTCAGGCTCGAGGGAACCGTCGAAATACAGGTGATTTCCCGCACCGCGGGAAGCGCCAGCGCGTCGAAGATGCTGGGCGCGATGATCAGGGTCCCGCCCAGACTTAAGGGCCGGAAGATTTCAAAGACGGAGAGATCGAAGCCGATCGACGTGGCGAGAAGCGCGCCGCCCACATCATCCACCGGGAAATCCGCCCGCGCGGACGAGATCAAATTCACGGCACTCCCGTGCTCGATCTCCACGCCCTTCGGCTTCCCCGTCGAACCAGAGGTGTACATCACATAGGCCAGATGATGCGAGCCCACCCCGGCAGCGGGAGCAGGATCCGCGAGAGCAGAATCGGCCGGCACGCCATCGCGCGGGAGGAGAACGCGGCGCACGCCGGGAGCGTCGACCGAGGCCAGGAGACCAGCCTGTGTCACGAGGACACGTGCCCCAGTGTCTCCGAGGATGAAGGTAACGCGCTCCGCGGGATGGCGGGGATCGAGGGGCACATAAGCGCCACCGGACTTCAAGATCCCGAGCAAGCCCACGAGCAGGGCAATCGAAGGCTCCAGGCAGAGTCCCACGGGCGTATCCGGCGAAACTCCCGCCGCGATCAGTGTCCGCGCGAGCGCATTCGCCCGGACATCCAGCTCGCGATAGCTCACGCTGATGTTCCCGGCTTTCGCGGCGATCGCGCCGGGGCTTCGCGCCGCTTGTCGCTCGAAAAACCCGTGGAGGCATTCCGGCTCATCGGCTCGGTCGGCGATAGTCACCTCGGCGGCGTGAGCGAGATCCGCGACGAGGCGCAGGCTACCGGACGGTGCGGTCGGATTTTCGAGGGCGCGCTCGATCAACCGCTGGAGCGCATCGCCCAGCCGGGCGATATCAGCGGCGGCAAACCGCTCCCCATCAAAAGTCAGGAAGCCGCGAATCTCTTCGACGTCCTCGCGGAGGGTGAGAGCGAGATCGTACTCGGCGAAGGCCGGTTCCGCTTCCTCAATCGTGGCGCAGACTCCGCTCCCGTCGGTGACAGGTTCCGCCGGGAGATTGTGGTAGTTCAGGAGGATCTGAAAGATCGGCGTCGTCTCCGGGTGGCGCACAGGGCGGACCGTCCGGAGCACCGTCTCGAAGGGAACCGCCTGGTGCTCCAGCGCCGCGAGGAGTTTCTGCGCGACCCGCGGAAGGAGAGCGGCAAAGGCCTCGGCGGGATCGATCCGGACGCGAATCGGCAGCGTATTGATGAAGCAACCGATCAGATCCTCGAGCGCGCGATCCTGACGTCCGGCCACGACGCAGCCCACGATGATATCGCGTTCGCCCGTCACGCGGCTCAGCAGCAGTTGGAGGGCACCGAGCAGCACGACGAACGGCGTGACGCCCTCCCGCGCCGCGGTCTCCCGCAGGGAAGCGGTCAATTCCGGGGAGAGACCGAAGGGAAGCCGACCGCTCCGGGGAGACGATTCGAAAGCCGCCGGCCGCGGAAAGGGCAGACGGAGAATGGGCAGATCGCCGGTGAGTTCTTCGGCCCAGTACGCGAGGTGCCGATCCCACTCGCCCGCTTTCCCGCAAGCGTGCTGCCAGGCGGCGTAGTCGGCATACTGCAGCGACGGGGGCGAAAGTGATAGATCGCGACACCCGGCGATGAGCTCCCGCTGAAAGATCCGCGCCGACCAGGCGTCGAACGCGAGATGATGCACACAAATCAGGAGGCGGTGATCCGTCGGTTCACTCCGGACCAGCACGGCCCGAAGGAGCGGACCGGCCGCGAGATCGATGGGAGTTTCCGCCACCAGTCGGGCGGTTTCGGCGATTCGCCGGGCGCGGGCGACGCGATCGACGGCCGACAAATCCTCGAACCGGAAATCCACCAACGGCGCTGGCGCGATCACGGCAAGCGGGAGTCCCTCGGCGTCAACCTCAATGCGCGTCCGGAGCACCGCGTGGCGCCGGCAAATTCCACCGATCGCCCGGGCGATGCCAGCGGGATCCACCGGACCCCGCAGCCGAAGGAAAAGCGGTCGATGGAAGGCCGCCGGCTGCGGAGCAACCTGGGTCAGAAGCCACAGACGTTGCTGTTCAGAGGAAAGACGCGGCGGCGCGGACGGCTCGTGAACAAGCCGGGCGGTCGTCCTCGCCAAAGGTGTCCGCTTCCGCTCCTCGTCCACCCACACGCTCTGCTCCCGCAGGATGAGTCGGAGGCCCAGCTCCCCCAGCGGGGCGGATAGACCAAACTCCGCCGCGACGCGGGACGCCACCCGCGTGAGGGCGAGCGAGTTCCCGCCGAGGTCACGAAAATCATCGTCGCGTCCGAGATTCGAAAGACCGAGCACCTCACCCCAGATGACGGCAAGCGCGCGCTCCGTAGGGGAAGCTGGCGCCAAGAATGCGGCGCGACGGTGCAAATCGCCCACCGTCTGCAGGCCCAGCTGCGGTCCCAGGTTTCGACGCTGGATCTTTCCCGTCGGCCCTTTGGGAATCACCGGGACGATCCGGATCCCCGCGGGGACTTTGAAGCCGGCAAGACGCGTCCGAAGGAACGCAAGCAATTCCCGCTCGGTCGCCGCGCCGCGCAGGACCACCGCGGCTCCGACGGCTTCACCCAACTCGAAGTCGGGAAGAGGAAACGCAACCGCCTGAGCGACGGCCGGGTGCTCGAGGAGCGCCTCGTCGATTTCGCGCGGCGAGATCTTCTCGCCCCCCCGGTTGATCATGTCCTTCGTCCGGCCCGTGAGGAACACGTAGCCCTCCGAATCGATCCTGCCTTCATCGCCCGTGCGAAACCAGCCGTCGCGGAACGAGGCGGCATTCACCTCCGCACTCGCGGCGTATCCGCGCAGCACACTTTCACCCCGGATCACGATCTCGCCCACCTCCCCCGCCGCAACGGGATCACCAGCAGCGGACCGAACTGCGATCTCCACTCCCGTCGCGCAGCCGACCGAACCGGGTTTGCGCACGCCGGGCGGCAGCGGATTGCTCGCAACCTGATGCGCGCACTCCGTCATGCCGTACGCTTCGACAACGGGCACGCCGAACGCGCGCTCCAGTTCGTCCATCACCCGCCGCGGCAGCGCAGCGGAACAAGAGCGGACGAAGCGAAGAGAGTGGGACGGCGCCCGATGTCGCCCCTCCGCAAGCAGCGCCTGATGAATCGCCGGAACCGCCGTAAACCAGGTCGGTCGATCCGCCTCGAGCGCGGAGAAAAAATCGGCGGGATCAAAGAGGGGAAGACAGACCACACTCCCACCCGCAGACAGGCTCGCGAGCACGCCGGCGACCAGCCCGTGCACGTGGAAGAGAGGCATCACGTTGAGACAGACGTCCCCCTCGGTGAGTGCGAGGGAACGGGCGATTCCGGCCGCACTGGCGGCGAGGGCGCCGTGCCGGATCGGCACGAGCTTCGGCCGGGCCGTCGTGCCGGACGTATGCAGGAGCAGCGCGATGTCATCCGGCTTGGGAGGAGTCACGGCCTGGGAAACCGGTTCCGCCGCCAGGAGCTCAGCGAGCCGCCAGACCGGAACCTTCAACCTCGCCGCGGCGGTCTCGGCGGCAGCGGAAACGCCTGCGTCCGACAGGACGGCCTTCACCCCCAGATCACGCAGCGAAAACAGGAACTCGGCCTCCGAATACGCCGGATTTAAGGGCGCGGCCGCCGCGACTCCAGTCACCCCAAGAAATGCGAGCGCCATGCCCGGCCCGTTCCCAAGCACGATCGCGATCCGATCGCTCCGCCGGACGCCGCGCTGGGTTAATCCCTGCTCCAACGAACGCGTGCGCGCCAACAGCTCCCGATGAGAAATCGGGGCGCAACCAGGGGAGTAAAGTGCGGGACGATCTGAGTGAGGAGCGCAGATCTCATCCGCCGAAACAAATCGCGGAGAAGGCATCTTTAGATGATCACATAAGGCGCCAGAGGTACGGTTGTAAAGGGAACCCCGGAGAGTCCCGGCGGTTACACGAAAAAAGCGGGTCGACCAAGCGATGCTGGCAGAGCCGCTTCCACTTCGAGTGAATCGACCCCAACGGGAGGACTCCATCCTCCGCGGCTGGAGAGGCCGCGACTCGAGGCAGATCGAAGGCAAAAAGTCAGCGCTTCCGCAACACCCGGGCCAGCAGCCAGCCGACGACCTCGGCGACGGCGACGATCGCACGCGGCGGGATCCGGCGGGGCTCGGGCAGACGGAAGAGCGGATCGATCATCGCGAGGGGAACGTGCACGGGATCCGCGGCATTTCCACTTTTCACGTGGGCAGGACGACGAGCCTGATCTATGTCGGAAGCGTGAAATCGCTGCTGACTTCCCACCTTCCGCGCAAGCTCCTCATCGCGGTCATTCATCTGCGACCACTCCCGGGGTCGCCGCGCTGGGGCGGTGATTTCCAGGCCGTGGTCGACGCCGCGCGGGCCGACGCCGAGGCCTACCGCGAAGGCGGGGCCGACGCCGTGATCGTGGAAAACTTCGGCGACGCGCCGTTCACCCGCGGCGCGGTGGGTCCCGAAACGGTGGCCGCGATGAGTGCCGCCGCCGTCACCCTGCGCGAGGCGCTGGGGGAACTTCCCCTCGGCTTCAACGTCCTGCGCAATGACGCCGAGAGCGCCCTCGCGCTCTGTGCCGTCCACGGGGGCGCGTTCATCCGCGTCAACGTCCTCTCCGGCGCGATGGTCACCGATCAGGGGATCATCGAAGGCGACGCGCACCTTGTCGCGCGCCGCCGGGCCGTGCTTTGCCCGCACGCCGTCATCTTCGCCGACGTGCACGTGAAACACGCCCGACCGCTGGCGGACTTCAGCATCGAGGAATCCGCCCGCGACACGCTCGAACGGGGTCTCGCGGATGCCCTCGTCGTCACGGGAGTGGGAACGGGCAAAGGGGCGGACCCGAGCGATCTCGCGCGCGTGCGCCGCGCCTGCCCGGACGCGCGGCTCTTTGTCGGGAGCGGCATCAGCGTGGAATCGTTTCCTCTCTACGCCGCCGATGCGAACGGGTTTATCGTCGGCTCATCGTTGAAATTCGATGGCGTGCTGACGAAGGCCGTGGACCGGGAACGCGTCGCCGAGCTGCGGACCGCCCTGGATCGTCACAGCTGATCCGATCACTTCCGCCGCCAGCCGGCAATGAACATGCCGTTCGCATTCAACTCGTGCGGCCAGAGCGTGTGCCGGGCCGTCTGATCGGCGAACCCGAGCGGCATCGGGACGAAGTCCGGGTGCGCGGCCTCGAAGGCATCGCAGACGTCCGTGGTCTCCACCCGCGTGAGCGTGCAAACCGCGTAGATGAGGCGTCCACCTGATTTTACGGCGGGAGCAACGGCCGCGAGCAGCTTGCGCTGGGCCGCCGCGAGTTCGCGGACATCTTCCGGCGTGGTCGTCCAGCGCGCGTGCGGATTTCGCTGCCAGGTTCCCACTCCGCTGCACGGGGCGTCGACGAGCACGCCGTCCGCCTTAAAGCCGCGGGCCGGAAGCCCGGTGCCTTCCCAAGGTTGCAGGCGGATGTTGAAGACGCCCGCCCGGGCTGCCCGTTGTTTGCAGCGCGCGATGCGCCGGAGCGAGCGGTCCGTCGCCCAGACGAGGCCCTTTCCCTCCATCATGCCGGCGAGATGCAGGGCCTTCCCGCCTTCCCCGGCACACGCATCCCACCAAATCTCGCCGGACTTCGGGGCACAGACGTGGCTGACGAGCTGGGAAGCGAGATCCTGGATCTCGAGTTCACCGGCGCGAAAGGCGTCCGAGCGATAAAGGTCGTCGCGGCCACGGTAGATCCACGCGCTGAGTCGGGCACCTTTCGGTCCGACCCCGACCGGCGCGGGCTCGCATTCTCCCAGCTTCAAAGCGGCATCGCGGCGGGTGCGAATCCAGAGCAAGGGCTCGCGCTGGAACTGGGCGAGAGTCTCCGGCGGCAAGGTCGCGGCCGCGTGCGCCCATTCCGGCACTGCGCGATCGAGATCACCGAAGCCGCGCGGGTTCCGTGAAAACTGATTGTGGAGATCGAGCGCGGCGACGAGCTGCCGGCCAAACCTCTGGTTGGAGTCGATCCAGCCCCGCCAGCGGAAGTAGATCATCACGAGCCGGCTCACCTCGCGGCGCTTGAATTCGTCGAGCGGACTGGTCTCGAGCAGGTCCCGCAGCGCGCGATCGGCCCGATGCTCATCGCCGAGTCCCTCGAGAAACTCGGCCGCCGTGCGCATCGAAATGGGCAGGACCTTCACCGGGGACGGGCCGCGGTGGGCATGGCGTTCGTCGCGCTCCTGGCGCTCCTCGCGCACCTCCTTCTCTTCCCGCGCCACGGCCGCGACCTGTTGCTCGGCAATCTGGCGCTTCTTGATGGCGCGACGGACGGGATTCATGCCTCCCTGTGGCCCCGATCCGGCCCGAGGTCGAGGGCGGGACGCGGAATCCGCCGACGCGCGACACGCCCTTCCCCCTAAATCGACCGCGCGAAAACCGAGAGTTCGCACGTCGTCTCATAGTTCAGGAACGGGGTGATGAGATAGACGCCGGGGAAGTGGCCGAGCACGGCGCGCGTGACCTCCTTCGCCAGATCGACGCCCATCCGGCGCCCCTCCGGGCCTTCCTTGCCGGCCATCCGGGCACGGATGGCTTCCGGGATGATGATGCCGGGAACTTCGTGATGCAGGAATTCCGCCTGCCGTCCGTTCATGAGTGGCCAAACGCCGAGAAAGATCGGAATCCCGAAGTGCGCGGTCTTCTCCGCCACCACCGCGGCCAGCGCCGGATCAAAGATCGGCTGCGTCATCACATACTGCGCGCCGGCGGCAACCTTCCGCTCGAGCCGCGCGAGCTGAGCGTCGAGATTCTTCGCGTTGGGGTTGAACGTGCAGCCGATGATGAACTGCGTGCGCTGTTTGAGATCCTTGCTGTTATGATTGAAGCCCTCGTTCATCCGCTTCGCGATACTGATCAGCTGGATGCTGGTGACGTCATAAACCGAGGAGGCCCCGGGATGATCCCCGACCTTTGCGGGGTCGCCGGTGAGCGGGAGAATGTGGCGGAACCCGAGCGCATGGATTCCCATCAGGTTGCTCTGCAAACCGATCAGATTATGATCGCGGCAGCTCAGGTGCAGCAGCGGCATGATCCCATGGCGCTGCTTGAGCAGGGCGGCGACCGAGACGTTGTTTACCCGCAGGATCGCGAGGGAGTTATCGGCCAGGGTGATCGCGTCCGTCCCCGCGTCCGTCAGGGCCTTCGCCCCGGCCATGAACTTCTCGAGGTCGAGGGTTTTTGGCGGATCGAGCTCCGTGATGATCACGCGCTTCCCCGCGGCGATCCGGTCGAGGAGGCTGTCCTCCGGGGGCGGCACCGGGCCCACCCGAAGCTCGCTCACCGAAACGCGGGACGGTTTTGGCGCCACGGTCTTGACGGAAACGGGCCTGGCGCCCTGCAGGACTTGCGACATCGCGGCGATCTGGGCGGGTCCCGTGCCGCAGCAGCCACCGATCAGTCGCACGCCTTGCGCCACCATCTCGAGCGCGAAGCGCGCGAAGTAGGCGGGATCCGGATTGTACGAATATCGGCCCTCGACGTACCGGGGATAGCCGGCGTTCGGAAAAGCGGAAAGCAACTCGCCCTCCGCGACTGGAATCGTCTCGATCAGGCGGATTGTCGCCTGCGGCCCCTGCAGGCAATTCACCCCCACCACTTCGGCCCCCAACTCGCGCATCCGGGCGAAGGCACTCGTCAGCCGGATCCCGGACGGGAGAAATCCCTCCTCCGCGCAGGAGAACGACGCGACGGCCGGGACCGAACGGGAAAGCTCCATCTTCACGGCCAGCGCATCCGCCAGCTCATCGACGTCGAGGAACGTCTCGAACATGATCAGCTCCACTCCGGCATCGAGCAGCGCGGTGATCTGCTCCCGAAAGACCGCCCGGCGATCGATCTGACCTTCGCGAATCTGCTCCTGGTTCGCCCCGGTGGGACCGACACTGCCAGCGATGTAGGCCCGACCGCGTGCCGTGGCGGCCCGCGCCAGCTGGACCGCAGCGGCATTGATCTCCCGCACCCGTCCCTCGAGACCGTGGCGCGCCAGCCGCACGGCGTTCGCCCCGAAGCTGTTCGTCGTCAGAATCCGCGCCCCGACGGCGGCATACTGCCGGTGGATGTCGGCGACGAGCTCGGGCCGCGTGACGCAGAGGAGTTCCAGACAGCTCTCGATCGGCGCACCCGCGTCGAGCAGCATGGTTCCCATCGCGCCATCACCGCAAAGCACGCTGGACCGGATTTCATCGAGGAATGTCATGCCGCGGCGAAGGAACCGCATCGCGCCGCGAAATCCAGCCGGGAGATGGGAGGGACGCGTCAGCCGTGCCGCCGCCGAAACTCCGCGCGCAGGTCCCCCATGATCTTGATGATGCCGCCGCGAATCCGAAAGGCCTCCCGTTTGACGGCCGCAGCGTCAGCAGCCGTCAGGATCTGCAGGTGCTCGCAGGGGTCGATCGCGCCGAGGGCGTCGGTCAGCGCCTTCAAGCCCCGCTTGAGATAGGCGATCATCATCCCGAGATCGGCGCCGGGCCGGGGGACGCGCCCCAGCATCGCGTGCAGCTTCGCTCCGCAGATCGACACGCCCCCAAACAAATCCCCGGCCCATTTCTGCTGCTCGGGCGTCGCCCGCGGGCCATCGATGAGCTTCATGACCTGGCGCGTCAGATCGCGGGCGGCGACGGCCAGGGGATGGCGCTGTTCCGCCGCGGGATCGGCCACGTCGCTGTCGTCCTCCTCGTAGTTTTGCTGGTCGGCCTCGAACCGCGCGTTCGGTTCGCGCCCCGCGTCGCTCCAGTCGTCGTCATCATCCAGGTTCTCCCAGCCCATCTCGCGCGCGATGATCGCGTCGGCGTCCGGATGATCGGCATACTGCTCGAGCAGCCGGCCGTATTTCTCCGAACGCCGGTCACTTTCCTGCAGCAGGCGTTCCCAGCGGTGCTCATCCCACGGCGTCCCGTCCGCTTCAGGTGATTCGTCGCGGCGTCGCGGCATGCGGGGAACTAGCCCGGCGCCCTTGCACCCGCAAGGCTCGACGCGCACCTTCGCCGTTCCCGATGTCCGCCTTGATCCGTCTGCTCCGCGTCTCCCGCTCCTATCCTGCGCAGCAGGATGCCGGAGTGACCGCTCTCGCGGACGTCACGCTCGAGATTCGGGCTGGGGAATTCGTCAGCATCACCGGACCGAGCGGCTGTGGAAAAAGCACGCTCCTTCATCTCCTGGGCGGCCTCGATCGGCCCACCGAGGGTGAGGTCTGGGTGGGGGATCTCGCGCTGCATCAGGCCGACGAAGCCGCCCTGACGCAATACCGGCGGCACGAACTGGGAATCGTCTTCCAGTTCTACAACCTTCTCCCGACGATGAACGTCCTGGAGAACGTGATGCTGCCGCTGCTCCTCCAGGGCGAAGCCCCCGTTAAGACGGAACCTCGCGCGCGCGAACTGCTGGAACTGGTCGGGCTCTCGCATCGCACCGGACATTTCGTCCACCAACTGAGCGGCGGGGAGTTGCAGCGAACAGCCATCGCCCGGGCTCTGATCCACCGCCCCCGCCTCCTCCTCGCGGATGAACCGACCGGAAACCTTGATTCGGCGGGCGCGGAACGCGTTCTGGCGGTCTTCGAAAAGATCGCTTCTCAGGCGTTGACCACGATGATAGTCGTCACCCACAGCGAGGAGGTCGCCCAAGCCGCGCCACGCCGCATCCGGATGCGCGATGGGCGCATCCTCTCCGACGGCTGAGACCGTCCGCTCCACCCCCCACCTCCTGAATCGTACCCGCATGAAAGGCTTCGCCACTCCCGAGCAGCTTCAGCAACTCGCCCTCTTCATGGAATTCACCAAGGCGGAGATGGAGACGCTGATCGAACTGGCAGATCCGATCATTTTCAAGCCAGGGAGTGTCGTCGTGCAACAGGATGAGACGGGTGACGCGCTCTACATCGTGGTCAGCGGCGATGCCTCGGTCACGCACAAGCGGGATGGTCGCGAGCTCACGCTCGCCACCCTCGGACCGGGAGATTTCTTCGGCGAACTGGCCCTCGTCGACGACGGTCCGCGCTCCGCCACCGTCACCGCCGCCAGCCAGTGCATCATGCTGAAGGTCCCCCATGCGGTCGTCCGGGCTCTGGCGGATGTCTATCCCCACGCCGCCTTCAAGTTGCTCATGGCGATCGCGAAAGTCCTCGTCGCCCGGATGCGAAAAGGGAACCAGCGTTACATCGACTCCATGCTCGCCTCCGCCCCGGCGAGGTGACCCGAAGCGACGCCAACCGCACTTTCTGCCCTCTCCTGTTCGATGACCCAGTCCGCCCGCCAACACACGCTCGCCAAATCAGCGAGTCTCGCCGGAACTTCCCTTCACACGGGCGAAAAGGTCACGCTAACCCTCCGGGCCGCGCCGACGGGCACCGGCTTTATTTTCAAACGCATCGATCTGCGCGACGAGCCGATCGTCAACGCGCGGATCGAAAACGTGAAGCAGGTCGAACGCGCCACGACAATCGCCGAAGGTGCGGTCAAGGTTCACACTGTCGAGCACGTACTCAGCGCCCTGAGCGGCCTCGGGGTGGACAATGCGATCATCGAGATGGACGCGAACGAGCCGCCGATCGGGGACGGTTCGGCGCTCCCGTACGTCGAACTGATCCAGCAATGCGGCATCGTCGAGCAGGACGCCCCCCGCAGCGTGTTCGAAGTCCGGGAACCGCTCCACGTGGAGACCAAGGGGGGCTCGCTCCTCACCATCGTGCCCGACGACAAGTTCCGGCTCTCGGTCACGCAGGTGGGGCTCGACGGCATGCACCCGCAGTACGAATCGTTCGAAATCACGCCGGAGATCTACGCGAAGGAAATCGCCCCGGCGCGGACGTTCACCTACCTGCGGGACATCCAGCCGCTGCTCGACAAGGGCCTGATCAAGGGCGGAGCACTCGACAATGCGATCGTCATTCAGGATGACGGTTCCACGATCAGCACCGGGGCGTTGCGCTTCAAGGATGAGTTCGTGCGCCACAAGATGATCGATCTCATCGGCGATCTCGCGCTCTTCGGCCGCCGGATCCGCGGCCACGTGATCGCGGTGAAACCCGGACACGGCCCGAATGCGGAACTCACCCGCGCGCTCGCCAAGCGCTACCAGATGATGCAGTCGCTCATCCCGGCACCGTTCCAGATGCCGACCGGTGAGGCGGTGCTCGACATCAATGAGATCATGCGGCTGCTCCCGCACCGCTATCCGTTCCTGCTGCTCGACCGCGTGATCCGGTTCGAGGGCGAGAACAAGCTCACAGCGATGAAGAACGTCTCATTCAACGAGCCGTTCTTTCAGGGGCATTTTCCGAATTATCCGGTCATGCCCGGCGTCCTCCAGGTCGAGGCCATGGCCCAGGCGGCGAGTCTTTTGATGCTCCGGCGCGCGGAGAATGCGGGGAAGCTCGGATTCTTCATGAGCGCGGACCGCGTGAAGTTCCGCAAGCCGGTGCTCCCCGGGGACACCCTGATCATCTCGGCCGAGTTGCTGAAAGGGCGCAAGAGTCTCGCGAAGGCCGCCTGCCGTTGCAGCGTGGCCGGACAACTGGTGAGCGAGGCGGAAGTGACCCTGAGCCTTTTCGACCGCTGATCCCCGCTTCGAGAACCCGCCCCTTCGTTGCCGGCTTTCCCCCCACCCCGCATGTCCGAACCCGCCGCTGCGCAAATTCATCCGAACGCGATCGTCGACGCGCGAGCTGAGATCGGCGCGGGTTCCTACGTTGGTCCGTTTTGCCTCGTCGGCCCCGAGGTGAAAATCGGCGAGCGCTGCCAGCTTCAGGCCAACGTTGTGCTCGATGGGCCGACCGTGGTCGGTCCGGATAACATTTTTTACTCGTTCACTTCGATCGGGCAGCGCACGCAGGACCTGAAATATACGGGCGAACCGACCCATCTCGAAATCGGCGCGGGCAACACGTTCCGCGAGTTCGTCACGGTGAACCGCGGCACGGCGCCCGGTGCCGTCACGCGCATCGGGAACAACAACCACTTCCTGGCGTACTGCCACGTCGCCCACGACTGCCAGGTCGGGAACGGCGTGGTCTTCTCGAACAACGCGACGCTCGCCGGCCACGTCGAGGTCGGCGACGGTGTGGTCCTCGGCGGCTTCGGCGCGGTGCATCAGTTTTGCCGCGTCGGCCGGATGGCGATGATCGGAGGCTGCTCGAAGATCGTCCAGGACGTCCCTCCCTTCTGCCTTGTCGACGGCAACCCCGCCGTGATGCACGGCTTGAACCTCGTCGGATTGCGGCGAAACGATTTCCCGAATGACGTCATCCGCTCGCTCAAGGATGCCTACGAGATTTTCTTCCGGCAGGAACTGAACGGCCAACAGGCCGCCGAGCGCGTCCGCGAGGAGGGACTCGATCGAATTCCCGAGGTCGCCGAGTTCGCCGCTTTCATCGTGGCGACGAAGCGCGGCGTGACCCGCGATGCCACCGTCTGAGGCTCGTTCAGGGAAGCGAGAGAAGTCGCATGACGATGGGGGCGGAGTTGTGCAAGATTTCCGGCTCCCCACGAGTAAAACCTCCGCAGGCCTCCTGCCTCTGGGGTTCTCCCCCGGCTCCCCCTCGCCTCCCACCCTTTCAACGACCGCCATGCTTTCCCCGACCGAGAAATACTTCGCCATCGAGCGCATCATCGAACTCGACTTCGTCCGCGCCACCGAGGCCGCCGCTCTGAACACGCTTCATTGGCTCGGCAAGGGTGACAAGGAGGCGGCTGATCAGGCGGCGTGCGACGCGATCCGGGGAATGTTCGACCTGATGGACATCCGGGGCGAGGTCGTGATCGGGGAGGGCATCAAGGACAACGCGCCCGGCATTTTCAAGGGCGAGCATCTCGGCACTTGGAAGCCGGGGTCGATCCGCTTCGACATCGCCCTCGATCCCGTGGACGGAACGACGAACTGCTCGAAAGGCGCGCCAAACTCGATTTCGTGTCTCGCGGCCGCCAGCCCGGAGGAAGGTCAGCTCACCTCGATGGAGGACATTCCGAGCTTCTACATGATGAAGCTCGCTTACGGAGCAAAGGTCGCGCGCTTCATGAAGCGCACGGGGATCGAGAGCGTGAACGTGCAGAACCCCGTCGAGGAAATCCTCACCGCGGTCGCGCGGATTCTGGAGAAGCCGGTAAAGGACGTCGTGGTGCTCGTGATGGATCGCCCCCGGCACGAGGAACTCGTGAAGGAGATCCGACGCGCGGGAGCGGCTCTGCGCATGTTTGGCGACGGCGACATTGCCGCCGCGATCGCTCCCTCCCTGCCGGAGAGCGGCGTCGACCTTTACATCGGTATCGGCGGCTCTCCGGAGGCGGTGCTCGCGGCGGCAGGCGTGAAATGCCTGGGCGGCGACATGCAGTGCATGATGTGGCCGCGCGACAATGACGAGCGTCAGCAGCTCATCGACGGCGGCTACGGCGAGAAACTCTCCAGGATCTACTACGCCGACGACCTGGCCCACGGCAAAAACATCCTCTTCCTCGCCACCGGGATCAGCGACAGCCCGCTCCTGAAGGGCGTGTCCGTGCGCAATGGTACCGCGGTGACGCACTCCGTGTTGATGCGCGCGAAGACGCAGACGATCCGCTACATCACGACCTACCACAATCTGGAGCAGAAGGTCATTCGCCTGCGCAGCACGCAGACGGACGTGAAGGTCTGACGCGCCGGAAGCGGACGAAGGACGCAGGAGCTAAAATCATCTTCCTGCCCTCACCTCAGCCCACCGCTTCGACGCATCGGTCGCAGAGTTCCGGGTGAGCGCCCGAGAGCCCGACCGTGCGGCGGTGACGCCAGCAGCGGGCGCATTTTTTCGCGTCCGTGGTCTTGAGGTCGGCCTTCGTCTCCGGTCCTGCGCTCAGCGTCAGCGTGCTGACGATGAAGAACTCCTCCAGTTCAGCGGTCCGGCTCTGCAGTTCCGCCAGCAGGACGGGATCGGAAATCTCGAGCGCGACTTCCGCTTCGAGCGAGTTACCGATCTGCTTCGCCTGCCGGGCGGGTTCGATGGCCTGCGCGATCTTCTCGCGCAGCGGCATAAGCTTCTCGACGAACGCGGCGCATTCGGCCCCCTGCAGGATTTCGAATTCCTTCGCGCTCGGGAATTCTTCGAGATGCACCGAACCGGTCTTCGACACGTACCCCCACGACTCTTCAGCCGTGAAGGCGAGAATGGGAGCGAGCAGGCGGCAGAGGGCCCGGTAGGCGTAGTGCATCACCGTCTGGGTGGCACGACGGCGCGGGGCATCGACCCGGTCGCAGTACATCCGATCCTTCGTGATATCGACGTAGAGACTGCTCAGATCGACGACGCAGAACTGATTGATGACGTGGTAGACGCGGTGGAACTCGTACTTCGTGTAGGCGTCGCGACAGGTCGCGGCGACCTCGGCGAGGCGATGCATGATCCACGCATCAATCGAGGTGAACAGTCCGGCGGCAACCGGGTCCTTTGCCGGATCAAAGTCGGCCAGATTTCCGTGCAGAATGCGGAGCGTATTTCGGATCCGGCGATATGTGTCCGTGAGACGCTTGAACATCTCCTCGCTGAAGGGTACCTCGTCGGTAAAATTCACGCTGCTCACCCACAGCCGCACCATGTCGGCCCCGTAGAGGTTGTAGTAGTACTCCGCCACGGTCGGCTTCGCGTACTGGCCCTGCTCGGACTTCGAAATCTTCTTCCGCGTGTCGACATCGACCACGAAACCGTGGGTGAGACACGTCTTGTAGGGCGCGCGATCCCGCAGGGCGACGCTCAGGACGAGCGATGATTGGAACCAGCCCCGATGCTGATCGGTCGCCTCAAGATAGAGATCGGCCGGACCCGCGTGACCCATCAACTTTTCCACCACGGCGAGCCAGCTGACGCCGGAATCCATCCAGACGTCGAGCGTGTCGTTCCGGCGGGTCGTCCCCAGCGGCAGCTCGAGAGCTTCCTCGATGCGGCGATCCGCCGGATCGAACCAGATATTCGTCCCGTGCTTCTCCACAAGGGCGGCCACCTGCTCGATCCAATCTCGCCGCAGGATCGCCGCTCCGCCTTCGTCGTAGAAGACCGGGAGAGGCACGCCCCAGCTCCGCTGGCGGGAGATGCACCAATCAGGCCGCGCCTCGACGGTTCCAGAGATCCGGTTCTTTCCCCACGCGGGGATCCACTCGACCGCGTCGATCGCGCGCAGCGCGTGCTGACGCAGCTCGGTCGCGGGATCATCCATCCGGATGAAGAACTGCTCCACCGCGCGGAAGATGATCGGCACCTTCGAGCGCCAGCAGTGAGGATAGGTGTGCCGGTGATCCAGCTTCTCGCCCGCGAGGGCACCCTTCTCCTTGAGCAGCGCCACGATCCCGGCGTTGGCGTCGAAGACGTATTGCCCGACGAACTGCGGCAATCCGACTTCCTCGGTGTAGCGGCCGAGTTCGTCCACGGGGGAAAGAATCTCCAGCCCGTATTTCCGGCCGATCACATAGTCGTCCGCGCCGTGACCGGGCGCGGTGTGCACGCAACCGGTGCCAGCGTCGAGCGTGACGTGATCTCCCACCATGACGAGTGAATCGCGTTCCAGCAGCGGATGACGCGTGCGCTCGCGATCGATCTCCTTGCCCTGAAACTTCCACGTGGCCTCGCCCGCCCGCGTCAAACCCGTCTCGCGGCAGAACGACTCGACGAGCGCATCCGCGACGACCAGCGTCGCGATCCCGCCCGCCGCATCGGCATACGGCCTGGCCGAGTAGGCCGCCTCGGGATTCAGCGAGATCCCGAGATTTGCCGGGATCGTCCACGGCGTCGTCGTCCAGATCACAATCGAGGCACCGAGTTCCTGCAATCGGCCCGTGATGGCCGGGAACTTCACGTAGATCGCCGGCGAAACGCGATCCTGGTATTCCACCTCGGCCTCGGCGAGGGCGGTCAACGCGCCAGTGCTCCAGTAGACGGGCTTCTTCGACTGATAGACGAGCCCCTTCTCGACAGCGCCACCGAACGCGCGGATCACTTCCGCTTCGTAGCCCGGGTTCAGGGTGAGATAGGGGTGCTGCCACTCGCCGAAGACGCCGAGGCGCTCGAATTGAGCGCGCTGGATGCCGATGTACTTCCGCGCCATCTCCTCGGATTTCTGCCGGACCTCCACGGCACTGAGGCCGCGCGCCTGTTTCACGACCTTGAATTCGATCGGCAGGCCGTGGCAATCCCAGCCGGGAAGGAAGGGCGCGTCAAACCCGAGCATCGAGCGCGACTTCACCACGAGATCCTTGAGTACCTTGTTCAAGGCCGTACCCATGTGGACATCGCCGTTCGCGAACGGCGGACCGTCGTGCACGATGTAGGTGCTCCGGCCCTTCCGCGCCGCGCGGATCTGCCCGTAGATGTCTTCCTTCTGCCAGCGCGCCAGAATCTCCGGCTCTCGCTTCACGAGGTCGGCCTTCATCGGGTAGTCCGTCTTGGGGAGTCGGAGGGTGTCTTTGTAGTTCATGGGAAAGAGCCCGCGCGCGGCGGGCGGTATTCATACGCCAATCCGGCCGCGTGAGAACGGGTTTTCGTCACCAGCCGCTGCCCCCGCGTCGCGTCCGACCGGACAATCCGCTTGCCGCGGCGGACGAATTCCGCATCAAGGACGTTCCGTGCTGCGCTGGCCCACCTCCCCGCATCGCTCGTCCCCCATGAACATCCGCTGGAAGACCATCGCCCCGCTCATCGTCTGGCTCGTCATCTTCCTCCTTCCGCCGCCGAGTGGTCTGAATTCCAACCAGTGGCACTACTTCGCCGTCTTCGCCGCCGTCATCACCGGTCTGGTTCTGGAATCCATGCCGGTGGGAGCCGTCGGACTCATCGGACTCACTTTTGCCGGCGTGATGGGGTACATCGATCCCGACCCAAACAAATCCCTCCGCTGGGTCCTCTCCGGATTCTCGGAGGCTACCGTCTGGCTGATTGTAGGGGCGTTCGTGTTCTCGATCGGCTATCGGAAAACGGGGCTCGGCAAGCGGATCGCGCTGCAACTTGTGCGGATTCTCGGCCGGAGAACGCTCGGGCTCGGCTATGCCGTGACGCTCGCGGATCTGGTGCTCGCGCCGGCCACGCCATCCAACACGGCGCGCAGCGGAGGCACGATCTTTCCGATCGTGAATAACATCCCCAAGATTTACGGCTCGGAACCGGGACCGACGGCCGGCCGGATCGGGACGTATGTTCTCTGGACGGCGTTCGCCGCGACCGGCGTGACGAGTTCGATGTTCTTCAGCGCGCTCGCGCCGAACGCGGCCGGACTCGCCATCGCAAAGAAGACGGTCGGATTCGATGTGAACTGGGCGCAATGGTTCACCGGCTTCCTGCCCCTCGGCGTGATCCTGATTCTCCTCGTTCCGCTGCTCAGCTACCTGCTCTGCCGGCCGGAGATCAAGGCGAGCCCAGAAATTCCGGAATGGGCGCGGAAGGAGCTCGATGCGATGGGCCCCATGTCCCGGAATGAGTGGATCATGTCCGGGCTCGTCCTGCTCGCAATGTTCCTTTGGATCACGGGCTCGAATCCGGATATCACCCTTCCGTTCGTCGGCTCGAATTTCATCAACGCGACGATGGTCGTGTTCGTGGTGATTTGCCTGATGCTGATCACGGGTGTGATCGAGTTTGTCGACATCATCAGCGACAAGGGTGCCTGGGAGGTCTTCTTCTATTTCACTTCGCTGCTGACGCTGGCCTCGGGTCTGAACGACATCGGTTTCATCAAGTGGTTCGCCGAGGGATTCGCCGCGCCCTTGAAGGGGATGTCTCCCACTCTCGCTCTGATCCTCCTCATCACGCTCTTCTTCTGGATCCACTACTTCTTCTCAAGCATCACCGCGCATGCGGCCGCGGTGCTCCCGGTCGTCCTGGCGATCGGATCCGGAATTCCGGGCGTTCCCGTCCCCACGCTCACGATGATGTGTCTCTACTCGCTCGGCGTGATGGGTGTGATCTCACCCTTCGCCACCGGCCCCGCGCCGATGTACTTCGGCAGCGGGTACATCGGCAAGAGTCAATTCTGGAAGCTCGGCTTCGTCTTCGGCCTCCTGTATTTCGTCGGCCTGCTCGTCGTCGTGTTGCCGTGGTTGATGCTGATGGGGAGGTAAGGATCCGGGCCCGGATCGCCGCCAGCCCGAGTCACCTCACCCCGGAATGCTGGCCAGCATCTGCGCGTTGTTCGGGTATTTCTTCATGAAGCTGAGCAGGCGCTCGATGGCTTCAATCGGCTTGTACCCGGCGATGCCGCGGCGGATGGTGTTGATCTTGTCGAGCTCCCACTCGGCGAGGAGCAATTCCTCGCGACGGGTGCCGGACTGGAAGATGTCCACGGCCGGATAGATGCGCTGATCACTGATCGCGCGATCGAGCACGAGCTCCATGTTTCCGGTGCCCTTGAACTCCTGGAAGATCACGTCGTCCATCCGGCTGCCCGTCTGGATGAGCGCGGTCGCCATGATCGTGAGTGATCCGGCCTCCTCCGTGTTGCGGGCGGCGGCGAAGATCTTGCGGGGGATTTCCATCGCGCGCGCATCGATCCCACCGGACATCGTGCGCCCGCCGGTCTGGATGTTATTAAACGCCCGGCCGACGCGAGTGATCGAGTCGAGCAGGATGAAGACGTCCTTGCCGATCTCCACGAGGCGCTTCGCGCGCTCCATCGCGAGTTGCGCGATCTTCGTGTGGCTCTTCAGGTCGCTGTCGTTCGAGCTCGCCATGAGCTCGGCGGTGTGGATCGTCCGCTTGAATTCCGTGACCTCCTCGGGGCGCTCGTCCACGAGCAGCACGATGAGATGGATCTCCGGATGGTTCTTTTCCACGGCTTCCGCGATATGGCGCAGGAAGGTGGTCTTGCCCGTGCGGGGCGGCGCCACGAGCAGACCGCGCTGGCCTTTGCCGATCGGCGCCATGAGGTCCATCACGCGGGTCGTATAACGCTCGGTGTTCGTCTCCAGGCGGATCCGCTTCTTCGGATTCACGACCGTCAATTCGTCGAAGGTCGGCGCGCTGCGCTGCTTTTCGGGATCCTCGCCGTGGATCGAGATGAGCTTGAACATCTGCGGGCCGCGGTTGCTCTTCCGGGTCTCGCCCTTGATCCACATGCCGTCACGCAGGTTGTACTTCCGGCACACCTCGGGCGTGACGAACGTATCGAGCGGATGCTGGGCGAACTGGCGCTTGGACTCGCGGAGGAAGCCAAAGCCCTTGCCGGAGAGTTCCAGAATGCCCTCGCTGTATTCGATCGGCTCGTTCGGATCGCGCTCGTACACCTTTTCCGCGCCACCCTGCTGCTGCTGGCCGCGGTCTCCGCGATCCCCGCGGTCTCCGCGATCCCCGCGGTCACCCCGATCGCCGCGGTCATTTCGCTCCTGTCGCGGCGCCTGCTGCTGCTGCGGAGGCGCCTGCTGGCCCTGCGGCGGATGCGCCGAGCCATTTTCGCCCCCACCCTGCTGGCGGTCGCGATTCTTGAAGCGGAAGCGGTCGAAGCGGCGCTGATAACCCTGACCCTGCTGGCCGCCGCCCGCCTGCTGATCGTGCTGCGCCGGCTGGCCGCCGCCCTCGCGCTCAGGTTGGCGGGACTGCTCGGGCTGACGCTGCTGGTCCGGGTGGCGTGGATGCTCCGAGCGCCGAGACTGCGGCTCGGCCTGGCGCTCCCGCGGAGCTTCCGGGGCAGGGGTCGACCCAGATGAACCCGGCCGCCATTCCTCGACGTGGGCCGCCGGAGCGGGAGCCGGAGTTGGCGGCGGGACGACGGGGCCCGCCGGAACGGGGGTGGAAGCCCGCGCGGATTCCGAGCTCGGAGCCACCGGAGCGACGTCCGACGCAGCGTCAGCGCCCTTCGGACGGCGAGTCCGCTTCGGCTTTTCCACCGGAGCGGTTGCCGCCGGAGCGCTCGGCGCCGGCTCGGGAGTTGGCTCGACCTTCGATGCGACCTCGACTTTCGGCGCGGCCGGTTCGTCCGACTTCTTGGCGCGAGCGCGGGCGGGTTTCTTCGCCGGGGCGGCGGGCGCTTCGGGAGACGCGGGGGCCGCGGCATCGGCGGCCGGCGCGGCGGCGGCCGCTTTCGCGGTGCGGGCGCGGGGGCGTTTCGGTTTCTCGCCCGCGGGAGCGTCGAGAAGCGTGGAGGGCTGGGTGGGTTCGGTCATTGGAGAAAAAGTTGGAGGGAAAAAATGGGTGCAGTGAGGCAGCGCGGGATTCAGGCCCCGAGCTTCGCCATCACCTCGTCGGCGATTTCGAAATTCGAATGGACGTGTTGGACGTCGTCGTTGTCCTCGAGCGCGTCGTGGAGATGCATGACTTGCTGCGCGAGTTTCTCATCGGAAACGCGGACCGTCGTCGTCGAGAGATAGACCAGCTTCTGCGCCTCGGGATTCACTCCGCCGGAACGGAGCGCCTCGGAAACGGCGTAAAACCGATCCACCGGGGTGGTTACCTCGAAAACTTCGCCGACGTCAGAAATCTCCTCGGCCCCCGCTTCGAGCGTGAGCTCCATCAGGCGGTCCTCGGTCGCAACCGACTTCGGCACGGTCAGCATTCCCCGCCGGTGGAAGAGGTAGGCGACCGCGCCGCTGGTCGCGAGGCTGCCGTGGTGCTTGGCGAAAATCAGCCGGATGTCCTGGGCGGTCCGGTTCTTGTTGTCCGTCGCCGTCTCGACCAGCACCGCCACGCCACCAGGGGCGTATCCCTCGTAGACGATTTCCTCCATCGCCGCTCCGCCGAGTTCGCCGGTGCCGCGCTTGATCGCGCGATCGATGTTGTCGTTGGGCATGTTTTGATCGCGAGCGGCCTGGATGGCGGCACGGAGGCGGATGTTGGAGCCGGGATCACCACCACCGAGTTTGGCGGCGAGGGCGACTTCCTTGGAGAGCCGACTAAAAAGCGCCCCGCGCTTTACATCGAGCGGGCCTTTAATGTGTTTGACCTTGGACCATTTGCTGTGTCCAGCCATGGCGAAATGAAAATGCTTGGGAACCTCGGGGGCGGCGTGGGCCGCGATGATGGCAGGCTTCCTGAGTTTGCGAATGCCGCGGCGCCGAAACGCGCGAACAACTCGAAACAGGTAGCCCGGTCAACTGAGCGGGCCTGCCCGACGCAGCGGGCGGAAGACGAACCGTGCAGGAGCAGACGCGAGTGCTACGGGTTTGTCAACGAAGGAATGCAGATTCGAGAATTCCTCGCGCAAAAAGCCGCGCGACGAGCGCCAGCGTGTTGGCATCCCGAATCTCTCCCCGATCGATCATCGCCAGCATTTCCGTGCGGAGGAAGACGTGGCATTCCGTGATCGCCTCGCCTTCGTCCGGCGTCCGACCTCGCTTGCCCGGTTCGACTCCCATCGCGGCCACGAGGTGACTGTGCTCGTCGGTAAACCCGGCGGACGTGAAAAAATAGCCGAGCCGCTCCCAGCGGCCGTCCGCCCTCAGCGTGTACCCGGCCTCTTCCCCGAGCTCGCGTGCCGCCGTGGCGAGAACGGTGCGGTCGTCGGCCTCTCCCGCCCCATCGATCTGGCCGGCGGGGAACTCCCAGAGTGACTGCCGGATCGGGACCCGCTCCTGGCGCACGAGGACGAACTCACCGGCGGCCGTGATCGGGGCGACGACCACCGCGCCTTTTCGGTGCACCACCCCCCAGCTCACCCCCTCGGGCCGCGAAGGCGTCGCCACGCGCTGCGTGGTCGTCACGAGATGGGGCGACGCGTGGTGAGTCTTCACTTCCAGCGTCCGCCATCCGTCGCCCTCCCGAATGAGGTCGTGGAAGCGTGGCGTCATGATCCCTGCGCCGTCACAATGCCATGCCAGTGTTCGAGTCGGGCGCGGACATTCTCCGGAGACGGCGCGCCCGTCGCCCGGCGGGCTCCGAGGGAACGGGCGAGATCGAAAATGTCGCGCACGTCGTCCCCGATCGCGTCGCTCGCTGCTTTGAAGTCCGCGAGCGGGAGCTGATCGAGCGGCACGCCCTGCCGGGCGGCCTGGCCCACGAGTTTTCCGACCACCTCGTGCGCGTGGCGGAAGGGCACTCCGCGCAGCACCAGATAGTCCGCCACATCAGTCGCGAGGAGCAGCGGATCGGCCGCGGCCCGGCGCATCGACTCCTCGTCGGCCCGCGCTTCGTCGAGCATGGCCGCGTAAATCGCCAGCGCCGCCTTCGCCGTGTCCACGGAATCGAAGACCGCCTCCTTGTCCTCCTGCAGGTCCCGATTGTAGGTCATCGGCAGACCCTTCAAGGTCGTGAGGAGCGAGAACAGATTCGCGTACAATCTCCCCGTCTTTCCCCGGGTGAGCTCAGCCACGTCCGGATTCTTCTTCTGCGGCATGAGGCTCGATCCGGTCGTGAACGCATCGCTCAAATGCAGGAACCGGAATTCGGTGGTTGCCCAAAGGATGACGTCCTCGCTCAGGCGCGAGAGATGCATCCCGATTACGGCGCACGCGCTCAGGAACTCGAGCGCGAAATCCCGGTCGCTGACCGCATCCATGCTGTTCTCGCTCACGCGTGGGAAGCCAAGCTCGCGCGCAACCAGGGCGCGATCGAGCAGAATCGTCGACCCCGCGATCGCACCGGAGCCGAGCGGCAGCACGTTCATCCGCGTCGCGGCGTCTTGCAGCCGGCCGTGATCCCGCTCGAGCATTTCGACGTAGGCCAGCAGGTGATGCGCGAACAGGACCGGCTGGGCCCGCTGCAAATGGGTGTAGCCGGGCATCGGCGCCTCCGCATGCCGCGCGCCCAGACGCACCAGCGAGCCTTGGAGCCGCCGCACGAGTCCGGCGATGGCGTCGATCTCCTCCCGGAGATAGAGCCGCAGATCGAGGGCGATCTGATCGTTCCGCGAGCGGGCGGTGTGGAGTTTGGCGCCGGCCGCACCGATGCGGCGCGTCAGCTCCGCCTCGATGTTCATGTGCACGTCCTCGAGATCGTCGCGGAACGTGAAACGCCCCCCGGCGATGTCCTCTTCGATCCCGAGCAGCCCGTCCCGAATTTGGCCGAATTCAGCGTCGGTCAGCAAACCGGCGGCGCGGAGAGCGCCCGCGTGGGCGATCGATCCCGCGATGTCGTGGCGATAGAGCCGCCAGTCGAAGCTCACCGATTCCGAGTACGCCCGGAGCAGCGCGTCGGTCGGCTTTTCAAATCGTCCGGTCCACATGCTCGTCTCTACCTCGATCCCAGCGCGAGGTCAGCCCGCTCATCGCATTTTCCATCGCGCCCGAGGGCGATGCACTTGCCCTCGATCTTCAGCGTCTTGCTCATCGGCGCGAATCCCATCCGGTGGCTGATGCAGTTCTCGAGGATATCGATGTGGGCGTCCTCGAACTCGAAGATCTTGTTGCAATCCTGGCAGATCAAATGCGCGTGCGTGGGGCGGTCGTTGAAGTTCGGATCGTAAAACTTGTAGTCGGTCCCGAAATCCATCTCGCGCAGCGTCCCCGTCTCCACCAGCAGCGGGAGCGTGCGGTAGACGGTCGCGCGGGAAACGCTCGGCTCGATCTTCCGCGCCATCTCGAGCAACCCTTCCGCGGTGAAATGCTCCTTCGTCGAGAACGCCGCCCGGATGATGGCATCCCGCTGTACGGTCTTGCGGAGGCCTTTCTCCTCGATGTAGCGATAGATCGCCTTGCGGATTTCCTCGAGATTCACACCTGGAGGTTACGGAGCGGGGACGGCGGAGGCAAGATGCCGTTCGGCGATCTGCCGGGTGCTCCATCCATCATGGGTGAAGAGCCGCTCGGCGGACCGATTCAGTAGATTTCCACCGGCGAACGCTTGCTCACGTCCGGAGTGCGATCCCGCGCGCCCTCCTCGCCGAGCGTGTCCACGCGGAGCTGCCAGATTTCCGCATCCACCGCCCGAAACGCCTCTTCGCTGAAAACCGGCATCGGCGGGGCGAGGCGTTCCTTGAACGTCGCGACCGAGGCGAGAGCGCGATCCTGCGCTCCCGCCGGAACGGCGCTCACCGCTTGCAGCGCCTCGTCGAGCCGCTGAACCTGATGGCAAATCATCGCGAGATCATTCCCCGCTTCGATGCTCCGCCGGATCGCTTCGCCGAAACCATAGCCGTTCACGATCGCGCCCATGTCGAGATCGTCCGTCATGACGAGTCCCCGGTATCCCAGTTCCGTCCGCAACAACCCGTTGATCGTCCGCTCCGAGAGCGAAGCCGGCCAGCGATCGTCGAGCGCCGGATAGTGCGCGTGGCAGACCATGATGCTGTCGAGCTCGGCGTGCATGGCCCGATATGGCGCCAATTCGAGCGCCTCCAAAGACTTCCGCCCGTCCGTGATCGTCGGGAGTTCGTGGTGCGCGTCGGCGAAGGCCCGCGTGTAGCCGGGGAAATGCTTGCCGCAGCTGGCGATGCCCTGCGTGCGCAGGCCGGCGTTGAAGGCCCCGGCGAGTCGGAGCGTCTGGGGAACGTCGACTCCGTAGCAGCGTCCGCGCAGCGAATTGTCCACGCTCTCATCGCCGTTCAAGCAGAAGTCGAGCACCGGACAAAGGTCGAGATTGAAGCCAAACAAACGCAGGAGCCGGCCGGTAATGCCGCCGTGCCGCTCCACCAGGGCCGCGTCGTCCCGCGCTCGCAGTTCGCTCGCGCTCGGTGGTTCGCTGCCGAGCACCTTGAGTCGGGAGACGCGTCCGCCCTCCTGATCGATCGTGATGACCGGTTCCACCGCGCTCAATTCGCGCAGATCATCGATCAGCTTCCGCAGCTGAATCGGCGAAGCGATGTTCCGCGTGAAGAGGATGAACCCGCCCGGCTGCACCCTCCGCAAGATCCCCGCCGTCTCGGGATCGAGTTCGGTTCCGGGGACGCCGACGAGGAGCAACTGGCCAGGGTGGGAGGCGGGCATGAGAGAGGAATCAGTAATCGGAACCGAGCGAAGCGAGATAGCCAGACGAGCTTTGCCTCTTTCGGCAGCATCTGGCAAATCGGTGCTCAGTGGTCAGTGGTCAGCAATGACCGTGGTCGCTGGTGGCGATGCATAGACGCGAATCGTCGCATCGGGAAATCCGGAATAGGATCCGGCCCCGACCCGCTCGGTTCTGACTACTGATCACCGCCCGACCCCCTCGCCCCCAGCCCGGCATGCGTCCCCTCTGCCTCACCTTCCTCTTCCTCGCGGTCGCGTCCGCTTCCGCTCAAGTCGCCCCCGGCATCGACGTTTTACGCGAACGCGGGTTCGATGTCCTCCGCGGCAAACGAGTGGGGCTGATCACGAATCAGACGTCCCTGACCGCCTCCGGCCAGCCGACCCGGGCCGTGCTGAAATCCGCTCCCGGCGTCCAGCTGGTGGCCCTCTTTGCGCCAGAGCACGGGATCGACGGAACCATCCTCGCCGGGAAGAAGGTGGGCACCACGCGCGATGGTCTCACGGGACTGCCGGTGCATTCGCTCTACGGCGCGACGCGGAAGCCGACGCCGGAAATGCTGCGGGGCCTGGATGTGCTGGTCTTCGATCTCCAGGACATCGGCTGCCGCAGCTATACCTATCTTTCCACCATGGGGCGCGCGATGGAGGCCGCGGGCGAGGCCGGGATCGAATTCGTCGTCCTCGACCGGCCAAATCCGCTTGGCGGTCAGCGCGTCGAAGGTCCGGGCATCGAACGCGAGTGGATTTCATTCGTCGGCCAATTCCCGGTTCCGTATGTCCACGGACTCACCGCCGGCGAGATGGCGCGCATGGCCAACGACCGCGGCTGGATGGCGGCGCGCGCGAAGCTCACCGTCGTCCCGATGCGCGGCTGGTCACGCGGGATGGTTTGGAGCGACACCGGCCTCCGCTGGATCCGCACCTCTCCGAACATTCCCAACGCCCTGTCCCCTTTCTACTACACCGCGACCGGGATCGCGGGGAACCTCGGGAATCTCGATCTCGGCATCGGCACGGGCGCGCCCTTTCAGCGGTTCTGCGCGCCCGGGCTCAACGGGGAGGCGCTGGCGGCGCGGCTCCGCGCGGAATTCCCGTCGGTGCGATGGAGCGGGATCACCGGCGAAGGTGGTCGGGGCGGCGTCGCGATCGGAATTCCGCCGCATTCCGATGCAAACCTGACCGCGATCAACATCTGGCTCATGAGCGAAGCCGTCCGGGCAAATCCTCGCGTGCTCGACAAACCCAGTCGCGATGCCGATGGCATCTTCTTCAAAATCTACGGCTCGCGCGCGATCGAGCGCGAGCTGCGGAGCGGCACCTCACCCGCCCGCATCGCCGCCTCCTGGGCCGGTGGCGTCGGGCGATTCCGCGGCGAACGGGCCGGCTTTCTGATCTATCCATGAGCGAGAGAAGCGCGGGCTCGAAATGAATCGTTAAGGTGATGGTCGCGATCCCCGTTTTGTCTTGGTCGCCTTAAGCTTACTACGAGGAGAGGCCTTGGGGCGGCGCCTACGGCCTTCCTGGGGCCGCTTGTTCAGCGGAAGATCGAGCACCAGCGCTTCCACGCTGATCCCGCCCACGCTCAGCTGTTCTGCCTGACGCTCCAGCAGCGCTCGTGCGGCCTTCAGACCGCGCTTTTGGAATAGGTTTTTCCCCTTCGGCCAATGACTGCAAGTGTGCCAGCCAACCACATAAAGACCGTGCGTATTCCCCTGAGCCTTGAGATAGCGATCCGCGAGTTGCGCGCGCATCGCAGATTCAACCTGTGGGTAATAACCACACTGCTTCACCTCTGCGAAAACTTCGATTCCAGGGCCTTCCAGTTGCGGCCACGCCACACGGAAATCGGCCCGCTCGGAGCTTGCGAACGTCAACTCAGGGTCGATCAGGGCCACTCTTGGCAGGTCCTCCTTAAGATGCGCAAGTATTTCGTCACGCAACTCGGCCTCAATCCGAGGTTTTGACCCGTTCCACAGGTGGTGGACGGGAGCGTTTCGTGCCCTCTCCTCGAAGCGACGGAGCGATGCCACCACTGCTCGCCGTAGGGAATCGAGATCGTAGATGCGCGTCCCGCCCTCCATCGCCACGAAATTGACTAATTCCTTAAGCGACCAGGGCTTCCACGCCGACGCATCCGCGGCTCTCTCTGCGCGGCGAATCGAGCGACGGGCCCAATTGGAATCCTGCGCACCAGCAAGTGCGACCATCTGCGAAATCAGGTCCGTTCGCCCGGCCTCCTCAAGCGCACCACGACAGTCTCGCTCAAGCTCTGACCAAGCGATTTCCCGCTCCGATCGAGAGTCCTCAACCTCGCCGATTGGTCGGGCAATCACCCAATGAAACAGTCTGGCAATCAGCCCCGGTTGCTCGAGCGGCTGCCGGAAAAGCCCTTCACGGCACATCGGCAAGAAATGCCGCCGAAATAGCATTCGCTCGCTGGCGGCGCGATCTGCGGAGAAATGAGGCCAGGCGCGCTTCCATTCCTCCGGAAAACCCAGCAAGACCGTCATGATCGCTGCGTCGCGGATTTCATCGTCTTCGGGGCTGGCAGACACCGCCATGATTAAATGATTCAACGCAATATCGCGCGCAGCCGCCCGATCATGGGCGGCGAGCCAGAAAACTCCCGGCGCGTGGAACTGTCCGACCCTAAGCTCCTGGGCCACCGCCTCCCGGATACGGTCCTTCGGGTGCGACCCGAAGATCTCGAACGCAAAAAAGGCGGGTGGGTCGCCTCCTTGCCGGAGGCGGTCAGTCACGACCGCCAAGGTCGCATCTGGGTCGATGCCGTAGAGGACCTCGAAGACCTCGGGTAACGGGTCCCGCGACGGGTGCATCTCATGAAAAAGCGCTTCGACCCAGATGTTTGAAAATGCCTTCCTCAGCCGCGCATCCGTTCGAAGCGTCGCCCGCTCGGATGCCAGGGCAATCACGAGCGCGTGCTGGGGAATGTCGCTCGATCCAGCCTTTGGCATCGCGGGTCTTGCGTGGATGAGATACGCAGAAAGGGCCTCTCGAATCTGCGTCTTCTCGTTGAGAGTTCGCGCTTCCCATCCCGGCAGTTCCTCTATCGTCAGAGCATCCCAGAGCTTCGATCCAAAGCCTGAAACCCCGGGGTTGGAAAGTGCCATTGCGATCGCCGGCCAACGGTCAAGCGATCCTGAGGCGAATGACGCAAGCTCGCGCTGCAGTGCGCCCTCAGCATCGTAAGGCGGCCGTCGGGGACGAGCGACCCGCAGGGTCGCCTCCTCAGCTTTGACGCGCGCTAGGTTGACGGCGTCGCGGCGCAATATCGTCGGCACGGCCCCATCCGCATCGGCGTGCCTCAAATCAAACTCGCTGCGCAAAGAATCGGAGGCGGCAAACGCCTTTTCGAACAACACGCTATTCGCCTCCAATCTCGATCGATCGCGAAGCCACCGTTCCGCCATGGCGGCAACCATGATCGCATCGTGTCCGACAGCGGTCAGTAGTCTTTCCAAAAGCCATGGGAGGTCCTCCGGTGCCGAAGGAAAATACCAAGCGATCAGGGGACGGAAACGCGCCGTGGCCGAGTGAGAGAGCATTGCGTGAAGCAGGGCTTGTCGCTTTGTGGGGTCGTCCAGACCGAGTTGCACCAACGAAGCCCCGCCTTCATCGCCCCCGAGCAAGTGCGAGCCTTGTTCGATGTCTGCAAGCCACCAGCGAACGACGGCATCTGCCATTTTGGGGACATCGAGGCGTTCGATCGCCGCTCTCAATGCTGCCTCCGCCAAGGGGCGGACACGGGAGAGACTTGCGAACGCGTTGGGCCAGCTTTTGTGCAGCTCCGCCAGCACACCTAGCACTTCTTCGGGATCGCTTCGATCGAGGTGGTCGACCGCATTTTGCAAGAAAATATCGTACGCAGAAAACGTGTTCGACGGATTGGGCTGGAGAAATCCGAAAACCTCGCGGAGTTTCGGCCCGGATGCCGGGCGATGTTTTGGACCGAAGAGCACGTGCAACGCCGCTCCTGCGAGGCTCAGATAGGGGTCATACGGGATTTCCCGCCGAACTATTTGGAGGAAGCGCTCCTGCGACCAGCGGTTCCGGCCGTCCGCGCAGATCCGGTCTACCGCTACTGAGAGATGCGGCAAAGCACCAGCTTTCCCCTTCAATACCAGATTCCAAACCGCTTCCGCCAGCTCTGTGCATTCGGCGTCTATACCGATCCGAAGTGCCAGATCTCGCACGACGGCGGGCTGCACGTCATCCTCAAGCCAGCGCAAGAGCTGGTTCGCAAGGGCCGGATGACTCAAGGTCCGGAAGCGAGTCGGCACCGTGGACGACTCATCGACGCCACTCGCGCGAACCTGCTCAAGGAGCGATTCCACGATTTGTTCTTTTTCGCTATCTGGGACGCTGACGAGGTCCGCCTGCGCGAGAACCATTGGGTCATGCCGTAACAGATGTGCGCGAAAGGTGCTGGGAGACTTCCCGTCGAAACCGGCCAGCATTGCCGCTGTTGTCGCGAGTTGCGGATACACGCGCCAGTGCGACCCAGTGCCGCGCCCAAAGAAATCCATGAGCTGCGCGCCGGGGAGCGATTTCAGCCGCAGCGCCGCTAGGAATTCGACGTCGCTGCGTTCCAAAAACTCATAGGCCCCCGCGAAGGAACCGAACAATCCCCCATGCAGAGCGTCTTGAAACGCCTGGGAACTCGCGATACCAAAGGAAGGCCCGGCGGGCAGCTTCGCCATTTCCGCTGGAATCTCCTGTATGTCGAGGATGCCGGCCGGCAGGTCCGATCCGCCGGAGAAACGGAAGCGCTGAACACCGGTGGCCAACGCAGTCAAGGCGATCAAAGAAGTGGCCTCGACGCGTTGCTCCGGTGTGGAGCGCACCGCGTCGCGCAAGGTCTGCGCACGCGAGGGCCCAGTGTCGGCGTCGTCATCCAACCGGCTCGTGTAATGACGTTTCCAGTACAGCTCGGTCAGGCTGACCGTAATCCTCTTCTCCCCGTTGAATTCGGCTGCCAACATCGACATGCTGCGGGGCCAGACCGCTTGATCCAGCAGGCCGGAGCGCTCACACTCGCGAAAAAACGCGTCGCCATCCTTCACGCCGAAGCGCTCGGTCGCCAGCCTCAGGGCCGCACTTCGGCTCAGCGGCAGGAGTTCGTATGTGGAGGCGGATCCATCGCGATCCCAGAGGGCAGCGATTCGATTGGCGGTGAGTTCGACCATTCCCCACTCGGCGGTCCGGCAGGTTAAAACGAGCGACAGGCTCGATTCGCCGGGCGGTGAGTCTTCAAACCGCAACGCCAATTCGTTTAAGAATCGCGGATTTAGGATCAGCGATTGGTCGAGACCATCAATGGCGAGACGGATCGGTTTCCGCATCGCCCCATCAGTATACCATTTTTCTGATTTGAAGATCCGGTCGATGCCGTCCGTTCCGAGATCTTCCGCCCGCCGGGAGATCAAAGTCTCGCCCGGGAAAATCGCGGGCTTGAGCAACCTCTCAAACTCGGCAGTTTTGCCCGCGCCGGGTCGGCCAAGAAGGAAAAGGCACTTGTGTTTCTGTGTCAGTTCGGTGAGCCGGTGGAAAGGCCTCGGAGCATTCAGAAAGACATCGATCTCGTTGTCGGAATCGCCCTCGGGCCCAAAGCTGTCCCACACCCGGTAGCTCTCCAAGCGCGCGCCCCACGGTTTCCAAAACCGTGTAATGTCGACGAGCGGACCCCTCACGGCGGACCTTCGCTCGATGTCGCTCGATTTTCAATTGCCATTCGCGATTTGCGAATAACAAATAGTAGTGCTGAAACCGCAGGATATCCTTATCTGCCTGAAGCTCCTTACCCCGCACGCACTCGATGTAACCCGCACCTATGCGTCGCTGGCAAAATCGCTGGGGATGAGCGCGTCAGAGGTTCATACGGGAGTGCGGCGAGCGCACGCCAGCGCCCTTTTAGTCGGCGATCCTGACGCAGGTGTGACCCATGTTCGACCGTCGTTCCCGGCAATGGAGGAATTTATGACCGCGGGACTACGGTATTTCCTCCCGGCCGTACTTGGACGCGAACAGGTGGGTCACCCCACCGCAGCCGACGCCCCGCCGCTGAATGCAAAGCTTGTTAGTTCACCGTTGCATTACGTCTGGCCATCTTCCTCGGGGACGATGCGGGGGATTTCGCTGGCACCGATCTGGCCGTCAGCCCCCACTGCCGCGTTGCAAGATCTCGAATTGTACGCCTGGCTCGCGCTCGCCGACGCGATCCGTCTTGGCGAGCCCCGTATGTCCGCTCTGGCGAAAAGCGAAATTGGGAACCGCTTCCGCGCACTACGCCACGAAGACCATGGCCTCCTCGCTCGATAATCTCGAGGTCGTCGCCTCGGCTCTGGACGCGATCGGGATGCGCTTCGTCTTCGCGGGAGCGGGGATATTGCCCCTGTTAGTCCACTCGACTGAACCGCTTCGTGCCACGAAAGATTCGGACGTGGTTATCCAATTGCTGCACTATGGCGAATGGATCTCTTTCCGAGACCGGCTATTGACTGCGGGATTCGTGGAGCGAGCCAATCCGGATCGTCCAGATTTGGATCGACCCTTTCTGTTCTGGCTTGGCGACCTACCGGTCGATTTTTTGGCCCCGCGAATCAAGGAGTTCGGCCGCGGATTACGATGGCTGGATTTGGGTTACGAACTAGCGGAAACGCAGGAGCTGCCGAGCGGGCGCGAGATAGAGCGCATCCCTGCGGCGGCATTCTTCGCCGCTAAACTGAATGCGTATTTCGACCGTGGGATTCAGGATGCGCTCATGAGCAAAGATTTGGAGGATCTTTGCGCGCTGATGCTTGGACGGGATTCGCTTGCCTTCGAAGTCGAGCACGCCAGTGCCGAGATTCGAGAGTATCTCGCTCGCGAGCTTCCGAGGCTCGCGATCCACCGGGATACCATCGACGCCCTCGAAGGGAATACTCGCCCGCATTCTCGTTATCTGGAGCTACGGAAGAGACTCGATGCCGTTCTGGCAGCGGTAGGGCGCGCCCGGTAGCTGGCGCGGGAAGCGTAAGATGAAGCACATCGAAGCAGAAGTGGACTCTCTCGCCTCCGAGCATCCCAAGCCGCCATCTGCCTGTGCTCGACGTGCATTGATCGCCACCCGCCGCGATTCGACTCCGGAGGATTGACTTCGCAGGCCCTCCCGCGACAAAGGGCCGCATGTGCGGCCTGTTTCTTTCTGCCCTGGATCTGGATTCGCTCCTTCGGCCCTCCCAGGCCGGGTGGGCGATCGGGGTGCTCCTGGTGCTGCTGCTCTTTCTGTCGATCTGGTGGAGGCTGAAGGTCGGGCGCGGGCGCCGCAGCGCGCCGACCCCTTCGGAGATTCACCTCGTGCCGAATCCGACCGCCAGCTGGCTGACCAAAAATCCGGCAAAACCCCTGGCGTCCGTCCTCGCGGAAACCGGCTTCCGCACCGGTCAGCCGTACCTGGTCGCCGAGCTGCCCGCGTTCCGTCTCTGCCCGCTCTGGCATCAGGATCCGCGCCTGCGCGGCTGCCTCTACGAGGTCAAAGGTCTCGGCGCACATTTCGAACTCTTCGCGGCCGCGGCCGACGGAACGGAGATTACGGTCACGACCGCAAAGGTCGGCAGTCAGCTCGACCAGCGTCCGGGGACCGACAAGACATCGCTACCGGACGCGACTCCGGCAGCGGTGCTCGAAACGTTTCTTCGAAAACTCGCGGAACATCACGGGGCGGGCGTGACGCCCGTCGATGAGGCGGGGTTTCAGCAGAACTTCGAAGCCGCCTACCGGCGCGACATGGCTTGGCGAAATCAACGCGGAGGCATCACCGAGGCGGAGGTCGGGCGAGTCGCGCGGGAGAGCGGCGGGGAGATCCCGTCCAGCCTGCAGCACGAAGCATTTCTGGAGTTGAAGCGCGAGGAACTCGCGCGGCTCCACGGCGAATGCGTCGCGGAGGCGGTCCGGCTCGGCGCGATCGATCCAGCGGATCCGGCGATCGAAGCAGGACTGCTGTTCATCGTCGCGGACAGCATTCATCCGCAGGTCTGCAGCGAGTATCTGCGCAGCGCGTTCCGTCTTCCGGTGCTGCCTTTCGACCGACCCGATCCGGCGGGCGATCCGACGCCGAACTCGACGTTGTTCGCCCACATTTTCTACAGCCTGGCGGAGGACCGGCGACCGCAAGCGCTCGTCCGCGTGCAGAACCCGATCCGGGCCGAGGTGTGGCAGCGCGCCGCGTGAACGGCGGTGCGACGGACGGCGGGCGACGCTTGATTCCGACTTGCGCCGGAGCGGAACGCGCCGCACGGGACATTCGTTCTCATGCCTTCCCGCATCGGCCTCTACGGCGGCACTTTTGATCCCGTTCACCACGGGCACCTCATCCTCGCCCGGGATGCGATCGAACAGCTCAGCCTCGACCAGCTGCTCTTCATTCCGGCGAAGGTCTCGCCGCACCGCGTCGAGCAACCCCCGAGAATCAGGGTGGCGGACCGGCTGGCGATGCTCCAGCTCGCCATCAAGGCGGAGCCGCGCTTCGTGATCGAAGAATGCGAGCTCCACCGCGCCGAGCCGTCGTACACCATCGAGACCGTGCTCGAGATCCAGGCGCGGAATCCGGACGCCCGACTCTACCTGCTCCTCGGCGCGGATCAGCTGCCCCGTTTCGACACCTGGCACCGCTTTGAGGAACTGCGCTCGCTCATCACGTTTGTCGTCTTCAACCGGGCCACGGGAGCCGAGGAATTGCTCACCGCCGCCTATCCGACCCTCCGGCGGCGGATCGACGTTTCGGCGACGGAATTGCGCAAGCGGGTTGCCAGCGGCCACTCCATCCGGTATCTGGTTCCGGCCGAGGTCGCGGATTACATCGACCAGCACCAACTCTATCGGGAGGCACCGTCATCATAAACTCGGAACAGCTCGCCCGGCTCGTCGCCGCGGCTGCATCAGATCGAAAAGCCGAGGACCTCGTAATCCTCGACCTGCGGGGAATCTCCACCTTCACGGACTTTTTCGTGCTGTGCTCCGGCACGTCCGAACCTCACCTCAAGGCGATCGCCAGTGAGATTCGGGAGCAGGCGCGGGAGAAGGGCGGCCAGAAGGCGGCCTTCAGCGACGGGATCCCGGCCAGCCATTGGGTGGTGCTCGATTTTTCCGACGTGCTCGTGCACATCTTCACGGAGGAGAAGCGCGCCTTTTATTCTCTTGAGAGCCTCTGGGGCGACGCGAAACGGCTGCCGCTCGAGGAACCGGTCCCCGATCCGGTCGTAGCTCCGCCGGTCACCGCTCCGGCGAAAAAGAAGCGGTAACCACCGCCCGCCCCATGCAACTCGTCGTGGAGATCGAGATCGAGTGCCCGTACTGCTTTGAAGTCTTTCCGAGCGTGGTGGATACGTCGGAAGGAGACTACGAAACCGTGGAGGATTGCTCGGTCTGCTGCCGTCCGATCGCCCTCACCGTGCGCTGCCGGCCCGGGCGCGTGGATGAAGTGCGCAGCGATGCCGCGTGAGGGCCCCGTGATTTCCGGAGGAAACCGCCGCCGTGTTTCAAGCCGACGCCATCGCCCGTCTGCTGCGGGATGACGACCCGACCACGATCGAACTGGTCAAGGCGCAGCTCCTCGCCAGCGCCGGAGAGAATGTGCCGCACCTGCGCGCGATGCTGACCCGGCCGGACGATGCCGTCGTCACGCGACACGTCCGCGCGGTTCTCTCCGCGATCGACGCCCGCGAGGCGAATAACGAGATGGATCTGCTCTGCCGGTTTTTCGCGGAGGATGGCGACATCGAGACCGCGTGCTGGATGATCGCCCGCTGTCTTTCGCCGGGAATCGAGACGGACGGGGCGGGGCGGCAGCTGGATCAATGGGGAATGGAGCTCTCCCGACGGATCGTCGGCTTCGTGGATGACGCCACGCGCGTCGCCGCGCTCCGGGCGCTCCTGCACGACGAACTGGGGTTCACCGGCAACAACGACGCGTACTACGCGCCGGATAATTCGCTGCTGCCCCGCGTGATCGAATCCCGCCGCGGGATCCCCATCTCACTCACGCTGGTCTACCAGGGCGTGGCGCGCCGGGCCGGCCTCAAGGTGGAGGGCGTCAATCTACCGGGCCACTTCATCGCGCGCCTCGGCGAGGTCCTCTTCGACCCGTTTCACAACGGCCGGCGACTGTCCGCCGCGGATTGCGAAGCGATCCTCCTCAAGCAGTCACTGCGCCCTCACCCCAGCCATCTGAGCACGGCATCGTCGCGTCTCGTGCTCGTGCGCTCGCTCGCGAATCTGCACTTCATCTTTCAGGAAATGAATCAGGAAGCCGAGCGCGACCGGATCGCGGGATGGTTGCGGGCGCTGGATCGGTAAGGGCTCGCGACGCGGTCCCCGGAAATTTCGAGTTTCGCGTTTTCCCCGCCCTTCAACCCGCGCGATCATCGGGGCGCATGCGAGTCGAAATTCTGAACACGGGCACCGAACTGCTGCTCGGCGCCGCGGTGAATACGCACCTCGCCCACCTCGGCCAGCAACTTTTTTCGGTCGGACTCCGGATCGGCCGCCAGGTTTGCGTGCCCGATGGAGAGATCATCAAGGAGGCGATGCGGGAGGCGTTTCCCCGTTGCGACATCCTGATCGTCACCGGCGGTCTCGGCCCCACCTCAGACGACATCACGCGCGACGTGGTCGCGGAGATGCTGGGACTGCCGCTGGAGCGCGATACCCGCATTTTCGAGCTGATTCGCGAGCGCTACCGCAAGTTCGGTCGGGAGATCAATGACGTGATCGCGCGCCAGGCGGAGGTGCCGCGCGGCGCGACCATCCTGGCCAATGATCACGGCACGGCGCCAGGATTGTACGTGCCTCCGCGGCCGTTTGCAGGTGCGACCTCACCCCACGTCTTCCTGCTCCCTGGTCCGCCGCGGGAGCTGCGCCCGATGGTCGCCACGCAACTCCTTCCGCGCCTCCGCGAGCTTCAAGCCGAGCAAGGCCGCGAACCGGAGGCGACGCGGACTTTTCGCATTGTCGGACTCGGCGAATCACAGGTCGAGGAACTCGTGGGTCCCCGACTCCTCGCGATTCCCGGTCTGGAACTCGGCTACTGCGCCCGGAGCGGAGAAGTCGATCTGCGACTGATCGGGACGCCTGCCGCCGTCGAGCAGGCTTCCGCGATCGTTCGAGCCGAGGGCGCTCTCCGCGAGCACCTCATCTCGGAGACTGGGGAGGCGCTGGAGGAAGTGGTGATCCGGCTGCTCCGCGAGCGGCAGGAGAGCGTCTCGACGGCCGAATCCTGCACGGGCGGAGCGCTGGCCTCCCGGCTCACGAACGTCCCGGGTTCGTCGCAGGTTTTCACCGGCGGGTTCGTGACTTATGCCAACCCCGCCAAGGAGCGGGTGCTCGGCGTGCCGGCGTCCCTGCTCGCGGAGCACGGCGCCGTGAGCGAGCCGGTGGCAGCCGAGATGGCGCGCCGTGCGCGGAGCCTGCTTCGCACCGACTGGGCTGTCTCGACGACCGGCATCGCTGGTCCCGGCGGCACGCGCGAGCAGCCCGCCGGCGCGTTGTTTTTCGCCCTGGCCGGTCCGAACGAGCACGTCGAAGTGAAGTTCCGTCAGTTCCACGTGAGCGACCGCGAGACCTTCAAGCAGCTCGCCACCCAGGCCGCCCTCGCCTTGCTGCGGCAGAGACTGGCCTCGAGGTGAGGCGATCCGCGCGCTCCCGCCGGACGCTTTCGTAGAGACCAAAAATGTGCGCGAACCGCACGTCCCAGTCGTAGCGCTCGCGCGCTTCCGCCGCGGCCTCGCGTCCCAAACCGCGAAGGTCGAGGGCGCTGAGGCGCTGGATGGCGTCGGCGAGCGCCGGGGCGGTATCGGCCTCCGCCCAATGCTCGAGCCCGCGAAACACGATCCGATCCATCCGCGTGCCGCGAATGCCGCAAACCGGCAGGCCGCACGCCTGGGCCTCCAGCGTGACGAGCCCGAAGGTCTCCAGCACGCCGGGATGCACGAAAAGATCGGCTCCGCGGTAGTGTCGCGCCAGCGCGGCGGCGGGAAGCCCGGGCAGCCAGGTGATCTGCGCGGTCTGGCGGCGGGCCGCTTCGAGCTGCGGGCGGTCATTCCCGTCACCGATCACGACGAGGTGAAACGCCCCGGGCTTCCGCCGGTGCAGCTCGCGAAACGCTTCGAAGAGCCGGTCCACATTTTTCTCCGGCGCCAGCCGGCCCACGTAGAGCAGCACCTTCTGACCGGGCTGAACCGGCCATTCGCTCCGGGCTGAATCGGGCGGCGCATCGCTCGGAAAAAAGGTCCGCCGGTCCATGCCGAGCTCCGCGAGAACCGCGTTCTCCACGCCCCAGGCCGCGAGGGTTTCCACGAGCGCAGGGGACGGCACGAGCGTGCGCGCGAAGCGATTGTAGACGCGCATGGTGTAGCCACGCGCGAGTTCCAGGCCCATTCGCGCCGGGAAGTCCCCGAGCCACTTCCGCAGCGGTGACTCCACATACGCTTCGGCGAAATGAGAGTGGTAGTAGCCGAAGACGGGAATGTCGAGCGATTCGCCGACGGACTGGGCCCGCCACGCGAGCTGATACGGATCGCTGCACTCGATCACGTCGGGATGCTCGTTCTCGATCGCCCGGGACACCGCCTCGAGATCGAGGAGCGCGCGGTATTGTGTCGCTCGCGAGATGAGCGGCGAGCGGATGAAATGCACGCGGGCCGGCCCATCCGTCTCCACGCGGGATTCCGCCCCGGGCACGATCAGCACGTGCGTGTCGTCCGGACGCTCCCGGCGCAGATAGGCCACCTTCTCCGCGATGTAGCGCTTCACCCCGCCACTCGCGGGCGAATAGAATTGGGTGAGGTCGCAGAATTTCACGGGCGAGGGCGCCGGAACATGGCGAAACCGTCGCAATGCGCCATGCCCGGTGACCGACGCTCGTTCTCTGGCGCGCCCGTCAGCGCACGGCCGCGGTCACCACCTCCGCGACGCGATCCATCTCCGCCTCGGTGTTGTAGAAGTGCGGAGCGAAGCGCAGGAACGAGGTCCCGGCCCGATCCTTTCGCAGGGACGGGACGATCTGCGCCGTCTTGCAGGCCTGGTAGATCGCGCCGAGATCCGCCGTGGCGTGAGACAGCGTGAGCAGACCCGACGCGTGTGGTCCATCGACCGGCGCGAGCGCCTCGAATCCCAAGGGCGCGAGCGCGGCCATCAGCCGGCGCTTCAGCAGAAGGATCCGCGCGGAAACCACGTCGACGCCAACCGAATCCAGGAGCTCGAGTCCCGCCTTCATGCCCAGCATCGGCGCGACATTCAAGACACCCGGTTCGTAGCGCTCCGCGCGATCCGGCAGGACGACCTCATGCTGCGCGATGAAGTCCGGGGACCGCACGTTCGCCGCCCCGAGCAGGATGGGATGCAACCGAGTGAAATGCGGGCGCTTGACCATCACGACGCCGATCGCGAGGCCTCCGAGCATCCATTTGTGCGCGTCCGCTGCGAGGAAGTCGATGTGCTCCGCCGGGACCGGGAAGGCGCCGAGCGTCTGGATCGCGTCGACGCAAAAGAGAATCCCCCGGGCGTGGAGCATCGCCCCAATCGCTTCGAGATCGATGCGATAGCCGCTGAGAAAGTGCGCCGAGGCCAGCGCCACGAGTCGGGTGCGGTCCGTGATCGCGTCCTCCACGGCGTCGCGCGTCACCTCGCCATAGCGCTCGGTGTGAATCGCGACCGGTTTCACCCCGCGCCGCGCGAGATCGATCCACGGATAGACGTCGGCGGGATAGCAGTCGGCGTGATAGACGACTTCGTCGCCGGGCTGCCAGTCGAGCCCACCGGCGATCACGCTCAGACCCAGCGCGGTCGGCCCGAGCAGTGCGATCTCATCCGCTTCCGCGCCCGGAAGAAACCGCGCGGCCGCGGCGCGGGTGCGATGCGTCTCCGCCGCGATCCACCGGTAGTCCTGCTCCCGGCGGGATGAGGCCGTGACGAAATCGATCTCCGCCTGCGCGACGCAGCGGGGCAGCGCCGTCACGGCCGCGTGGGCGAGAAAGATCTGCTCCTGGCAGACGGGGAATTCCCGGCGGCGAACGGTTTCATCGGTCCAAAGCTCCATTTGCCCAACGTGGAGATGCTCCCCGATCTGTCGAGGCCGCTCGCGCGGAATCACCGCTGATCGAGCTTCGGATCAAGCGCGTCGCGCAGACCGTCGCCGAGCAGGTTGAACGCGAGCACAGTGAAAAAGATCGCGAGACTGGGGAAGAGGGCGACGTGCGGCGCATTCATGAAATCCGAGCGCGCCTCGTTCAGCATGGCGCCCCACTCCGGCGCGGGCGGCTGCGCGCCGAGTCCGAGAAAGGAAAGGCTCGCCGCGGTGATGATGGAGGTGCCGATCCGCATGGTAACGTAGACGACGAGCGTCGGGATCGTCCCGGGCAGGAGATGGCGCAGCACGATGGACCAGTCCGGCGCACCGATGCTGTGCTGGGCCTCGATGTAGGTGAGTTGCTTCAAGGCGAGGACGTTTCCGCGCACGAGGCGCGCACTCGTGGGGACGGAGAAAATCGCGACGGCCACGATGACATTGCCCATGCCGTTGCCGAGGACGGCCACGATCCCGATCGCGAGTAAAATGCCCGGGAAGGCGAAGAGGACATCCGAGAAACGCATCACGAGCCGACCGATCCAACCCTCGTAGTATCCGGCGAGGAGCCCGAGCCCCGCGCCGAACGCCGAACCCAGCAGGACCGAAACCAGACCGGCGGTGAGCGAGATCCGCGAGCCCACGAGCACGCGGCTGAAGATGTCGCGACCCAGCGCGTCGACTCCGAACCAGTGTTTCGCCGACGGCGCGTCGTTGAGCGCGTCGTAGTCGAAGAAATTCTCGGCATCGAACGGCGCCAGGGCCGGAGCGAAAACCGCGGCGACGAGCAGCAGCACGAGGAACATCCCCGCCGCCAGGGCGACCCGCTGCCGCCGGAACTTGCGCCAGAACTCCGACCCCGGGGTGCGCACGACCTCGGCCGGGGGGAGCGGGAGCGCGGTGGTCATGGCAGGCGCAAAAGCGTTTGGACGTGGAGTCCGTCGCATGTTCGCCCCGGCCGCGCGCGCGGGAAGCACGAATTCATGAGGGATCGGCGCATGCCCACCGTTGGAAGCAGCGACGACCGGTAGCGAACACCGGTTTGAGTGAGTAAATGACTGGAAGGAGGTGAACCCTAAAATGAAGATGATCTTTCTGACGTTGGCGGCCGTGGCCGTTTGCGCCCTGCCGTTCTCCGCGATCAGCGCGCCGAAGGCGCCCGCGAACACCGCGTGCCCGTGCTGCGAAGGCTGCGACGGCAGTTGCTGCAGCACCTGCAAGTAATCCGCGCGACTGCGCTCTCCCGGCGGGACGTGCCTTCGCCAGCGCGTCCCGTCTACTTTTTCTCCTTCAACTCCGCCTGCCGCATCGGCATCGAATCGATCAGCGCGAAGACCTCGGCCGCAGCGGGCGCGGACGTCCAAGTCTGCTTGCAGCCGCCGTCCTTGCCCACGAGCACCAAGGCGCCGGGACCATCGCCCAGACCGCAGACGCGACGGGCCGCGCTGGTCTCGCTGGCGGCGACGCGGGCCGTCAGCACCGGCCCCGGGATCGGCTCCGCTTCGCGCGAGACGAGCACGACCACCACGTCGCGTTCCGCGAGACCGGCGGAGAATGCGGGATCCGCGAGCAGCTGCCGCATCGCCCGCCATTTCATCCCGGCGATCCCGAGGGTCGGACCCTCGGGCGCGAAGACGATGAGTTTCCGGAAGTGCGTTCCGAGTTCGCTGAGCCGACGGGCGTCGCGTGGCGCTCCCGCGCCGAGGGCGAAATCGGGATCGGTTCCGGCGCGGGCGTCCTGCGGCATCACGAGCAGCATACCCAGCACCGCCAGGAGGAACAGACCCGCGACGGAGGAGCGAAGACGGGTGGGAGGATGAGCGGCGGAGGCAGCCATGCCGAACCGTCTCCCGGGTTCGGTCTCCCGGAAAGCAAAGAGCGGTCTTTCCCTCCGTAAGAACAGACCCTGAAACGGTTACGACGCGAGGTTGACCGGCGACGGGTTGCGTCCACCTTCCGGCCTTCCCCCCCACCACGACCTATGATGCACCATCTCGTCCGTACCGCGGGGCTCGTTTTCGGGGCCGCCCTGCTTCTGCATTCCACCGCGGGCGCCCAGCAACCGGCGCCGCGAGTCTTAAAGATCGGGCACATGTTCCCGGCGGCGACCGACGAGCGGGGCGATTTCCGGGATCGGATGTGCCGACGCTTCGCGGCGGAAGTGGAAAAACGCAGCAATGGGGCCTTCAAGTTCGAGATTCACGCCAAGGGCGTACTTTCACCGCGGGTCGATCAGCAGGTGGACGCGCTCCAGGCGGGGATGATGCAGTTCTGCCTGCTCCCTTTGAACACGACGTTCGGGCACATCCCCGAGCTGGGGGTGACGCAGCTCCCTGGGCTCATTCGGACGTATGAACACGCCCTGAAGTGGAAGACCCAGCCCATCGGGGCAGAGCTGAACGCGATCCTGGCCACGAACGGAGTCGTTCCCCTCGCGTGGCTCTGGCAGCCGGCCGGGATGCTCGCCGTCGAGCGGGCCATCATGTCACCCGAGCAGGTGGTCGGCCTCCGCGTTCGCGCCATGGGGAAGAGCATCGATGAAACGATGAAGCTCGCGGGCGCCCAAATCGTGGCTGTGCCGGCAGCGGATGTTCCGAAATGGTTCAAGGAGAGGAAGCTCGACGTTGCCATGACGAGCTCCACGTCCCTCGCGGAGTTCAAGGCCCAGGACGTCTGCCACGCGGTGACAACCACTCGCCAGCGGGCGGTCTTCTTTTTCCCGGAGCCTCTCCTCGTCTCGAAGAGCTTTTTCGACGCTCTGACGCCTGATCAGCGCAAGATCCTCGTCGAGGTCGGTGAACTCGTCGAGAAACTCGGGATCGAATGGGCGCGGGTCGACGATCAGCGCCTCGCGGAATCCTATCTCGCCAGCAACGCCCAGGTCTCCGATATGGACGATGACCAGTTTCTGGCCTGGCAGCGGATTGCCAAGGTCTCGGCTTGGCGCGAGTTCGAACGCAACGTTCCGCGGGGAGCCGAGCTGATCCAAAAGGCGCTGGCGGTCGCTCCCTAACGCGTCCCGGCTGGCCGGCGCGGTCGCGACCCCGCCCCCATGAGTCTGCCCGCCGACGCCCTTGAACGCTGGTGGAATCCTGCGGCGGCGGTCGCGGACCCAGTCGTCCGCATGCTCGTGGTCGTCATCGCGGCGCTGCTCGCCGCCGCACCTCTCGTCTTTCTTTTGCTGCAGGTCCTCGGCCCGCTTCGCGAACCGGGCGGGAAGCTTCGCGTCGAACTCTGGACGCGCTGGCGGTCTTGGATGGTGCTCGTGCCGCTCATCCTGCTGCCATCGGTCCTCGGCGCGCTCCCGCACATCCTCGTGACCGGGCTGGTCAGCGCGCTGTGTTTCTCCGAATTCACGCTCGCCACCGGCCTCTTCCGCGAACGGCTCCTGACAGCGACGGCGGCGCTCGGGATCGTTCTCGTGACGCTGGCCGTGCTCGATCACTGGTACCATTTTTTCGTGGCCCTTTTCCCGCTCGTCTGCGGGCTCCTCTGCTGCGTCGCGCTGCTCGGTGACCGACCTCAGGGAATCGTCCAACGCACCGGACTCGCGACTTTCGGTTTCATAACGTTCGGCGTCGGTCTGGGTCACATCGGGTACTTCGCGAACGATTCCGCCTACCGGGGCATCGTCATCCTGCTCGTTCTCGCCGTGGAGATGAATGATGTCTTCGCCTTCTGCTGCGGACGGGCCTTCGGGCGGCGACCGCTCTGTCCGCAGACGAGCCCGAACAAGACCGTCGCCGGCGCGGTCGGGGCCCTTGTTCTCACGACTTTTTTCGTTCTCGCGCTCGGACGGCTCGTCTTCGCCGGCACGCCGCTCGCGGCGTGGCCGCATCTGCTGACTCTCGGCCTGATGATCAGCGCCCTCGGTCAGCTGGGAGATCTCCTCATGTCGGCCATCAAGCGGGACCTCGGGCTCAAGGACATGGGCTCGATGCTGCCCGGGCACGGTGGCCTGCTCGACCGCTTCGACAGCCTGCTGCTCACCGCCCCCGCGGTCTTTCACTACCTCGTTTACTTCGGCGGGATCAGTCTCGACTCGACGACCCGCATCTTTTTCTGAACCGCCGGCGCGTGATGCGAGCGGCGCAAAACCGCGTCAGTCCCGCGGCTTGATCTGGAGCGCTTCGGGCGGCGGCGGCGACAGGGCGTGCCCGAGTTCGGACACGGCCTGGCCGAGAATCATGTTCAGCTCCGTCACGGCCGTCTCGTACTCCTGCGGGCTCGCCCCGTGCGTGAGGACCACTTCGGCCGCCTGTTGCGCACCCATACAGTACCTCGGGTTGAAGCTCAGAGCCTCCCAAAGGTCTTCGAACAATGCCATCCTTTCCGGAATTTCGTGACGCAGAACTTCGCCCTGCAGAGCGGTCTTCAGTCGCTCCAGGATGCTGACTCGTTCGGAATCGGTCATGCCGCGACTGTCGGACGGCTCGCAACACGATCAACCTTCCTGTTTCGCGGGATTTGCTGACTCAAGTCGGGCCGCCGGTCGAATCCGCTTTGATCTTTCCGCGTTCCGCCGAATCGTTTAGGCGGGGGCGGATCCCCGCACCCGACCCGATGGACTCCTGGCAACTCCGCCCTGCCCGCGATCTCGCCCTCGCGCCCGGACAACGTCTCACCAGCACGCGTCGGGAACCCGCGTGGCTCTCGACCTTGTCCAACACCTGCTGGTGGACGCTCATGCGGGCCTATCTCCGGATCGTGCATCGCTTCGTAATCCTCGGGCGGGACCGCCTGCCCCAGGACGCGCCCTTCGTCATGGTCGCGAACCACTCCAGCCATCTCGATGCGATCGCGCTCTGCGCGCCCCTCCCGCTCCGCTTGCGGGCACGGGTCTTCCCGCTCGCGGCGGCCGACACCTTTTTTCAGACTCCGCGCGCGAGCCTCTTCGCGGCCCACGCCCTGAATGCCCTCCCCGTTTTCCGCGACAGCGGGGGGAAGCACGCCTTCGACGATCTGCGAGAGCGACTCACCGCGGAACCCTGCGGCTACATTCTTTTCCCGGAAGGCACCCGCACCCGGACGGGCGAGATGACGACTTTCAAACCGGGCCTGGGAGTGCTCGTGGCCGGGACTTCCGTCCCCGTCATTCCCTGCCATCTCGAGGGCGCATTCGCCGCCTGGCCCGCCGGCCAGCGGATCCCGCGTCCGCGCCGATTGCGCCTCACCATCGGTGAAGCGCTGCACTTCGAGGATCAGCCGCACGACCTCGACGGCTGGCGGGCGGTCTGCGCCGCGACGCGGGCGCAGATCGTCAGGATGGCTGGGTCGTAGCCTCAGACATCGTGACGCGCGGGGAAAAAGGCTGAGCCCTGACTGAGGGGAGATGGAGCCCACGATGGGAGTCGCGCGCGCCGAAGGCCTTGATAGAGGTAGGGATGGCGCATTGGATTGCGCCACCCCTCCCTCCGAACCGGACAGGCAGTTTTCCCGCCTCCGGCTCTCCAGTTGGTGGGGTCAACATTGTGACGCAGCAGAAACCCAAGCAGGCTGAAGGCCTGACCCAAGCCAGCCCTGGGCAACGCCCAGGGAATCCAGCGATTATTTTCCGAGAAGCCCCCACGGGGCGCAACAAGAGCGCAAACGCGGCGCCCACCCGTCGTCCCTTGGACCGCCCATTTCAGGGCACCGAGCTGAAATTAAACCCAAC
>JBBQFQ010000028.1:0-64101 GCA_038322235.1 Chthoniobacterales bacterium
GAGCACGAACTGCTCCTCGCCCCGCCCATCGGGATGGCGTTCCACCCGCGCTTCCAACCCTGCCTGCACCTCGGTCCAGCCTTCCGTCTCCAGCAGCTTCGCCTCGAAGTGCTTGAGCTGGCTCTTGGGCGTGCCCACCAGGTAACGCGCCCGCCGGGAGCGCAGGAACGCGATGTTCTTCTCGCTCACCATCCCCCGGTCCATCACCCACACCCGCTCGCTCTGACCGTATTTCTCTTCCATCACCCGCACCACGTCCTCGACCGTGCTGACATCGGCCCGGTTGCCGTCGAAGACCTCGAAGGACAGCGGCAGCCCCTCGGGCGTGACCACCAGCGCGATGCACACCTGCTTGCAGTCGCTGCGCTGATCGCGCGAGTAGCCGCGCCGGGCCTTTTCATTGCCCAGCGCCTGGCCCTCGAAGAACGTGCTCGTCACGTCGTAGAGGAGGAACTCGAAGCGCACCCCGAACCAGCTCTGGTAGCGAGCAAGCAGATGCGCGCACAGCGCGTCCTTGTGGGCGCCGAGCACATCGAGCGCGCGGTAGAGCCGGTCATCGTTGAGGCGGCCCGCCGCGAGGCCTAAGAGATCGTCCAGCGCGGTGCGCTCCAGCCAGCGCTCGGCGATGGCCAGTTCGCTGGGCTGCCCGCAAAAGCGCGCCACGGTCAGCAGGCAGCACACCCGCTCCCAGCTGACTTCCTCGCGTCCGGGCTCGATCAGCCGGCCCAGCAGTTCGTCCAACCCCAGCCGCCGCCACAGCGAGAGCGCCAGATACGGCGCGCCAAACGCCCGCACCCGTTCCACCCGCAGTTGTCCCAAATCGGCGTATTCCCACCGCGAGCGCGCACCCGCTGCTGCGGCGACCGCCGCGGGCTGGCTACTCTTGGTCTCCTCGAACGGGAGCGACTGCTGTTGCGCTCGCGGCCGCTGCCGACCGGCCAGCAAATCATCCAGATCCTCCCACCCGGCTTCCACCGCTGCATCCGGCCCCGTCAGCTTGCTCAAACACGCCACCTCCCGTTGCCGCGGCCCCGCCGCCGTGCGCACCGATTCGCACAGACTCCAATACTCGTAGCGCTCTCCTCCCACCACCTTGCTGCGACGACGCGAAAACATCCGCCAAAATCCCCGCCAATTTCACACCCTTCAATGACCACTTCGGCACTACAACGCCGAAATCACGCCGGCTCTCTGAGGCGCCCGCTCACCGTCCGACCCGCTACTCTGGAAAAAATCTTCCGCCCACACCAAACTGCGGGACTTGGGCTAGCGCGCGAGAGCCCCCCGCGCGAAAAAAACCAGGGAACGACGGCAAGGCAGGTCAGAATACCGTTGCTACCTTCCGGTCCTGGCGGGGTTTTCCTGCATGCCATCCATCGTCCCTGGCACTGGAGATGTCGTGCCATTCCCGTCGGGGGTCAAGCATTGCGTGTGAAATGCTTGCAGCGCAGCTTTCGTGCGCGTAGTCATGGCTCGCGTCATGCCTTCCATCCTTCTCTACGCCTCCGCCTTACTCCTGCTGGTGTCTGCCGGGCTGGGCTACGCGAATTTCAGTCACTTGAAGGAATAAACGGCCCGCTTGAAGAGCACGGAGGAATCGCTGACGAAGACGGTCGGGGATCTTGGGACGGCGAAAAAGGAGTTAAAGACCACCGGCGAGCACCTCGTTGCGACGAAGGCCAAGGCGGCCGAACTTGAAGCGGGGCTGGCCGCAGTACGATCCGAGGCCGAACGCGTAACCGGGCAGATCGCTGAATTCCAATCCCAGATCGGAGCGAAACAGGCCGAAATCGACGATCTTAAGAATCAGGTTGCCGTGGGCAAGCCGGGTGGAAGTATTCCCGGCGCGCCGAGCGAGGCCGAGCGGCGGATGACGGAGTTGCAAGCTCAGGTTGCCGAGCTCAGCCAAGTGAAGGCGAGCCTCGACGAAAAGCTCGCAGCGGCCGAGGGACGCGTGAGGACCCTCCAGGTTTCAGAGCAGCGGCGTCAGGCGGGAGTCATGGCGCGGGGCCTATCGGGCGAGATTCTGGCGGTGAACCAGTCGTGGAATTTTGTCGTGCTGAGCCTGGGCGATCGGCAGGGTGTAACGACGAATTCGGAGATGATCGTGATGCGCCGGGGAGCCATGGTCGGACGAGTGAAGATCACGTCGGTTGAGCCATCGCAGTCGATCGCCGATATCGTCCCGTCCTCGCTCGCACCGGGACTTGTCGTCCAACCTGGCGATCGCGTCATTTATCCCGGGTCTTGATTGACGCCGGCGCTTCCGCTGCGAGCGTCTGCTATGACGAAGTTTGATCTAGCCCGAATCTCGATCCGTCTCACTCTTTGCACCGTCGTCGTCTTTTTGGGGGCGTGTGCGACGGTGCCGGTCACCGATGGGACGCAGTATCTCGCGAACGGGGAAAAGGTGAGTTCCCTGCCTTGGAACAAGCCGCAGACGTGGGAAGGCCAGGGTGCGTTGGGGGCATTGGCGGGCCAAGGTGGAAATTTTGGGGGGCGCTGATCAAAACGGCAGCGATTGCTCCTAGGTCGCTCCTGCGAGGCGCGTTTTCGCCATCTTGACGTAAGCAGGGTCCACTTCGGTCCCGATGCAACGTCGACGCAGCTGACACGCGACGACGGCCGTGGATCCTGATCCGAGAAACGGATCGAGGACGAGGTTTCCGGGATCAGACGACGAGGCGACGATTAACTTGACCGGTTTTTGCGACGGATGCCCGCACTTCTCCTTCGAACTCCCCTTCAGCTTGGAATGCGCCAGATATTCGTCGCGAATTTCCCGTCCTCGAGGTGTCGGCGGCGCGCCTCGAGATCCTTGTACCTCTTGTCGCGTAGATATCTTGCGATCGTTGCGGCATCGTATGGCTCGCGCAAAGCTCCCTTGTGAAACTTTGGCCGCTCACCGCGCCGAAGGACGAGCATTAGTTCAGTGGCGGGCGTAAAACTGTCGCGTCGTTCGTTGTACCCGACGGTGCGATCCCACGTGATGAGATCGTGAAAGGCGTGCCGCCGCGTTGTCTCGGAGTTGAGATGGAGGAAGACGTGCTCCGCTTCCCAAACTGGCCAAAGCAATACAGCAAGCCGTCCGGGCGGAGGATGCGCATCGCCTCATCGATCCATGCCGCAGTCCAGTCGAGGTTGCTGTGGGCTTCCTGCACTGCCGATCCAACCGACGTCCAAACGTTAAAATAGGGCGGATCGGCGATCACCAACTGGACGCTCCCCTCTTGCGTCTGGCGCATGGCCGCGACGCAGTCGCCCTCGATCACGTGGCACTATGGAGTCTGGCCCGTCGCCTCGCCACCTGCCGTCACCGATCCTCCCAGGACAGCGTGAGGTTCGGACTCGGATGAAGGGTTTGGACCATTGCTCATTTCGTCCGCGACAGGATGGAGTCGATGATCTGGGTCAAGTCCTCCGCGTGTTGGGGCGACGCGGCGCCAAACCCTCTGACAATGTCGAGAAGGAAACCCGAGCTTTCCGCATCAAAGCGATACGTCACAGTCTCCCGTGGCGTCGCTCGTCCCCCCACCCGCGGCTTGCCGTCGCGGCCGAGCCAGCGCTCGAACGGAAGACAGACGTACAGCATCGGCTGATATCCGACCGCGCGTTGCTTCGGCTTGAGCTCGATCTGAATCGTGCCGAACGGCGTCGTTTTGAGGTAGACCGGCACAGCTTCTTGCCAGCGTGCAAAACCGGGCGGTAGCCCGCCGCCGGAAATCGAGAGCGGCACCAAAGTGATCGCCTCGTTCTCGGCCATGCTTGTCCGGGCGAAGGACGCAAGCTCGGTCCGGACGGCTCCCAAGCTCGCGGCGGTCACGACGCCGGCGCAAAGCGACTCTTGCAGGATCTTCGACAGTTCCGCCCCGTATTTTCGCTTTCCTTTCCTCACGAATTCGATCCCGTCAGCCAGGGCTGGTCGGTCTCGCTCCGGTGTGTCGTAGCCGATTTGCCACTCCAGATAGTGGCCGGCTCCCAGGCTCGTCTGACTGGGTGCCACGACCTCTCCGAGGCGCCCGTCAACTCGCGCTTTCGTCCTGACTTTGCCGGTCACGTCCGTGAGCGGCAGTCGAACTTCCACGGCGTTGCCCTTGCGCTCCACAGTCACATCCTTGTAATCGGAGCGTCCTGTCGATTCGCCCGACGCCGCGAAGACCAGCGCACAGACCAGAAGGGCGAGCCGGCCAAACAGATGCATTTTGGCGGAGCGGCAAGCCAACGGAACCGGAAGTTCAGCGACCAAATTTGGCTGCAAGGGCGCTTTGCACCACCGGGGGGACGAAGCTGCTGACATCCCCGCCGAGTCGCGCGATCTCTTTCACAATGCGGGAGCTCAAATATGTGTAGTCCTCCTTCGGCATCAGAAACATCGTCTCCACGGTTGATTCGAGCTTCCGGTTCATCAATGCCATTTGAAATTCGAATTCGAAATCCGAAACGGCGCGGAGCCCACGGACGATCGCGACCGCTCCGGCGTTTCGGGCGAAATCCACGAGGAGCCCATCCATCCGGGTGATGCTGACGTTTGGCCATTTCGCGGTGTTCACCCGAAGCATCTCCACGCGCTCGTCCGCGGAGAAGAGCGGCTGCTTCTGGCTGTTCGGAGCGACCGCGACGAGGACTTCATCGAACAGACGGACCGCTCGCGAGATGAGATCAAGATGACCGTTGGTCGTCGGATCGAAACTGCCGGGATAAATGGCGCGACGCATAAGGGGGGGATTCCGCGGCAGGCGGAACGGGGAGCGAAGCAACTCAGGGCACGAATGGCAACCGGTATTCATGCAGAAGCATCCGAAGTCCCGCTAATAGGCATTCGGACGCGGAAGTTCTGAGCGCAGGTCAATCTTATCGCCGCCGTCGATGTCGAGCACGAGGGCCGTGAACTGCCACCCGTCGGCCGAGCGCAACGCCACGACCCGGACACGCCCATTCTTCGCCGAGCCGGTCACGGGAATCACGAGGTCGGCACGCCCCGACGCCCCGGCGGACTTGATCGATCCAGTCACAATCCATCCGGGTTCGATCGGCTCGCCCAAACTCGCCTTTGCGCGCGGACTCGCCCGCGTCGTTTCCACCGCGACGCGGTACGGTTCGGAGGACCGCATGAGCGCGAAGATCCCCGCGAGGAAGCCGAAAATCAGCGTCACGCCAGCAAGACAAATGACAGGGACACTCCACTTCCAATTCCGGGCCCACCAATCTGTGCGAGGTGCAGAAGGGGGATTTGGCAGGTTTGGGGAAGTCGTCATGTCGGATTGGTTTCGGATCGGGGAAGACAGCGGAGCGCTTCGGCTCACGAGACGAGTCGCGCCCCGTTCAACCGCTCTGGCCGCGCGGCCGCTCCCGACCCGGGTTTGGGTGCGGACAGCTGTTCATGGATCAAGCACTTTCCGACAAGATCCCGTTCGTCCGTGCGCTGCGAGCGCAAACGCGTTTAGGCGCCCCTCCCCTTAAACGTCAATTCGGCGACCCCGCTCTTGTCGAGCCCACCCAGGCCTGCCTCCACCATCCGATCAAACTGGGCCTTGGTCGCATTCGCCAGCGGCAGATGAAGTCCCGCCGCCCTGGCCAACTCGAGAGCGATTCCGCTGTCCTTCGCCGCGTGGGCCGCGGAAAAAAAGCAGGAATGTTCCCTGGTTTGCATATCCTCACCGTCAGTGACCAGCACACGCGAGGCCGCGCCGGTTCCAGCAAAAATTTCGCGCACGAGCGTTAGATCGAGGCCGAGGTCATCCGCCAGTCCCAGGCCTTCCGCAAGCCCGGCGGTATTGATGTTCATCACCATGTTCACGAGCGCCTTCAGCTGCGCGGCCCGGCCCGCGGAACCCACATGGCGAATCGTTGTCCCCAGCGCCTCAAGGATCGGTCGCGCCCGTTCAAAAACGTCGGCGCGGCCGCCACACATGAGATAAAGCGTGCCGTCCCTGGCTTGGGGAATGCTCGAAGCCATGCAGGCTTCAAGCGAACTCGCTCCCGCGCGCTCCGCAGCCGCTTCAATTTCGATATGCACCTCCGGCGAGACCGTCGCGCAATTGATGAATAGTTTTCCTACCGCGCTCTTGAGAAGGTTGTCGCCCGAGGCGAAGAAGATCTCCCGCTGGGCGGCATCGTCTGTTACGACGGTGATGATTACTTCCGCCGCGGCCGCCACCTCGGCGAGGCTCTCAGGAGCGGAACAGGCCAGCTCACGCGCCAAACCCTCTGCCGCTTCCCGTTGGGCGGACAGTACTGCCGTGATCGCGAAACCACGGTCGTGCAGACGCCGCGCCATGTTTGCACCCATTCGTCCTGTCCCGACAATACCAATTCGTTTCATGGCCGGACGCTACGGAGAGCGTCCCGGTGAGCGCAATCGGAAATGTCGGACTTTGCCCGATGCGCGATGCGTCTTTCCAAGTGGCGCGAGGATTGTTACAGGAACGCCACATGAATTGGATCACTGGCAACTGGTACGAACTCCTTCCTCACACCTACTCGCATGCGATTCTCGCGGTCGTCGCGATCATGAGCAGTTTCGTAATTGGATTTGAGCGCTTCCGGAAGGAAAAGCCGGTGGGCTTTCGCACCCTCGGGCTCGTGAGCCTGGGCGCATGCATTTATGTCATGGTCGGCATTGCGGTCAGCCCGTACGGAGCGAGCGAAGGCGGGCGCGTGATCGGCCAGATTGTCTCAGGCATCGGCTTCCTCGGTGCGGGTGTAATCCTGCGCGGGCAGTACGGGGTGACGGGCCTGACCAGCGCGGCGACCATCTGGGCGATGGCCGCAGTGGGGTCCACTATCGGCGCGGGTTACGGAGGCGCTGGTTTCGGGGCGAGCGCGCTCATGTGGCTCCTCCTGACCCTGGCTTCGCGCCTGGAGGCTGGTTTCATGAGGCGTCAGAAACGCGCGCGAGCCCGGGTTCGGTTCGAGACCAAGGGTGGCAAGACGGCGCTCCGACTCGAGGAGGTTTTCGACGACTTTCACATCCCACCTTCCGAGCAAAACTGGGGCTGCACGCTCGATCATGAAGTTGGTCAGGTCAGCTTCACTTATCACTACACCCATCGCCATCACCGCGAATGTCTCGCGCACCTCGCCGAGTTCCCGGAAGTCATCTCGCTCGAACGCGAGGACGAAAAATTGTCTGACCGTCTTTAGTTACCACCTCCTAACCGATTCCCATCCCCCGATGCGTACCCCTTTTCTCATCCGCGCCCATGACCGGCCCTCCGTCGGGGAACGACGGGATTTCGGCCGCCAGGCCCGCCTGAGGGTGAAGCGATCCGACTTCGCCGAGTGGAATCCGTCGACTCGCACCCATCAGCCTCTCGACTTGTTGAAGGCGGGGACGGCTGGCCGGCTCGATCACCTCGCGCCGATCAAGTTCGGACGGATGTCCGCGTCGCCGTTTTCGTTCTACCGTGGCGCGGCCCCGGTGATGGCGGCGGACATCGGGAACCGTCCCACCACGGGCTTGCGGGTTCAGATTTGCGGAGATGCTCACGTTCGAAATCTCGGCGCGTACGCCGCTCCGGACGGTCACCTCGTTTTCGATCTGAATGATTTCGATGAAACGCTGCCGCATGCGCCTTGGGAATGGGATGTCCTGCGGCTGGGAGCCAGCTTCGTCCTCGCTGGCCGCGAGGCCGGAGCGCGCGATGCGGGATGCGTCGCCGCCGTACAAACTTTCGTGCGCACGTATCGGGAATCCCTCGCTCAATTCTGCGACCTCAAGGTCGTCGATTTCTCCCGGTTCGAGGTTCGGAGACGCTCCCAGGAGAATACCGTGCGAGCCGTCCTTCAGAAGGCCGAGCTGTGTACCCCTGCCCGGACGATGGAGAAGTTGACCGTTATCGGCCCGGCGGGAGCACCGCGGCTTCGGGAACAGCCCCCTGCCCTCTATCATGTGTCCGAAGAGGAGGCGGAATCGGTCCTCGAATCGCTCGAGTCGTATCGGGAGACCATCCAGGCGGATCGGCGCCAGGTGCTTGATTCCTACGCCGCGGTGGATGTCGCCTTCAAGGTCGTGGGCACCGGAAGCGTCGGCACCCGCGTCTACATCATCCTGCTGCTCGGGCGCGGCCCCGATGATCCCCTCTTCCTGCAGGTGAAGGAATCGGTCGCCTCGAGCTGGCTTCCGTATCTTCCAGATACTCCCGTCTGCGCGCACGAGGGTCGGCGCGTCGCGGAGGGTCAGCTCCGCATGCAGACCGCCACGGATCCGTTCCTTGGTTGGACGAGCATCGACGGAAGGAGTTATCTCGTGCGTCAGCTGGCGGACCACAAGGCCAGCCTTGACCCTCGCGAGCTCCGGGGTGGCGCGCTCGACGAGTACGCGTTCATCGCGGGACAAATTCTCGCAAAAGCGCATTCGCGCACCGGCGATTCCATCGCTCTTGCGGCCTACTGCGGCGACACGCCGCGGTTGGATGAGGCCGTGGCGGGATTCTCCCTCGCGTACGCCGATCAGACGGTGAAAGATCACGCCGAGTTTATCGCTGCGATCAAGGCCGGTCAGATCACCGCCCAAGCTGGCGTCTGAGACGCCCCGGATGGGTCGCCGTCGGGCGATCGAATTCTTCAGCTGGCGTCAGGGTCAGGTCTTCCGCAATTCGGACGAACCGCGCTTGCCACATGTCACGGGCTCGCCATAGACTGCAACCCATGGTTGAACTCGCCCCTTCGCCAGTAGTTCACGAGGCGGATCCCCCCCCGGCTCCCCTCGATTTTAAGCAGTCCGCATTTCTCCGCGCTTACCGCTGGATGCTTCTCGCGAGAACCCTCGACGAGAAGCTTGCCGCCCTGTACAAGGCGGGGGGCAAAATCTCGGGCGGCGTATTTCTTGGCACTGGCCAGGAAGCTCTCAGCACCGCGCTCGGTCTCTCGCTCCGCAAGGGCGACATCTTTGCCCCGCTGATCCGGGATCTCGCTGGACGCCTCGCCTTCGGGGAGCCGGTGCTCGACGCCACCAGGACGTATCTGGGGTCAAAGGACGGCCCCATGCGTGGGCGCGATGGCAACATTCACCGCGGACGCATTTATGAGGGTCAGCTGGCGATGATCTCCCACCTCGGCGCGATGATCTCCACAACGGCGGGGATCCTCCTCGCGCGAAAGATGCGCGGGCAGACCGGTCACATTGGTGCCATCAGCATCGGCGACGGTGGAACCTCCACAGGCTCGACGCACGAGGGCTTGAATCTCGCCGCGGTGGAAGGCCTCCCCATCATTGCAGTCATCGCGAACAACCAGTACGCCTATTCGACTCCCACCAAGCGCCAGTTTGCTTGCGAAGACCTCATCCAGCGCGCGGTGGGTTACGGGTACGAAGGTCACAGCGTTGATGGAACCGATCTCGAGGCCTGTTTGGAGGTTGTCGGTGCGGCTGCCCAGCGCGCCCGCGACGGCAAAGGACCACAGATGGTTGTCGCGCGGCTCCTCCGGCTGTCCGGACACGGGCTCCATGATGACGCATCTTACGTCGATCCGAAGCTGAAAGCATCGGCCGTGGGAGCCGACTGTTTGCGGCTCGCCGAGCGGACCATGCTCGAACGCGGCTGGGCCGAGGCGGGAGAGCTCGCGGCTCTGAAACGGGAGGCCCAGTCCCAAGTCGAGGAAGCCGCTGCCCAGGCGATGCGGGATCCGGCCCCGGACGCCGCGGTGGAGAAGTGGTCCGCCCTGAGCGAGGATTCGATGCAGGACCACGGCCTTGCGACGCGGGCGTGACAAAAGGAGGCTCGAAAGCCGACCGGACCGTCCCCCGCACCTCCGCCTACCGCCTGCTCGTCCGCTCCGATCCACCGTCACTCAGACGATGAATCTGATCGTTAGGGGATATCGGTAGAGGACGCCTTCAGATGCCTTGATCGCCGCGACGATCGAGATCATAAGGCCACCCAGAGCGAGCCCCAGCAGCATCGGGATTCCGATGAGCACGAGGACGAGCGGGATGCAGCAGATCGCGTAAATCAGCAGCGAGATGTGAAAATTCAGCACCTCCTTCGCGTGATCAGCCAGCAAGGGCGATTCCTCGCGCTTCACGAGGAACAAAACGAGCGGCAGCACAAAACCCACGCCGATCAGGAGCGAGAGATGGCAAAGGATCATCAGGATCTTGTCGTTCGGGTCCGGCGCGGTCCTTGATTCCATGGATGAGGGCGAGGTTTGACGTTTGGCTTTGGGAGACAAACGCGCCTGCGAGGACAACGCAAGCACGCAGGTGGCGCTGATGACGCGATCTTGGTTGGAAACAATGATTGTTACGTATATCGACAGCACATGGACCTGACTCAACGCCCGCCACGCTCCCCCCGCACCACCCTCGGAGGCTTCGTCATTCTTCCCCGCATGCTCGACAAAGGACGCGCCGCGATCGGAGGGAAGACCGGCGAGTACCACTACGCCTGTCCGCTCGATCAGTACTTTATCGGCTTTGTCGACATCGATCCTGAAGCTTTGCAGGCCGAGTTAGCCGCGGGCAAGGGGGATGGCGAGATTCTCGCGTGGATCCATGCCCACGGGAAAAACCCGCGTGGCGCGGCGGAGATCGAAGCGTGGTCGACGTTCCATTCCCGTCGTGCGCCCGGCGCGAACGATTCCCGGGAATTCTTCTCCAAGCTCGTCACGGGCGCTGGGGCGTCTGCTCGCGAGGATATCTCCACTTGGTTCGACGTCCTCGACCTTGATGACCATGTCTCGTTCGGCGGAAAAGCGTGACCGCGCGAGGCGGGCAGTGAGCCCGCTCCGGGCTTGACGGCGGGATCGCGCCAGTGCGACATACGGCGTCCACCATGAAGCGCACGCGCGTTTTCGTTTTTTCCGCGGTAACCCTCTGCGGGCTTGCTGCGGCGATCCCGGTCATCGGACTGCGGGGGTTCCTTTCCGCCGGGAATTGGTTCGCGCGACTCGCGGGGTTGACGACGATCGATGACCCGGATGTCCTCCTGCAGGCGTTTGGGACGTCGCTATTCTGGGGCTTCGTCGGGCTGGCCTGCTGGATCGTCGGTGTTGTGCTGATCGCGATCTGGCTGCTTGTAACCTCGCGCTGGCGCTCTGGTACCCCGCCGCGGTTTCCATCGCACTGAGTCGCCGGAAGCCTCGTCGCCGAGTCGGACTCGTTCGGTCCTCTCTGGTAATTCGTCCTCGCTTTTCTTCGGCGGCTCCCGTTTTCTCGCGCTTTCGCTCGAGGAGCTCTTGGAATGCTTTTTAACTCGCTCACCTTCATCGTCTTCTTCGCGATCGTGGTCAGCGCCTATTGGCTGCTGCCCTCGTGGAACAACCGGAAGAATCTGCTTCTCGTCGCGAGCTATGTCTTCTACGGCGCTTGGAATCCGCCCTTTGCGGCGCTCCTGTTTGCGACATCGGCTCTTGATTTCTATCTCGGCGCCCGCATCGCTGCCGCGGGAGAACCCCGCTCGCGCCGGGCTTGGATGGTCACGAGCGTCGTAGTGAACTTGAGCATGCTCGGATTCTTCAAGTACGGGAATTTTCTCCTCGAGAACTTCCAATGGCTGCTCGACCGCGCGGGCATCATGTATGTGCCCCCGCACCTCGATCTGTTCCTCCCGATCGGGATCTCGTTTTACACGTTTCACTCGCTCTCCTATACCCTTGACGTTCATCGCGGCGCGACGCAACCCACCCGGTCGCTGCGCGACTTCCTTCTCGCCGTTTCGTTTTTTCCGCAGCTCGTGGCCGGACCCATCGTTCGGGCGGCTGACTTCCTCCCGCAGTGTGTCGCCCCCCCCGCCCCGCGTCCCGGCCGTTTCATCTGGGGGCTTCTTCTCATGACCCTCGGGCTGTTCCAAAAAACGGTCTTGGCTGACACGATGCCCTCGAGCTCGGCCGACTCCGTGTTCAGCTTCGGCGGTCCGCTCAGCGTGCTTGACGCCTGGATCGGAGTTCTTGCCTTCTCTGGTCAGATCTTCTTCGACTTTGCCGGATATTCCACGTGCGCGATCGGGGCCGCTCTTTGCCTCGGCTTCGAGTTGCGGGACAATTTTCGCTTCCCGTATGCGGCGGTCGGATTCTCAGATTTCTGGCGCCGCTGGCACATCTCGCTCTCGACGTTCCTGCGCGATTACCTCTACATCCCGCTCGGGGGCAATCGTGGTGGGCCGATTCGGGCGGGCGTCAATCTGATGATCGTCATGTTGATCGGCGGTCTTTGGCACGGAGCCGCTTGGACCTTCGTGGTGTGGGGGGTGATCCATGGACTCTGCCTCGTGCTGGAACGCGTCCTCCGCGCCGTTTTCCGGGACGTCGCGTGGCCAGCTCACCCCGGCGTCCAGATCCTGCTGGCACTCGGTACCTACGCGGTGATTTGCCTGGCGTGGGTCTTCTTTCGCGCGTCGGACTTCGCCACGGCCGCCCGACTTGTCAGTGCGATGGCGGGTGCATTTCCAACCGGCTCAGCCATCCTCAGTACGAGGGAAATCCTTCAGGTGGGAATTGTGACATTCGCCCTGCTGCTCGCCCATTGGGCGCTTCGCGACATCACCATCGAGATCGCTGTCGCTCGAACCCCGCGCTGGCTCCTCCCGGTCCTCTGGGCCGCCATGCTTTTCGCCATCATCCTCACCCAGGGAAACGGTCATGCCTTTATCTACTTTCAGTTTTGAACGCAGCATCCCGGCGCTCTCTTGGCGGGAGATCCTCGTCGCGACGGTGCTGCTCGCCGCAGGTGCAACGATCGCGTGGGAGGTTCGCGCGCGTTCGGAAGGCTACCGTCCGACGCTGAACGACACCCCTGACCTCTGGGCCGATCGCCGCCGCGCCGTCCAGCCCGATTCCCTTGTCATCATCGGTGATTCGCGGGCGTTGTTTGATCTCGATCTCGACGTCCTCGAGCAGGGTTTCGGTCAACGTCCGGTCCAGCTCGCTCTGGCTGGGAGCTGCGCATTCCCCGTCCTGAAGGAACTTGCCACCGACGAAACGTTTCGCGGCACGATCGTGTGCAGCATGGTTCCAGCGATGTTTTTCGCGCCGGGCGGCCCGCTCCTCGAGACGTCGGAGAAGGCGTTGAAGCGGTATCGGACGCAAAACCTCGCCCAGCGAGCGGGCCATCGTGTTGGGCTGTTGCTCGAGGAGCGCATCGCCTTCCTGAAGGACTCGGATCTGACGCTCGATCAGTTGCTGAAATCGCTTCCGATCCCCAACCGGCCGACCGCGCAGGTGGGCCCGCGGCTGCCGCCCTACTTCCAAACCGTTGATCGCGAGCGGCGGATGCGGATGATTGACTCGTGCGCGAATCCCGGTCCCCTCCAGACGCGTGTGAAGACGGGCTGGCCTCCATTGTTCACGCCGCCGCCACCGCCGAGTTTCGTGCCCCGCGAGGCCTTTCTCGCCGACGTCGGGAAGGCCATCGAGGCTCGCTTCGCCAACACGGCCGCCGCCGTGAAAAAAATCCGCGATCGGGGAGGAAAAGTCATCTTCGTCCGCTGCCCCGTTAGCGGTCTCTTGAAGGAGATCGAGGACCGCGCCACCCCCCGCGCGGGACCGTGGACCCGGCTCCTCGCAGAGACGTCTGCCCCTGGGATCTACTTCGATGATTTTCCAGAGCTCGCGAGTTTCGACTGCCCCGAGTGGTCGCACCTTTCCGCCCCGGACTCGATTGAATTTACCAAACGGCTCGTTCCGCGCCTGCGCGCGGCACTCGAGAAGTAGGCAGGCGTCAGGCGGAGTTCCCGGTCACGATGCGAGAGGCGGCGGGGTGTTTCGTCGCTTGAGCAGCGCGGCATTGCTTGCCCTGATGAAGGACGCAAGGAGTCCGATTCCGGTGAGGGCAAAAAGCGCCACGTAACCGCAGAGAAGATCGCTCCAAAAGCGCGTCCGTCCCCAGCCTTCCTCGGACTGGGCCGACGGTTCGCTCGCCGGACTCAGGGGAAGAAGGTCAGACCCGACGGTGCAGGAGGCGATCAGCAGAAGGAGCGCCACGCCTCCCCAGCGGATCCAGTCTGGAACTTGAAGACCAAAGACGCGGCAGACCAACCAGAGCACGAGCGCGGCGGCCGCGCCCACCGCGAAGAAGAGAATCCCCTTAATGAAGGAGAAGATGACAATGACGAAGAGCAGCACGGGCGGGAGGGTGGATGGACCGGCGAGAACTTATTCGAATGAAGCCGCGCCGCGTGGCGGAGGCGAGGCTGCGCCCGAGGTGGTTGCGAGAGACGACGAACCGGCTTCCGGGGCGCCGTTGAGCGCGCGGAAGAGCTTGGCACATTTCTCCGACTTGAACTCGTAGTTCACGGAATTCCCCAGCGGAGTGATCGTAAACGACGGGGGATCGCGCAGCTCCCAGACCACCGGTACGAGGAGCACCGCCAGGAGCAGGGCGATCGCGAGCGTGACGGTGATGCCAGACGGCCAGTGCTGCGAATTTCCGAAGATGATCACGAGAACCATCACGACGGCCCCGAGCGCTCCACTAACGTAGAGCGCCACAGTTTTCATCGTGTGGCGGCGCTCGAGCGCCGGGCTGCAATTTGCGCAGCACGGCACCTGCATCTGAACCCGGACGTTCGTGCCCTGCAAAACGGCGCCCGTTGTCGCGAGGGCGGCCGCGTCGAGCGTCCAGCCGAGCGTATCCTGCGACCCCGTGACTCCGAATCGCGCGTAGTGCCCCGGGCGCTCCCGCTCACAGGAGACGCAAAGGTCGGGAAAGCGCGGACGCTGGTTGCCGCGGAGGGAGATGTCGTGGGAGGCCATGTCACCCAGCCTTTTACCGACCCGTATCACCCGGTTACCAAATTATTTCCCCCGAATGATTTCATTTCAGCAGCGTTGGACGAACCGTCAGATTGTCGATCACGCGCGCCCGACTGAAGAACGCGGCGGCAGCGAGGAGGATGGTGCCTCGGAGCGGGTTGATCGGATCGAGGGAGTCCGCGGCCAGGACCTCGACGTAATCGATCTGGGCGAGGGGCGCGGATCGCTCAAACGTGTGACGAACCAGCGCGATCACGACAGCGGGATCCGTCTCGCCGGCGCGAACGCAGGCGGCTCCAGCTCGCAGTGCGCGTCGCAAGGCGGGCGCTTCGACGCGTTCGGCGGCCGTCAGATTCACGTTGCGCGAGCTCATCGCGAGGCCGTCGGGCTCGCGGTGCGTGGGAGCGGCGACAATGCGTACGGGCTGATTCAAGTCGCGCACCATCCGGCGGATCACCGCCACCTGCTGCCAGTCTTTCCGGCCGAAGATCGCGATATCGGGTCGCACGAGGTTGAAGAGCTTCGTGACCACGGTGCAGACCCCGCGAAAATGCCCGGGTCGGGAGGCGCCGCAGAGTCCGAGTGACACGCTCTCTTCGTCGACGAAAGTCGAGCGATCGGGGGCGTACATGTCGACCGCTCGAGGCAGAAAGACGTGATCGACCCCCGCGGCCGCGCACTTTGCAAGATCCGCCGCGAGCGGACGCGGATACCGCGAAAAATCCTCCCTCGGCCCGAATTGGAGCGGATTGACGAAGATGCTCGCGACGACGGTCCCGCGCTTGCCCGCCAGCTTCCGAGCGCGCTGGAGCAGCGAGACGTGACCATCGTGGAGCGCTCCCATCGTCGGAACGAACGCAACGGTCTCCTTCCAGGCGCGTGCGAGTCGAGCCATCGAAGCCGCGGAACGAATGACTTTCATGCATTCACGTCGCGCGAATCTGACGTTCCTGCAACGATCGGCGCGGAGCCGGAAAGATCCGCGGTCACGCAAGCGCCGGATCGATCTCGTCCGGCCGCCAAAGTTGACGACCTTCCATGCCGCCGGCGATGACAATGGTTTCTCCGGTCAAATGGCGAGCCAGGGAATCAGACGACAGAAACACCACGGTATGCGCCATGTCATCGGGCCGGGCGATCTGCGGCAGCGCCATCGTGGAGATCACCCGCCGGACCATTCCCTCGTCGGCCAGTTTCGCGGCATTTCGCGGGACGACCGTCCAGCCTGGGCAGACGCAATTAACTCGTCCACCGCAATAGGTCGCCGTGTGCGGCGCCAAGCGCGCGATCTCGTTCTTCAGCGTCCGGGTCAGGCCGTACGCCATCGCCGCCTTCGCGGCCGCATAGTCCGCGTGCCCCGCCTCCCCGAAGACGGCGGCGGTGGAGGCGATCAACACCGCATTGCCCTGGCGTTGCCGCGCCACGAGGCGAAAAAATTCCCGCAGGCAAAGGAACGCGGAGGTGAGCACCGCATCGTGCGTCTCGCGCCATTGCCGCAGCGACATCTCATGCACCGGGATATCCCGCGTTTCCCACGAACCGGCATTCACGACCAGCGTGTCAACCCGCCCAAATCGCCTGGTGGCGCGCGCGAAGAGGCTGGCGACGGCAGATTCCTTCGTAAGATCTGCCCGCGTTATGAGGGTTTCCGCATCACCCAGTTCTGTCTCGAGCGCCTGCACGCGTTCCCGCTGGTTCCGGTAGTGAAGCACCAGTTTCGCCCCTTCCCCGGCGAAGCGCCGGGCCACTGCCCCGCCAATGCCACCGGAGGCTCCCGTCACGAGAATCACTTTTCCAGCGAGATCAGATTGCATCCGGGACTGATAGCAGATGTAACGGAAGGATGGTTGACGCTCTTGCGCTGGATCGATACGTCTGTGTCGAAACTGTTACACACCCCCACTCCATGAATATCCTCGGCATCGACATCGGCGGCACCGGCATCAAGGGCGCTCCGGTGGACCTCAACACCGGCCAGCTCATCCACGAACGTTTTCGAATCGATACGCCCAAACCCAGCACGCCGGACGCGGTGGCAGGGGTCGTGGCGCAGATCGTCCAGCATTTCGGCGGGGCTGATCGACTCGGCATTACCTTCCCCGCAGTAGTGAAACATGGCGTGACCATGTCCGCCGCGAACGTCGACAAGGCTTGGATCGGCTGCGATGCTGCCAAAATATTCACCTCGAAGACAGGCCTATCGGCCCATGTCATGAATGACGCCGACGCCGCCGGAGTCGCGGAGGTGCGCTTCGGCGCCGGCCGTGACGTTCGCGGGGTGGTTTTGATGGTGACACTCGGGACGGGGATCGGTTCCGCGCTTTTCCTGGATGGCCGCCTGGTGCCAAACTCCGAGCTCGGCCACATCGAAGTCCGAGGCAAGGACGCCGAGAAGCGGGCCTCTGAGAGGATCCGGGAAGCAAAAGAGCTAAGCTGGAAGGAATGGGGCCATAACGTGGGAGAATATCTCGGTCGGCTCGACGCGCTGCTCTCACCCGATCTTTTCATCATCGGTGGCGGGGTCTGCAAGAAGGCGGACAAGTTCTTCCCGTTCGTGGCCGAGCACGTCAAGACCAAGGTCGTTCCAGCGCTCCTGCAGAATGATGCCGGAATCGTCGGCGCCGCGCTGATTGCGAGCGAGATGGCTTAGGCGGAAGCTACGCGGTTGGCGGGCGGTTCATTGGACGAGTGAATCCCCGAACCGAACGACATCCACGTCTGACGCGCCCGAACGTATGACGGAGCGGATGCGGTGCCCGGCACCGCGCTGCTCCGCCAACTTTCGGCTCGCTCGCTCTGAACGCCGTGCCATCCAGCCTGTCTGATGCCCATGCGACTTCCTCTTCTCCTCGTAGCCAGTCTCGCCCTCGGCACGGCCGCTCTCCTAGCCGCGGCGTCGAAGGGCACGAAACCGCAATTGATCTCGCAGGGTGCTCCGGTGAAACTCGAGTCGTATGCGGTGGCGGGAAAAACGACGATTTTCGACTTCTACAGCGAGTTCTGCCCGCCATGCCGGGCCATTTCGCCGGCTCTTGAAAAACTTCACACCACCCGGGATGACGTCGTGGTCGTAAAGGTCGACATCAATCGTCCGGGCATTCAGGGGATCGACTGGAAGTCGCCCGTCGCGCAGCAATTCAAGCTCCAGTCCATTCCGCATTTCAAAGTCTACGGGCCGGATGGCAAGCTGCAGGCGGAAGGCGACGCGGCCCGCGGCGTCGTGAAGAAGTTGCTGGAATCGTAAGGGCGCTGGGGTCGCCGTCCTTGGTGCTGCTTATCCGCGTTCGGACTCGAGCAGAGCATTGGCGAGAAACTCGTACTGTCCGATCGCGTTGTACGCCTGGGCGGAGACGCGGATCCCTCGCCGGGACGAGTTTCCGGTCCGCATGATCGGGACTTCGATCCTGCCGTGCTCCCACAGCCACCTCTGTTGCGGATCGATCCGGTCGCCCGTTGCTCCCCAGCGAGACGTCGTGGGGAGCGGAAGAGTAGCCATCGACCCCAGCATTCCCTCAGGGCACGGCATCTCCGCGCATCCCAGGGTGGTTGCGAGGAGAGCCCGGGCCTCAACGGCAAGAGCATGATTTCGCTCGCGGAGGGCGGCTATCCCACCCGCGATCAAGCCATCGCACCAGCGAATCGCCTCGCCCGCGCAGAACCAGGCCGTGGGATCGCTCGTTCCGCACCAGTCGAACCGGTCATGAAATGGACTCCGACCCGCGCGGCGGCGATTCTCCCCGTGGCTGGTCACGGCAGGTCTCAATTCCTCCCGCCGGTCGTCCCGCGCGTAAAGGAATGCACAGCCTTTCGGGGCGCAGAGCCACTTGTGCAGGTTGCCGGCGTAGTAGGAAGGACGGAGCGCGCCGAGGTCGAGCGGAATCTGACCAGGGGCGTGGGCGCCATCGATCAGCACCGGAATACCCCGGCCTTCCAACTCCTCCACGATGCGCTCGACGGGCAGGAGCAGGGCCGTCGGACTTGTAATATGGTCGAGAAGGACGAGCCGGGTGCGGTCGGTGACCGCATCCAGGATCGTCGAAGCTACTTCAGCCTCGGAATCGAGCGGAAACGGCAGATGCGCGAGGATGAGGCGGGCACCGCTCCGTTCCGCTGCGACGTCCAGCACGTTCCGGCACGCGTTGTAGACGTGATCAGTCGTCAGCAGTTCATCGCCGGGCTCGAAGCGAAGCGAGTTGACGACGGCATTGACGCCGGAAGTCGCATTCGTCGAGAACACCACGTCCTCTGCGCTGCAGCCAAGGAATTCGGCTAGTTCGACTCGGGAGATATCGAGGAGGTCGTGGTAGTCGTGTGCGAGAAACCGGACCGGCTGGGACTCCATCTGCCGCCGGAGTTCCTGCTGGTGCTCAAGGAGTGCGAGGGGACACGCCCCAAACGATCCGTGATTCAGAAAAGTTACCCCAGGCTCAAGCCCCCAATGCGCCGCAAGCGCGGATCCACTGGGTGCGCTCACGAATTGTCGCTCGCGTGAGAGACCTCGTTGACCCAGGCGGGCGCATCGGCACTTCCCTTGGTAAATTCCTCGCCCTTGAACGAATTTTGGTTTTCGATCGCACTCGAGAGCCGAGCGATCTCGGCATCGCTCAGGGCATTTGCATCCGTGCCCGGCGCGATGCCGGCGGCGCGGAGAATGTCGCTGCTGCTCGCGTTACCGGGCGAGGAGGAGTCGAGATACGACCGATTCACGAGGTCATCGACCGTGGAGCTTTCTCCGCCGCTGCGACGCATGCGCGCCTGAAGCGCGCGGCGGCCAGCGTCTTCGTCCGGGAAAATCGCGATTCCGTTGTCGCTGCCGACCGCGCCCATTTCCTGAGCGAAGGCGTCGAAGGGGATCAGGCCGGGATTGTGATCGCGCCAGGCCTGCGACCCTCCCGTGCGAACGTTGTTGCCGAACATCGAATACGAGGAGCCTCCGTACATCCCGCTCCGAAAGGAAGGGGAACCCCACTGCACGCCTCTGCCGATCGGGGACGAAGTGCCCACACTCCGGCCGCGGAACCATCCCCCGAGGATGCCACTGAGGCAGCCCTGCGGTTCAGGCGCCCCCTGACCAGTGCCGCTGCCATTAAATTGCTCCTCGATCCGGATCGCCTCCCGCACGTTGCCGCTCGCGCGGGCCTGTTTCGCCGCCTTCAACGCAATCTGTTCTCCCGCGAGGTCGTTCGTGGCCCGGCAACGGTCGGCGCGGCGTTCCAGGCGCTGGGCAATTTCTTCGATGGGGTCCATGGGTGTCGAATTGGAACTCGAAAGAAAACAGCAAAAACCGGCGCGATGGCAAGCGCGGAGGCAAGAATCCGTCGCAGCAAAGCGAGGGCGAAGCCGCCTTCCTGGCCGGGCTGCGCTACTTGATGAAGCCCCAATGCTTCCCGAGCGGCCAGTAGACCATGAAGCCAGGCCCCAACAAATTTGGTTCGGGAACCGGTCCCCAGAAGCGCGAATCAGAGCTGTTGTAGCTGTTGTCGCCCAAAGCGAAATAATCCTTCTCTTCGCACTTGAACTTCTCCAGCGGGGTCTTCAGGAAACGCGCGAACTGGATGTTCCCGTAACCCGCATAGGGGGGCTGCGATTTCATCACGCGGTCGAGCCCGAATTCACTGGCGACTGCGCCATTCACAAAGAGCTGCGGCGACTTGATCCGGAGTTCATCGCCGGGGACCCCCCCGAGGCGCTTGATGTAATGCTCTCCCCGGTTTGGATTGCTCAGTTCGGCCTGCCCGCCCCCGATTCCGGCGATCCCCTCGGTCTTGAAGACAAACACCTCGCCTCGCTGGGGCCGGCGGAAATGATAGGTAAAGCGGTCAACGAACACCTGGTCACCCGCCTGCACATAGCCTCGCGCCACGACTTCACCTGCCTTGTACACCCGACCGGCATACGCGCCGAAGCCATCCCGGGTATCCATCACCTGTCGCGCCGGAGCGCCGAGCGTGGTGCGCTCCCCGCTCTCCCACTCCAGCGTCGTGCGGGCGAAGAATCCCATCGTATTCGCCTCGCGCAGCGCGACGATGCGGTCATTCCGGGGCGCCGTGAAATCGACGTAGCTGTACCCGAAAAGCAGCTTTTCCGCCCAGCGCTGCGGTGCGCTCGGGATCGATTCCGACGCCGCGATCTTATGGACGATCAACCCGTTCAGGGTCGGCTGCATCGATCCCGTGGGAATGGCGAAAGGCTGAAGAAAATAAGCCCGGAACGCGACGACAACGGCGATGGAAACCACGATCGTCTCCGTCCAGTCCCGGAGCTCGTTCTTGGGGGGCGCGATTGGACCAAAGAACTGGTCCAGCTCGGCGCCCGCCTTCTCAATCTCGGCGCGGTCGCCCCGCGCGATCGTTTTCCGATATTCCGCGATCGAGGTCTCATACTTCGCGACGTCCTCTGGCTTGAGCAGGTCGCTCTGGCGATGCAGGACTTCGGACGCAGATCGGGCGAGGTGCTTGGCGTGCTTGAGGTGTCGGGAGGTGAACACGTGAAATCGGGAGAAGAGCGCAACGCCATGGACAGGCGCGAGCGAGTTGCCCGATTAGCGGCTCCAGTAGCCGGGCGCAAGTCTGGGCGAGGTGGATTTCTTGCGATTGCGGGCCACCGAAGCTTGGATTCCACTCTGACTAACGGGGTCCGGGGAGCAACGGAACAGAGAGTCGGGTTCAGCCGCTCTCGGGCCGCCAAGACGGCCTGATTGCAGCAATTGGGCTTCCGCCGCTCGCCAAGATGCCGATCGCGAGCTCATTGGCCGCCGGCGATGGGATCATATGCGTCTCGGTTGGGCCGTGCAGCTCGGCACCGTGCGGTTCCTGGGAACATTTCTCGACGATCCAACGGCCGTGCCGCGCCGTGTCGTCCCAACGAGCGGCTGTGGCAGCGATTGACCAGCCCGGTTTCGCCGCAGCAGCGGGCGCGATTGGAAGCCATTCTCGTCGTTCCAGAAAACGAGCGGGTCCGTCCACTCGTCCGGTTGCGTGATGGCCCCCGTGCTGCAGAGCCGCCGAGTTGGGTCGTGCCGTCGAGCGGGTGGAAGCAGCCCAGGCGCTGGGGGGCTGGCCTTCCCTGAATCGACCGGCTGCCAACCTCCAGGATCACGGCGTTGGCCCGTTTCGCCAACGCGTCGAAGGCGCATGTCGTCCCGCGGCTTCCCGATGATCGCCGGATCGAAACGCTCTTGGCGTTCGCGCGGTCGATCGAAGCCAGAGCTGACGACGACTCGTTACGCCGACCCGAGGATCTGCCGACTCGAAAACACCCCCGTCAACTCGGGCCGCTCTGCTGGCATTTACCTCGACGCCGCCCGTCGGCAATAGATAGAAGCTCAAACGGTTTCACAAAGGCCCCCCTACCGCATCGGCGTTTACGTGCCGGCCGAGGCGGCGAGGAGGGTCTCCCACGGGCTGAATTTCGAAACCAGCCAGCTCAGGTGGGATCCAAAAATTCACGAAGAACCGATAAAATGCCTTCATCCGACCACGCATGTTGATCGATCTGCACTCCCATAGAGCACGGCCTCCGATGGCAGCCTTACGCCGGTCGAACTGGTCGAACTCGCGATTCAGTCGGGTCTCGCCGTGTTGGGCTTGACCGATCACGACACCGTCGGTGGCGTCGAGGCTGCGCAGGTCGCGGCAGATCAGCGGGGACTTCGACTGCTTCCGGGGCTGGAATTCTCGATCGAATACGAACCCGGAACGATGCACCTCCTGGCCTACGGGATCGATCCAACGGCGCCCATCCTGACGAGTCGGCTCGCCGGTCTGCAGGCGGACCGGGCCTCGCGGAGCACCCGAATCGTCGCTCGCTTGTGCGAGTTGGGGACGGATCTCACGGTCGAAGAGGTGCGGGCGCAGGCCCGCGGCGACAGCGTCGGCAAGCCGCATATCGCGCGAGCGATGATCGCGCGGGGCTACGTTGCCAGCACCGACTAAGCCTTCTCCCTTTGGCTGCAGACCGGGCGCCCGGCGCACGTGTCTCAAGAGAAAATTTCCGCCGCGGAGGCGATCGAAGTCACCCGGCGTGCAGGCGGTGTTCCAGTGCTCGCGCACCCTTATCAGCTGAAGCCGGCCTCCAGTGCACACTTGGAAGAAATTGTGCACCAGCTTTGCGCGGCTGGCCTGCAGGGGATCGAGGTCTACTACAGCCGTCACCGACCGGAACAGATCGCGGAATATGGTTACCTCGCCCAGAAATACGATCTCCTCGTCACGGGCGGAAGCGATTTTCACGGAGCGAGCAAACCCGATCTTAAGTTGGGCACCGGAACGGGCGGCCTCTGTGTCCCCGAAGCGATCCTCGATCCCCTCTTCGAACGCATTGCCCAAAATCAAAGGCGGGCTGATACGGCCAGTTCACGATCAGAATTACGCCGCGACGGCCACCCGCGGTGAATCTAACGAGCCAGTCCCGCGTCCTTACCACCGCTCTCAAGGGCGGCGTTTGGTCATGAGGCAGAGCGAGGCAAATCCCGAGAAATGGTGGTGACGTTCCTCGCCCTGCTCGAAAATTTCTTGACCCACCACTTGCCCTCGCCCGCGACGCTGAGCGCAACGCCTTCGACTCAACCTCGGTATAAATAATACGATCAAAACAATGGATCGAATCCCTAAAAACGGTGACTCGCGGCTCGTTACTCCCGGTCGCGTCTGCGGAGATGGAACCGTTCGGGTCACGGATCAAGATCGCCCGGCCGTCTTGGCGGTGGAATGCGAAGCTCGCGGACTGGATCCGAAGAAGGTGCTATTAGCCAAAGCAACATCGAATGCCTCGCGAAACCAGGCATGAATGCTGTTGGGGCGGACGTCATCAGCGATATCACCCATCACAATGCCCCACATCCTCCCCCTCGCCCGCCGGCCCGATGTCATCCCGATCCTCGCTGGCTGGCTCTTCGAGGAGTGGGGCGATTATCATGAACACGACTCCGTCGACTGCCGCATCGCGGAGCTGACCGAACGTCTCGCGGATGAGCGCCTTCCGCTGACGTTTGCTGCATTCGAGTCGGATGCGCCGGATGCCGCGGTCATCGGCACAGCGGCGCTCACCGCTGACGACATGGACACGCGCCTCGATCTTACGCCGTGGCTGGCGAGCGTGCTGGTCACGCCGACAGCGCGCGGCCGTGGGGTCGGCTCCGCGCTGGTGCGGGCGGTCGTGGTTGAAGCGGCCGCACAAGGGTTCGAACGGCTCTATCTCTTCACCGAGGGCCAGCAGGCGCTGTACGCACGGCTCGGCTGGGGCGCGCTCGAGGACTGCGACTACCACGGCTACCACGTCACGATCATGTCGCTCGAGCCCGCGGCGGCGTTGCGAGCATCGGGGCAGGCGGCGGACGTGGCAACACGGCGCGGCGGCGGAGTAGACGCGAGGTGACAGCGGAGTCGAACGAAAATCGCGAGGTGCCTTGGAGCCGGAAGTTTAGGCGTGTCGTTCTCTCGACTTCCTCCTCGATGTCCGATAGTGCCGCTCATGCCGCGCCGCCATCTCATCGAGATCAATGACCAACCATGGTGTCCGACCGGGCTCCGCGATGGCGCGACTAATCTGCTCGAGTTCTTCATCCGGACCTGGAGGGTCTATGACCCGATCGTTCCGCGTCTGGCCGAAGCCATCCGCCGCAGCGGCGCCACGGAGGTCGTCGATCTCTGCTCCGGGCGCGGCGGACCGTGGCTTGGTTTGGTCGGAAAATTTGCGGCGCGCGCGCCGGAGCGAGTGTGGCTGACCGACAAGTTCCCAAACGTCACGAGTGACGAGACCACCGTGCTGGAGACGAGCGGAAGAGTCGCCCGGCGCCGCGAGAGTATCGACGCGATGGCGGTCCCAGCCGCGATGCGCGGGTTTCGGACACTTTTCACCGCATTTCATCATTTCCGTCCCGACGACGCTCGCGCCATCCTGGCGGACGCCGTCAGAAATCGGGTGGGGATCGGCGTCTTCGAGTTCAATGAACGGCGGCCAATCCCGATGCTCGCGCTTTGCACCACGCCGCTCGCCATCCTTTGCCTTGTTCCGCTCCTGCGCCCGTTTCGCTGGTCGAATCTGCTCTACACCTACCTCCTACCCCTCCTCCCGCTCATGGGGCTCTGTGACGGGTTGGTTTCGTGCGTCCGGACTTATTCGCCGGCGGAGCTTGAGGCATTGATCGCGCCTTTGCGCAGCGCTGACTATGTCTGGGACATCGGTCAGGAACGCACGCTTGGTCCGCTGGCGCACGTCACGTATCTGATCGGCTATCCGAAGCCCGGCACCGGAGCCGAGCCAGCTTGACGGGTGATCGGTCGTTGCCCGAGCGAAACGACGACGACTCGCTTCCGCCTGGCGGTTGACGCCAGAAGCGGGGAGTCCGAACATCGCGCTCCCCCATGAGTAAAGTACATTCCACTGCCGAGGCCGCGCTTGCCGGTCTGCTCACCGATAATCTGACGATCGCTGCCGGCGGCTTCGGGCTTTGCGGTATTCCCGAAAACCTCATTGGCGCGTTGCGCGACAGCGGGGTGAAAGGTCTCTCGATCGTGGGAAACAACGCGGGCGTTGATGACTTCGGGATGGGTCTGCTCCTGAAGACGCGGCAGGTGAGGAAGGTGACGGCTTCGTACGTCGGGGAGAATAAGGAATTCGAACGCCAGGTGCTCGCCGGTGAACTGCAGCTCGAACTCGTGCCCCAGGGCACGCTCGCGGAGCGGCTCCGCGCAGGAGGCGCCGGGATTCCCGGTTTCTATACGCGCACCGCCTTTGGGACAAAGCTCGCCGAGGGGAAGGAGACGAAAGTTTTCGACGGGAAGGAGTATGTTCTGGAGGAGGGCCTCCGGGCTGATCTCGCGATCGTCAAAGCGTGGAAGGGAGACAAATCCGGCAACCTCGTTTACCGCAAGACCGCCCGGAATTTCAACCCGATGATCGCAACTTGCGCGAACGTGTGCGTCGCCGAGGTGGAAGAACTCGTGGAGGTCGGAGAATTGAATCCCGAGGACGTTCACACGCCCGGCATCTACGTCGACCGGATCGTGCAGGGTGCTCGCTACGAGAAACGGATCGAATTTCGCACGGTCCAGGGGGCGGCTGCTTCGAAAAAGGAATCGCCGATCCGGGAGTTGATGGCGAAGCGCGCCGCGCTGGAACTCCGTGATGGCTTCCACGTCAATCTGGGCATCGGCATTCCCACGCTGGTGGCAAATTTCATTCCGCCCGGCATGCACGTCACTCTGCAGTCGGAAAACGGGCTCCTTGGAATCGGGCCGTTCCCGTCAGAGGATCAAGTGGACCCGGATCTGATCAACGCCGGAAAGCAAACGATCACAACCGTCGCCGGCTCATCCTTTTTCTCCAGCGCGGATTCATTTGCCATGATCCGCGGAGGTCACATCGACCTCTCCATCCTCGGAGCGCTGGAGGTCGCCGACAACGGCGACATCGCGAACTGGATGGTTCCGGGGAAGATGGTGAAGGGTCCCGGGGGCGCGATGGACCTCGTGGCTGGGGTCAAGCGCGTGGTGGCCGTCATGGAACACACCGCGAAGGACGGCAGTCCGAAGATCCTACAGGCCTGCACCCTTCCGGTCACCGGGAAGGCCGTGGTCAGCCTGATCATCACCGATCTCTGCGTCTTCAGCGTGAAACCAGCGGGCGGCCTGACGCTGCTTGAATTGCACCCGGGCGTGACGCTGGAGGACGTGAAGGGCAAAACCGGGGCGCCTTTCGAGGTGGCGCTCTGATGCAACCGCGAGCGCCGCGTCAGCTCGTGATGGCAGGCGCGTTCGCGCTCGTGGTGGCGATGTCGCTCGCGGCGGCGGGGCCGGAGTATTCGGCCGCGGCGATGGCCGACGAAATCCGGTCATTGCTGCCCGCGCGCGAGGGATCGGTCGACCTAATGACGACGAGCTTGAACCAGCGCGTCGCGGACCTTGGAGGACGCATGGAGCGAGCCGCCCAGAATAACCGGGAGTGGCTCCTGGCCTACGTGCGGGATCATGCGGACACGAAAGGTCCCCTGCCCTATCATCCAAACTTCGGCGTCACCGAGGATCAGTATCGGGAGGTCCTCGCGAATACACCCGCACTGAGCCGGCTCGCAGCCGTCCGTCTCCAGATCGTCGAACCTTCTCCGGGCGTCATCTCATTCACCGGCGATCCGGAGGTTTTCGATCTCTCGCGGCTGGAGCTGCGCATCCGTGACCTCTCGCTCCAGACCCCTTTTGGTGTGATCAAGGGACCGGAAGTGGTGAAGGTCGATGGCACTGGTGGATTGATGGGCTCGCACTCCGGATTTCGCTGGTCGCTGGAAGAGGGAACAGCCGAATCGGCGAACCTCACCGTTGTCTCGCTTTTGCTGGGGAGGCAGTCCGCGAGCGGAAAACACTTCCTCCATTACAGGGCGGGCCAGGTCGTGAATGGACGTTCCACGGCGGACGTGAACGTGATCATCCTCTTCGATCCGCCGAAGCACTGATGCGGCGAAGCTCGCTGCCAATTATTGCGGGGAGAGCAGGTCACGCATGCGGGCGGAGAACGCTCGCGGCGTGAACGGCTTCGCAATAAACATCGTTGGCCCGTCGCCCGCGAGATCGAGCGACACCTCTGGTTCCACGTATCCGCTGATCACGGCCAGCGGCATTCCCGGGCAGAGGGCACGAACCGTCCGTGCCGCATCCGATCCACCCATCCCGGGCATGGCATAATCCATCACGACGGCGCGAATTGACGAGCCCAGCCGACGAATGACCTCCACGGCTTCTTCGCCGCTCGTCACCGCCGTCACCTCAAATCCCATGCGCTCGAGGGTCTGCTGAACGACGCAAAGAACGCCAGGTTCGTCGTCGGCCACCAACACCCGCCCATGGCCGCGCCACTCGGTCGCCGCCTCCGTCGTCGTGTTCTGACGCGTCTCCGCGACCTTGGAGACAGGGAGGAAGACGCGCATCTCCGTGCCTTCCTCGGGAGCCGACCGCACCGAAATCGCGCCACCATGGAGTCGCACGATCCCGAGGAGCACGGCCAATCCGAGGCCGTGCCCGGTAACCTTTGTCGTGAAGAACGGGTCGAAGATGCGGTCACGAGTCATCGCATCCATTCCGACGCCGTTGTCACACACGGTGAGCTCGACAAAATCTCCCGGGCGAGCGCCAAGTTCGAGTCGGCTCTCCGCCAGATCTGCGCGTCCGAGCCGGCGGATTGCGGTTCGGACTGTGAGCTCGCCGCTTCCGACCGGCATCGCATCGGCGGCGTTGACGAGGAGGTTTAGCGCGATCTGCTGCAACTGGACGCGATCGCCGCGCACCGGGGGAAGCCGATCGACGAGTTCGAGCCGCAGACGAATCGTCTTCGGAATGCGACCGGCTGAGAGACTAATCGTCTCGCGCACGAGCTCGCTCAGATCCACGTTTTCGACCTTCCCGGGTGTCCGCCCGGCGAACGACAACATTTGCCGGCACAACTCGGCGGCTCGGTCGGAGGCAAGCTCGATCTCGCTGAGGAAGCGACCCAGTTCCGGCGGCGTGCCCGGTCTTCCGCGGGCGAGCGCGGCGTTACCGAGAATCACGGTCAGGAGGTTGTTGAAATCGTGCGCGATACCGCCAGCGAGGATCCCGAGACTCTCGAACTTCTGCGACTCCTCGAGCTTCCGCTCGCTGGCGCGAAGCGCATCCGACGCCGATCGGGACTCCGCCTGCAGCGAGCTCACGAGCAGCGAGGAGATCATGGATACGGCGACGAAGCTCTGGAGCATCCAGACGTTTTCCGCGATGGAGGGCGCCCGAAATGGCCCGGATTCCCAGACGAGCGATTGAATCGCCGCAGCGGCCACGATGCCGCCGGCTCCCGTCGCGCCCCGAAGTCCGAAGCGGACCGAGGACCAGATCAGGAAGGGAAACGTCAGAAAGGCGAGCGGGAATGCGGACCAAGTCGCGCCGAAGTTCCGCGCGAAGACGATCTGACAGGCGAGGATCAGACCGATGCCGAGAAGGGCGGCCTCGACGTAGCGCCAGGCCGCCCAAGCGCGGGGACGCCATCCGATCCACGCGAGCGCGAGGGGCGCGACGACGAGAGTGCCGAGGGCGTCACCGGCCCACCACGTTCGCCAGACCAAACCGAAATGGTCCGGAGGGAGATAGCCGCTGGCCTGCATCGAGATCGTCCCGAGCAGCGCCCCCGCGAGTGTCGGCAGGATGCAAGCGACGGCGATCAAAGCCGTCACGTCGCGAATGCGATCCATGGCGTTTCGAAATCCACACCCGCGATCGAGCAGAAATGCTCCCAACCACGCGGCAAGTGTATTCCCGAGGGCAATTCCGGTGGCACCAAGGAGTGGCACGGGCATCGCAGAAGTCGCGTTGGCCAGGAAGGCTCCGAGCGCGACGCCCGGCCAAAGTCCGCGTCCGCCGAGGAGCAGGGCCGCCAGCGCCAGACCGGAGGGAGGCCAGACGGGCGAGACGTTCGGGACGACGTTCGCGAAGGCAAAACCAAATCGCGCCGCGGCGATGTACACCCCGGCGAGGACAGCGACTCCCACGGCCCGTTCCACGATCGGCGTCACGGACTCACTTAGCCACTTCGGCGAGTGGGCGAAAGCGCGATCTTCCCGCCAAAACTCTCTCGACACGCGCGCCTCGCAAAGGAGAGTCGGGACGCGCGGACCGGATCCCCCTTCCGGGTTCGCCATCCCTCCCCTCCCATGGCCGTTACCTATCTCGAAGCCATTCGCACCGCTCAAGCCAAGGCGCTCGCTGATGACGAGCGTGTCTTCATCTATGGCCAGGACGTCGGCGCCTTCGGGGGAGCGTTCAAGGCGACCAAAGGGCTCGCCATCGCGCACCCTGGCCGCGTCATGGACTCGCCGATCAGCGAGGACGCCAGCATCGGACTCGCGATTGGCGCCGCAATTGAGGGCATGCGCCCGATCATCGAAATGCAGTTCGCAGATTTTTCGAGCGTCGCATTCAGCCAGATTGTGAACCAAGCGGGGACGCAGTTCTATCGCACCGGCGTCCGGTGTCCCATCGTCGTCCGGCTCCCGAGCGGCGGGACACCGGGCGGCGGCCCCTTCCACTCGCAGAACATGGAGGCCATCTACGCGCACTATCCGGGACTAGTGGTCATGACTCCGGCGACGGTCGAGGATGCCTATCACCTCCTCCTTGAGGCGATCGCGCTCGACGATCCGGTCATCTTTTGCGAGCACAAGCACCTCTACAACCACCTCAAGGCGGAGCGACTGCCAGAACGCAGCGACCTACCGCCGAACAAGGCGCGAATCGCGCGCGCGGGGCGCGACGCGACCGTCGTAGCGCACGGTGCCATGCTCCACGAGGCACTCACTTCGGCGGGCGACCTCGCGCGCGAGGGTTGGCAGATCGAAGTGGTGGACCTTCGCGTGGTGAAGCCGCTCGATAGTGAGACGGTTATCGCCTCCGTCGCGCGGACGGGACGACTCCTCGCCGTCGGCGAAAACTCCCCGTGGGGTGGCGTTAGTGCTGAGGTGGTCTCGCGCGTCGTGTCTGATGGTTTCCAGTATCTCGACGCGCCCCCGCGTCGGCTGAACTGCAAGGACACGCCCGTCCCCTATCATCCAAATCTTTGGGCCGCCCATCGTCCGAATGCCGCGGAAATAACCCGGGAGCTGAAAGAACTCCTCAAGTTCTAGAAGCCGCGGCCAGGTTTCGCGGGCGCGCGACGCAGACCCTCGCGGTTTCGGCGAGTCGGGAGCTTTCCCGGTTCAGCGCAATGTCCATGATTCAGGATCCAAAATTTTTCCAGCGCTCCCTTCGTTCGTCAGGCCCACGTCTTCTTCGAGTTCCTCCCCCTTCCGTCATGCGCATTCCAATTCTCATGCCCCAGCTCGGCGAATCCATGGCCGAGGCAACCGTCGTCAGTATCGGCATCAAGCCGACGGACACCGTCAAAGCCGATCAGGACATTCTTGAGGTCGAGACAAACAAGGCCGTGTTCCAGGTGACATCTTCCTGCGACGGCGAAATCTCGGAAGTTCTTGTGGAGCGGGGCGGCACTTACGGCGTCGGAGCGGTGCTCGGCTACATTGAAGCGACGGAGGCGGAGGTCGAAAAACGGGGCCTTGGTCGGTCCGTTTCCGCGCCGGCCACCTCGGCCCAGCTCGCCTCCGTGCCCTTGGAGGCCGAGGAAGGGGCGGCGATGCATGGGAGCCCCGATTGGAATCCACCTGTCTGGGCTACCGGCCAGTATGCGTCCGCCCCGGGCCAGCTGATCGATAAGCCGCTCCCGTCCCACTCACCCGCCATTCCCGCGCGCGGCGGCGGAGCGGCGAACGGATTTCTCTCGCCCCGAGTGCGGGCGCGAATGAGTGAGGCCGGATTGAAGGAGGCGGATCTCGCCGCGATCACCGCGACGGGCGCGGGCGGACGCGTCACGTCCGACGACCTCGAAAAATTCCTCTTTCAACTGCAGGCGAACGAGGTGCAGCCCGCCATGCCGATGCGACTCTCTGTCTCCGACGCGATGCGCCGGAGTTGGTCGAGGCCGCTGGCCACGGTCGGCCGGCTCGTGAAGCTTGACGCCCTCCTCGCCCACCGCAGCGCGCAGCCGGACCCAAAGCCCGGTCCTGCCCTCTATGCCGCGCGAGCGCTCGCGATCGCCCTCGCGGAGGATCGGGTCGCTGCCGCCCGCCTCATCGGAAACAAGCTCGTGATCCCAAAGTCGATCGATGTCGGCTGCGCCGTCGAGGTGGAGGACGGCATCATGGTGCCGGTGCTCCGCAAGGCGGACACGAAGACGCTTCGCGAACTCGTCGGTCCCTACCGCGAACTCGTCGAGGCGGCCCGGAAACGGGCCCTGTCTCCGGACGCGTTCGCCGGGTCGATCGCATCGGTCACGAACTACGGTCCGTTCGATCTCGACTGGGCGACGCCCATTCCGCTCCCGGACGAAACGCTTATTCTCGGGCTCGGAGCGACGCGAAAACATCCCGAGTGGGACGACGAGATCGAGGATTGGATGCCTTTCCACAAGGCCACGCTCACGCTGACCTTCGATCATCGGATTCTGGATGGCGGTCGCGCTGGCCGCCTGATGGCCCGCATCGTCGCGCTGCTGGAAAAACCGGACTCTCTTTGAGGCTGGGGGTCCCGCGATCGGGTGGGCACCGACGCTCAATTCAGGGACGGGTCCTCAGGCTTCACGGCCATCATTTGATACTCGCCCCCAAGCCGGAAAAGTGTCTGGGCCCAAAGCTTCGAGGAGCCGTCGAGGGCGAAAGAATCAGCGACGGGATCCGCCAGGATCCACGCACCCTGCTCGATCTCGGACTCGAGTTGGCCTTCCGTCCAGCCGGCGTAACCCACGAACGCCCGTAAGTCGCCTGGCTCTCCGCGTTCGAGAATCTCGCACACCTGTTCGAGGCCGAGCGCGTGTTGCACGCTCGCCACTTTCATCCGCGAGTCGTACGTGAAATTCGTAAAGATCAGCCGATCACCCGCGACCGGGCCCCCCTGAAACGCCGGGACCTGCGTGAGCGCGTCGGCTGCGTCGTTCTCGGGAAGAAAGTCGGCCGCAGTCTGTTCGAGTCGACGGTTAAGGATCACTCCGAAGCTGCCGTCCTCGACATCGTGCTGGCAAAGAAAGATTACTGTCCGGCGAAAATTCGGGTCGTGCAGGCTGGCGTGCGCGATGAGCAGCCGGCCGGTGAGATCGCGGAAGGGCGCGGCCATGGGAGCTACATGCGTCCACCCCCGCCGGGACGATTGCTGGTCGCGAGCGGTGGCGCCCCGGCGTCAATCGGTGTCTCCCCCGGGAGGAGAATGACCTGCCCAGCGCGGGGAAGTTTTTGGCGAACGTAGGGAGGGATTCCGAAACCGCCTTCCACATGTCCGCGACCGACGAAGACGACAATCTTTTGCCGGGGCGATCGCTTGCGGGCCTGCACGATCCGCTCCGCCATCGTTTGGTCCCAGAGCACTTGGGCTCGATAATATTTCGCGTAGTCGATCCCTGCTCCGGGATGGGCGCCCATTTGCGATGTGAAATGCTCGAGACCCCCAGATTGCGAGACATACCCTTCTGGAATGAGCTTTCGCTCCGCCGCAGTCAGTGTCTCGCCCTGGGCGATTTTTCGGGACATGCCATTCGGGGCGTTCAACGCGATGGAGCTAATTCCGGCAAGTTGCGACCAGCGCAGCATTTTCTCATAAATCGGGGAGTATCGTCCCCAACTTTTCACGAAATCGGTTTCCGCCAAGAGCTGCGCCGTCTCGAGCCGCCGGGCGATCCAATCATCCAGCCGCGGCTGTCGCGGAAATTCGAACATCTCCCAGCCGATCGCAAAATCGACCCCCCGCTCTTTCAACCCCTTGATGATCTCGAACTGGTAATCGTGATCCCGCGCCTCCGGATGCCGCTCACCGATGTAGATCACATCGGCCTGCAGAAGCGAAGCCCAGAAGTCCGCGGACGCGCGCGAAGGGACGTCAGCCGGCGCTGCCGCTCCCTCCTCGGCTCGGGGCAAACTGATCCGTGAATCGACCGAGGCACACGCGGCGAGAGCGAACGTCGCGAAAACGACAAGTGCCCGCGCTGAGTGGCGGAGAAAGCGCGCGGGAGGCATTCGTCAATTGTTCACGAAATACGCGAAACGCCAGCCACCCTCATAGATCACGATGCCCGCGCGGTAGCCCCGATAGGTCGGCTGACTGACAAACTCGCGCGGGGACACCATGTATTGCCCGCTGGCCACGAATCGCTCTTTGAGGACGAGATTGAGCTCAGGCCAGATGTTTTTCTTATCCCAATAATCAAATACGCCGTCTCCCTCACCCGGCGGGTCGAGCCGCCAGCCGAAATTTGGGGTCATCATGGAGGCGATCATCGGGAGATCGTGCTTCCCCACGGCCAGGCGCAAACGTCCGATGAAAGCCTGAAAATTCTGGTCGCCCGATTGATCCGGAATGCTCGTTTTCTCGCGCAACTTCGCGGCCAGCGCCGTCTTTTTCTGCTCCTCCGTTTCGCATCCAGCGAGACAAAGGGCGAGGACGACGGTGACGAGGCTGGTAAAACGGAATTTCATGGGGATCGCGGAAGAGTACGAACGATGGGGCAGAAGGGAAGCGCGGAAACACGTCTCGTTCGAACTACTCCTTGAGCGCGTCCGTCGACGCTCATTTTCAACTTTATGGTTGCAGATCCACCGTCACTCCATATCGTCTCCGTCCCCTCTTGGCCGAAAGTTGGAGAATGCGCGGGTGGTGAAATGGCAGACACGTACGTTTGAGGGGCGTATGCCGAAAGGCATGGGGGTTCGAGTCCCCCCCCGCGCACCACTCCCGAGGCCCCGCCTCACCGAATCCAGCTAGGGAATGGGATGGATGATCCTGGTATCGGGGATCTCACGGAAGTCCTCGTCATCAGTCCATATGCATGCGCCCACCCGGCGCGCGCAGCAAGCGATCAGGACGTCCGCCAGCGGAACGATCCGGCCCGTCCGATCCAGCTGCCAAACCGTTCGTTCGACATCCCACAGACCAAGATGGCACGATGTTGGTTCGATCCCGCGAGCTCGCGGATCGGATCCACTCCCTCCCGGGCTCGGCGGATGTAGTCACTGCTATCGGCGAGAACGGGGCTTGCGGGCATGGGGGGGGTGGCACATCCATCACGCGCGCGGCAGAAAGGTCGTATCCGGGATCGAAGAGCCCCTTGAGTTCTCCGGGCGTTTATCCCAATCCGGCCTTGAAAGATTCACTGAAGGAAGCTCTCCGGACGTACTCCCGAAGGACCAGATCGATCGCCGCGGTCTTCGTCGATGCGCCACCGACATCATCGCGCGCGCGCGAGCAGAGCCTCGTCGATCTCGATGGTCAGCTTCACGACTACAACCATATAGGTGGTCTCCCGTACTCGTAAGGGACATCGGTCCCCACACCGATCGGCTACCGCGCCCGCGGCTCTAGCGCGTACGTCACCCGGCCCTTTTCGTCGACACTAACATGGCCGGCCTTTGAAAGACTATCCACGACGGCGGTCGCATCCTCGACGGTGATGCCGTGGGCAAGCCGGGCGACCAGCGTGCTGATGAGTTTCTTCAGCGTCTTCGGGCAATCGGGTGACGCCTTGCGGAGGTGTCCGAGAGCGAGGAGCGACCGATCATCGAGAACGGGCGGCAGGGCGGGCACCGCCGCCTTCGGCTTGGCGGCTGCGCGCACGCGAGTCCGCGGAACCCGCGTCGCCGCGGGGGCGACCGAGGCCGTTTTGGTCGCGGCGGGCGCCGGGAGCGCGGGCAGCACGGCTTTGGCCGGTGCGGCCGCTCCCACCATGCGACGGAAGTCGTTATGGCGCTGGGCGCGGATGTTCCGACTCCGCAGATGAGCGACGAGCGGATCGAAGCCGGTGTCTTTCGAAATGATGTGGAAATAACCCGCCGGATCGATCACGGCCGCGCGACCCATGTAATAGGCCAGCGCGAAATCGAGCGCGTTCCGGCCGGAACCCGTGAGCCGCTCGAGCTGCACGGACGAAGAATGCGCGAGGAGCTTCTCGACAAGCGAGACCTCGAGCTTGGTCTGCCGCGCCCCGACGAGCAGTACGAGCCGAACGTTTGGCCGGTCGAAGAGTCCGAGGTCCACCTCGTGGATGTTTTCGAAATCGACGAAGACGTAGTCGATGGGCGGCGGAGCGATCAGGGAGTGGGCGGGCATGGGCAGGAGAGAAGACTCCAGCATCGAACGTCGAAGGGCGAACGTCGAATCCGGAAGTTGCGACCTCCCGTTTCACCCACAGGGTCGCGTTTTTTTTGCCGGCTGCCGGCGTTGCTCGCTTGGCGGATTTCGCAGAGGATCACCCGTTTACTCGCGCCTCGCCAGCCGCCAAATCTCTGCGCGGCAGATCGGTCAAATCACGCGCGAACGTCCACGAGCGTCCCATCATGGCCTACATCGATCAATTCTTCACCGTCCTCATCGAATCCGGAGCGTCGGACCTTCACCTTGGCGAAGGACAACCCCCCAAGGTCCGGCGGCACGGCGACATTGTCCCGATCCGCGATGAGCCCGTGACGCGCGAGGAGGCGGCATTCATGCTCGCGGAGATCGCCGGCGAGGAGGCCTGGCAGCGATTCGAGGAGCGTGGCGACCTCGACTTCGCCTACGAGATGAATGAGGACGCCCGCTTTCGCTGCAATTATCTCAAGCAGACTCACGGCTACGGCGCTGTCTTTCGCCTCATCCCGACCAAAATCGCCACCATCGAACAACTCGGTGTGCCGAAGGTCATCAAGAATTTTGCGGAACTCCGGGGCGGACTCGTTTTGGTCACGGGACCCACCGGATCCGGCAAGTCCACGACCCTGGCTGCGCTCATCGACCACATCAACGCCACATCCTCGCGACACATCGTGACCATCGAGGAACCGATCGAGTTCGTACATCGGAATAAGGGAAGCATCATCACGCAGCGCGAAGTCCCGGATCACGCAGCGTCCTTCCCGGCCGGCCTGAAGGCGGCGCTCCGGCAGGATGCCGACATTGTGCTCGTCGGCGAAATGCGGGATCTCGAGACCATTTCCCTCGCGCTCACGGCCGCCGAGACCGGTCTGCTCGTCTTCGGTACCCTGCACACGAACAATGCGCGCAAGACGGTCGATCGTCTGATCGACGTCTTCCCTTCCGACCAACAGTCGCAGGTGCGAACGATGCTCGCCGCCTCCCTTCGCGGGGTGATCGCGCAGCTTCTGCTAAAAAAAGCCGACGGATCGGGTCGCGTCGCCGTGAACGAGATCTTGATCAGCACCCCCGCCGTGAGCGCCATCATCCGCGAGGGCGCCACCCAAAAGCTGGAGGACGTCATCGTCGGCGGGCGACAGCTTGGCATGCAATTCATGGACGACGCGATCTGGGATCAGCTGCGTCTCGGGGTCGTCAGCCCCCGGGAGGCGTATATGAAAGCCATCGACAAGAGCCGCTTCCGGAAGTTCCTGCCTCCCGATGAAGCCGGGCTCTGATCGACCTGGATCCCCCGAGGCCAGCGCCCCCGGGGCCTGTGACAGCGCGTCATACCAGACACGGATTTCGCATTTACAGTGAACGCTCGGGGCGCCGCGATGTCTCACTTCGTACCACCAGAAATTCATGAGCCCACTCGCCATCCTTCTTTTCATTGGGACATTCGCCATCTCGCTTTGGGCGACTTGGCGCGTCAAGCGGGTCGTCCGGAAGTACAGCGAGGTCCGTGCAAGTTCCGGCTATACCGGCGCCGAGGTCGCGGCCCGGATTCTCCAAGCGGCCAACATCAATGACGTGCGGATCGAGCAAGGTGACAGTTTCCTCGGGGACCACTACGACCCCATCCAGAAGAAGCTCGTGCTATCTCCGGACAACTACTCCGGCACTTCGACCGCGGCGCTCGGGATCGCGGCGCACGAGTGCGGACACGCCCTCCAGCACAAGGTCGCGTACGCCCCGCTGAAATGGCGAATGGCCGCGGTTGGCGCGACGAACTTCGCCAGCACGATCGTCGGCGTGCTCCCGCTCCTGGGCCTCTTCGGCGGTTTTTTCCGGGGCCCGACCGCGATTATGATCATGGCCATCGGGTGGGGCGTGATCATGGCCTTCAATCTCATCACCCTTCCGGTCGAATTCGACGCCTCGGCCCGGGCGAAAGTCATTCTTGGCCGGATGGGCTTCATCCAGCCGGGTGAGGAAACGAAAGCCGTGGACCAGGTGCTCAATGCAGCGGGGTTCACCTACGTCGCGGCATTCCTGACGTCGCTGGCCTACTTCCTCTGGTATCTCCTGCCGCTCCTGACCGGCGGGCGCCGAAGCGATTGAGAGGTCGCTTTGCCGGGGACGATCCGCCAGGATCCTCCCTTTTTTTGGGCGATTCGCACTCCGAGGTCCGGGCGGCACGACTCCTGCAATGTGGAAACACGTGTCACGTGTTCTCCCCCTGCTCTGTCTGATCGCTTTGCCCCTTTCCTGGGCCACCGCGGAGCGGATCAATCACGAGGGGCGAATTCTGGGAGATCCTGCGCCGCCGCTCGTCGCGCCGATCCTGTTCAACACTCCGGAGGCGGACGCGATCTTGTCGACGATGCAGATCATGCCGCGCGACAACGCTTGGAACGAGCGCGTCGACACCCGGCCCCTGCTCTCAAATTCTGCCACCATGATCACGCAGATCAACGCCGACCTGGCGTCGGGGCGGCGCAATCTACGGATGTTCGCGGAGATGAACTTTGCGCTGATCCCCGACAATCAGCCGACCCAGCCAATCGCTTTTCTCCTCTACGCCAATCAGTCGGATCTCGATGGAGGGACGAGCCCAAACGGGCTTTATCCCATTCCCTCGATCCTTCCAATCGAGAGTTGGCCCGTCGATACGGGGACTCTGACCCTAGACCAGTGGCAGCAGGATTCGACGAATCTCGGGGGCGATCGTCACGCGATCATGGTGAAACCCGGCGCCGGCGTGGCGTGGGAGACCTGGCAGGCGAAGCGCGTCGGCACGGCGTGGCACGCCTCGAATGGCGCGAAATTTGATCTGAATTCCAACGCCCTCCGCCCTGCCGGCTGGACCAGCGGAGACGCCGGCGGGCTTTCCATGTTCGCGGCCCTCGTGCGTTTTGATGAATGCGCGCGCGGAATGGTTGAGCATGCCGTCCGCATCGTCGTGCAGCGGAGCCGCCAGTCCTACATCTATCCCGCCACGCACCAAGCGGGATCCACCACCCTCCCCGACGTTCCTGCGATGGGCCAGCGCCTGCGGCTTCGAGCCAGCTTCGTCATTCCGGCGTCGTGGTCGACCTATGAGAAAGCGATCGCCCGCGCCCTGCAGAAATACGGAGCGATCGTGGCGGACAATGGGAACTTTTTTTCCATCAGCTACGCGCCCGACCAGCGATTTCCCTCGAACGCGTTCTCGAATATTCAAACGCTCCTCGTGACCGACTTCGAAGTCGTACAAACGACGGACGCGACGTCCGGCCCGCGCTCCCCGGGAGCTCCGAGCGCGAACGCCGGCCCCGATCGCGCCGTGACTTTCGGACAGGCCGCTTCGCTCTCTGCCGCCTACACGTCTCCGACCGGAACCCCCACCCTCCGCTGGAGGCTTTACGGCGGTCCGGGGACAGTCACCTTTGCCGATGCGACGAGCGCGATCACCTCAGCGACGTTCAGCGCTCCCGGGCGCTACACCCTGATGTTCAGCGCCGATGATGGCGTTCACTCGCCCGCTTATGATGCCGTGGTCGTGAACGTCGCTCCGGGAACGAATTTGCAGCAGAGCGGCAGCGATATCATCGTGCGTTTCGCGAGCAGTTTGGGGCAGGCTTACCGGGTGGAACGGAGCGATGACGTCGCGTTGACGCTGTGGACGATCGTGGGGGACAACCTCCCTGGGACAGGTGCGTTCGTCCCGGTCACTGACCCGGGTGCGGCCGCGATTCCGCGCCGGTTCTATCGCGTCACGGTGTTGCCTTAGCGCGAATCGCCCAGCGGAGTTTGGCCGACGTCGCGCGGGAGTTGGCGCGGCATTCCGCGGGACTTGCCCGAATGACGTCGCGCGCCACCGCGGCATAGATTCCATCCCGGAGACCGGCCTGAAATGCCTTCTTCACCCGGCGGTCCTCGCCCGAATGGAAGGTGAGAATCGCCACCCGGCCGCCGGGCCGCAACACCCCTGGCAGGGCGCGGAGCAGGGCCTCAAGCGCGGAAAACTCCTCGTTCACGGCGATTCGGATCGCCTGGAAGACTCGTCGGATCGTGTCGGTCTGTTCCTCGTGGTCCAGCCGGGGGAGAGCTTTCCGCACCGCGTTCGCGAGCGCGCCGGTCGTCGCGCAGAGGCGCCCGGCCAGCGCTGGCGCGAGGATCGCCGCGGCCGGCTCGTCCGCATTGTCGCGCAGGGTTGCCTCCAGGCGCGCAGCCGAGGACCGTTGCAGCCAATCCGTCGCCGCGATGCCGCGAAACGGATTCATCCGCATGTCGAGCGGCCCGTCTTCGCGCAACGTGAAGCCCCGCGCCGGATCGTCGAGTTGCATCGACGACACGCCGAGATCGGCGAGCACCAGATCCGCGCCGTCCCGATCTGTTCCAGCGAGCGCCTTCGCGATTCCGGCGAAGTTCGCGTGTCGGACGAGGAACTCGTCCGGACCGAAACCGAGCTGGCGCATCCGCGTCTCCGCGCGAGGTAGTTCGAGCGGATCGGCGTCCAGCCCGAGGAGCCGGCCGCCCGCGCGCAGCCGCGGAAGGATTTCCCGCGCGTGCCCGCCAAACCCCAGGGTGCAATCGACGGCGAACTCCCCCGGCGCCGGAGCGAGCACCTCAAGAATCTCCGCCACCATGATGGCCCGGTGCGTGCCCGCGAGCGTTTTGCCACTCGCTTCCACCTTGGCCGCGGTCTCGGCGTCGCCCCGATGTTCCTTGTACTTCTCCGCAAACCGCCGCGGATTCTTCCCCGCATAGCGCGGCCGACGACGATGAGGCGCCGGGGTCTCGGAAGATGTCGCGTCACTCACAGCTCATTGTACTTCGCGTTGCTGCCGCGGGCTCTCGCGACCGGATACCGCGCCTCGTTGCGCGCCAGTTTCGTGCGCATCGCGGCAGCGAGGTCGATGTCCAGATTATCGGCAAACTCGAACAAGAGCAGCGCGACATCCGCCATCTCATCGGCGATCGCGTCCCGCCGCTCGACCACCCGCTGCCCGCACTGCTGCGGCGATTGCCAGACAAAGTGTTGCAAGAGCTCCCCGGCTTCGGCCACCAGCGCGACGGCCATCTCCTTCGGGGCGTGAAATTGCGCCCAGTCCCGGGCATCGCGGAAGGCCCGGACTTCCGCGGTCAGGGTCGCGATCGAATCACTCATGATGGCGGATCAGTAGCAGAGACTTCGCCGCCCGTCGCGGGTCGGATCCTCAGCGCCGTGCATTCATGGATTCTTGACGCGGGGAAAGTTTTGGTGTTAGGGCCACACCAAACGAGCCTCCATGCCCCACTCCTACGAATACCCCCGGGCCGCGCTGACCGTCGACTGCGTGGTCTTCGGCTTCGACGGCGCCAGCCTCAAACTTCTTCTCATCAAGCGCGGCCTTGGGCCCTTTAAGGCTAAATGGGCTTTGCCGGGCGGATTTGTGCGGGTGAACGAGACGCTCGACGACGCCGCGCGGCGCGAACTCGCCGAGGAGGCCGGGCTGGAAAAGGTCTATCTCGAACAGCTCTACACCTTCGGCGAGCTGAAGCGCGATCCGCGGGAGCGGGTGGTGACCGTGGCATACTTCGCTCTCGTGCGACCCGCCGATCACGCGCTCGTGGCGACCACCGATGCCGACGCAGCGGAGTGGTTTCCGCTGGCTGATCTTCCCGCTCTCGCCTTCGATCATGCCGCGATCATCGCGGTTGCCCGGGAGCGTCTCCGCGGAAAGATCCGCTATCAGCCCATCGGGTTCGAACTGCTTCCACCGAAGTTTACGCTGACCCAGCTGCAGACGCTCTATGAGGCGATCCTGGGGGTCATGCTCGACAAGCGGAACTTCCGCAAAAAGCTCTTCGCCATCGAAGTGGTGACGCCCCTCGACGAGATCCGCCGCGATGTTCCGGGACGGCCAGCGCAGCTCTATCGCTTCGACGCTTCCCGCTACGCCCGCCTCCTGAAGAGCGGGATCCACTTCGAGTTGTGACGCCCGCCGCCGGCTCCACCGACGTGACGGCGGCCGCGTCGCGCCGAGGATTTCGGGTGTGAGTCAGAAGTGGCAGCCGGAACCGGAGACGGATTCCTCTGGTTTCCCGTGCTGGCGGCGGTGGCGGTGGTTTCGCCGGTCGTGGGCGGGCTTCGCGTGCTGAACATCATGCTCGTGTCGGTGACGGAAAGGAAGCGTGAAATTGGCATCCGCGTGAAGCTCGGCGCGCGAACTTTCGATGTGATGTTCCAATTCCTCACCGAGGCGGTGCTGGTTTGTTTCATCGGCGGGCTGCTCGGCGTCTTCGTGGGCTTGGGCGGAGGACAGCTGCTCTCCACGCTGGCCGGCTGGCGGGGTTTCGCCGGTATTGACCTCGTTTCTGGACGCCTTTCTCACCGGAATCCCCTTTGACTATCTCCCCGTGCGGAAGGCGGTCACCTCGATCCGATTGACGCGCTCGCGCGGAACTGAGCGGAATCACTCTACCCTTTTCATGGAAAATACCGCCCAAGCCCTCACGCCGGAGCTGCTCACGCAGCTCGACGCCTATTGGCGCGCGTCGAACTATCTCTCGGTCGGCCAGATTTACCTGGCAGATAATCCGCTCCTGAAGCGCCCGCTCGCGCTCACCGACGTGAAGCACATGCTGCTCGGGCACTGGGGGACCACCCCGGGGCAGAACTTCATCTACACGCACCTGAACCGGGTCATCAAACGCTTCGACCTGGACATGATTTACGTTTCGGGCCCCGGCCACGGTGGCCCCGCCGTGGTCAGTCACACCTATTTGGAAGGCACCTACAGCGAGGTCTATCCGAACATCAGCCGCGACGAAGCCGGTCTGCAGAAACTCTTCCTCCAATTTTCCTTTCCCGGCGGGATTCCCAGCCACGCGTCGCCGGAATGTCCGGGCTCCATCCACGAAGGCGGCGAGCTGGGTTACTCGCTGAGCCACTCGTTCGGCGCGGTGTTCGATAATCCCGAACTGATCGTCGCCTGCGTCGTAGGCGACGGGGAGGCCGAGACGGGCCCGCTCGCGACGGCCTGGCATTCGAACAAATTCCTCGATCCGGTCACGGACGGCGCCGTCCTGCCGATTTTGCACCTGAACGGCTACAAGATCGCCAACCCCACAATTCTCGCCCGCATCACCCGCGAGGAGCTGGAACAGCTGCTCCGCGGCTACGGCTACATCCCGTATTTCGTCGAAGGCCACGAGCCCGCCCTGATGCACGAGGCGATGGCGGCGGCGCTGGACCGCGCGGTCGAGGAAATCCACCGCATCCAGCAGGATGCCCGGGCCGCCGGGAACACCACTCGACCGCGCTGGCCGATGATCGTCCTGCGCTCGCCGAAAGGCTGGACCGGGCCGCAGGTCGTCGATGGGAAGCAAATCGAGGGCACCTTCCGCGCGCATCAGGTGCCGCTTTCCGATCCATCGGCCCATCCCGCCCACCTCGCCTTGCTGGAACAGTGGCTGCGCAGCTATCGCCCCGAGGAACTCTTCGACGAGGGCGGCCGGCTTCGTCCCAAACTGGCTGAGCTCGCCCCCACCGGTGCGCGGCGCATGGGCGCCAATCCGCACGCCAACGGCGGACTGCTCCTGCGCGATCTGCGCCTGCCCGACTTCCGCGGCTACGCGGTCGACGTTCCCACCCCCGGCGTGCGGGGGATTGGCGATACGCATGTGCTCGGCCGGTTCCTGCGCGATGTGGCGAAGCTCAACGACGAGCAGCGAAACTTCCGCGTCTTCGGGCCGGACGAGACGCTCTCGAACGGACTGGAAGCCCTCTTCGAAGTGACCAAGCGCCAGTGGGACGCCGCGACGGAGCCGAACGACGAATTCCTCGCGCCCACCGGCCGCGTCATGGAAATGCTCAGTGAGCACCAGTGCGAAGGGTGGCTGGAAGGCTACCTGCTCACCGGACGCCACGGCGTCTTCAATTGCTACGAGGCCTTCATCCACATCGTGGACTCGATGTTCAACCAGCACGCCAAGTGGTTGAAGGTCACCTCGCGTCTGCCCTGGCGCCGGAAGATCGCTTCCCTGAACTACCTGCTCGCCTCGCACGTCTGGCGACAGGACCACAACGGCTTCACCCATCAGGACCCCGGTTTCATCGATCTGGTGGTGAACAAGAAAGCCGAGGTCGTCCGGGTCTATCTGCCGCCAGATGCGAATTGCCTGCTCTCGGTGATGGATCACTGCCTGCGCAGCCGCCACTACGTGAATGTGGTCATCGCCGGGAAGCATCCGGCGCCGCAGTGGCTGGACATGAAAGCCGCGGCCCGGCATTGCGCCGAGGGCATCGGTATCTGGTCCTGGGCCAGCAACGACGACAGCGTGGCTCCCGATGTGGTGATGGCCTGCTGCGGCGATGTGCCCACGCTGGAGACGCTGGCGGCAGTGTCGATTCTGCGCGCGCAACTGCCCGAGCTAAAGATTCGCGTCGTGAACGTGGTGGATCTGATGAAGCTCCAGCCGTCCACCGAGCATCCGCACGGCCTGAGTGACGCCGATTTCGATGCGCTCTTCACCCGGGACAAGCCGGTCATCTTCGCCTTCCACGCCTATCCGTGGTTGATCCACCGGCTGACTTATCGACGGACCAACCACGAAAACATCCATGTGCGCGGGTACAAGGAGGAGGGCACCATCACCACGCCGTTCGACATGACGGTGCTGAGCGAGATGGATCGTTTTCATCTCGCCATGGATGCGATCGACCGCCTGCCGCAGACGAGCTATCGCGGCCTTCACGCTAAGCGCGCGCTGAAGGAAAAACTGCAGGAGCACCGGGAGTACATCAACCGCCACGGGCAGGACATGCCGGAGGTCCGCGATTGGAAGTGGAGCGCCACGCCATGAGCGCAGCCGATTGTCTGATCCGATCGGTCCACGCTGCGGACAGATCTTCCCCTCCGAGCCTCGGAGCAAACCTGCAAATACTCTTAAGGTCATCGCCGCAAACGTGAGAAAGGGGCGAGGCCAGCGAAGACCCTGGAAGATCGACTTTATTTAGATTTGCAGATCGCCGGATAGCGGGAAGCTATGGGTACTCCGCATCCAAAGTATTCGCCTGCCTCATCCTTCGGGGGAATGATTTCCAGCGTTCGCCCGCCGATGCCAAACCGGAGAAAACCTCTGGACGCTGCTGTGGATAACCTCAGCACGGACACGAAGGACCTGGAGCGGCGGTCGGGTCGCCCAACAACGAAAGGCAACTTATGATGAATCAGACTGACGGACAGATGAGTGCGTGGGGTGGAGTTTGGCTCTGGACGGTGCTCGCTCTTGTCATCGTGACTGTCGTGCTCGTGGTCGTTCGTCGACTCGCGAAGAAATGATGAGGCCGGCGGAAGCGGAAGACGCGCCGGAGAGCCCGGCGGCACCTGTCGTCGACTGGAACTCCCCCCTGCCGACTTGAGCCGCGAATGCGGGAACCAGCCCCCCCACCCACTCCAGCACCTGAAAGAGCGCCAAGCGGTTCCCGACCCCCGGGAACAAGATCGCCGGGGGACGTTTGCCGCGTCGCTTCCACCGAGGTGGCTTCGCCACGAGGATCCACGGCTTGCATATTCGACCGCCGGGCCTGAATCCGAATTCGCCGCACGCCTCGCGAGCTATAGTCGGCGGCTATCGGCGGGGGGCAGCCAAGGTATTGGCCGATTCCAGCGGCAGGGGGACAGTTTCTTCAGATGGCCTCGAAAACACAAAACGTCACCGAACCCGTCATCGGCTTTTCTGCGAATGACCCCTGGAGGAGGCGACAGCCCGCCGAGCCGAACGCGATGGCAAGATGTTCTACTTTTTGCACCGAGCGCACGGCCCTTCCCTTGACCGCGAACCGCGAGCCCACGTCTCGACCCTGCGCGCCTTCCCAGCACAACACTTTCCACTTCGATTAACGGAGAACGCATAACCAAAAAAAGGATGAAATCGAACCTACGCCAATTTGCGCTATCTCTCGTTTTAGTATTGGGAGTCAGCTTTTCCGCCGCCGCAGCCGAGGAATCTCAGGCAGAACTGAAGATGCAAGCCACCATAACCCAGGAAGCAGCCGCGAAGACGGCACTCACGAAAGTCCCAGGCGGCAAAATCAAAAGCGCGGAAATCGAAAAGGAGAATGGCAAACTCATCTGGTCCTTCGACATCTCGATGCCCACTTCAACGAGCATCACAGAGATCCAGGTGGACGCAAAGACTGGCAAAATCGCTTCTAATCAGGTCGAAACGCCCGCAGATCAGGCGAAGGAAGCAGCGGCCGACAAGAAAACAAATAAGTAACTTCGCGGGGGCCATCGGTGCCTGGCGCCGGCGGTCCTCCACTTTTGACGCCCCCGATCGCGCTGCGGAATTCTGATTCAATGACTCGTTTAACCCAGCGCCGGCACGAGCCTCTGTTTCGGCTAAAAGGAACACACTATGAGTGAGGGCATCGTCACAAAAGCGTTTCGGGTGCAGCCCGGAGACAAAGTGAATCTCGGGAGTCGGCCGACGATCGTCGAGCCCCTTTTCAAGTCGAAGAAGCAGTATCGTCAAATGCTGGGCAGCCATGTGGAGGAACTGAGCGCGATGCAGCGCCTGCACTATGCGTCGGACCGCTCCGCGCTGCTTCTGATCTTCCAAGGGATGGATGCGGCCGGCAAGGACGGCGCGATCCGGCACGTTATGTCCGGAGTGAATCCGCAGGGCTGCGAAGTTTTCAGTTTCAAACAGCCGAGCGCCGAAGAATTGAAACACGATTTCCTTTGGCGCTCGAACCGCCGTCTTCCGGAACGCGGCCGGATCGGGATCTTCAACCGCTCCTACTACGAGGAAGTCCTCATCGTCCGAGTGCATCCGGAAATTCTGCTGAGACAAAGGCTTCCGGAGGCATTGCCGGACGCGAAGACCATCTGGCTGGATCGATATCGTTCAATCGTGGAGCTAGAGGCGCATCTCGACCGCAATGGCACCAAGGTCATCAAATTCTTCCTTCACCTCTCGAAGGACGAACAGGCCCGGCGCTTTCGCGATCGCATCGACGAACCCGAGAACAGCTGGAAGTTCAGCTTTGCCGACATCCACGAAAGGAAAAGCTGGCCGCTCTACCTGCAGGCTTACGAAGCAGCGCTCGGCGCTACGAGCACGGCCGAGTCGCCTTGGTACGTCGTACCGGCTGATGGCAAAAAAAACGCGCGGTTGATCGTTTCGCAAATCATCCTCGATGCCTTCCGCGAACTCCCGATGGCGTATCCGAAGACAACCGCCAAACGACGGGAAGAATTGGAAGCGATTCGCAGTCAACTCTGATGATGAACGATCAAGTACCAACTGAAAGCGTTCTCTATCCGCTGCGCTTCGAGCCGCTTTACCAGTATCGGCTTTGGGGTGGACGGCGGCTGGCGAGATGGGTGCGCGCGCCGTTACCGGATGATGAACCGGTTGGCGAAGCTTGGCTGTTGAGCGACCGCGATGACCATCCAAGCCGGGTTGCCGAGGGAGCGCTCAAAGGTCATTCGCTGACGCAACTCATCCAAGAATCTCCGGCACAGTTGCTCGGGAAATATGCGGGCCACGGTCGTCGATTTCCCCTTCTTCTAAAATTCCTCGACGCCCGAGACACGCTCTCGGTGCAGGTGCATCCTTCGGATCGAAAGACCGACTACCTCCCCAAGGGCGAAACCGGAAAAACGGAAGCGTGGGTCGTGCTGGAGACCGGCGCGAAAAGCTGCATCTACGCAGGCCTGACGGCGAATTCCACCGAGGAAACGGTGAAGCAGGCGCTTCGCGAAGGGACCGTGGCGGATCATCTGGCTTCGTTCACTCCGAAAACCGGCGACGCGATTTTGATCCCGGCGGGGGCAGTTCACTCGTTGGGCGATGTGGTCGTGTTTGAGATCCAGGAGAACAGCGACGTGACCTTTCGGTTATTTGACTGGAATCACGTAGACACGAAGACCGCCCAGCCAAGGCCGCTCCAGGTCGAGCAGGCGCTCGCCTGCCTTGATTTCGCGCAAAAGGCGATCGGTCCAGTCGTTCCCTTCACGGAGATGGAATCTCCGGCACTGCGCGAACGACTGATTACTTGTGATCACTTCGGGCTTTGGCGACTTAGTGGAACGTCGCCGTTTTCAGTCGGACAAGCGGAAACGCCGCGCGTGCTGGTGTGCCTCTTCGGCGAAGGTCACCTGGAGCATGACGGCGCGAGATACACCTGCAGAAAGGGCGATGTCTTCCTGCTCCCTGCCACGGTCGGAGCCTGCCTCTGCCGTCCTGGCGCAGCCATGACAGTCCTGGAGATCTCGCTGCCTGAGGAGGCCTGATGCCATGAGGAAACTTATCGTCTTCGATTTGGACGGCACGCTCGCCGAGAGTAAAGCGTCTCTCGACGGGGAGATGTCCAGTCTGCTCACGGCACTCTTGGCTATCGTGAAGGTGGCGATCATTTCCGGGGGAAGCTGGACGCAATTCGAGAAGCAGATTCTCTCCCATCTTCCCCAGGATAAACACCTGCGGAATCTGAGTATGCTTCCCACCTGTGGAACCAAATTCTACCGATACTCGACTAGTTGGGAGCAGCTCTATGCAGAAGATTTGACGCCTGAGGACAAGGGAAAGATCATTCGCGCGCTGAATGATGTCTGCAACGACGCCGGCTTCAAGGCGCAGAAGGTCTGGGGCGAGGTCATTGAAGACCGGGGAAGCCAGATCACGTTCTCCGCACTCGGGCAAGCGGCTCCTCTCGAAGAGAAAGAGAAGTGGGATTCGGATTTCGCCAAGCGGAGGACGATGAAAGCGAGTCTAGACCAAATAATTCCCGAATTTTCCGTGCGCCTGGGCGGGACAACATCGATTGATGTCACGAAGCCCGGAATCGACAAGGCCTACGGGATTAGAAAACTCCGCGACACCCTCGGGATCGCGATCGACGAGATGATCTTTGTCGGCGATGCGTTATTTCCTGGTGGCAACGACTATCCTGCGAAGGAAGCTGGTGCGTTATCCATTCAAGTCCGGGATCCGAATGAAACCAAGCGGGTAATTCAAGCCATCGTCGCCTGCCTCGGTAGCGCGGAGGAATCTCGATGAGCGACTTTAAAATAAAGCGTCTGGGTTTGCTGATGGAGCCCGAGCCGGGCAATCCGCATGAGGTTGAAGGCACGCTGAATCCAGCCGCGGTGCGCGCTCCGGACGGACAACTCTACCTCTTTCCGCGTCTGGTGGCGGAAGGGAACTACTCCCGGATCGGCATCGCTCGCGTGAAGTTCAATGCTGTGGGTGACCCTTGCGGGGTGGAGCGTCTGGGCCTCGCACTCGAGCCCACGACGGATTACGAGCGTCTGCCTGGCGGCGGTGGCGGATGCGAGGACGCTCGAGTCACCTATGTCGAGCCTCTGCGGCATTATGTGATGACCTACACGGCCCTTTCGCCAGATGGTCCCCGGATCGCGCTCGCCGCGTCGAAAGATTTGCTGCACTGGGAACGGGTCGGTTTGGCCAGGTTTGAAGCCTATCAAGGCATCGACTTCGTCCACGTCGATAACAAGGATGCCAGCGTCTTCCCGGTCGCCATTCCCAATCACGCGGGAAAGCTGCAGCTGGCTCTGCTGCACCGTCCGCTTTTTCCTGGCACTCGCCCAGAGGAAACCGCCTGCGAAGGATCGTGCCGGCTCGTCGATCGTGAGCATGAAAGCATTTGGATTTCCTATTCTCCCATGGCATCGAAAGAACTCGTGGGGTATGATCCCGGGCTGTTCAACTCCCATCATCGGCTCGCCACTCCCGTTGCACCGTGGGAGGAACTAAAGATTGGCGGCGGCACTCCGCCGATCCTGTGTCGGCACGGCTGGCTGGTCCTTTACCACGGTGTCAGCAAATCGGCTGAGCCCGAGAAGGACGGACGCCAGCTCTGCTACGCCGCTGGCCTGATGGTGCTCTCGAAGGAGCATCCGCAGGCGATTCTCTATCGCTCGCCGGCACCAGTGCTGAGGCCAGAATCGCCTGAAGAACTCCGAGGAACGATCTCCAATGTCGTATTTCCCACGGGCATCGATCGCCGCGATGACCTGGGTCAGCCGGACCGCTTCGATATCTATTACGGAATGGCCGACAGCCGGATCGGCGTCGCGAGCCTCGTCATCCCGAAAGTCCTGCCAATTGGCGCGCCCGCGGACGCTCAGCAGGCACCATGCGATGAGGTCGGAGCATGAAGGAGAACGTCAATCTCGGCTCGGTGGTCGCGGTTCGCGGCAGCGTCGTCGATGCAAGATTCGAAGACCATCTGCCGGCGATCTACACCGTCCTACGGGCGGGTGAAAACCGTGAGATCATCATCGAGGTGCTCGCGCAGCGCGACGCGCACACGGTGCGGGGAATCGCCCTCACCCCCACCCAGGGTCTCGCGCGCGGGATGGCCGTCGAAGACACCGGTGGACCCCTCAAGGCGCCCGTCGGGAAAGAGATTCTCTCCCGAATGTTTGATGTTTTTGGGAACACGATCGACCGGGGAGCCGCGTTGACCGACGTCGAGTGGCGCTCGGTGCATCGCGATCCACCGGCGCTGGCGCGCCGTTCCACCAAGTCGGAGATCTTCGAGACCGGCATCAAAGTCATCGATGTGCTCGTGCCGTTGGAGCGCGGCGGGAAGGGGGGGATGTTTGGCGGCGCCGGGGTCGGTAAAACGGTGCTGCTCACCGAAATGATCCACAACATGGTCGGGCATCAGAACGGAGTGAGCATTTTCTGTGGCATCGGCGAGCGCTGTCGCGAAGGCGAGGAACTTTATCGCGAGATGAAGGAAGCGGGCGTCCTGCCGAAAATGGTGATGCTTTTTGGCCAGATGAACGAAGCGCCCGGCGCCCGGTTCCGCGTGGGCCATGCGGCGCTGACGATGGCCGAATATTTCCGGGACGATGAACACCGCGACGTCCTGCTGCTGATCGACAACATCTTCCGCTTTATCCAAGCCGGCATGGAGGTTTCCGGGCTGATGGGCCAGATGCCGTCGCGTCTCGGGTACCAACCGACCATGGGTACCGAGCTCTCCGGCTTGGAGGAACGCATCGCGAATACCGACACCGGCGCGATCACTTCCATTCAGGCCGTCTATGTGCCGGCGGATGATTTTACGGATCCGGCGGCGGTGCACACTTTCTCGCATCTCTCCGCGTCCATCGTGCTCTCGCGGAAACGCGCCGGCGAAGGGCTATTCCCCGCGGTCGATCCCTTGCAGTCCACGTCGAAGATCGCCACCCCGGGCATCGTCGGCGAGCGGCACTACCGGCTGGCGCAGGAAATCCGGCGCACGCTCGCGCAATACGCGGAGCTCAAGGACATCATCGCGATGTTGGGTCTGGAGCAGCTTTCGCCGGACGATCGCAAGGTCGTCGCGCGCGCCCGCAGACTGGAGCGGTTCCTCACCCAGCCATTCTTCACCACCGAACAATTCACCGGCCTGAAGGGCAAGCTGGTCAGTCTCGAGGATTCACTCGATGGCTGCGAACGAATCCTGCGAGACGAGTTCAAGGACTTCCCGGAGAGCGCGCTCTACATGATCGGCGCGATCGATGAAGCCAAGACGAAGGCCAAATCCGTATCCAGACCAACGGAACAACCCGAACCGGTCCCCGCGCATGCAGCTTAAGATTCTCCTCCCCTTCCAGGTTTTCGCGGAGAAGAGCGATGTTCTGCGCGTCGTCGCGGAGACGCCGGAAGGTTCGTTCGGGCTCCTGCCCCATCGGCTCGACTGCGTGGCCGCTCTCGCGCCGGGTATTCTGACCTATGAAACGGCCGCCGATGGCGAAGTCTCCGTCGCGGTGGATGAGGGCGTGCTGGTGAAGACCGGCGCCGAAGTGCTCGTCTCCGTGCGCCGCGCCCTGGGTGGAGTGGATCTCGGGCAACTGCGGGCCTCGGTGGAGAGAGAGTTTCTCACGCTCGATGAAAGCGAGAAAAGTGTCCGCTCGGTCATGGCCAAATTGGAGTCGGGATTCCTTCGCCGCTTCGCCACTTTCACCCATGAATAACGAGCCACCAAGAAGTGGGCCCGCTCTCGCCCGCGAAATCGGCGCCAAGGCGGAACGCAAGCTCCGCGCCCGCCGCCGCGGCAGTCCCGGGGTCTGGTTCGGTCTCGGCATGATGGGACTGATCGGCTGGTCTGTCACCGTGCCGACGCTGCTCGGGGCAGCGCTCGGACTCTGGCTGGATCACCATTATCCCAGCAGCCATTCATGGACCCTCGCGCTGCTCGTGGCCGGTCTGGTCATCGGCTGCGGGAATGCGTGGCATTGGGTCGCCAAAGAAGAAAAAGCCATGCGCGACGACGAGGAGGACAAGCATGAATGATTCACTGATGCTCGGACTCTCAGGAGTGGCGGGTGGCCTCCTGGGGGCGCTCTTCTTCGGCGGCCTCTGGTGGACCGTACGCAAAGGTCTGGTGTCACCGCGGCCGGCCGTCTGGTTTCTCGGGAGCCTGCTCATCCGAACCGCGATCAGCCTTGCCGGTTTCTATCTCGTTGGACGCGGCGATGGGAAGCGATTGCTCGTCTGTCTCCTCGGATTCACCATCGCGCGGTTCGTCGTCATGCGCCTGACGCGTCCCACCGACGCACCCGGCAAACCAATCAAGGAGGCGGGCCATGCATCTCACGCCTGACCAAATCATCTTCTGGCAGCACGGAGTCTTCAAGCTCAACGGAACCATTGCCTTCACCTGGGCGATCATGATCGTCCTCGTGGTGGGCTCGAAACTCATCACCCGCCGGCTCACCCTCGAGCACCAACGATCTCGCTGGCAAAACCTCCTGGAAATCGTCGTTACCGGAATCGAAAATCAGATCGGCGAAGTCGGCCTGCGCAATCCGAGGAATTACCTGCCGTTTCTCGGGACGCTCTTCCTGTTTGTCGCCACGGCGAGCCTCTTCACGATCATCCCCGGCTACGAACCGCCGACGGGTTCACTCTCGACGACGGCCGCGCTGGCGCTCTGCGTCTTCGGGGCCGTGCCGTTGTTTGGCATCCTCGATCAAGGGCTCGGTGGCTATCTGAAGTCTTATCTCGAGCCGACGGTGATCATGCTGCCGTTCAACATCATCAGCGAAGTCTCCCGCACGCTGGCCCTCGCGGTCCGGCTCTTTGGCAACATGATGAGCGGCGCCATGATCATCGGCATCCTGGTCACGATCACGCCGCTCCTGTTCCCGGTCGTCATGACCCTGCTCGGTCTCCTCACCGGCATGGTGCAGGCCTACATCTTCAGCATCCTCGCCGCGGTCTATGTCGCGGCGGCGGTTCGCCCCCCAAAGCCGGCCACTCCAACGTCCCCCGAACCTCCCTCAACCCCGCCGCAACCCAACCAGATCCATGGATAACATGACCCTCATCGCGGTGGCTTCGATCGCCACCGCCGGCTTCGCCACCAGCATCGGCTGCATGTGCCCGGCCCTCGGAGAAGGCCGCGCCGTCGCGACGGCTCTAACCGCCCTCGCCCAGCAGCCGGACGCCTCCGCCACGATCACTCGCACGCTTTTTGTCGGGCTCGCGATGATCGAATCGACCGCCATCTACTGCTTCGTGGTGTCGATGATTCTGATTTTCGCCAATCCCTTCTGGAATCACGTGATCGCCACCGCCCCGGGGAAATAATCCATGCTCATTGATTGGTTCACGGTTGGCGCACAGGCGCTCAATTTCCTCATCCTGGTGTGGTTGATGAAACGCTTTCTGTACACGCCCGTCCTCAACGCGATCGACGCCCGAGAGAAGAGGATTGCCGACGAACTCGCGGACGCCGCCGCGAAGAAAGCCGAAGCGAAAAAGGACCGCGACGAGTTCCAACATAAGAACGAAGAGTTTGCCCAGCAGCGCGCCGCACTCTTGAGCAAGGCGACCGATGAGGCGAAAGCCGAACGTCAGCGCCTGATGGACGAGGCCCGCAAAGCGGCTGACGACCTGAGCGCGAAGCGCGACGCGGCATTGCGCGAGGAGGCCAAGTCCCTCAACAAAGCCATTACCCAGCGGGCTCAGGACGAGGTGTTTTCCATTGCGCGCAAGGCGTTGTCGGATCTCGCCACGATGAGTTTGGAGGCGCAGATGAGTGAAGTGTTCGCCCAGCGCATCCGCGGGTTGGAGGAGCCGGCGAAAGCAAACCTCGGCGCCGCTTTGAAGACGGCTTCTGAACCCGCGCTTGTGCGCAGCGCGTTTGCCTTGCCGAAGGCAGAATGCGCCGCCATTCAGACCGCCCTCAACGAGACCTTTTCGGCTGATCTTCGTCTCCGCTTCGAGACGGCGCCGGACTTGATCAGCGGCATCGAATTGACGACCAATGGGCAAAAGGTGAGTTGGAGCATCGCCGAGTACCTGACCTCGGTGGAGAAGGGCGTGGCTGAACTTCTCGAAACGAAGCTCAAGACGGAGTCGAAGGTGGCGCCAAAAACTGAGAGCGCGCCCAAAAGTGAGCCCAAACCGAAGCGCGAGGTCGCCGCCGCGTGAACGCCGCCCCCGAAAGCTTACAGCGCGCGTTCGATGGCGCGTTTGCGAACATCGCTCAGGCCAGCCAGAATTTTTCGCCAAGGCTGGCGCCGCGCGAGGTGGGCACTATTACAAGCGTCTCCACGGGCATCGCCAGGATCTCCGGTCTGAACGGGGTCGGCTTCGAGGAACTGCTCGCGTTTCCCGGCGGCGTCTTCGGCATCGCGTTCAATGTCGATGTGAATGAAATCGGGGCGGTGCTGCTCGGCGGCTACACGCATTTGCAGGCCGGGCAGGAGGTCGAGCGCACCGGTCGCGTGATGGATGTCGCCGTCGGCAATGGACTGCTCGGGCGCGTGATCGATCCGCTCGGCCGACCGCTCGATGAACGCGGCCCCGTCCAGACGACCGGGCGGCTGCCGATCGAACGCCCCGCCGCGCCCATCATGGACCGCGGACCGGTGACCGTTCCGCTCCAGACCGGCGTGATGGTCGTCGACGCGCTCATCCCCATCGGGCGCGGTCAGCGCGAGTTGATCCTCGGCGATCGGCAGACCGGCAAAACCGCCGTCGCCATCGACACCATCCTGAACCAGCGTGGGAGGGACGTACTCTGCGTCTATTGCGCGATCGGCCAGCGCGCGTCCGCCGTTGCGAAAGCCCTGGCCGTCTTACGAGAGAACGACGCGTTGGCATACACCGTCGTCGTGGTCGCCGAGGGGAACGACCCGCCCGGCCTCGCCTACATCGCTCCCTATGCCGCGACGAGCATCGCCGAGCATTTCATGGAAGCTGGTCGCGACGTCTTGATCGTCTATGACGACCTCACGCATCACGCCCGCGCCTACCGAGAACTCTCGCTCCTGCTCCGCCGGCCTCCCGGTCGGGAAGCTTTCCCAGGCGACATCTTCTTCATCCATTCGCGACTGCTCGAACGCTCGACCCATCTGTCTGAAGAACGCGGCGGTGGCTCGCTGACCGCGCTGCCGATCATCGAGACCGAGGCGCAAAATATATCCGCGTATATTCCGACGAACCTCATCTCGATCACGGATGGGCAAATCTATCTTTCACCCTCGCTGTTTGAGTTGGGAGTCCTCCCCGCGGTGGATGTCGGCAAATCCGTTTCCCGCGTCGGAGGCAAAGCCCAACGGGCGGCCTACCGCGCGGTCGCGGGCGATCTCAAACTTGCCTACGCGCAATTCGAGGAACTTGAAACATTCGCCCGATTCGGGGCCCGTCTCGACGATCACACGCGCAAGATCATCGATCACGGCCGCCATATTCGGGCTTGTCTGAAGCAATCGGAACTGGCCCCAGTCGGCGTGCCAGCCCAGATCGCGGTGCTGCTCGCGCTGACTGCCGAACTGTTCGATGCGGTTCCACTCGAACAAATGCCTGATGCCCAACACGCGGTGCATGAAGCCGCCGGGAAGATCCCGGCGGAAATCCGCGAGCGCTTCGAGTCCGCCGCTCAGCTCAGTGACGAGGATCGCCAAGCGATCATCGAGATTGCCCGGCAAGCGCTTGCGCCGTTTCAGCCCAAGCCAAAAACCGAATCCGATTCTGCGCCGAAAGGTGGGAAGCCGTCCGAACCCGAAACGAAGCACAGAGACAAGCCGGAGCCCAAACCCAACGAGTTGGCGACGGTGTCAAAACCGAAGGCTAAGCCAACCCCCGATCCCCATCCCAAGGCAAATCTCAACGGCGGCTCCAAGCCCGATGCTCCGGCGAAGGCGCAGCCGGGAAGCGAGTCTCCGCCCCAGGCTTCCTCGGAGGAGGAGAAGTGAGCGACACCATCGCGGGCTTGCGCCGGAAGATCAGCAGCGCGGGCGATCTCCAATCCGTGGTCCGTTCGATGAAAGCTTTGGCGGCATCGAGCATCGGCCAATATGAAAAATCGGTGCAGGCACTCGGCGATTACTATCGCACGGTGGAATTGGGGTTGAGTGCCTGTTTTCGGATAACTGGCGGAACGGCGTTGCCGGTGGCGCAAAAGGCAAAGAACCGCGCAGACGAGACCGGGGCCGTGGTTTTCGGCTCCGACCAGGGTTTGGTCGGCCAGTTCAATGACGTCATCACAGACTACGCGATCAAAACGCTCGCCGCCCTGCCCGGGAACACCAAGGTCTGGGCCGTGGGCGAGCGCGTGCAGGCGAGGCTCGCGGATGCCGGCTTGAAATCGATCGGCCTTTTTGCCGTGCCGAATTCCGTCCAGGCCATCACCCCGCTGGTCGGGCAGATCCAGCTCGAAAGCGAAGCTCAGCGGGCGGCGGGCGGGTACGCGCAGCTCTACGTCTTCCACAATCGCCCGAAATCCGGCGCGCTCTACGAGCCCGTCGGTCAGCGGCTCCTGCCCCTCGACGGAAAATGGCAGCGAGATCTGGCAAGAATCTCCTGGCCAACCAGAACCCTGCCCGAGGTCATGGGTGGCACCGTGACCTTGGGCGCGCTCATCCGCGAATACCTTTTCATCTCGCTCTTTCGCGCCTGCGCCGAGTCCCTCGCCAGCGAAAACGCCAGCCGCCTCGCCGCCATGCAGCGCGCCGACAAAAACATCGACGATCTCTTGGAAACACTCCACGGGACCTACCACCGTCTGCGCCAAAGTGGGATCGACGAGGAGCTCTTCGACGTGATCTCCGGGTGCGAGGCACTCGCGACGGGGAGAACCGAAGAAGGGGACCCTTAAGACTGAAATTTGCACCGTCGGCGTGCGGGAAGCGGAGATGCCCGCTTTTGGCAAGCCCGCACCCACTTCGGACCGCACTCGATCAGCGAAATGACCGTCCGGATCACATGATGCGCGAGAGGTCTTTCACGATCTGGATGTAATCCTTGAGCGGCTTCGACGGATTGTCCGCGCGCCAGGCGATCGTCGATTCGCGGTGGAGCGGGGGCGTGAGCGGGCGAAAGACCACGCCTTCGTGGGGCAGTCCGGTGACTTGTTCAGGCAGCAATGCCACCCCCAATTCGTCGGAGTTGAACATCGGGGCGCATTTAGCCGCTGGCTATTGCCATTCTGCAGCTCCCAAGGGGACGAATGCGCTGACGAATAGCCTGCGGCTATGGACGCGCCCCGATCGCGGTATGCACCGGGTCGCACGTTTGAGGATGATTTTCGTAAACGTGAAACCAGCCCAATGGATCGCTATCCTCCTTACCTGCTCTCTCCTATCAGCCGTGGGCGGCGCACGGAGCAGTACGGCAAGACCTCCAACGGAAAACCGCAGTGTCGCTGACGACGCCTTTCGATCGGGGAAAACTGGACCAGCCATCGGTATCCGGCGCCTCCTTTTAGACTGGGCATGGAAGCCGCGGCGGCAGCCACTGCTGAACGAGCACCACCGCGCCGCGAAAATCGTGGCACGGTCTACCGTCGGTGTTGCCACACTTGGCGCATAGCTCCCGGCTATCGTGGCAGCGCCGGGGAGGTATTGGCCGGAGGCGTCGGGAAGCCTCATCGTCAGAAAGTTTCGAGAGACGAGCGGCACAGCCCGTTATTTCTCGAAACCGCGAAAATTCCTCGATCACCATTCGCCAAACGATCATGCCTAAAATCACTCGCCCGCCGAAATTACGATTCGAAACGTCCCGCGATTTTTAACGATTTCCAGCAACCCGAACCCCACCCGACAATGATAAAACGAATCGCAGCAATCGCGTCTGTCGCCCTTTTTCTGGGCGCGACCTTTCCGGCCTTGGCGTCCGACAAGAAGATGACCCCGGCCGAAATGACCGAGATGTGCAAGAACTTGGATCCCGAGCAATGCCGCATGATGATGCGCGAGATGCTCAAACGGCCGGAACTCCACAAAATGATCTTGGAGGAGACCAACAACAGCGCCGATTTCACGAAGTACCGCAATGAACATCCTAGCGGCGGCTAGGACCTCAGCTGCTCGGTCATAACGCTAAACCCCGGAGAAGCGGTTCTCCGGGGTTTTCCCGGGCACCAAGACGGACGGTTTAATTTGGCGGCAGTGGAGTGCGCAAGCGCCCAGGGATCGCTCACGCAAGTCCGGTTGTCTTCGCGCTCGCGCGGAACCGACCACCACAAGCTCACCCCCACCCCAGACCGCTATGTTCAAACGAATCGCGATTATCGGGACGAGACTAGCGTCCGTGGTTTCATCCGGTTTCCAGATTCGGGGAAGGAGGTGTCAGGATGGATCTCGCAGCTGAACCAACGTCCGGGGATGACGCTCCTTCTCCAGGGGCGCATGAACCAGACGCGACCACGCCAGTCACCGTTAAGGAGGGAGCCCCGTCCGAAACCACGGGCCACCACGGAAACTCGCCAGGTGCGTGGGAATGGCTGCGGAATCATCCGGGCAAGATCATCGCCCTGATTCCGCTCGTGGTTGCGTTGGTCGGAGGCGGGTGGCGTTTCACTCGCCCCCGAGAATTCATGACGACGGCGGCATTGGAGCAAGAGATCGGGGCCGAGGTCGAAGGCACCGGAACGGTGACGGCCAAAGTGATGGCCAACGTTGGGTCCAAGATAAACGGGCGGATCGAGAGGATGCTGGTCGAGGAGGGCGACGTGGTGGAAAAGGACCAGATCGTCGCGGTGCTGGAGGATACCGATCTGCGCCGGCAGGTGGACCTCGCGCGCGCTCAGTTGGAGTTGGCGCGAGCAACGGAATGGGCGGCGAAAAGGGAGGGCACCAGAGGGAAAGCGTTGCTCGGTACGCAGGTTATCAGCGCGGAGGACGCCGACAGGCGGGAGGCCAGCCAGCTTGTTGCCGAAAAGGCCGTGCAGGCCCGACAGGCGGAGCTCGCTTACGGGGAGTTCAAGCTCTCGGAGACGAAGGTGGCGACGCTCGTGAGCGGCTTGGTGACGAAGCGCTGGGTCGAAGCGGGAAATACCGTCGTGGCCGGCCAGCCGGTGCTCGCGGTGGCCGAGACCAGTTTGATCGTCGTCAACACCAACGTAGACCAGCGATTTAGCGCCCAGGTGCGGAAGGGACAGTCCGCCACCGTGATCCTACGGGGCCGCACGGCGCAGCCCTTTCCGGGTTATGTCTTCCGCGTTTACCCGCAGGCGGACGCCGTGACCGAAGAGATGCTGGTGCAAGTCGCCTTCCCGCTGCCGCCCGCGGAATTCCAATTTGGACAATGGGCGGAGGTCTTTATCGAGGTGACCCAAAAAGGAAAATTCCTCGTCGTCCCGAAGGATGCGGTCATGATCGAGGGGGGCGATCGGTTCATCTTTGTGGCGGGGTCAGAGGGGCGGGCGCGCCGGGTCAAGGTCGAGTTGGGTGCGACGAGCCCACGCCTCCCGGTCGTGGCGGTGACGGGCGACCTGAATTCCGGAGAGCAGGTGATCTCGATGCCCATGGGACTCAAAGGAGGGGAGCGGGTGCGCGCAAAAACGTCACCCGGCCGATCCCCGCCCGGGAAACCATCGATGCCGCCGGAGATGAAGATGTAGGGGATTGATCATGAATTTGGCGCTCAAAGACATTGGCTATCACCGCTTCAAGTTTTTCAGCGCGGTGGGGGGCGTCGGACTCATGATCATGATGGTTCTGGTGATCGGGGGAGTGACCCGGGGCATGTTTGATGATTCGTCCGACATCATCACCGCCACGGGCGCGGATCTCTGGGTCGTGGAGAAGGATCGACAGGGACCGTTCGTGGAGAACTCTGCCATCCCCGAAGACTACTACCACGCGGTCGAGGTCATTCCCGGCGTAGTCCACGCGAGTCCGCTCGTCATCGCGTGGGAGAGTGTCGCGCGCATGCCGCGGATGACCCCGGTGATGAAGGCGATGTACGCGAACGCCCTCTTCACCACCCAGACCATGACGGAGCCAGGCTGGATGAACATGCAGAGTGCCCAGCGGTTCGTCGTCATCGGCTACAAGCCCGGACGCATGGGGGGGCCAGTCAGCCTCATCGCTGGGCGGGGCATTGAGGCGGACAACTACGAGATCGTGGCCGACGAGCGAGCCGGATTTCGAGTGGGGGAGCGCCTTCGGCTGAAATACCACGATTACACCGTGGTGGGGCTCACGCGGAACATGGTCGGATTCACGGCCGACCCCGTCCTCTACACGACCCTCAAGGAGGCGCAGAGCATCGTCTACAAACCCGACCCCGACCTGCTGCGCGACCGGCGTGCGCGCTCCGAACAGCAGGCCATGTTGAGGGAGAAGTCGCTCGCGCCATTGATGGTGGAGCCCGTAGCGCGCCGGGCCGATGCGATCGCGGAAAACACCCACTTTGTTAACGCCATCGCAGTGAAACTGGCCCCGGGCGCGGCGGTGGAGGACGTCAAGAAAGCCATCGCCCGCTGGAAGGTCCTGACCGTGTACACCGCCGCCCAGGAAGTGAACCTTCAGGTCATGGGCTCGAACCGTCTGACCATTTTCCAAATGTCGGTCCTTCGCGTCTTTCTCGGGTTGATCGCGGCGATCACGGTCGGACAACTCATTTACACGTTCACCCTCGATAAAATCAAAGAGATCGCGACCTTGAAGCTCCTGGGGGCGCCGGTCTCTCGCATCAATGGGATGATCTTGCAGCAGGCGATTCTCATGGCCGTGCTGGGGACGATGATCGGGGCCGTGCTCGAGCAAGCGACTGAGAGTTACTTCCCGCGCCGCGTCGATGCCTCCTCCGGCGATATTGCTTTGACGCTGCTGGCCATGACCCTGCTCTCGGTGCTGGCTAGCCTATTGGCCATGAGGCGGGCCATGAAAGTGGATGCGCGGAGCGTGCTCGGCGTTTGAAGCAAAGAACGCGAACCATGGAGAACGTCATCCAGGCAGAACACTTGGTGAAGGTCTACGGCGCGGGGCGGACGCGGAACGTGGTGCTCAGCGGCATCGACATGGCCGTGCCCGCCGGCGCCTTGATTGGAATCATGGGTCCCAGCGGTTCCGGTAAGAGCACGCTCTTGCACATCCTCGGCTTGGTCGAGGAACCGACCGAGGGACGCCTCATTCTGGATGGGGAGGATATTTATGCAGGCGGGCGGGCGGACAGCAATCGGCTCCGCCGCGAGAAGATCGGCTTCATCTTTCAGTTCCCCAACTTGATCCCGTTTCTGACGGCGAAGGAAAATGTGGTGTTGCCGATGGATTTGGACGGTGTGAACGAGGAACAGGCCCGCCAACGTGCCGGGGAGTTGCTGGACTATCTGGGAGTGGCCGAGCGGGCCGACGATCTGCCCGAGCACATGTCGGGCGGCGAGAAGCAGCGGGTAATGATCGCGCGGGCGCTCGCGAACAAGCCAAAGATGATCCTGGCGGACGAGCCAACCGCGAGCCTGGACGCCGAACGCGGTCTCAGCGTGATGGGGGTGCTCCGCAAAATTGCGAATGAGCAGCGCACGGCCATTTTGGTCGTCACCCACGACACCCGCATGATCGGTGAGATGGATCGGATCATCCATCTTCAAGATGGCAAGGTCGTGGACCGGCCGGTCGGTGGAGCTGCTTAACCGCGGCTCAGGATCCGATGCGATCCTTCATGCGGTAGCTGGAGCCCTCGATCACGATCGTTTCGCAGTGATGCAAGAGCCGGTGGAGCACAGCGGAGGTGACGGTAGCGTCGCTGTTGAAGATGCTCGCCCACTGCTTGAACGCCTTGTTCGAGGTCAAAATCACCGAGCCGCACTCGTAACCTTGGCTCAACACTTGAAACGGGAGATCCGCTCCGCGCTGATCGAAATGATCACATGATGCGCGAGAGGTCTTTCACGATCTGGATGTAATCCTTGAGCGGCTTCGACGGATTGTCCGCGCGCCAGGCGATCGTCGATTCGCGGTGGAGCGGCGGCGTGAGCGGGCGAAAGACCACGCCTTCGTGGGGCAGTCCGGTGACTTGTTCAGGCAGCAATGCCACCCCCAATTCGTCGGCGACGAATTTGATCACGGTCAGCTCGCTCTCGGCCATTTGCAAAATCCGGCAGGCAAAGCCAGCGCTTCGACACGTTTCCAGCAGCCACTCACGCGAACCAGGATGCGTCTTCGATCCCAAGCAGACAAAGAAGAACGGAGCGAGGTCCGCGAGCTTGAGCTTCGCCTTTTGCGCGAGCGGATGGCCCATCGGGAGTGCCACGGTGATCGGGTCATGCGCCACGCATTCGGAGAGCAGGTCATGGCCCGCAAGGGTGGGACGGAGGCCGACAAAGCCGAGGTCGATCTTGTGATTTTCGATTGCCGCGAATTGCTCCGCTCGCGTCAGGTCGAAGAGGTTCAGCGCCACCTGCGGGCAGAGTTTTCGGAAAGCGCCCAGCGTCGCCGGGAGCAGCCCGTAGTGAAGGTTCGCGACGTAGCCGAGGTTGAGTTCGGCGGTTTCTCCGCGATTCATCCGCTGCACGCTGGCCACCATCTCGAGGCTCGCGGCGAGCAGCTTTTTTGCGTCGAAAAGAAAAAGTCGCCCCTCGTCCGTGAGGGCGATCCGATTGTTCGCGCGATCGACCAGCCGCACGCCGATTTCTTCCTCTAGATTCCGTACCTGTCGCGTGAGCGACGGCTGGGCGAGGCGCAGCTTTTCCGCCGCCTTGGTAAAACTGAGTGCTTCGGCTACGGCAACGAAATACCGTAGGTGACGAAGTTCCATTTGGAAACATGCGGCCGCAAATAGCCGCTGGCTATCACCAATTCGCGGCTCGCGGCCCGGCGAGCGCGCTGACGAATAGCCTGCGGCTATCGAAGCGACACGGTGGAGGTATTGGCTGGATCCGTCGGGAAGTCGTACCCTCAGGGAGTTTCGAGAGGCGAGTGGGAAAGCCCTTCATTCCCCAAAGCCGAGAAAGCCCCAATCCACCAAGCCGCGACCCGCAACACTCCGTATGCCTCTCGGAACCATCGTACTCATCTTCCTCGTCCTGATGTTGCTCGGATCATTCCCCACTTGGCCCCGGAGCCAGGCGAAGACGCACTCGAAGTGCTTGGCGGAGGCCGCGGCAGTTTGGAGATTCTATGAGCGATAAGAACCAACGGAAGGCGCTGGAGAAAATCTCGAGCGGGATCGAAGGCTTAGACGACATCACCGGCGGAGGATTGCCCATGCGGCGCACGACCTTGCTCATGGGTGGGCCGGGCAGCGGCAAGACCGTCCTGGCGCTGCAGATATTAGTCGGCGCGGCCCAGTATCGCAGTGCGCCGGGCATCTTTGTCGCCTTCGAGGAGGATGTCCGCGAAGTGTCGGCCAATGCGGAAGCCTTCGGCTGGAACGTGCCGGAGCTGGAAAAGAAGCGGCTCTTTTTCGTCGATGCCTGCATGCGCTCTGACGTCGTGAAGGCCGGCGCTTTCGACATCACCGGACTGCTCGCGGGGTTGGAGGCGAAGGCGCGCGAGATGGGTGCGAAGATCATCGTCTTCGATGCCATCGACGTGCTGCTGAGTTTGCTCAATGATCCCGCAGCGGAGTGCCGGGAGCTTTACCGGCTCCACGAATGGCTGAAGCGCAACGAGCTCACCGGCATCATCACCACGAAGATCGAGGAGAACAAACCCGCCACCGCGCAACGCTATGGCTTCATGCCTTTCATGGCGGATTGCGCGGTGCTCCTCGCTCAGCGCGTCGAGGAGCGCATGGTCGTACGGGCGGTGCGCGTGTTGAAATATCGCGGCTCTTCGCATGTCCTGAGCGAAGTGCCTTTCGTCATCGGCCCGGCGGGCGTGGAAGTCGGCTCCTCGAACGGTGTGCATCCCGTGCCGCAGCCGTTCACCGATCGCGTCTCCACCGGCATCGAGCGCCTCGATGCCATGCTCGGCGGGGGCTTCTATCGCGGCATGAACGTCCTGATCACGGGCAGCTCGGGCACCGGAAAAACCACCCTGGCGGGAGCCTTCACGGAAGCGGCCTGCCGCCGCGACGAACGCACGCTCTTCGTCTCCTTCGACGAAAACTCCGGAGATATCGTGCGCGATCTCGGCACCGTGAACATCGATCTCGCGCCTCATCTGGCGAGCGGGCTGCTGCGCATGGAAGCGGTGCGCACCGAGTCGGCGTCTTCGGAGGAGCATTTCATGCGGATCAAGCGTTTCATCGCCGAGCAGCAGCCGCGCTGCGTGGTCATCGACCCTCTCTCGGCGCTCGCCCGGGTCGGCGGCGGACTCGCGGCGCGGGCCGTGGCCGAGCGGCTCATTTACGTGTGCCGCAATGCGGGCATCACCGTGCTGCTCACGAGCCTGCTCGAAGGCAGCGACCCGCATGTGGAAACAACGGCACTCCACGTTTCCACGCTCTCCGACTCGTGGATCCAAATCTCGTATTGGCTGCTCGACGGCGAGCGCAACCGCGGGCTCTCGATCATCAAATCGCGCGGCTCGAACCATTCCAATCAACAGCGCGAGCTGCTCTTCAGTGAAAA
>JBBQFQ010000029.1:0-62104 GCA_038322235.1 Chthoniobacterales bacterium
GTGATCTCGCAATAGATCGCGTGCAGGACCCGGATCTCCTGAAGCTGGGGCGTCTCAGTCGTCATCGCGTCAGGCCTCGGTGGGAGTTTCGTCAGAGGGGCGCCGGCCGACCTCGCTGGCGAGCCGGCCGAGCCAATCGACAGTGATGCTGCTCCGCGGCGGGAGCTGGAAATGGAGGACGTGCGCGATCGCCGGGATGAGCCCCCGGTCGCGCTGGGTGATGCTGAGCAGCTCGCGCTCGCGAGCTTCCTGACTCACGAGCAGGCGGAGCCGCTCGACCGCGGCGCCGGCCAACACGAGCTGGCCAGCGGTGAACACGTCGGCCTGAGCCTGGGCTTCCGCGCGGCTCATACGGGATCCTCCACGGCCTGGCCGAGCGCCTCGAGCTCGGCCCGCTTTTCCGCCGCAGTGCGCTCATTTGCCATGCGCCGAAGCTGCGCGTCACGGGTCATGACGTCGGCCTCCAGCTCGGCGATGCGCGCCCGCAGGCTTTCGATGGTTTCTTTCATCTGGTCGATCATGTTTACTCCTGGGAGTGCCGCCGCCATTTCCGCGGCGTGGGTGAGATATGTGACGAGGTCTGCCGCCTCCTCGCGGGCATGCTGGATGGTCTCGGCCAGCGGCACCCCATTAGTGCGCAGATCCCCGCCGTATTTGCGCAGGCCCTTGGCCCGCTGCGCCGCGGCGATTTCCTCCGGGCTGGGGACGCTGATCATACCGGATCCTCCGGGGCTTGGCCGAGTGCGCGCATCAGCTGCGCCTCCGAGATCTCCGGGCAGAGGGTGAAGAAGAGCGAACCGTCGCCGTCCTCCGCGAGACGATCGATCAGCTGAGCGAGGGCCGATTGCTCGATCCCAAGCGCGCAGCCCGCCTTGATGACCCGCGCATATTGCAGGCGGAGCGAGGCGCGGAGCCGCCGCTGCTCCGGCGAGAGAGTCACGGCGCTCATGCGGTGAGCCCTCCGGCCTTCCGGCGCCGGCGCGCTTCCTCGACGCTGACGGGCGTGACGCGATCGAGCCGATAGGCGCCCGAGATCCCAGCCACCTGGATCACGCCGGTGTGGCCGCCGAGGACCCACGCCTTGGTCTCGGTGGTGGTGGAGACGACGGTGCCGTCGTCCTTCCGCACATCGACGATCTTTCCGGGGTTGTAGAGCGCGTTGAAGTGCTCCACCCGGCGAGCTTCCGCCTTGGGGTTGGGAGGATTCACGCTGCCTCCTCCTCTTTGGCGGCGGCGAGTTTGGCCACCTTGCTGAGGTCGATCTTCGCGGGCTTGAGGGAGAAGCTCTGGCGCTTCATCCGCGCGATCCCCAGGCGCGCGAGCGTGGCATCATCCAGCGTCTCCAGCGCCTCGCGGTTCAGCTTCACCGAGCGGCGCAGATAAAGCTCGGGGTCGAACGGCTCCTCGACGGTCTGCCGCGTGCGGATCTGCTCCTCGCGGCGCGCCAGGCTCCGCTTCCGCTCGGCCTCGAGGAGGCGCGTGACGGTCTCCTCGTCGATCACTTCCAGATCATTGACCGACGTGAGTTTAGGAGTGCCGAAAGGGGTGGAGATGCCCTTCGCCCGCTCGAACCACGTGGGATTCGCCCGGCAGAGCGATTCGATGCGCCCCTCGGTGGCGGCGAGGGCCTCCGAGATGATGGTGTATTCCTCGCGAACTTTCGCCGCCGCTTCGAGGACGCGGGCATTTAGCCTGGTCTCGATCGCGGCGAGCTTGTAGGCGTTTTCGCTGTAGATCCCGAGCAGCTCGATGAGCTGCTGGTAAGCGGTGGTGGTGGCGACGTCGGGGGCCGGGTGGCCATTGACGTGGAGAGGGACGGACGGGGCGGTGGCAGTGTTCATGCGGAGGGAGTGATGGAGCGGAGATGGGTGATGACGTGGCCGTCCACCGCGCGCTGCGCGGCGACGAGATGCTCAGCGCACGGGGCGCAGACGTAGGCGCGGAGGTCGCGGTCGAAGATGGGCAACGTCTCGGGCTGATCGCAGACGCCGCAGATGCCGCCCTGCGCTGCTACACGAACCATTCGCCAAGAGCTCGGGACGTGCGGCGCGGGGTCGGGCCGATGGGACTCGTTCACGATTGCCCCTTTCGCTTCGACGTGAGGACCAGGAGTTCGAGGAGCTGCACGGCCTCTTCGAGTACGCGGGTCTTAACTTGGTTGAGCACGGCGACCGCATTGTTCAGCGCGGTGAGAAGCTGATGGAACTGGACGGCGTTCAACTTCATGATTGACCTCCGCGTTCGCGCTCTTCGTCCAGCCGGCGCAGGGCATCGCCGAGCCGCTGGATGTCTTCCACAGCCAGACCCGCGAGCAGCACGCCGACCAGCCCGACAATGAAAGCGCACGCGACGATCCAAGCCGCGCCGTGGGCGAGGCCGGCGAGCATCGCGGCGAGCACGATGCCGGCGCCGGTGAAGAACGCGCGCCAGGCGCGGCGCAGCTCGCGCTGCAGGCGGCCTGCCGTCTTCCATCCGCCATCGATGAAGGAGATCATCATGCCGCACCTCCCGTGAGCACCAAGACCCGGCGCAAGAGCGCCTCGACGGTGGGGGCAGCGATCTCGCCGGTGCGAGTTAGCGGACCATCCCGCAGGGTGTAGCGGCCGGAGAGCGGCGCGGAATCCGGATCCAGCTCGATGGTGAGCTCGCGCCGCGGACGGGGCCGCGCGGCCAGGAGGGCCTGCAGGGCGGGAATGACGCCTGGAGAGAGGGAAGCGCTCATATTATTTAGCGCCCTCCCCGCCGTAGATGCCCTCGCCTGCGGCCCAATCGCTCAGCGTCTCGATGGTTTCGGTGACGTGCACCCAGCCGAAAGGTTCATTCTCCTCGGTGGCGAATTTGCGGGCCAGCTTGAACAGCTTGACCAATTTCCCCAGACGATACGCTTTCACCAAGCCACGGATGATGGCCATGCCGTCGCGATCCGGAGCCGGCAGGCCGTAGGCGAGGCCCAAGGCGCGCGCATCCTGATAGGGAAGCTCACGCGGGAGCTTGAGCCGGAGTACCCCGCGATTGTCGACCTGCTCGAACCACTTCCGGAGACGATCATCTTGGACGGTGTCGAGGAAGACCGGGGTGCCGCTCAACACCATGCCGCAGCCCGTCTCGTCGTAGAGATGGACCAGCATATCCAAGGTGCCGATCTGCATCTTTCGGCCGCTGATGGTGCGATGCATCTGGTCAACCAGGAGCAGCTTGTCTCGATTGAGGAACCCGACCGCGCGATCCATCATTTGCGCGTAGCTGTTCCGCTCGCTGATGCCGCACGCCCGCATCAACGCGACCATGAACATGGTGGACCCCCCGCCAGGCGGCATGCTGACGAAGACGGTGCGACCGTGGTTGTTTCGGTCGGCGTGCCGGCGCAGGCCGCGCGTCTTGCCGGTGTGGCTGTCGCTCCAGAGGATCCCGATCGTGCCGGAGTGACGCGCCCTCTCGCAGAAATCCCCGATCGCCTTGGTGGGGCTCAAGTCATCGAGGATGGGATCTTCTCCGAATGCGGCGCGCCCCGTGTAGTCCCGGCGATAGCTCTCGATCTGCGCCACCACGGCTGTGATATTGCCCTTATACGTCCCGCGGAAGAGCTGGCTCAGCACCGCCTCGCCATAACCAATGAGGCGGCCGAGCGCCTCCAGCGTGGGGACCCGCGTCTCCCTGCCGTGCCCATGCAGCCATAGGACGGCTCCGATTTCGTCCTCGGTGGCCTTCGCCTGCTCCCGCAGCAAGCGCTGGATCACATCGGCCGAAATGCCGGTATAACCCACGTTTTTCGCGCGCGGCGCGGACTCGATGAGCGCGAGCTCGCCGGTGGTCTCCGCGTTCAAGGCCGCGATGTCTGGCGGCATCTTGCCGCCCGGCGCGAGCCTGCTATTCTCCAGGTCGATCGTTGTTGTCTTCATAGGATTTCACGGTCATCAAACGCCCAGGCGGAACTTCCGCCGGGCGGGCTGGCAGGCGGCGCTCGTAACGCCGCCTGTCGTGCTTTCGGGGGCTGTGGGGGTGACAGCCGCGACGTCGCCCCCGGCGACGGCAGCTGTTTTCGCTAACGAAAATCTCCGTGCGGGTTTGGCGGGCGCCGTCGGCCCGTCCGTCGCCTGCACCCCATCGGTCCCATCATTCCCCTGCCTCCCATCGAGCCGCAGCGGGCGGCCAGACCGCCGCGCCTCGGTGGCCTCGGCGATGACGCGCTCGTTGTGCTGCTGCAGCTCGCGCCGGGCGGCTGCGGCCGGCTCGCTGAGCCGGCGCGCCTCTGAGAGCCCGCGCACCTCGAGCCGCGAGGCCCGGCCATACTCGCGGACCCGAGCGTCCGAATCGAAAGCATCTGCCCGCACCACCCGCGGTGCCGCGCCGATATACTCGCCTTTCGAGCTGAACACGAACGCCCGATCCGGCGCCAGCTCGTTCACGACGGCTTTCACCTGGTCATCGTTTCTCAGCCCGATCTCACCGGCGGCATACAGAATGTCATCGCCAGAGAGCGAGCGGATGGGGATCGCGATCTCGCCTTTCCGGACGCGGCATGCTTTGGCGCCGGGCGCCAGGATGAGGGCGCTGCCGGCATCATCGATCCGCACCAGGTCACGGCTGTGTTCCGCCATCACTTCCGCCGGGGACTTCCGCCGCACCTTACCGGTGGCAGCATCGATGGTCCGGTGCGCATCCCAGCCCTCCAGCTCATGATCGGTCCGCTGATTGATGGCGCCGATGGTCTGCGAGACCTGGGCGCAAAGCTGCTCCCACCACAGGACGGGCATCTGCAGGGCCCGCATTACCTCTCCATCTGCGGAACCGCCCTGGGCGTGGAGCGCGCTCTTCACCAGCTGGAGGGTGTAGCGCTCCAGGGCGGCGCTCTCCTCTGGCGCTGCTGAAGGGGAAAGACCCAGCTGGCCAGGGAGGTGACAGAGCCGGTTGTGGAGCAAATTCCACAAGGTTTCCAACGCACTTTTTGTCCTGGGGTTTCCGCCCCCCTTTGCTCCCCACTGCGCCTGCGTGGCTTTGTGCCGCTGGATCCCGCCGCGCTCGACGGTGACCAGTCCATCCGTCGCCGCGCGGATCGCTTCCTCGACCGGGCGGCGCAGAGTGGCCGTTTGATTTTCGACGACATACACCGTCCCGTCCGGCGAGTACCCAATCGTGCGTAGGTTCAACTCCGTCAGGCAGGTGACCTCCCACTCGCTGACGTTTTCCGAGGTCCCATCCGGCCGCCGGAAGCGCGGTTTAAAGAAGCTCGAAAATAGCTTTCCGCTGTAGTAGTCGTAGCTCCCGGCGCCGACGCCGCGCACAATCTGCGGTGTCTTCCCCAGTGACGCGTAGAGCCCGATCTGGTCCAGCCAGACGTCGTCCAGGTAGACCCGACCCATGCAGCGGCCCTCGGCGCGAGTGAGCCGCACGGGTGCCCGCTCCGCCGCCGCGGCCGTCCGCCCCTGCTTCACCGCCAGCCTCGTGAGCTTGTCCGGCGCGAGTCGCATCAAGTTCGCGTAAGAGCAGCCGCGGGGGAGCTGCGGGAGTTGCTCGCGCAGGGCAAAGAAGGCGGCCCGGCCCGAGAGCGGGCGCTGACGCTGGAGCATCAAGCGGGAGAAGCTGTCGACCACGCCTCGATCGACGGACTGCGGCTTCACGCTCCAGAGCGCGCTGATCTCGCGCCGATCGAGGAGCGCTCGCCACCCGACACGCTTGACCTCGAGGACGACCCCTTCCCAGCGTTTACGCGAGAGCCCCAGCGCCGGCGCAGTCAGCTCGATCGCCCGCCCCTGGGTGAGATGCGCGCGCAGCTCAGCGATCCGATCGAGCGCGGCCAGCCGCTGGTTGACTCTCGCCTGCTGCTCCGGCGCCAGCCGAGCCAGCGCCAGCGCCGAGGGTCGCGCGCCATGGAGGAGCGTGTCCCAATCGACCGCCTGCGGGGCATCGACTGCCGGGGCCGTCTCGGCGATTGCAAGGTCGGCCGTCACTTGGCAGCCTCCTTCTGTGGCAGAGCCGAGCGCTTCTTACCTTTCCCGCCGGATCGATCGGCTGGAGAAAGATGTCGATGACCTCCGGACGCGCATGCGCCAGATGGAGGATTGGCGCTTCGAGGCGCTCGGGCCGCTTTTGGCCCGGATTGCGGGGCTGGAAAGGCACGTCGAGGTGCTTGATGCCGACCTTCAATCCTTTCGCGCCGCTCAGAGAGAGCAGGACTTAGCAATTTTGCGAAATATGCGGTCGCATCAATCAGCGCAAAAAGCCTCCGCTCAACCTTCCGGTCGGAAGCCGAAATCCGGACAAGCCGGTGGAGCTGCAACGCGGCCGCCAAAGCGTCCTCGATCCGGCGCCGGGCCTCTGCCAGAGTGAGCCGCGGAGCCGTCACTTCGCTTCCTCCTTGGGTGTCGCCGCCTGCTTCGCCGCCGCGCGGAATGCCTTCTTGCGGCGCCGTTCCGCTTCCTCCTGGGCGATCGCGAGCTGAGTCAGCTCTGCGGTCACCGACTGCGCCTCCTCAAGCAGCTCCTGCCGGCGGGCGAGCATCGCTCCGTCTCCCCGCTCCAGCCACAGCCGCCGCAGCTCTGCCGCTTGGCTGAGCGTGCGCAGTTCGGCCCGCACATCGTCCTTCGGGAGCAAAGCGAAGAGCGGTGCGTCGCCCCAGGTCGGTGTGAGATCGCCGAGGCGCAGGGAGGACATCACTTCCTTCGCCAAGCGCGCTCCCTGCTCCCTCAGAGCGGCCAGCTCCTGCGCCGGCGTGACAGCTGGCACCGGCAGCAGCCCGCCGCCGTTGCCGATCGGGTCCGGCGTGGAGGCCGCGAGCATCAACCGGGTCCACTCCGTGGCCAGATCCCGGAGCGTCGCCTTGGATGCGAGAAGCTCAAGCTGCGCGAAGAGCGACTTCTGCCCTGCCTTCCCCTCCAGCCACCAGCGGTCGTCCTTCCGGCCGCAGACGCCGAGCAGGTAGCCACGAGCTGCCCTCATCCACCGCTGAGCGGTGTCGTCACTGATTCCGAGTTCCCGCGAGACCATGTCCGCCCAATTCAACCTCTCCGCAGCGTGCGGAGAGGTTAGGTCGGTGCGGCGCCCCGGCAAAACGCCCAATTCGTGGCGCAATCGGACGAGTTCGAGGCCGCAGCGAACGGCGTGGACGGCCCCATTGCGAGCCGATTCGGTGAAGGCGTCGAGCGCCTTTTTCGCGGGCGACCAGTTCATACGGCCAGCGGAAGGACCCGGATTCGGCCTGCTTCGAGTTCCGGAAGCCCATGGCTGATCGCCATGCGCAGCGCGTCGGATTTGCTGATGCCGACAGCCATCGCGATGCGCTTTAGCCGGCTGTCCACGTCGGTCGAAAGACGGACGGGGAGCGTTTCTTTGAGTCGTAGTTTTTTCATTACGCAGGGGCGTGTGGAAAAGTGTGTAGCGTTGCTACACACACGCGTCAAGCGGGGATTCGGTTGCGTTGCTACACAATTTCCAGCAAGGTGGCGGTCTATGGCGCTGGGATCTCAATTGCCGATCCGTCTCGACCCGGACGTCGAGCGGCGCTTGGAAGCAGCTGCGGTGCTTCAAGGCACGACGAAGAGCGCCATTATCCGTCTCCTTGCGAAGACGTTTGTCGATCAGGTCGTTAAGAGTGACGGGACGGTGACTCTCCCCCCGAATTGGGCGGAGCTTTTGGGGAAGTCCGATGGGCGGTCTCGGAAGGGCGTGGGTGTTCATCCGGCGGAGGCTGGGCCGGCAAGTCCGCCTGTTGCACCTCCGGAGCCTCGGAGTGTGTCATACTCGGACGTGCCGTCGCCGTCCCTTAATGATCAGCCAGCGCAGGAGACTGAAGGTGAGCGGCTTAAGCGCGAATTCCTCGCTGAAGAGCAAGCGAGCATGCTGGATGCGCACGATCGGAAACACCCTTTATCCATCGAGTATCCTGACGATTCCGAGCCTTCCGAGCCAGAACAGCCTCCCGTTCAGCCGCAGGAAGTAAGGCAGGTCCGGTCCTCGCCTCGGCCGTAGCTCCCACCTTCAACCGTCCGCACCTGATCGCATGAAACTGATTACCACATTGCTCTTCGCCGTCCTCCTCGCCGGATGCGCTTCCGTCGGAACGCCAATCGATGTCTCCGCGACGAGCCAGCTCGTGAAGGGGAAGTCCACCGAGGCGGACGCGATCCGGATCTTCGGTCCGCCGAGTCACAAGACCCTGAACAGCGAGGGGAACGTGATGATGATGTGGATCCACACCACCGCCTCGGCGAAGCCCGAGAGTTTCATCCCGATCGTGGGGGCATTCGCCGGCGGCACGGACGTTCGGCAGCAGACCCTCACGATCCTTGTCGGTAAGGACGGACGGATCGTCAATTGGACGAGTAACGACTCGCGCCAAGACGTTGGCATCGGCGGAAGTGCGGTTCGGCCGAAGCCTTAAACCCTCGGCCGCCATGTTCGACTTCCTGATTCTTGGCCCATTCGGCCTCATCTCATGGATCGGCGCCATGATTGTCGGGGGGATGCAGGGGCCGCGCCGCGGCTATCCGAGCGCTGGTTTTGCCCTGGCGTTTTTCTTCGGCTGGCTGGGGGTCATCGTGCTGCTATTGCTCCCGAATAAGACTCGGGAACGGGAAGCACGAGAGATCGCCGAGGGTATCGGACGGCAAAACGACCTCCTCCGCCAGCAGCTCGCCGCATTGCAGCGGCTAAGCCCTGAGGCACCGCCCCCTATCCCAACGGAGGCGCCCGTCCAAGCTCCTACCGGGCTCGACCCCACGCACAGAGCCATGGCTTGGACGCTTGCGGCGATTTTATTCCTCGTGATCGTGATCGCTTCGGCTGTAAACCGCGCGAATCGGCCCTCTGAAGCGGCCGCTCCGGCAGTCGTACAAGGCAGCTTGGTCGCCTCGCCGAGCGTCGCCACCTCGCCGAGCGTCGCCACCGCGCCGAGCGTCGCTACCGCGCCGAAAGTCACTTCTCCGATCCCGTTCACAGTCTACCGGAACAACGACAGCGGCGATATCGCCCGACGCCTCCTATTGATCGACCCGAAAATGGCCACGGAGGAGAAGCTGACGGCCTTCGCTGCCTTTCTCAGGGAGGATCTCCGAAGCTTCCGGGTCGCCATGATCCAGGTTTACTCGAGCAGCGAAGCCGCTCGGCTCCGCAACGAGGTCTTGGGCAAACGCACCCTTAAACCGCGCGAGGAAAAAGCCCTCGATGCGGGCTACGTCTGTCTCTACCGGAAGAACGAAGGCCGGATGGACGAGTCAGAAATCACGACTCCCGGCAAGAAGCACAAAACGATCACGTATTGACGGCTTAATCCGACTTTACGCGTTCCATAAGTAGACAACGGACTGTCAGCCGAGTCTGCGCCAGATCTGTCGGCCGTCCCAGGTCGATTCGCCCGCCTGCCGCGGTCGAAATTCACAGAGCGTCCGTCCGGCCTGTCATTGCCTGCGGTTAACGCATTAACCACCCTCAAACCTCTGCGAAACTGCTTGTGCCACCCCATGCCTACTCTGTAGACCCCGTTTCGGCACCCTCAAACCTTCAAACCGGCGTAAGTCTCAGCCCCTCAGCATCTCCCGCCATTCCCGGGCATCCTCAACCCTCCTGAGAAGGCTCAGTGCTTCCGCCCGCGAAGGTGTCGGCGGATGCGACGCGCCCGACGCGCGCTTTCAAGGATGACATCGTCTACGAAGTGCATCTCCGCGGCCTGACCCGGAGCGATCCGGGCGTGCCGGAACGCGAGCGCGGGACGTATGCCGGCGCCGCGCGGAAGGCGGCCTATTTGCAGGGTCTCGGCGTGACCGCGATCGAGTTCCTGCCGCTGCAGGAGTTCCAGAACGACCAGAACGATCTGATCGCGAACAGCACAAACGGGGCGAACTACTGGGGCTACAGCACGACGGCTTTCTTCGCGCCGGACCGGCGCTACGCCCTCGACCAGTCGCCCGGCGGGCCGACCCGCGAAGTCCAAGCGATGGTCCGCGCGTTTCACGAGCGCGGCATCAAGGTGTTCGTCGATGTCGTCTACAATCACACGGGCGAGGGAGGCGTCTCGGGCGATGGCCGCACCGCGTTGATCCAATCGTTCCGCGGGCTCGACAATGGCGCCTACTACGAGCTCGCGGCCAACCCGAGATTCTACCAGGACAACAACGGCGTGGGCCCGAATTTCAACGCCGCCCACCCGGTGGTGCGCGACCTCATCGTGGACTCGTTGCGTTACTGGAAGGACGGGCTGGGAGTGGACGGCTTCCGCTTCGACCTCGCGCCCGTGCTCGGGAACAAGCTGGACCGGGCGGGATTTAGCTTCGACGCGACCGATCCGGCGAACGCCTTGAATCGGCTCGTCCGGGACCTCCCGCTGCGACCCGCGGCGGGCGGGGACGGGGTGGACCTCATCGCGGAACCGTGGGCGCTGGGGAATGGGACGTATCAAGTCGGCGCTTTTCCCGCGGGCTGGGCGGAATGGAACGACAAATTTCGGGACGCGATCCGGCGGACACAGAACAAGTTGGGGGTCGAACGGGTGCCGCCGGGAGAAATCGCCCGCCGCGTCAGCGGCTCTCCCGACAAGTTTGATTCCGTGGGCCGATCGCCGGCGGCGTCCGTGAACTTTATCGTGTGTCACGATGGCTTCACGCTCGCCGACCTCTATCGCTACAACGAAAAGCAGAACCGCCAGCGCTGGCCCTCGGGTCCTTCCGACGGCGGTTCCGATTCGAATCTGTCGTGGAATCAGGGCGGCGATCCGATTCTGCAGCGGCAGGCGGCGCGGAACGGGCTCGCGTTGCTCCTGCTTTCCGCCGGGGTTCCCATGCTCAACGGCGGAGATGAGATGCTGCGCACCCAGTTCGGCAACAACAACGCGTATAACCTCGACAGCGAGGTGAATTGGCTCGACTGGGCGCTGCCCCAGCGGTTTCCGGCCTTCGCGAATTTCGCGCGGAAGCTCTTCGCGTTCCGCCGGGCCCACGCGGAGCTGCGCCCCGCGGGGTGGAGGAAACCGGTGGGCGACTCCGCCGCGGGGGCGAACGAGGTGACCTGGCTGCGCCCGACGGGACGCGAGGCCGACCCGGCATATTTCGATGACGCCACGGCCAACTTCCTCGCGTGGCAGCTCGCTCCGGGCAGTGCGAACGCGCAGCCGATCTATGTCGCGTACCACTGGGGGGCGCAGATGCTGGCCGTCACGCTCCCGCCGAACACCGCGGGCCGGAGCTGGCACCGCGTCATGGACACCCGGGCTTCGTTCGAGGGGGAGGACAACTTTCTCGTTCCGGGCGAAGAGGTGTCGCTGCGCACGATGGGGTATGAAATGGCGCCGCGGAGCGTCGTGGTTCTCATCGAGAAGTGACCACCAGCGGTCCGCTCGAAGCGAGTTGCTGAAAGAGCGTTCGTCCGCCATCCGTGGGTCATGAACTGGCGCCGCATCCGCTTTCTGCTTCGTGACCGCTGGACGCGTCTGGTGAGTTTCGATCTGCGGGCTCCGGAGTTGGGACGGTCGAGTGGCCGCTTCCGGAAAATGCTCCGGCGGATGCGCGAAGGGGCGATCTCCGTCGCGCACGTGGACGCGCCGGATCTGACCTTTCAGAAGACCCGTCGGACGGGTCGCAAATTTTTTGAGCGATTCGGCGCCTGGCTTCTCGCCAGCCCCTTCGGCTGGCCCGTCCGGACGTGGCGCACTGGAGCAGATGCGCTGCGCCTGAGAATGCTCCAGCGTGGCTTTCATCCGGCAACGGTGGGCCGGCTCATGGTCTTGCTCGCCCTCGTGCTCTTCGCGGCGGGCGGAGTAGCGCTCTATTTTGGCGGCCGGAGTGCGGCCTCGAAGATCCGGAACGCCAGTTTCCGCTCGTCCGCGCGCTCGGCCGTGGCGAAGGAGGATTGGACGAAAGCCCGGGCCGCTCTGGTCGACGGGCTCCTCAAGTACCGTCCCAACGACGTCGAAGGAAACCTCCTCCTCGCCGACGTCCTCCGGAAGCAGGATTCGCCCCAGGAGTTCGGGCAGCGGAAGCGGATCGCCGAACTCATCCTCCCCGAGGATCCGGCGAGACGCCTCGATGCCGCCGAAACCGCTCTCCGCCTGCGTCAGCCGGGCTTGGCCTCGAACGAGCTCGAACTCGTCCCCGAAAAAGAGCGGCAAGGCATCGCGTACCTCCGACTCCGCGTGGAAACGGATCTGGCGTTGAACCGCCCGAACGAGCGGCTGGAACCCCTCCTGCGGGCGATTCTGAAACTGGCCCCGGACGATGCGTCCGCGAAATTGCGTCTGCTCGGAATCGAATATCAGGGCACGCGGGACAAGGAGCGCCAGGCGGAACTTCGCCAGGGCATCGAAACTCTGGCGGCGCGTCCCGAAGTGGCCGCGGATGCCTTGCGTCTGCTGACCGTCACCCAGCTTCAGGCGGGCGAAAAGGATGCGGCGATGCAGAGCGCCCGGCGGCTGATGGCAGACCGCAACGCGACCGTGCGCGACAGCGTGCTGGAACTCACAGTGCTGCTCGCCGCGGCCCCCAGCCTGGTCGAGCCGAGTCTCGCCCGGCTGCAGGACCGCGTGGCCCGTGATCCCACCGGAGCGTTCGAGGTCTGTCGCTGGATGTTGTCGCAGAATCGGGCGGTCGAACTGGACCGCTGGCTGGACTCGCTCGTCCCCGAGGTCCGCGACAGTCCGGTTTTTCGGATCGTGCGGGCGGACTCGAGCATTTTGCAAAAGCAGTGGGCGCGGCTGGACGCGCTGACGACCGGCGGCGATTCCTGGGGCGAGGCGGATTTGCAGCGCGCGGCATTTTCCGCGCGGGCCGCGCGGGAATTGGGGCAGCTCGACGTGGCCCGGACGCGTTGGGCGGGAGCGATTCGCATGGCGGGCGACAGCCTTCCCGCCCTGCGACAGTTGCGGGTGATCAGCAATGCCTGGGCCTGGCAGGACGAGCGCGCGGAGGTGGACTGGGCGCTGATGCGGGTCGACCCGCCCGTTTCAAAGGACCTGCTGCCGGGGCTCTACGCCCACTACCGCGACCGCGTGGATGCGAAGGGCTTGCGGCGGGTGTTCGAGAAAATCGTGGAATTGCGGCCTGATGATATCCCGGCGCGACGCAACCTCGCGACGCTCTATCTTGTGGCGCGGCTTCAGCTTCCCCGGGCCTACGAACTCGCGAAGGAGGTGTACGCGCAGGATCCGGCGAGCACGGACAACCTCATCGTCTACGCCTTTTCGCTTCACGTCCGCGGCGAGACGGCGGAGGCGTTGAGTTTGATCGAGACCCGGCGCGCCGAGGTCCTCGCGAAGCCCTATTGCGCGGGATACTACGGCCTCATCCTGGCAGCCTCGGGACGCGCGGCGGAGGCGAAACCGCTCCTCGAGGGCGCGCTTGAAACGAAGCTCCTCGACGAGGAGTCGGAGATGTTTCGCGCGGAGATCAAGAAGCAGTAGTCGGCAGCCAAGCGTCGCGAAAACCCTGCGGACGCGTGCTTTGGCGATTGCCAAGGTGCGGACGGCAAGGGACAAGAGGCGGGTCGCAGGCCAACTCACGCGTGGCTGCCGCGCTCCTCTTCATGCCCATCCGGTACCAACACTACGAGGTCGCGACCCAGTCTGATGGAAGTCCTTCGGAGCTGGGCCGGAGCGCTAGCGGGGTCACGTACCGCGCGTTCGATGCGGATCTGCAGGTTCCCGTCGCGCTGAAAGTGATTCCGGTCGCGTTGGTCGGCGACGAAGCGCGCCGGTTGCGATTTCTGCGGGACGTCCGCGCCGCGACCCTTCTGCACCACCCGCACATCGGAGCCGTCTTCCGCCAAGGCGAAGAGGCGGAAACCCATTATTTCATCGCGAGCGAGCTCGTCGAGGGCGAGTCACTGCAGACGATCGTCGAGCGCGGCGGACCGGTTGCACCCACGGATGCCCTCGAGATCGTGCGCGTGGCGGCCGAAGCGCTTGACGCTGCGCTGGCTGGCGGCCTCGTTCACCGACGGGTCCGACCGGCGAACCTCATGGTCGCAGCCGGTCCCCATGGACACGTGGTCAAGCTCATCGGTTTCGGTCTCGCGCAGCTCGCCGCGCTGGATCCGACCGCGTCCTCTTTCACCAGTCCGGAGGCGAGTGCGGCGTCACCGGACGATCCGCGACCGGACGGGTATGCGCTCGGAGTGACGCTTTGGTATCTGGTGACGGGAGAGCTTCCCTCGGGCCCAACTTCGATCGAGGGCGGCGCTTTGGCGGGTCCTTCTCCCGGGCGCCTGCGCGAAGCTCCGGCGCCGATCGTGCGATTGCTTTGGCGGATGCTGGAGCGGGATCCGGCGGCGCGTTTCCCGAATCCAGGCGCGCTGCGCGATGCCATCAAGCGCTGCCAGAGGGATGTGACCGCGATCGCCCCGGCGGCGTTGAGCTTTCCGGGGAGCTCATCTTCGAGGAACTCGGCGGCCAGCCCGCGCTGAAACTGGAACTGCAGCGAGGGACGGTCGCCCGCGCCCGGTTGGGGGACACCGCGCTCGCGCGTCGGAACGATCTCGTGGAGAAGCTGACCATGGTGCAGACCTCGGAGGGGGGCGCATTCACCTTCGCGCCGACGGTGGCTGCGTTGTTCGGCTCCGGCGAAAAGTTCGCGCTCGTCGCTCTGGTCAGGGAGGTGCTGGCCGCGACTCGGGAAGCGCAGGAGCGAAGCGCCCGGTTCGCGTCGCCCGAGCGCTCCTTCCGCTTGCTCGGTTCGGTCGCGGCGGAAAGCGCGCGCTTCGTTCCCGAGGTCGCCGTGACGCTTCGGGACGGACGCTCCGTCCTCGCGCGCTGGACGAATGCCGCGCAACTCTCCCGCAGCCTGAAGGTCAGCCGGACGCAGGCGCTCGCGATGCTCAGCGTGCTCGAGGAGAAGGGCCTCATCGAGGCATACGAAGAGCAAATGGTGCCCGCTGATCCCGCGGCGGCAGACGTGGCGTGGTTTTACCTCGACGAGCGTTCCGTCGAGCGTGGGCCTCACTCGGATGCCGAGATCCGCACCTTTGTGCAGGACCAGCGGATCACACCGTCTACGCAGGTTTGGTGCAAGGGCTTGAGCGGCTGGTTTCCGTATGACGAGGCCCGCGCCAGGCTTCAGAGCGTGCGGAAGGAGCAGGCTGAAATCGCGGTCGAGCGCCGGACCTGCCCGGGGTGCCGGAAGGAATTTCCGAAGACCGATCTCGTTCACTTCAACGGGAAATGGATCTGCGCCGCGTGTGGGCCTTCGTTTTTCGCTGGTCTCCAGCCGGGCCGATCCGCCCCGCCGTCCGAACCCGCCAGGGTCGGGCTCGTCCGACGATTCTTGGCGTGGACGGCCGACGTCCTATGCTACTACACGGTCGTTCGCGCCGCCGAGGTGGCAGGCGGTCTCGCGGGGCTCTGGGAGCTGACCTTCTTTCTTTCTCCGCTCGTTTTCACGCTCGAGTTCGCCGGCGGGGTTCTCTGGAATACGCTCTTTCTCACCCTGTTTGGCGCCTCGCCGGGAAAGTGGCTCCTCGGCCTGCACGTCGAAGATGCGAGGGGTCGGAACCCGTCCCCCGTTCGGGCGTTTCTTCGCACCGTCTTCGGGCTTGTTCCCGGAGGGCCGCTCTTCGCGGTTTTCCGGATCGATCGCCGCGCGCTGCACGACCTCGTCGTGCAGACCGAAGTCCGGTCTGTCCGCGCCGCGAAGACGCCGGAGTCGAAGGGCGCGGCCGAATTCTTCGCCCGGCAGGGAATGGTGCGGGCGCTGGTCTTTCTCGCGCCGCTGGTCGCGTGCGCCGGCCTCGTTCACCTGGTCCAAATCCGCCGGCTCGAGCTGGACCTGGCCCGCTGGACGGATTCTGCACCGAAGCGGCCACCGGCGTCCCGCGGAGGTTACTACCCGAATTTCGCGACCCTGCAGGAACAATGGAAGAGCTTCGCTTTCGCCGCTCCCAACGGCCCGGGTTCGCGCCTGGAACTGCGGAGCGAGGACGTGGAACTCTTCTCGTCCACGCTCCCTGCGTTCGCGCGTCTCCGAGGGGCGTACGGCATTCGGATCGTGGACGGTCGCATCGTCGTCTCCATCTTCTCGCCGCTTCCGGCCTGGCTGGGCAGCGCGGGGACCGGACGCTACCTCAACGCCACCGCGTGGGTGAAGGCCTCGGCCTCCGACGGACGCTGGATGTGCGAACTCGAGCGGGTGGAATCGCCCATCGCGACTCCCGAGCGGATGGAGGCTATCCGTCAGATGTTTGATCAGTGGGTCGTCGAAACCATGCGGGAGGAAAAATCCAATCTCTCCCCAATTTCGAGCATGGCCATCGGCCGCGAGACGATGGTGCTGCAGCGGTAGCGGGGCCACTCACTCCGCCCGCAGCGTCAACTCCCGCGCTTTCGCGGCGAGTTCCGAGGGCGGGCAGCGCATGAGCGTCTCGCCGACGAGGATCGCGTCGGCGCCGGCCTCGGCGACGCGGCGGGCGTCGTCGCCCGTCTTCAGTCCGCTCTCACTCACGAGGATGATCTCCGGCGTCGCCTCCTCGGCGAGGCGGCCGGTCACGTCGAGGTCCACGTGAAAGGTGGTGAGATCACGGTTATTGATCCCGATGAGTTCCGCCCCGGCGTCGAGCGCGCGCTCCATCTCCGGGAGCGTGTGGACCTCCACGAGGACGTCGAGTTGGAAATCGCGGGCCACCCGCATGAGCCGGGGTAGCTCGCCGGAGGGCAACGCCGCCACGATGAGGAGGATCGCATCGGCGCCAGCGCAGACGGCCTCGAAAATCTGAACTTCGTCGAGAATGAAATCCTTCCGGAGGAGCGGCAGATCGCAGGCCTCCCGGACCTCGCGGAGATAGTTGAGATGGCCCTGGAAGAACGGCTCGTCGGTGAGAACGGAGAGGCAATCCGCGCCTGCGACTTCATAGCGACGGGCGATCTCCGCGGGCGAGAAATCCTCCGTGATCACTCCGACCGACGGCGACGCCTTCTTGATTTCCGCGATGAGACCGAGCGAACCGTCCTCTCGCGGGGCCAGCGCGGCGGCGAACCCGCGGAAGTCGTCGCGCAACAGGGCGGCGCGACGGAGTTCCTCACGCCGGGGCTGGAGGGCGGCGATCTCGAGGCGCTTCGAGTCGAGGATTTCGCGGAGCCGGTCGTGCATCAGACGCGATCCTTCGCGCAGCCGACGCGGCCCGGCCACTGAAAAGGAGAAGGTGACAGCGAAGCGACATCGGCGGTCCGCAAGGCGGTCGCTTTCACCCGATCCCGACCTTTTTGGTTTTTTCTCCGCACTCGCGGATGGTTCGATGAAGTTCCGCTTGTCCTGTCGCCTGCCGCCCGCCACGCTCGGCGAGGGATATGCTGTGCCGCGTCGCTGATTCGCTTTTCTGGATGAGTCGCTACATCGAGCGCGCGGAGAACAACGCGCGGATCCTCGACGTGAACCTCCAGCTGATGCTTGATTTCGATCCGATCGCCGGATCGCAGGGCCGGGAGTGGGCGTCGGTGATTCTCTCCCTCGCCGAGCAGGACGTCTTTCATTCGCTGCATGAGGAAGCGAATGCCGAGACCGTGACGGATTTCGTCGCGTTCGAGCCGAAGAATCCGAATTCCATCCGCTCGTGCATCGCGCGGGCGCGGGAAAATGCCCGCAGCGTGCGCGAGCAGATTTCCTCCGAGATGTGGGAGCAACTCAATCAGCTGTATCTCTTCCTCTCCTCGGAGGACGCCCGGGGCATGTGCGTCGGCAGCACCCACCAGTTTTTCCGACGGGTGATCGAGAGTTCCCATCTCTTCATCGGCGTGACGGATGCGACGATGACCCACGGTGAGGGCTGGGATTTCATCCAATGCGGAAAGATGATCGAGAGGGCGGACCGCACGTCGCGCATTCTCGACGTGAAGTATCACATCCTGCTCCCGAGCGGAGAACGGGTTGGTGGCACGATCGATACGATCCAGTGGATGGCGGTGTTGCGCTCGTGCAGCGCGATGGAGGCGTACCTGAAGCTTTACGTGGGCGAGGTGGCGCCATGGAAGGTCGCCGAGTTTCTCATCCTTCAGGACCGCTTCCCGCGGTCGATCCGCTTCTGCGTGCAGCGGCTGGACAACGCAGTGCATCGGATCACCGGTGCGGATGAAAACCGCTACACCAACGAATCGGAAAGGCTGAGCGGCAAGCTCCGGGCCGAATTGAACTACACTTCCATCACGGATATTTTCGGGTCGGGTTTGCATCAATACCTCGATCAAGCCCAGGTCCGGCTGGTGGAGATCGCGGACGCGCTCTTCGACGACTACGGCAGCGGAGAGTATCCGACCCGGAAGGCCGCCTAGGCCGCGTGGACAGACCGCTCCCACGGATTTCAATTCTTACAGAAGTTTTTCCGTTTCGGCGTTTTCCTCCGACCGGCTCCGGTTACCCTGCGCGCGTGGCTAATTACCGCACTGGCTTTATTTCCGATCTGCACCTGGGGACCCGAGGCTGCAACGCCGCCGCCGTGCTGAGTTTTCTGCGCGAACACGAATTCGAGACCCTCTACCTCGTCGGGGATCTCATCGACATCTGGGCGCTGCGTCGCGGCATCTACTGGCCGCAGCTTCACAACGACGTGATTCAGAAAATCCTCCGGAAGGGTCGGAAAGAGACGAAGCTCGTCTACATCCCCGGAAATCATGATGAACTCGTGGCCGACTTCCTCGGCGGATACGGCAATATCAGCATCGTGAAGAACGCGGTGCATACGACCGCCGACGGCCGGCGGATCTTCGTGATGCACGGTCACGAGACCGATACCGTGGTCCAGAATCACCGCTGGCTCGCGTTCGTGGGCGACGTCGGGTACACGTTTCTGCTCAGGCTGAATCCCTTGGTGAACTGGTGCCGACGGCGCTTCGGCCTCGGTTACTGGTCGTTGAGCGCCTACGTGAAGAAAAGCGTGAAAAACGCGGTGAACTTTATCGGGTCGTTCGAGAAGGCGATCGTCCGCTACGCGCAGGATTATCACGTGGATGGCGTGCTCTGCGGCCACATCCATTCACCCGCCGTGCACGAGATCGGTGCGACGATGTATTACAACACGGGCGACTTCGTGGAGAGCTGCTCCGCGATCGTCGAGCACGAGGATGGCCGACTCGAGCTCCTGACCCACCTGTATGTGGATGCAGTGGCAGCCTCCGCGGAGGAGTCGGAGGCGCTGGCTGAGCCTGGTCCCGTCCTCGCGGCCGTGCAGGCGGCGGCGCGGAGTTAATAATCCGCGGACGCCGGTGGACTACCCCTCCGATCGCGGAAAAACGTCCGCAGCAGATCGGCGCATTCCTCGCGCCGCACCCCAGCCGTGACTTCGCAGCGGTGGTTGAGCGTCGGCTGATCGAGCAGATTGATGAAACCGCCCGCGGCCCCGCCCTTGGGATCCGGGCAACCGAAGACGACCCGCTTTAGCCGGACGTGGACGATCGCGCCAGCGCACATGGGGCACGGCTCCTTGGTGACGTAGAGTTCGCAATCAGTCAGGCGCCAGTCGCCCACGACGGACTCCGCCTGAGTGATCGCGAGCATCTCGGCGTGAGCGGTCGCGTCCTTGAGGGTCTCGACCTGATTCGCGGCGCGCGCGATGACCCGGCCTTCCCGGACGATGACCGCGCCGCACGGAACCTCACCCGCGGCTCCGGCGCGCATCGCCTGCCGAAGCGCCTCGCCCATGAAGAACGAGTCGCTGTGTAGGTCGATGATCGGTTCCTCGTCCACTCCGGGGCGTGCGTCAGAACTTTAGCTGCGTGCTGATCCCGATGAAGGGGGTGGGCGCGACATCACGATCGAAGAGGGTGTGGCCGACGCGGTCGTCGAGCCGCACCGTCCGAAAGACGCTGATGCCCGCGTAGGCGTTGATGCTCACATTTCGGCTCGGGCGGAACGAGACTCCCGCGCTTAGCGGGATCGCACTCTCGCGCCAGATCCCGCTCGAGATGGACGCTCCGCGCTTGAGGCGATATTCGCGGGAATCGTACTCCCCCTGTGCGAAGACGGCGAACTGCGGCGTGAGGTGATAGTAGATCGTCAGGCCGCGCGGGCGGGATTCGAACTCCACGTTCGGAAAGAGTCTGAAATAGGGTCGGAAGCGGAAGTAGGGCAGAATCTGCGTGGACCGCTCCTGGCGCGTCAGGATGCTGATTCCAAGGGTCAGCTCGCCGAATTTGGCGAACGCGTGCTCCACGGCGAAAACGCCGCCATAGCGGATCGCATCGCCCACGCTCGCCCGCTCGTCGCCGGCGATCTCGACGGTCGGTCCCGCCAGCAGGCGCCAGCCCGGGCGGATTTCGTAGCCGAGGAGCGGCTGGATGTGGAGCAAAATCCCGTCGGAAATGGGCGAGCGCGTCACTCCGGGGACGAGCGCTTGGAAGTTGGAGACGCGATAGCTGGAGTAATCGCCGTAGAAGTCGAGTTGCAGCTTCCAAGGGCCGGAGAGATCAAAACGGAAGCCGGCGTCGAACCCCACCCGCGCGACGCGAACGCTCGCGATGGAACGATCGAAATCGGTGTCGAACAGGTAGGTGCCCGTGACGCCGAGGACGGCGCGGGGTGGTTCGGGCGGCTGGGTCGCGACTGGGGCGACCGCAGGCTCCCCGGCGAAAAGGAAGGGAGCCAGCAGAACGGCTCCGGCAGAGAGAAGGGATCGTCGCATCATTAGGCCGGGACAAGATCATCGAACGCCCGCGCCGTCATCCTGATTGAGCGGAGCGCCATTGACCTTTCCCCCGCGCGCGGGCACTCATGGCGCGGCGTGTCCGAAGAATCCCCCAAGCCTGCCCCGCCGCTCTCCCGCGGCCAGCGAATGGATGTCCTGGCGATGCTCAAGCGCACCGGCGGCCTCGCCGTGCGCGCTCTCGCCCAGCGGATGAGCATGTCCTACATGGGCGTGAAGCAGTACTGCCTCGAACTCGAGCGGCAGGGGTTTCTCGAGGTGCGCCGCCAGCCTCGCGGAGAAGGCCGGATCGGCCGGCCGGAGCTCGTCTACCGGCTGACTCCGAAGGCGCATTCCCTCTTCCCGACGGCGGCCAACAATCTCACCCTGGAACTCCTCGATGCCGTGCAGCGCGTCTACGGCGGTTCGGCTCCGGAGAAACTGCTCTTCGCCGTGTTCCAGCGGCGCTCGGAGGTGTATGCGGAAATGATCGCGGAAACCGGCGCAGTCTCCTACGCCGAGCGCGTCCGCGCCTTCGCCAAACTTCGCGATGAGGAGGGTTGTATGAGCAGTCTGGAAGGACTCTCCCCCGCGCCCGAACCAGTGGTGCCTCCGCCCGAGCCCGCAGCGGATGAGCCTTCGCCCGACACGATGTTGCTGCCGTTCGATGCTCCGGCCGCCGCCTCGCCGGTGATCGAACTCGAGGCCGCGGGTCCCGTGCGCCTGATCGAACACCGTTCACCCATCGCCGATCTGGCCGGCCGCTATCCGATCGTCCTGCGCCTGGAGCGGGAGATGATGGAGCGAGTCCTGCGGTCGACGGTGTTGCGCGCCGACGAAAGTGAAGACGCCGAGCATTATCGCGTCGTCTTCACGATCTCGCTCAAGTGATTTCGCGATCAGGGGAACGTGCGCTGATTCGTGGGGAAGTTCGACGGTCGAACCGCCTCGCCGGGACCGGAGGCCCGCTCCCCATCCTTGAATCCCATCGGGATCGTGACTTCGATCGGCTTCCCGCCCGGAGTTGGGCGTCCGAGCGCGTTCGCGAGTGACCACATCAGGATCGCGGAATCGACGTTGGTGGCCGTCGTGGACTTTATCATGACGGCCTCATCCGGCGTTCCACCATTGCTGGCGAAGCGCAGACGGATGGAACCATCCTTGATCCCGTCGGCATAAAGGGTGCCGAAGGCGAGGCGGGTTGGCGGCGGCATATCGAAGGCGCGACCGGCCTTGATCGTCTTATCACTGCGTTGAAAACGCATTGGCAAATCCTTCGGATCCAGCTTGGCGGGGGCGAGCCGGATCTGGAAGCGCAGCGCGGCGGCGTCTCCGCGCGCCTTCAATTTGGTGCTGCGTTCCATCACCGTCGTGACGAAGCGCACCGCCACTTGATCCAGGGCGGCATCACCGCAGGAGAGGACGAGGACCGGCTTTGCCTTGACCCCGCCGCCTCGCGGCACTTCGAGGATGACGTCGTGAGTGCGAACCGGCGCGCTGGGCGAGCGAAGATAATTCGCCGCGAGAAACTGGGCCGGGGGCGTGATCCATTCGTCAGCCCGGACGGAAGCCGGCGCTCCGGCACCGCTCAGGAGACTCGCGAAGGTGAGAGTGAGGGCTGCTCGCAGGGACGGGAACATGGGTATAGAGCATGGGAAAGCGCGGCGACGGCGAGATCAAGCCCCGATTCACGGGCGACTGACTCGAGCGCGCCTGCGAGAGATGTTGCTTTGCGCCGTCCGTTCAGGATAGAACCCGACCCATGTCGTCAACGTCACGTCCACGCGGGTTGGTCTGGTTTCTGGGGATGCTCGCGATGTTTGCGGTCGTGGGGCTACTCTGCGGCGCGGCTGCGCTGCTCATGTTCTCCGCCGGGAAGGGGGCTGCTCTCGCTTTCGTCGCGTATCCGAGTTTCGTCGTCGCCCCGCTGCTGGGAGGGGTCGTCGCCGCGTATTGCTGGCGCTCGCTCCAGCCGACCATCGGGCAGCTCGCGCTCCAGGTTCTCTACGCCACTCTCGCGGGGCTCGTTCTCGCGGCGATCGTCATGCGGGAAGGGGCGATCTGTCTGCTTATCGTTTCTCCGCTGCTGTACGGGCTGCTCTATACCGGCGCAGCGCTGGGACGGGTTTGGTTTCGGCACGATCCCACCAAACTCCGGCTCGCGATCTTCCCACTGCTGGCGCTGGCTTTGGTGGGCGAGCCTCTCACCCGCTCCCCGGTGCAAGGCTCGGTGGTCGACGAAATTCTCATTCATGCCCCGCCCGAACGCGTTTGGTCGCAGGTGACGGCTTTCCCCACGATTCCCGCCCCGGCAAATTTCTGGCTCTTTCGCCTCGGTCTGCCTTATCCCGTCGCGACGACCTCGGCGGGGGACTTCGTTGGGGCGGACCGGCGCTGCATCTTCAGCGCTGGGGCGGTCTTCACAGAACGGGTCTCGGAATTGGTCCCGCGCGAAAAACTCACGTTCGAGATCATCGGATTGCCGAACGATCCGGAGCTTATCGGTCATCTCACGCCGCACCGGGGGCAGTTCCTTTTGCGGGACAACCACGACGGCACCACGACCCTGATCGGGACGACATGGTACACGCTCCACGTGCGGCCGCTCTGGTATTTCGACGCGTGGACGCAATCCATTTTCCGGGCCGTCCATCTGCGGGTGATGGACGACGTCCGCCGCCGGGCCGAGGCTTGACGCATGTTCCACTGGGTGGTGCGTCACTTGCGCTGGCTCGCCCGGGTTCCGGGGTTGCCGCATTGGTTTGACGCTCTGCTGGTCGCCTGGACGGCGGTTGCGCACCGGCCGCGTCTCGCCGCGATGGAAGCGGTCGAAGCCGGCGCGCTCCGACTTGCCGGAGCCACGCTCGGGGTGCATCGGCTCGGAGGGATCGGATTTCTCGTGGATGGAGCCGAGATCGGGCATCTCCACGGAAACGGGTTGCTCGACGTGCATCTCACCCGGGAGCGCGCCGCGGAACTGATCGCCTCCGGCCGGACGCAGCCGCACCACGTCATGCCTGGGTCCGGCTGGGTGAGCTTTCAGCTCGCTGGTTCCGATGACGCGGCCTGCGCGATCGCGCTCCTCGATGAAGCCGCGGCGGCCCGGGTGCACTCTCGAAGCTAACGCTCGCGCCCCGGCTCCCGGCGGGTCGCGGTGGCCACGCATCGATTCCCGCGCTACATCCGCCTCATGTCACCCGCTGCCTTTCGTCCGCGCCAGTTCCTGCCCGCCGAAATCGACCTGACGAATCCGGAGGCGCTGGAGCCCGTGATGGCAGCATTAGGCACCCGCCTCGCGGCCGCGGCTGATCCCTCGGCGCTCGAAGGGTGGCTGCAGGATTACAGCGAGGTCACGGCGGCGATCTCGGAGACGAGCGCGCGCGCTTATATCGCGATGACGTGCCAGACGGACGATCCGGCGAAGGAACAGGCGTTCCTGCACATCGTGGAAAATGTCGAGCCGTGGCTAAAGCCGCGCGCGTTCGCGCTCCAGCAGGCGTTGGTCGCCCATCCCGCGTTTGCGAGCCTGCCTTCCTATTACGATGTCTTCCGCCGGAGCCTGCGGAGTCGCGTGGCGTTGTATCGGGAGGCGAACGTTGCCCGCGAAACGAAGGAGGCGCAGCTCTGCCAGCAGTATCAGAAACTGACGGGGGCGATGACGGTGACATTTGATGGCCAGGAGCAAACCCTCCCCCAGCTCGGACGGGTGCTGCAGGAGACGGATCGGACCCGCCGCCAGACCGCTTGGGAACTCAGTGCCGAGCGGCGGCTGCGGGATCGGGAGGCGATCGAGGAAATCTTTGACCACCTCCTCGCGTTGCGCGGGGAAATCGCCCGCGAAGCCGGTTTCGAGAACTACCGCGACTACGCCTTCGCGGCGAAGGAGAGATTCGACTACACGCCGGAGGATTGCGTGCGGTTTCATGATGCGATCGCGCACTCGTGTGTCCCGCTCCTTCGCGAGATGAACCGATCGCGCGCCGCGAAGCTCGCTGTCGAGCCGCTCCGTCCGTGGGATCTCGCGGTGGATCCCGACAACCACGCGCCGTTGCGGCCGTTCGCGGATGCCGCCGAGCTCGTGCGCAAGTCCCAGGCGATCTTCGAGCGGCTCGATCCGCGTCTTTCGGCTTCGTTCGCGCTGCTCGTTCAAAACGGCCTCCTCGATCTCGACAGTCGGATTGGCAAAGCCCCGGGAGGATACCAGGAGACCCTCCGCGAGGCGCGGCTGCCCTTCATCTTCATGAACGCGGTCGGCGTGGCGGACGATGTCACCACGCTGCTCCACGAGGCGGGGCACGCGTTCCACGCGGTCGCCGCCCGCGAGCAGGTGCTGGGGGATTATCGCGATTCCCCCATCGAGTACTGCGAAGTCGCCTCGATGAGCATGGAACTCATCGCCGCCCCGCTGCTGGAGGAGTATTACGCTCCCGCCGAGGCCGATCGGGCGCGGGTCGAACACCTGCAAAAAATCATCAAGTTCTTCCCGTGGATGGCGACGATTGACGCCTTCCAGCACTGGCTCTACACGCGTCCCGGTCATTCGCGCGCGGAGCGGCGCGCGGCGTGGGAGGCGCTCATGGATCGATTCGGCGGAGGCGAATCCTACGCCGGATCCGAGGACGCCCGCGGCCAGCTCTGGCATCGGCAGCTCCATCTATTCCTGCATGCCTTTTACTACGTGGAGTATGGCATCGCCCAGCTCGGTGCCTTGCAGATGTGGGGGCACGCGCGACGTGAGCCGAAGGCCGCGATCGATCGATATCTGAACGGTCTCTCGCTCGGCGGCTCCCGCCCGCTGCCGGAACTCTTTGCGGCTGCCGGATTGAAATTCGATTTCTCCGCGGCCACCCTCGATCCACTTGTCGCGGAGATCCGCGCCGCACTGCCACGCTGAGACGCGTTACTTTCGCCATCCCACTCGCAGTCCAGGCACCGGTTCCTCGGGAGCCGGCTCCGCTGGCGCGTTCAGCGCGGTGCCGCGGAGGAAGAGCCGGGAAATCGCTTCCGACAGAGGGCCCGGCGGCTCACTCGAAAAGGTCGCGGCGAAGCCCGTAATCTGCGCCGCGAGCAGGTTTTTCCCCGAACGCTTTCGCGCGGTCAGGGCCACCAGCGGTTCGGAGGTTTCGAGCGGCCCGGATCCAAAGGTGAACACGGCCGTGTCGAGTTCCCAGGAGCCATTGGTCTCAGCTGGGGCGGCGACCCGGCCCTTCGAGAGGCGCAGCTCGCCGGTCGTCACTTGCGGCGCGCGGGCGGAGCCGCTGAGATGCAGGTCCAGGGCGAGCAGGCCGCCGCCGGGCGCTTCGACGGGCAGCGGCTTGAGCGTCGCGAGGTGGAGGTCCAGCCTGCGTTCGCCCAGCGGGGAGGCGGGCCCGATCCATGCCGTTGGAACGAATGACGTGGCGCGTACCGGATCGATCCTTCCCTCCGCCGCAGCCTCCACGACTCCGAGCGTGCGAAACGCCCTGCCGTCATCGGCCAGCTTCACCTCTCCGCCGATGACGAACGCCGGCACGCTTCCCGTGAGCTGGAGGTCAAGCGCGGCGTCCACGCTGACGTCCTTCGTGGCGATCCACGGGAAATCCTCAGCCTTCAGCCCGAGGTCGAGGCGGGCTTCATTCGCCTCGTTGTCCCAGCTCACCGATCCGCCACCCGTGAAATCCGTCTCCTTGATCTTCACCCGCAGGTTGTCGGCGGCAAACATGCCGCCAGTGAATTTCAGGTCGCCTTCAAGCCCCACCAGCGCGGGCGCGGTCCCATTCCATTCGGTGGCTCCTCCCTTGATCCGCAGGCTCCCGGCCAGTCGGGGCGCTGCCCGGCTCCCGGTGATTTCGAGCTTCCCGGTGGCCCGCCCGTCCGCGCTTTTGAGAGCCGGGACGAAGAAGGGCAGGAGGTCGAGGGGAGCCTCATTGCCTTCGATCCGGATGGAGATGGGTCTGGTCGGGTCGAGCAGCCGGCCCTCGCTCCAGGCCCTCCGGTCCTGCAGCCAGGGGAGCGAACCCTCGAGTTTGAAGGCATCGCGTTTCCCGTCGCGCAGGAGCAGCTGACGGAAGGCGAGGCTGGGGGGCGAATACGAACCTTCCGCGGTGAGATTGACCGGTCGCGCGACGGTGCCCTTCGCGTTCGCCCGTCGGGCGGAGAACCGCTCGATCGCCGCCTTGAACGCTCCGCTATGACTCTTGGCGTTGCCGTCGCCGCTCCACTCCAGCTTCAGCGCGCCCGCGAGCGGACCGGGTACCAGCGCGCCGACGTACGTCGGGGCATAGCGCCCGAGGTCAGCGATCTGGGCTTTCAACTCGCCGGCGTATCGGCCGGACGAAAGCGGCTGCCAGCTGCCGCTGCCCGTGAGGTAATCGCTCTTCCCGGAGGTAGACTGCAGGTCCGTCAGCGCAATCTCCTCGCCTTTGAAACCCAGCGTGGCCTTGAGGAAATCGAGGGGGAGCGTACGGATGACGAGATTGCCGCCTTCAAGGTTCAGGTAGCCGTCGAAGTCTCCCAGCCGGCCTTTGATCGTACCCTCCACCGAGGCGCGCCCCGTGACGTCACTGAAGGCCGGGTCGAGCAGCGTCCCGAGCGCCTTGAGATCCTCCAGCTTCGCCTGCACGGTCAGGGTAAAGCCGTTCAAAAGCGGGATCATCCAGCCGCTCCCGAAGATGGCGACCGGGGGGTTTTCCCGCTCGGGAAGAGTGGTCTCTCCCGTGAGCGAGACGGCGTTTGCTTCCTGCCGCAGATCAAATTGCTGGACCTGCACCCGGCGATTCACCAGCGTCGCCGCCGCCGCGAGGCTTTGGAAGCGGCGCTCCTTCCAGCGAAATTCCCGCGCGTTCAGCCGGAGCGATGAAGAGGCGGCGAGGGGATCACCCGGGTCCCCGCGGAAGCTGAACTGACCCTGATCGAATCTGCCGGCGAACGGGCCGCCGCCACCGAGGAGCTTCGCCACCGGCTCCACGGCGACATTCTCGAGAGTTCCCACGACATCGAACGCGGGTCGCTCGGCCGTGAAGTCCGCACCGACCTGGCCGCGCAGCTTTCCGCTCAAGGCCTCCACCGCGATGTCGGCGTCCAGGCGCCCGACCGCAATGCGGGAGAGATCGAGCGAGGCGCTGACCAGCCTCACGCCGTTGCCGAGTTCGACGCCAGCCAGGGCCAGACTCGGGCGGCGCCAGGTCGCCACACCTCTCCACGCTGGGAGGGTGACGCGCCGACTGCCCGCCGTGAAATCCGTCTCGCGCGCCGCCGCGAAACCGGGTCGCCCCAAGTCCCCGTTGACGCGCAGATCCGTGAATCGCACCGAGAGGGTGCCGCGCACCAGCTGAAAGCTGCTCCGGCTGAGCGCGAAATCCTCAGGCAGCCAACGGAGAAAGGGCGGCGGTTTGATGGTGACGGTCGGCCAAGCGGCCGCTGGCGCCGGCTGGACCGGTGCTCCGGGGGCGGGGGGTTCCCCGACCGTGCCGCTGGTGGCGTGCGAGACGTAGCGTCCGCGCACGCCATCGAGGACGACCCGCGCGGCGAATGACTCAGCCGGCCGGAAATAGGGAATCGAGATGCGCGGCGTAATTTCCACGCGCCCGATCCAGAGATCAGTCGAGGTCTCCGTGTGGCGGGCATCGACGAGGTGAAGGCCGTGAATGGTGATGACGTCGAAGATCGAGCCTTCAATGCGCGACCAACCGGGAACAAGGCCCCGCCGCTCCGCCGCATCGCGCAGCTTCCGCTCGACGAGCCATGGCGCCGTGCTCGGCGACAGGACCACGGCGGCGACGACCGCGAGGAGCAGTGCGAGCAGCAGCCAGCGAGAGGCGCGGCGGGATTTCGGGGCGGCAGGCACGGGGCGGACAGTAGCGAAATTGGGCCGGAGCAAAAGATGTCCCGGTGAAGCAGGCGGGATCCGGGGGGCGGGCGGCCCCGGAGCCTCACGACGTCTCGCCCATCGTGTACGTCCGCCCTTTCCAGCGGACTCCCTTCCGTCCACTGAGTCGCCAGGAGTTGAGGGCGATGGCCACCGCGATGAGGTGGGCCACGGGATGCAGCAGCCAGCTCCAGATCGAGGTACGGAACCGGAGGGTCAGCAGGCCGCGGATCAACCAGACGATCGCCACCTCGGCCCACACCCACTTCGCCCACCAGGCACCGGAGAAGGTCCAGGGGAGCAGGAGAAACGGCACGATGAAACACGTGACCTGCATCACGCCGAAGCCGATAAACGCCGCGAGGCGCGTATCGAAGGCCGCGCGGATGTTTTTTGAGAACCCTTCCCAGAGTTCGGGGAACGATTCGTACATCCGGCAGCGGACGATTTGCGAGCCATCGCAATTCAGCAGGCGCAGGCCGTCCCCGAAGCGCTCCGCCACGCGGCGACCGAGCGCCACGTCCTCCACGAGGTGGTCCCTCACCGCTTCGTGTCCTCCGATCGCGACGTAAGCTGCGCGGCGGAAAAGCATGAATTGTCCCACGGCCCCACCCACGCTCCACCACATCCGCTTCGGGAACCGGCGCGCGAAACCCGGAAACCGCTGCGGAAGCCAGAGGAAAAAATGGGGCATGAAGCAGACGATGAGCATCCAGATGAGCGGAATGACGAGGTGCTCCGACCACGAGCGGGTGATTTGCCGCGGCCAGGGGGAAATCAGATCGATGCGCTGGTCGATCGCCTCGCCGATCACCGTGCTCAAACCGTGCGGAAGGTGATCGGTATCCGCGTCCGTGAAGAGCAGAAACTCCCCCTTGGCCGCCTGGGAGAGCTGGTGGCACGCCCACCCCTTGCCCGTCCAGCCTGCCGGAAGCTCGGCACCGGTCAGGAGTCGGAGCGGCGCCGTGTCGTCGCCCTCGCGGAAGCCCCGCGCCAAGGCCACCTGGGAAGTACCGTCGGTGGAATGGTCATTCAGCACGATGATCTCGCGATGGGGATAGTCCTGCGCGAGGAGCGAGTCGAGACACCCAGGGAGCCGAGCCTCCTCGTTGCGGGCGGGAATGAGAATCGAGACGAGCGGATACTCCCGCAGATCAGCCGCCGCGCGGGGCTTTGGCGCGCGAAAAAAGTAGAGATTGGTCAGGAGCGTCTCCAGCCAGATCAGCAGGATGACGATCACGACGGCGTGGAAGATCAGTCCGGACGACATGCGGGAGCGAACGGCAATAATCGCCAAGTCCCAACCAGAAAGACAGGATTCGATTTGGGCGGGAGACGATTTCGGGCGAAACACGGCGGTGCCTTCCTCCTTCCAAGTCCTGACGCGCGACCCCTCCTCCCGGGCGCGCACCGGCATTCTGCAGACCGCCCGCGGACCCATTCTCACCCCGGTCTTCATGCCGGTGGGGACCCAGGGGGCGGTGAAGGGAGCGGGTCCCGATGAACTGCGCGCCATGCACGCGCAGGTTATTCTCGGCAATACGTACCACCTCTTCATCCGGCCGGGACTCGAGGTTTTCCGACACTTTGGCGGCCTGCATAACTTCAACCGCTGGGACCGCCCCATCCTGACCGACAGCGGCGGGTTTCAGGTCTTCTCGCTCGCGAAGATCCGCAAGATCCAGGAAGACGGCGTGCATTTCCAAAGTCATCTCGACGGCTCGAAGCTCTTCATCGGACCGGAGACCTCGATGGAGATTCAGGCGGTGCTGGGCTCGGATATCGCGATGGCATTCGACGAGTGCCCACCCTGGCCGTGCACGGAGGAATACGCGGCAAACAGCCTCGCCTTAACGTTGCGCTGGGCCCGGCGCTGCCGCGATTGGGCGGCGACGAATGCGCCCGCCGGCCAACTCCAGTTCGGGATCGTCCAGGGTTCGGTCTACGCGGATCTCCGGGAGGAATCGGCGCGGGCGCTGGTGGAAATGGATTGGGCCGGCTACGCCGTGGGCGGCGTGAGCGTGGGCGAGCCCGAGCCGGAGATGATGCTCGCGGCTGAGCACGCGGTGCCCTTTCTGCCCGAGGATCGGCCGCGCTATTGCATGGGGCTGGGCACGCCGAAGCAAATCGTTGAGCTCGTCGCGCGCGGGATCGACATGTTCGACTGCGTGCTTCCGACCCGGCTCGCGCGCCACGGCGCCGTGTTTACGGACGACGGCACGCTGAACATCCGGAACAAGCAGTTCGAGTTCGACAAGGGTCCACTCATGGAGGGCTGCGAATGTCCCTGCTGCCGCGAGTTCAGCCGCGCCTATGTCCGGCACCTCATCCGCTGTGAGGAAATCCTTGGACTGCGCTTGGTGACGCTGCACAACCTCCACTACTACGTGAACCTGGGTCGTCGCATCACCGCCTCGATAGAGTCCGGGACCTTTCCGGCGTTCCGGGCGGCCTTTGTCGCGCGCTACAAGGACCGCGGCAAAGTGGCGGCCGCGGCGCGCGAAGCGGAGGAGGGGGAGATCAGTGACCAGTAATCGGTAATCAGTGCGGCAGGTCGGGGCGGTCCGAGCTCGATGTTCCGATTTCAAGTTCCCCTCACGCGCCTGCGGGAGCGGAGAGCCCGAGCTTCGCCTTCGTTTTGCGGAGGTTGTCAGCGACGAGTTCGGCGATGTCGACCACCACGGGCGCGCCCTCGCGGCCGGCGCTCTCGCTGCTCGCGAGCATGCTCTTGCAGAACGGACAACCAGCCGCGATTTTTTTCGCGCCGGTGGCCTCGGCCTCGCGATAGCGGTTCTCGGCGACCTTCATGTCGCCGGCTTCTTCTTCCTTCCAGAACTGCGCGCCGCCGGCGCCGCAGCAGAAGGAGTTGTTCTTGTTCCGCGGCATCTCCGTGAACGCCTCGCCCGCCTGGCCGTTCCCCGTCACCACGTTGCGCGGTGCGTCGTAGATGTCGTTGTGGCGACCGAGATAGCACGGGTCGTGGTAGGTGAATTTCTCGTCCATGATCAGCTCCGGCAGCTTCCCGGCCTTGATCAGCTCCTCGATGAGCTGGGTGTGGTGCACGACCTGATAGTTTCCCCCGAGCTGCGGGTAGTCGTTGCGCAGCGCGTTGAAACAATGCGGACAGGTCGTGACGACGCGCTTGGGTTTGGAAGCGTCGAGCTTTTCGTCGATGAGCACGGCATTCAACGTCTCCACGTTCCCGGTCGCGAGGGAGTAATACAGGTACTCGTTCCCCGCCCGGCGCGCCGGGTCTCCGGTGCAGCCCTCGCTCTTCCCGAGGATGGCAAAGTTCACCTTCGCGTGATTCATGATCTCGGCAAAGGCGCGCGCCGTCTTTTGCGCGCTGGGATCATACGAGCCCGCGCAGCCCACCCAGTAGAGTACTTCGAAGTCCGGGTTCTGCTCGACCGTCGGCGCGACGGTGTCGGCGTTTTTCCACTCCTCGCGCTTGGCCTGCGCGATGCCCCACGGGTTGCTCGTCCGCTCGAGGTTCCGGAAGGCGTTGTTCAGCTGCTGGGGGAACTCGCCCTTCGTCATCACGGCATCGCGCCGGAAGTCGATGATGTCGCTGAGCTGCTCGCATCCGACGGGGCAAACCTCCACGCAGGCACCGCAGGCCGTACAGGCCCAGAGAGCGCTTTCGCTCATAACGAATTCCATCGCCAGACGCGGGCTGGGATTCCCGAGCGCGAAATCGGAGCGGATGGCATTTAGCTCGTATCGTTTGTTGATCTCGATCGCCGAGGGCGCGAGAGCCTTGCCGGTCGTGTGCGCCGGGCAGGCATTCGTGCAGCGGTTGCACTGGATGCAGGCGTACGGATCAAGCAGCTGCGTGAAGCGGAGTTCCTCCAGCCGTTCCACGCCGAAACGGTCGGCGTTCTCGTCCTCGAGATTGAGCAGCGGCTCGAGCGCGCCGCGGGGAACGGCCGAGCCATCCTCGTGACGCCGCTCCAGGGCGAATCGCGCGGGTGCCGCGAAGAGGTGAATGTGCTTCGACCGTGGAAAATAGGGCAGGAAGGCGAGAATCAGTCCCAAGGCACCCCACCATCCGACATGCCAGCCGACGATCCAGGCGGGCGCGTATCCGAGAATCCAGGCCAGCGTGCTCGCGACGGGCTGCCAAGCGTCCCATTGTCCCTCGCTTGCGAGCAGACTGGCCGAACCAAAGATTCGGAGGCCGACGTGCAACAGGATGAAAGTGCCGACGATCATCGAATCGCGCCTGATGCCGCCGGAGCGCACGCCTTCGTGGAGGAGAACCGAAGGATTGAAGCCCTGAAGTTTTTCGTCTTCGCTGACGAATCGACGCCAGAGGAAATACGCCACGCCGATAATCACGAGCGTGCCGAACCCATCCGCGCCGAGCCGGAAGAGTCCTCCGATCGCGGAGTGGTGGAAGGGCGCCACCCACTCCCGCGGCAAATAGCCCTCGACGAAATCCACGAAGTTCACGAGCCCGTAAAAGACGAAGCCGTAGAAAACGAACGAATGGAAAAAGCTCACGATGGGCCGGTCGCGGAAGACAGTCACCTGGGTGATCGTCCGAACGAACGCGTCGCGGAGCCGCTGAAGCGGATGATTCCACCGCGGATAATACGTGGGGCTCCCCCGGTTGATGGCCGCGACCACCTCCGCGAAACCCGTGAACGCGTAATACAGCGAAGCGATGAGGAGAAGGAGGAAAATCGTCTGCTCGGGGACGGTCAACATACCCGTCTTGTAAACGCTGGTTTCCGAAATGGGAACGCGGAAGATGCGCCCGCGTTTGCCGGGCCGGAGGGAGGAGGCACAAACGAATCGGGATCGAGTCGGAGAAGAGCGGTGGTTTTCACCTCATTCCGGCAATAACCACGATTCAAATCCGTCGCCTTCCATGCCGTATCGTCCGCTCAATTCGTCGTAAAACTATGGAATACAGACTTTTGAAGTGTGGTTCACGGGCCGTGGCACGCCCTGCGCTAAAGGGAAGCGAAGCCAAGACGCCCGCCCATGACGACTCCCGCCTTCCATAGTTTACTCTTCACCATCGCTTTTGCCGTCGGAACGGTCCTCGGCACGAGCGTCGTGAATCCCGGGGCGGGGACCCCTTCGAATTTGATGCCGGGCGTGGCGACCGCGATCGTGAGGCTCGCTCCGGCGGCGACGCCGATGGCCGTTGGTGGATTCAACCGAGTGGTTGTCCGCGGCATGCTCGGCCGCGCCGCGGAATAGCACCACGGCGACTTCGCTCGCTCCCCGCAGCTTTGCTGTCGGGGAGTTTTTCATTTTTCGGGCCTCACGGCCGGTCCACGACGCCCGCCGGAGCTCGCCGGATCCGCCGCCGGTCGGGCCTTGTTCACCGAAAACGGCCGGGGCGCTTTATTCACCAGCATTGAATTTCCGCGTGTTTCGCTGTTTAACTGGAGTCACCACGCCGAGAATGGCCGTGTCGCATCGCTCCCCATGAAGATTCCCGCCACCGTTCCCCGTCTCATCGTTGCTGATTCCGAACGCGATGCCGACCTGCTCTACGCGACCCGATTCTTCGTGGGGGATCCGGTCATCTACCTCGAGGACGCGCGGGCGAAGACGATCCTGCTGAGTGACCTCGAGATCGATCGAGGCCGGCGGCAGGCGAAGGTGAATGAGATCCTCTCGCTCTCGGATTTTCAGAAGGAGCACGAGAAGGACCTCGGGAAAAAGCCGACCCTTGCAGAGACGTGCGTGGCATTCGTCAACTTCCGGAAGATCAAGCGGGTCGCCGTGCCCGCGACCTTCCCCCTCTCGCTCGCGCGGTTGCTCGAGAAAGACGGCGTGAAAGTCGATGTGGTGGAGGGCATGTTTTTCCCGCAGCGGCTCCAGAAGAATGAGGAGGAGCAGAAATGCATGCGCCGCGCGATGCAGATCACCGAGGACGGGATGGCGCGCGCGCTCGAGGTGCTGACAAACTCCGACATCGGGAAGGCCAACAAGCTCATGTGGGGCGGCGGCATTCTCACGTCGGAGCGGCTGCGCGCGGAGATCGACAGTGCCGTGCTTCACGCCGGCGGGCTGCCGGCGAATACGATCGTGGCAGGTGGGAATCAGGCCTGTGATCCGCACGAACGCGGTTCGGGACCCCTCAAGGCGGATGAACTCATCATCGTCGACATCTTTCCTCGCGACGCCAAGAGCGGTTACTACGGCGATATGACCCGCACGTTCGTACGCGGCCAGGCGAGCGCGGCGCAGCAGCGGCTGTACGACACGGTCGCGAAGGGTCAGAAAATCGCCATTGATGCCGTCAAACCTGGCGGCGACGGGGAGGCCGCGCACGAAGCCGTGAAGAAGTTCTTTGCGGATCAGGGCTATCCCACGGAAAAAAATGCCGAGGGGAGGTGGACGGGATTCTTCCACGGCACCGGCCACGCTTTGGGGCTCGAAATCCACGAATCGCCTCGCTACCAGTCCTGCAAGTTTGTCGTGGGCCAGATCACCACCGTCGAACCCGGCCTTTACTACCCCGGACTCGGCGGCGTCCGGATCGAGGACGTCGTAGCCGTGACGGATAAAGGCTCCCGCCTCGTCTCGAAGTTTGACAAGCGGCTGGAAGTCTAGGTCCGGCTCCGACGGGCGCTATTGTCCGAGTTTCCGACGATACTTGTCCCGCAGGCGCGTATGCTTGCTCGTGAGGTCGACGGGACGGCCGGCGATCCACGCCGATTCGATCTGCGTGCTGATTTCGAGGGGGTCGCCATCGGTCACGATCAGACTCGCGGCCTTGCCGACCTCCAGCGAGCCAAGTTGATCCGCGACCCCGAGGATCTGGGCGGGGTAGAGCGTCACTGCCTTCAGCGCCTCATCCTTCGGCAGGCCGAATGCGGCCGCCATGGCCGCCTCGAACGGAAGATTCCGCTCGTTACTCGCCTCGAATGGCGTGCCGCTCCGCCCGATGCAAAATCTCACTCCCGCGGCGTGGAGCTTTCCCGCCAACGCGAACGCGGAGTCGTAGGCGTCGCCGCGACGGAGTGGGAATTCGGTCGGTGATCCGCAGATCACCGGGATGTCGCGCTCCTTCAGCCGCGCCGCGACCCGCCAGGCGTCCTGTCCCCCCACCACGACGATCCTTAGATTTTCGGTCGCGCTCCAGTTCAGCGCGCTTTCGATCTGTTTCAGTTCATTGGCGTGCACGAACAACGCCCGCTCGCCCTTCAACACCGGAATCACGGCCTCGAGGCGGAGATCGGGTGCGGCCTTCCGGCCCGCCTTGAGCGCAGTCAGATATCCGCGGGCGCTGGCAAACAGCTCCTTTAAATCCCGGAGACGGTGGTCCAGTTCTTTCTGCGGATCTTCCGCGGTGCCCCGAAGCGAGCGCCGCATGGGATCGATCCGCATGTCGGGCCAGAAGACGTGCAGCCCCACGGCGGCACGGATCGTCATCTCCTCCCAGGTCCAGCCGTCGAGGTAGAAAAGCACCGAAGTTCCGGCGACCGTTCCGTCGCCTGCGTTCGGCACCCCGAGCGTAGCGAGGACGCCGGCGGCACGAGTCACTGGGAGCAGTTCGCTATCCGGATTGATCGCGACCTGCGCCCGGGCATTTGGGTTCAAAGCGCCCGCTTCGGCGTAGTCGTGCGTCGCTCGCACCTGGTCGATCTCGGTCAGCCCGAGCTGCGAGTTGGGAGAGATGAGGCCGGGATAGACGTGACGCCCTTTCAACTCGACGACTTCCGCGCCGGCGGGGATCGGAAGGCTCTTGCCGATCGCGGTGATGCGTCCTCGCTCGAAGGCGACGTCGGCGCCTTCGATCGGTGCACTGGTCACCGGATGGATGGTGCCACCGCGGAGGAGCACGGCCCGGCCTGGCCCTGTCGCGGGGATGGAATCGCTGGCGCGCGTGGTGAGCGCGGCCGCGAGGACGAGCAGAAAGAAGAGGTATTTCATGGTCGGCGACGTCCTAGCGCTCCTCTGCGGACGAGCAGTTGTGAACGTCCGTGCCGTCGTGATAAATCGCCCGCTGCTCCCTTTCCCAGTGCGCGTCGCGATGGCGGAGCAGGCGGACGAGGAGGCCCTCGTCGGCGACCACCTCGTCGCGCTCCGGTTTCTTTTCCCCCTCGGATGCAGACCCTGGGCTGCCCGCGGGTGGCGTGGCGATCACCTTCAGCCGCTCCGGCAGCGCACGTTGAACGAGGGCATCGCGCCGCTTGGCCGCCTCCTCGCGCAATCGCTGGTCGCGCGCGCGGTCGAAGTGACAGCGGCCGTCGATCCACGTCTGTTCGGCCTTCGCGTAGGAGGAAAGCGGGTTCGCGTCCCAGATCACGAAATCCGCGTCCTTGCCCGGCTCCAGCGATCCCACCTGCTTCTCGATCCTGAGCTGTCGGGCGGGCCAGATCGTGACGAGACTCAATGCTTCCGCGGGGGTCAGCCCGCCGTAGCGCATCGACTTCGCGGCCTCGGTGTTCAGTCGGCGCGCGAGATCGGCGCTGTCAGAGTTGACGGACGTGATCACGCCCGCGCGCACCAGCATCGCCGCGTTGTAGGGAATGGCGTCAGCCGCCTCGTGTTTGTAATTCCACCAGTCGGCGAAGGAGGATGCGCCCGCGCCGCTCCTGGCGATTTCGTCGGCCACCTTGTAGCCCTCCAAAATGTGCTGGAACGTTCCCAGCGTGAAACCGAGTTCCTGCGAGAGCCGGATGAGCATCAGCACCTCGTCCTGCCGGTAGGCGTGGCAGTGGACGATGCGATCGCCCTTGAGGATCTCCAGTGCCGCCTCCAGCCGGAGGCTCCGGCGCACTGGCGGCAGCTTGCCGGCCTTTGCCTCGACGAGTTGACGCTCGTATTCCCGCGCCCCCAGAAACGTGTCGCGCATGATCTCCTCGACGCCCATCCGCGTTTGCGGATAGCGCGTCGTCGTCAGACCCCAGTTCGACTGCTTCACGTTTTCCCCGAGCGCGAACTTCACTCCGGGTTTGGCGCCCGCGAATTTCATCGCCTCCGCGTCCAGCCCCCAGCGGAGCTTGATCACCTGATTCTGGCCGCCGATCGCGTTGGCGGATCCATGCAGCAGGTTCGCGGTGGTCAGGCCGCCAGCGAGCTGGCGGTAGATGCCGATGTCGGTCGGATCCACCACGTCACCGATCCGCACTTCGCACGTGACGGAATGCGTTCCCTCGTTCACCCCACGGGCGATCGCGGTATGCGAATGGCAGTCAATCAATCCCGCCGAGACATGTTTGCCGGTGGCGTCGATGACCTTCGCTCCGGGCGGGGTCGGGAGATCCCTGCCCACTGCCTTGATCTTCCCGCCCTCGACGAGCAGGTCTGCCTTCTCGAGCGTTCCCTGCGGCCCGCTGGTCCAAACCGTCGCTCCGCGTATCAGGATCGCGGCGGGTGCGTCGAGATCTGGCTTCGCAAGACCAAACGCTCCGGCGGGATACGCCTCCGGGATCGGCACCGGGATCGCCAGCCGCTCCTTCTCCGCCTTGTCCTCCTTCGGTGCTGGCTTCACGAAGGCTGCGGTCCTCCTCGCGGCCCAGCGCAGCTCGCGTCCATCGGGCAGCAGCGCGTTTCCCTCCAGCACCTCTCCGACCCGCGCGGGGAGCTCGAAGGAAAACCGCGCGGCGCCGTCTTGCAGCCCGATCCCGAGGAGGCGCGCGGCGGGAACAAAGCCGAAACGACCTCCCTGAACGGAGGCCGCCGCGTTATCCTTCTCGCCAAACGTCACCTTTGGCCGGGCGGGATCGCCCTCGATCTTGAAGCTGGGTTTGGCGTCGGGGAATCCGGTGAGCGTCAGCGCATAGGTTCCGCGCAGGTCGCGCTCGTGGCCCTTCTCCGTCTCGAAGGGTTCGCCATCCACCCACGTGGTGACGACGACCGCATCCTCGTCCTTGAAGAGATCGCCGGAGGCAACAACGAGATTCGCGATCCGCCCTTTCTCGATGGTGCCAAGCCGATCCTCACTGCTCCACAGCGCGGCGGGCACGGTCGTGAGCGCCGCGAGGGCGTCATCCCCGCTGAGCCCGCGCTTCACCGCCTCACGAAGGTGCGTCCAGAATTTGTCCGGCTTTTCGAGGCCAGCCGACGTGAACGCAAATCGCAGTCCCGCCTTCGCGAGACGGCTCGCGTTCGCGGGCGCTTCCTGCCAGTGCTCCAGTTCGTCGAGGGTCACGTCGAGCGCGCGCTCGGCCGTCTCCACTTCGGGTGCGGGCGGGAAATTCACCGGGATGATCAGCGGCACCTTCGCGGCCGCGAGGCGCGGAAGAACCCGATATTCCGTCCCGCTTCCGCGAAGCACGACCCGGAGTTTGAACTCCTCCGCGATCTGCAGGATGCGATGGTGGTCGAGCTCGTCCTCAGCGTGAAACACTACGGGCGCCTTGCCCGTCAAATAGACGTTCAGGGCCGCCAGCGCGCGATTGTCCTCCGGTCGTTCCACCCCGCGATTTTGCGTCGCGAACTGCTTCGCCTGGTCGTACCACTGGGCATCGAGGAGCGTCTGCCGGATCAGCGCGATCCCTCCCATGAGCGAGGAGGGATAGGATTCCTCGCGCGGATTGGATTGCTCAAACGCGACCTGCTGGCCCGCGAGGGCGCGCAGCACCGTCCGGTTCGGGTCCCGGCCGGAAAGTTGAACGAGCGCGCTCGATCCGCGAAAAACGCCGCGTCCCGGGGTCACCACCGCGGCCGCAAAGCCGAGCGAGCGGAGCTTCTCGCTCGCCTTCTCGTCCTCGACGAGAAGTTCGGCCGCGTTGCGCTGGGGTGTGACCCGCGGATTCCAGGAAACCGCACCCCCGAGATCGGAGGGCTGCTTCGGCGGTGGCGTCGGCCGCGCCCGCACCGCCGCCCGCCGGGCCGCGGCAAAGCCCGGGCGGGTCCCGCGAGACGGCAGCGCCCGGTATTCCTCCGGCAGTCCGACCCCGGTCTCGCTCTCGATGAAGCCCGCGTAAATCGTCCGGCCCTTGAGTTCCCAGATCCGCGCTCCATCTGGAACGGCGAGGCCGGCACCCACCTCCGTGATGATTCCGTCGCGCAGGACGATCGTCGCGTTCTCGAGCACCTTGCCCGGTCCGGTCACCACGCGCGCGCCGGTGAGGGCGTGCGTCCGATTTGGCGCATCGCGCAATCCCTCAACGGGTCCGCTGGTCGTTTGCGCGATCGCAAGTGAGCCGAGGGCAATGAACGCCGCGGCGCCCGAGACGAGAGCAGGATGGATGCGCATGAAAAGTCGCGCAGCATGAGGCGAATACGCAACGCTGTCGAGAGCTGGCGGCAGGCCGGCTTTGGCAGCGTGGGACACTTCGAGCCGAGGTTTTCGGCCGCCTGCGTTCACCTGAGTCGAATCAGCCTTGACGGTCGACCTCGGAAAGTGTTCCCATGAACGCGATTGATCATGAAATCTGCTTCCGTCCTTCTCCTCGTCCTCGTTTCCGTCGCACCTCTCGCCGCCCAATCTCCTCCTCCGGCGAACCCACCAGCCGCCAAACCCATGTCCCACCGCGCCTCCGGAACCTTTAACGTGAAGCTCGTTCCCTTCACTCCCGCCGATGCCGCGCTCGGGCGGATGTCGATCGACAAGGAATTTCAGGGCAACCTGATCGGAACCTCCAAAGGCGAGATGCTCACGACGGGTTCACCCACGAAGGGAGGGTCAGCAGCGTACGTCGCGATCGAGCACGTCACCGGGACGCTCTCCGGCCGCAAAGGGACGTTTGCGTTGCAGCACACCGGAGTAATGACTCGCGGCGCGGGCGAACTGACGATCACGGTGGTCCCCGATTCCGGGACCGAGGATCTGACTGGTCTGTCCGGCAGGCTCACGATCAAAATCGAGGGCGGCACGCATTATTACGAACTGGACTACAGCTTGCCGGAGAAACCCTGATCCCCATGCCGGGGTTTCCGGTGCCTTGCCGCGCGTCCTGCGTTTGGAATTCCCGCCCCGCTCAGCTATCGTTTTCCCATGGCAAAGATTTCGTTCCTGAAGATGAACGGTGCGGGCAACGATTTTGTGCTGCTCGACAACCGCTCCGGCACCGTTCGTCTGGATGCCGCCACGATCGCGCGTGTTTGCGACCGTCATCGCGGGGTCGGTGCGGATGGCGTCCTGCTCCTCGAGCCCGCCGAGGGCGGCGCGGATCATCGCATGCGCTATTACAACGCCGACGGCGGCGAGGCGGAGATGTGTGGGAATGGCGCCCGCTGCTTCGCCCGGTTCGCCCGGAAAACGGCCGGCGCCAACGGCCCGATTTCCTTCGAAACCCCGGCGGGACTGATTCGCGCGGAGTTTGTCGAAGGCGAGCGCGTGCGCATCGCCATGGTCACGCCATTCGACTATGCGCCGGATCTTCAGCTCATGGCGGACGGCTCCCTGCGCTCGGTTTTCTCGATCAATACCGGTGTTCCGCACGCCTGTGTCTTCGTCGATGACCTCGAGGCCACGCCGGTCTTTTCCCTCGGCCGCGCGCTGCGGCGGCACGAGCGGTTTCGGCCGAAGGGAACGAACGCCAATTTCATTCAGTTGCTAGGGCCCCAGAGCATCGCGATCCGGACCTACGAGCGCGGTGTCGAGGACGAGACGCTGGCGTGCGGTACCGGAGTGACCGCGAGCGCCCTCATCCACGCTGCGCGTCACGGGGCGGCCTCACCGGTCTCGGTGAAGGTCCGCGGCGGCGACACTCTCGAAGTTGGCTTTGTCCGCGGCGCGGGAGCCGGCGCGTTCACGGAGGTGACTCTCACCGGTCCCGCCGATTTCGTCTTCGAGGGCGAGATCGAAGTCTAAGCCGCCAGACCGAAAGGAGAACCAAGGGACTCAGCGGCAATTCGTCCTGTCGCGTTCAAATGCCTCCGGGAATGACGGCCTGACGCCGGCGTCGCGGCCGCTGCCTTCTCTTGGTCCCTTTGGCTCGGCCTTTGTCTTTTGGTCAGCGCCTTTCCCCTTGTCCCGGGTTCTTCACCTCCCAGAATCCTCCCGATCCCATGCCGAGTCCCGCCGCTTCCGCGCCACCGCCCTTCGAGCCCTGGCGCGGTGTCTTCGAGACGCTGCGGGTGGTGAGAGGTGTTCCGCTGTTCGTCGCCGCGCATCACGCGGAGTTTCGAGCCGCATCCGCCGCACTCGGCTTGCCGGAGCTTTCCTTCGATCCGACCGCTGCGGCCGCGGGACTTCCAGACCTCGATGGCCGCTGGCGCTGGATCGGAACCCGGGCCGGCGTCTCCAGCCTGTTCTCCCTCGAAAGCCAGGGCGCGCGGCGTACTTTTTCACTCGTCCTCTCCCGGGCCCGGCTTGGCTCCGCGAATCTGGACGCCCGTTTCAAGACGCTCAGCTACCTCACTCACGCGCAGGCCCGCGCCGAAAATCCGGCTGGTGACGCGGTCCTGCTCAATGAGCACGGCGAACTCGCCAGCGGCGCGATGACAAACCTCTTCTGGGTCCGAGGCGGAAAGCTCTTCACCCCTGCGGTCGAATGTGGTTGCCGCGCCGGCGTCACCCGCGCCTGGCTCCTCGAGCAGGCTGAATTCTGCCTCGCCCGCGCCCGGCCGCGCGCGCTCGACGACGCAGATGAAATCTTCGTCACGAATTCCCTCGTCGGCCTTCAGCCGGTGACGTCCTGGGAGGACCGCCGCCTGCCCGCCGGTCCAATCACGCGAAAACTTCGTCGTGCTTATGCTCTTGCCTGTCGGCGCGAGCTTCTGCTAAACCCTCGATTCCGTCCGAATCCTCCCGAGCACAATCCGCCTGCTCAAAAGACTTCGAACTGACCACCGACCTCCGCTGCTCCTCTTTTTTCATCGCAGTCACTCCGCCAGTAACCCGCCGCCTCAAAACGGATAACTGATCACAGCCCCGCGCCGCCCTTCCGACCTCCGTTCGGTTCTGATTCCTGAACACTGAATACCGCTCACTGATCACTGATCACCGTTCACTGGTCTCCAATTACCCCCCGCCATTCACACCCACCTCAATCCGTCCACCATGTCCAAACCGCTCGATACCGCCGCCCTCGCCGAAGCCGCCACCGCTGCCCGCGGTCTCGCCATGGATGCCGTCCATGCGTCCCAATCCGGCCACCTCGGCCTCCCGCTCGGCTGCGCCGAGATCGGCGCTGTGCTCTTCGGACACGCCCTGCGCTATTGTCCGCACGCCCCGCGCTGGTTGAATCGCGATCGCTTCGTCCTCTCCGCCGGCCACGGCTCGATGTTCATCTACAGCTGGTTGCATCTCAGCGGCTTTGATCTCTCGATCGAGGAAGTCGCGCGCTTCCGCCAGCTCCACAGCAAGACCCCCGGCCATCCGGAGTTTAAGGAGACGCCGGGCGTCGAATGCACCACGGGCCCGCTGGGTCAGGGAGTGGGGAATGCCGTCGGTCTCGCCGTCAGCGGCAAGATGGCCGCCGCGCGCTATAACACGCCCGAGCACACGCTCTTCGACGGTCACATCGTCTGTCTGGCCGGTGACGGCTGCCTTCAGGAAGGTGTCGCCTCCGAGGCCGCGTCCTTCGCGGCCCGCCAGCAACTCGACAACCTGATCCTGATTTACGATAACAACGCGGTCACGCTCGACGCCATGGCGATCGCCAGCCAGAGCGAGGATGTGGGCGCCCGTTTCACCGCCTACGGTTTCGAGGTTCACCAGGTCGATGGTCACGACATGGCCGCGTTCCTCGCCACGTTTGAGAAAGCGAAAGCCAGCAGCAGCGGGAAGCCGCAGTTCATCATGGCGAAGACGCTGATCGGGAAAGGCATTCCCGAAGTCGCCGGCACCCAGAAGGCGCACGGCGAAGGCGGGGCAAAGTTTATCGAGGCCGCGCGCAAGGCGCTCGGTCTTCCTGCCGACAAGCATTTCTTCGTCAGCGACGCGGTGAAGGCCTACTTCGCGGCGCACGCGAAGGATCTGCACGCCGAGCACGAGAAATGGGAGAAGATGTACGCCGCCTGGAAAGCCGCCAATCCGGCCCTTGCCGCCGAGCTCGAAAGCAAGCCGCCCACCGCCGAGGAACTCTCCGCCAAGATCCCCGAGTTTCCCGCCGATTCCAAGATTGCCACCCGCAAGGCCGGCAGCGATGTCCTCCAGCCGATCGCCGCCGCCATGACGAAATGCGTCGGCGGCAGCGCCGATCTCTACGGCTCCACGCTCAACTACATTGCCGGAGCGGGCGATTTTTTCCCCGAGTCACGGGCCGGACGCAATCTGCGCTACGGCATCCGCGAGCACGGCATGGGCGCCATCATGAATGGCATCGCCTATGACCAGATCTTCCAGCCCAGTGGCGCCACCTTCCTCGTGTTTGCCGATTACATCCGCCCTTCGATCCGCATCGCGTCGCTCGTCGGCCTGCCGGTGACCTACATCTTCACGCATGATTCCGTCGGCGTCGGTGAGGATGGTCCCACTCATCAACCCGTCGAGACCGTCGCCGGTCTCCGCGCGTTCCCGGGCCTGGATGTCATCCGCCCTGGCGATCCCGAGGAATGTGCCGGCGCCTTCGCCGCGGCGTTTGCCCGACAGGACGGCCCCACGCTTCTCGCGCTTTCGCGCCAGGCGATGCCGCTGCAGACCTCGCTCAGCGTCGCCGAGCGCCGCAACGGCACGATGAAGGGCGGTTACATCGCAAAGAAGGAAACGGGCCCGCTCGAAGTCATCCTCATGGGGGCAGGCAGCGAGTTGCAGCACGCCATGGACGCCGCGGCCAAGATCGGTGCCGGTGCCCGCGTCGTCTCGATGCCCTGCATGTCGCGCTTCGACCGCCAGTCCGCGGAGTACAAGGAGAGCGTTCTCCCGAAGTCCTGCCGCAAGCGGGTTGCCGTGGAAGCCGGCATCTCCATGCCTTGGTATAAGTACACCGGCCTCGACGGCGCGACCGTGTGCATCGACCGCTTCGGCATGAGCGCCCCCGGCGGCACCGTCATGAAAGAACTCGGCATGACCGCGGACAACGTCCTCAAGGCCGTGCAGGCGCTCGCGTAAGCGACGTTCCTCTTTTGGTTGGTTTTGACGCCCGCGCACGCTTCGTGCGCGGGTGTTTTTGCCCGGGAAGGGCGCGGACCGGGACCGGCTAGCTCAAAGCGTCCGGAGGAAGACGAGGCTGGGAGCGAAGAAATACTCGCCCCCTTTCATCTTCACGAAGCCGCTGAAGTCGAAGCGAACCGGGGCGCTGCCGGCATTATCCCACTCCGTGAGATACGTTTGTCCGCCCGGCGTGGTCTTGGGCTGTCCGATCACGCCGTCGAGTCCGGTATTTGGCTGCGGGAACCCCAGGTTATTGGCCCAAGAACTCTGAGTGAAGACGAATTGGTTATCCAGCTTCGAGTTGTAGGCCATGAAGAGCAGGCCGACGTCGCCCGAGGGAAGGAGCGGGAGAACCTTGGCCCGAAATTCGGCCTCGGTCATGGCGTCCGGGAGGTTCTTTGGTTCCATGGCGCGTGGTTTGTCCGTGAACGGAATCCCGCGTCGCGGCATGATGTGGGAACGTTCCCCGGCGTTGAGCAGGCCGGGAGTTCGCGGGTTGACCTTCCGAATGTGGGCGTGGAATGGGCAGCGCGAGGGGGGCGTGTCGCTGCCCTGATAGTTGAAGTCATTGGGCGGCGTCTTCGCTTTCGCTTCGTCGGCCATTGTCACGGGCGTGCCGTCTTCGAAGCGCCCAACGACGAGGGCGCCTGCCCGCTCGCGATCCTCGGCGGTAAGGTGGAGGGCGTTCGCGAGGATCTGCTCCTGCAGCTTGAAGCCCGCGACGTCCTGCTCGAGCTTTCGGAAGATGAGGAAGCTACCGAAGGCGTTCGGGTCGGCCGAGCCCGGGTCCCGGACAAGCGCGCTCTCCAGCGGGAAGGCCGGGTCCCAAGCGGCGTTGCCGGCGGCTTCCACTTCATGTTCGATGTCCTCCTGCAGAAGAAGTGGCTGGCTGCGCCCATCCACGTAACCGAAGTGTTCGATGCCTTCGTTGGCGGCGTTCCTGAGGGCGGCGCCCGCCTGCACGTGGTGGATGGTCCCTCCGCTCGCAAGGAGCAGCGTTTTGATTTCGTTCACGGCGGCCTGGCCTCGCGCGACGTCGTCGTCGGCTACGAGGATCATGCCGTCGATCCGATTTTGGAACGGTGGCTCCCACCCGGGCACCGCTGGATCCGCCACGCGGACGGTGTCCTTCATGCCGGCGTCGAACGCGGCGTTACCCGCCGGTGTCGTAAACGCGACCCCCAAGGCCTCGTAGCCGAGCTTGCTGAGCGCCGCCAAGTAAAAGGTGCCGCTATCGGTTTGCTTGTGGTGCGCCTTGAAGACCTCGGTGGCGAGGAGTTGGGTGTAGGCGTCGGTGACGTGGTAGTTGCCGATTTCGCGGAGCGCGCGCTTCGAAGCAGCGATGGCGGCTGGGCTACCGGTGCCGAACTGGAAGAAGAGCGCCCAAGCATGGCCGCGGCCGTGCCCTTTCAGGATGTTTCCCTGCAGATTACGGAGCATTTTCTGCTCGTCGGGCGTCGCGGATTTCCAGCGGAGCGGGGCAATCGGGTTGATAGGCATGAGGATGGGAGGTTGGTCGTTGCGGCCGTGCCGGAGGCGAAATTCTCCGGCGGCATGCGGGAGAGATTTGTCCGGTCAGAGCAGTACACGGACGTTGAGCGCCGAAATTACCGTCGGCGCCTCATTTCGAGCGCACGAGCGACACGCGCTGGTTCTCGCGCCGACCGCCGCGCTACCCCACGTAGAGACTCGTCTCCTGTCCGGCGAGCATGCAGGTCATCGGCTGGAAACCCATGGCACCGGCTGCTTGGTGAGCGGCCTCGCTCAAGTAAATCTGCCCGAACTGGCCCAGGTCCTGGGCGAGCTTCGAGGCGATGTTGACCGGGCCGCCGGCGAGATCGCGACCGCCGCCGGGAAGGTCGAAGACCAGCACGTCTCCCGCGTCGACGCCGAAGCGCGACGCGATTCCGTCGTCCGCCAACGCGGAGCGGAAGGCCTGCGCGAACGCGAGGGCATCTCCGGCCCCGGCGAAAACGTAAATTCCCACTGGGCCGGCAAGTTTCGCTTCGATCCCGCCGACTCGCCCGAGGAGTCCGAGCCCGAGATCCTTCATCCGGACCGACGCTGCCAGATCGAAGAACACGTCGACTTCAACTTCGTCCCCGGCGGACACTTCGCGCTCGACCACGACGACGCTGCGCTGAACGACGTATTTCCGCCGCAGCTCGGCGCCGAGAGTGACATCTTGACGGCGATTGGCGTAGACGACGAGGTCGGCGTGGAACGACTCAGAATACGGAATCGGATAGCGTCCGGGCCCGGCTCGGAAGGAGGTGGCGACGGAAGCGCGGGAGTGCGCGGATTCATAGACGCGAAACATCTCGCCCAGCGCCGTGCGTTCGATCCGGGCCCGTTCGATCTCGAAGGCATGGTCGGCCGGGAGGCGATCGAGCAGTGCTTGGGAGACGAGGATGTCGCCAGCCTCGCTCCGATTCTCGGCAATCCACTCGATGGCATCCGTCTCGAAGCCGTAGAGGCCGCCGCCGATCCGGTAGAACGCACCGAAGTGCGCCCCGAGGCCGACGCGAATTTCGGCTTGAGCGTCGATCGCGCTCTGAATCGTGAGCAGGGTCGAGAGCAGGGCTTCGGCCCCTACGGACGCCGGGAAAAAGGTCTGGGTGTTGTCCGCCGACCAGATGCCGGCGGGGAGGCCTCCGATCGCGGTGCCGAGAGCGTGAATGATTTGTTTCGGTCGCTCGATGATCGCGAGAATGTCGATGAGCCCGAACCGGCGCGTGAGCGTCGTGAGGCCCACGGAGTCCGAGCAAACGCTGTAGCCGGTCACCTTGAAGGGCGCGAGCAAGGCGGCCGCGATCTCGGCCGTCTGTTCACTTTCGAGCCAGCGTTTGACGAGGGCGAGCGGGAGCGCGCCGAGGATGTCCGGCGCGACATCAAACAAGGCCGGCGAGTACGACGCGATGGTGCGCTTCCCGAGCATGCGAGCGGGCATGATGCGACTTCGTCCGCGCCTGGGCAATGGCGGAGGAGGGACGCCCGGCGGGTGGAGCGCCAGCGGAGGCGGCGTCATCATCGCGCTCGCGTCCGGCGAAATTTTCTCCACGTTCGGCCTGCACGCGGCCAGTCCCGCGACGCCTCCGTTCCGACTCCACCGCCATGAAGTTTCGCGCCATTTTCTTCTGGAAGGACCTCAGGGCTGGTGTGATCGCCGGCCTGGTCAGCGAGAGTCCCCCACCTTTCCAATAGCAGCCGCCGGAAACGACGCGTGATCGCGATGAAACGCTTTTCCACCCTGTTTCTCCTCGTGAGTCTGCTCGCGTTTCTTTTCGGCTGCAGTCGGAACGATTCGTTCCAGAAACGCGACGGAACGTGGGAATTTGAAGGCCTTCCCCTCAACGGGGTGGACGCCACGCGTTTCCTTCCGCTCGGCGATCGATACGCCCGCGACGGCGACCGCGTCATCTACTGCTCGAACTATCGGGAAGGGCGGGATTACTTCACTACGAAACGGGTTTGCGTGACGGTGGTGGCCGGGGCCATCCAGGCGTCCTTCCGAGTCCTGAAGAGTGGATACGCCAGGGATGCGTCGGCGCTCTATTTCGAAGGCGTACGGTTTCCCGTGCGTGACGGGACGAGCTTCGAAATCCTCGACTACGGCTTCGCGCGGGATCGGACCTGCGGATACTACCTGCGGACGGAGGTTCCCGGAAGCGAAGGCGCGTCGTTTGGACCGGTCGACAACCACTACGCGAAGGATGCCCGGAATGTGTTCCATGCCGAACTCCGGCCGGGGGTCGATGGCGCGCCGGCGCGGGTCACGACCCTCCGTCTCGACGGCGCCGATCCTGTATCGTTCAAGTCGCTCGAGCCCGGCTACGCCACCGACGCTGGCCGGGCGTACTTCCGCGGTCGAGTGCTAACGCGGGACGTCGCGGCCTTCCGGGCGCTCGCCTTTGGCTACGCGAAGTCGGCGACGCAGGTCTTTTTCGATGGTGAAGTCATGGCTGGTGCGGATGCCGCCACGTTTGTGACGCTGGATGCGCCCACCGACCGCGCGAACGCGCGGGATGCCCGCGGGGAATTCCAGCAGGGCCGGCGCGTGACGGACCGCTAGTGGTGCCGTTGCGGATTGCCTCGTGGCCGCCGCCCCGGTAACATTCGTGGCGGCGGTTGGTTGCACGGCAGACGCCGCCACCTTCCCGCGATGCACGACTACACGAACGAATACACGGCCTCGCTACGCGACGGCCACGGTCACGCTTGCCTCGCCGTTCTCACGCTGCGACAGACGGGAGTCGAGATTACCGGGCGCTATGGTTTTGCCCTCCGGGAGGGCAGCGTGCCGGCGGGATGGCCGTTTCCCACGGCGGATGCGGCGGTGGAGGGGCGGATTCTTGAAGGTCGCACTTATCCCTTTGGGGTCGCCACGGATGACGCTCTCGGCAAGCTTCAGGAGGCGAATTCGCCTTTGGGAATGGAGGCCGAAATCCGGATCGGCAACCGTCGTTACTTCGCGCTGATGCTCAATCAAGCCAACCTCTGTTTCGCGGTGACGGAAAGCGACAGCATCCTCGAGATTTCGCTGCCCGCTTATGGGGATTTTCAGACGTTTGCCCTCTCGATCCGGGACCAGCTGCAGACCGAAGTCCGTCTCCGCTTGCTGGAAGATTGGCCGGAAGCGGCACCGTTTTCCATCGCGCTCAAAACTGCCATCGAGACGAGGCGCAGCCAGATCGTCGAGCATGCGAAGCAGCAGCCCCGGCGTCCGCCAGGCCTGATCGATTTCACGGGCTGCTACCTCACGACCAGCGAAAATTCCTCCACGAGCGAGTCGATCTCGGCCACGCTGGAGCTGACCCAGAACGGGACCCAGCTCACCGGGCGCTACCTCGCTCCCCGCGAGGAGACTTCTGACGGGCAGAGCTGGAGTCTTCCCTCGGAAGACTTCGCGTTCACGGGCGAAGTCTTTGTCGATCGCCCGGGCTGGGATTTCCCCGATGAGGTCGCGATGCGGGAGTGGTTGAACGCCGAAACGAACCTGGATTTTCCCGGAGGGCCACTCGAGGCCCGGCTCGATTGGCCGGGAGCGCCGTGCTTCCTCCTTCGGTGCCGCGATGGCACCGTCGTGAGCGCGACGACGGATCGCATCTTCGACCTCTCGACGACCTGGCGGATCAAACGGTGAATTCCGTGGCCGGATGGGACCGCCGAATCGGATCAACCGTCCACTCGCGACTCATCGGCCTCGAGCAGGTCGAAGATGGAATGGATCTGGGCGGGATCGAGATGGCGGTGGCTCGTGGGGAGGACGGCGGCGAGGCGGTCCGCCATCGGAAATCCGGGTTTTCCGAGGTTTGCCGCGAGCGCATTCCACTCCGTGATCCGAGCCGCATCTACCCCAGGTAGCGCGCGAAACCACGCCGCGAGCGCCGCGTCGTCGCTGGGCCGCCCGACCGCGTCGAGGAGATCGTCCTTCGCCAGCGTGAAGAAGCGCAGAAAATAGTCATCCACGCTGTCGGCGTCGCAGAATCGCGCCGCGTACTCTGCGCCGAGTTGTCCGGTCTGAAATTGACGCGCCTTCGCGACGAGCCGCGGGAGCCAGACGCATCCGCCGAGCTCCGCGCGTGGGGCCGGGAGGGTAGGGAATGCTTCGTTCGGCATTGATTCGTGGTGGTCGGATCGTCCTCAACGCGCCTTTGCTCGCCCGTCGCCTTGCCGCCAGAAGGTTCGCATTGTGCCCCGACTTTGACGGCGAATTTCTTCCCCGAGTTCCCGGGCAGGAGTCATTGGAATGGCGACCAGAATTGGTCGTCGGCCACATCGCGCAGGGCGTTCTTTGTCGCGGGCGGGACCCGCGGGACGGAGCCGATCGTGAAATTCGGGCCGTAGACGGAGCCGAGCGCATCCTGGCCGGTCCGCGCCAGTTTGGTGTCCGCGCGGAAATAGCGCTTGATCTGGTCGAACGTGACCAGGCCGGCGGAAACGTTGAACTCGATCGCGTACTGGTCCACGGCGGCGTCGATCAGGCGGAGATCATTCTTCACGCTCGTGGCGATGCTCCGCCGCTGTCCGAGGGGATCAGCCGGGTTGGGAGTGGCACCATACGCGGGATTTCGTTCCCGCATCGCGCTGCTCACGAGTTGCTCGAACTGGCGGATGATGCGGAGCATCTCCTCCACGTTGCGCTCGGTCTGCGCGAGTCGGCGGCTGAGGTCGTCGGGGGCCGGCGCCGCGCCCACCGCGGCCGAAGATGGCACGCTCAACGCTTCGCGGAGCTGCGCCATCTGCTGTCCGGTGGCCTCGATGCTCGCGCCCAGCCGGCGAATCTCGGCGGCATCGGAGGGCGCAGGGGAAACCCGGGCCGGTTCCGAGGGCCGCGGACTCGGGGCCTCGGCGAGGCGGAGCGCCAGCGTGACCGTGCTGGCGGCGAGCAGGATGACGCAAACGCTCAGGCACGCGATGATGCGTCCGGACAGTGCCATGCCGTGGACGCTACGGAGTCGGATTTCCCCCGGCAATCCGAAACGCCGATCCGTTTGATCGCGCTGCGAGGGAGGAAGGGGCGGTTGTTCCGTCGGGTGCCCGGAAGATTTTTCTTCCCCGACTCCAGTCTGAGGTCTAATTGCGGACACCGATGGGAGACTCCGGGCTCGCTGCGTCACCTCCGCCGTCCGCGTCCCGCACCTGCCCGCGGTGCGGAGCGCTCTTTCGCGGCGAAATCTGTCCGAGTTGTCCCGGATCGAGCGCGACGGAGGGGGAGTCGACCGCGTCCGGGGCGGCGGGTGCGCCGGTTCCTCCGGAGCGCGCGACGCGTCCGCGTCGGACCGGCCGGTCCCTGCCGCGGTTGCGCCCGAAGTCTCGCCTGGGGGTCGAGCCCGCCCGATCCCAACCGCCCGAGCGCCTGCATCATTTCTGGATCGAGAAGCGGCCGGATGGATCGCTTTTCGAGCTGGGCCGCGGGGGAATGGGAGTGACCTACAAGGCCTTTGACGAGCGCCTCCGACTGCCGGTGGCATTGAAGGTCATCGCGCCCTTTCGCGAGCACAGTCTCGCCGCCCAGTCGCTCTTTCTGCGCGAGGCGCGGGCCGCGGCCCGCGTGCGTCATTCGAATGTCGCGAGCGTCCTCTACCTCAATGACACCCCGGGAAATTTCTTCTACGCCATGGAGTTCGTCGATGGCGTGGCGCTCGAGGACTGGCTGAAGGAGCAGGGCACTGCCGAACCGCTCGTCGCGGTCTCGATCGCCGAACAGATCGCCTGCGGACTCTCGGCCATCCATGACCAGGAGATCATCCATCGAGACCTAAAGCCTTCGAACGTGATGCTTGTGAACGAGCCGGTTCGGGCGAGCGACCCGGGCGGCGGCGGGGGACGGGCCCGGCTCGTAAAGATCATCGACTTCGGGCTCGCCCGCCCGATCGCCCGTTCGGAGACCGAGACCCAGAGCGTCGGCTTTCGCGGCACCGCGCTCTACGCCAGCCCGGAACAGTGCGAGGAAAACTCCGAGCTCGATGGACGTTCGGACCTGTACTCGCTCGGCTGCATTCTCTTCCAGCTCCTCACGGGCCTACCGCCGTTTGCGGCGCGGTCGCATCGCGAGCTCATGAACCTGCACGTGAGCGCCCCCGCTCCGCTCGAGCAGCTCGCGCACGTTCCCACCGCGCTGCGGGAGCTGGTGGGCCGGTTGCTCGCGAAACGTCCGGAGGATCGGTATCCCACGGCCGCAGCCGTGATCAGCGAGCTCGAACGTTGTCGCGCCGAACTCGCGCGACTTCCGCCCGCTGCGTTGTTGGCCGCGCCTGTCCCCGCCTCGGCTCCGATGGAATCGGCCAAGTCCTGGGTGGTGAACTCGTCGACCTCGGCCCTCCGACCTGCGGCGGAGCCAATCCCCCTGCATCTCCCGACGCCAACGCCCATGGCACCGTTGGAAAGTCCGGCTCCCATCCCCTCGCCGGAGGTCACTGCGCTCGAACTCGCCGCGATCCCCCGCCGCGTGCCCACGGCGCATCCGATTCCCATGCTCGATGCGCCCGGCCTGGACGTGACCGGAGAAGGCGCGCCGCGGCGAAATCACCGTTTTGTCATCGCCGCCGCCGCGGGCATCTTTGCGGTCGGTCTGGCGGCAGGCCTCCTTCCGCGCCGGGGCTCGGCACCGGCGCCGTCTCCCGTGGCTGCGGTCGCGCCCGGCCCGGTCGCCTCTCCCATCCCTGCGGCCGTCGTGAAGGCGGAGCCTTCGCGAAAGAGTGTCGCTGTCCTGCCGTTCGCCAATCTCACGGGTGGACCCGAGACCGCCTACTTCGCGGACGGGATGCACGAGGACATTCTCACGAACCTCGCGAAACTCCGCGAGCTTCGCGTCATTTCCCGGAATTCGGTGCTGGGCTTCAAGCCGGACGGCGAGCGGAACCTCAAGAAGATCGCCAGTGCGCTCGGGGTCACCGCGATCGTGGAAGGTACCGTCCGGCGCGTGGAAACCAAGATTCGGGTGACGGCGCAGCTCATCGATCCAGAGACCGGGGATAATCTCTGGGCGGAGGCGTTTGACCGGGAGATTACCGACGTGATCGCGATCCAAAGCCAGGTGGCGCTCGCGATCGCCGAGGCGCTCAAGACGAATCTTTCGGCCGGCGAGAAATCGGCGCTTTCCGAGCCCGCCCGCGCGAACGCCAATGCCTACGATCTTTTCGTCAAGGCCAGGGCCATTCTGAAGGACCGCCGCGACCCCCGGCGCATCCTAACGAGCGCCGAATCCCTGCTCGAAGAAGCGACGGAACTCGATCCGACTTTCGCCCGAGCTTACGCGCTCCTCTCCCGCGTCCATACGTTGCGGTACGACTGGGGACACGATCGGACGGACGACCGCCTGGCGAAGGCGTATGCCGCGGCCCGTCGAGCCGTCCAGATCGGCGGGGAGTTCGCCGAAGGGAACCTCGCTCTGGGCATGTATTTTTTTCGCGGCGCCGGCGACTACCCGCGCGCGTTGGATCATTTCCAGCGGGTGCTGGCGGCGGAACCTCAGAACGCGGATGCGCTCGCGGCGATCGCCAACGTGCAGCGCCGGCTCGGGCGTTGGGAGGAGTCGGCGGTCAACTATGCGGCGGCCGTCCGCCTCAGCCCCCTTGAGACAAACCTCCAGTACAACCATGCGAACACCCTCCGTTACATGCGGCGCTATCAGGAGTGCGAGGCCGCTCTGCTGGATGCCACCTCCCGGCTCGGGCCGCAGATGCTCCTCGGTTTCGTTCGCGGGGATCTCTTTCTGCAGTGGAAAGGCGATGCCGAACCGCTGCGGCAGGTGGTGGGGGGACTGACTCAGAGTGATGGGACAGACGAAATTCGGATCTACCAACAGGTGAGGATCCTCCTGCTGGAGCGAAAATACGCCGAGGCGCGACGAACGGTGGAGGGGAGCAAATACAATCTCCTCGATGGCCAATGGCTCTTCATCAGCCGCAACGGCATTCTCGCCGAGATCGAGGAGCAGGCGGGGGAACGGACGAAGGCCAAGGCGCTCTGGCTGGCGGTTCTCGACGAGCTGTCGCCGGTGGCGCGGACTCGTTCTGACGCGCGAATGTTGATGATGCTGGCGACCGCGCTGGCGGGAACCGGCGATTTCGAGGCCGCGAAAAAGGAAGCGGACCGGGCCATCCAGGATCCGAAGATCGCGAACGATCAGTTCGACCTTCCTCATTTCCTCGAACGCCGCGCGCTGGTCTACCTTCGCTGCGGGGCGCGAGCGGAGGCCGGGCAGATGATCGAGGCACTCCTCGCGAGGCCGGGAGAGCTGTCGCCTGAGCTGTTGCGCGCGTCGCCCGAGTGGCAGGACCTGAACACTCCCATTGAGGCCCGCGGCAGGTGAGGTCGTTTTAGTTTGCCGAAAAGCGGGCGAACCGATCACATGACCCGCAAGGCTCGGTTGCCTCCGCAACTCGGGCGCATCTCCCATTCTGTCTGCCTTTATGAAGCACTTGCCTTTTTCGGTTGCGTCCAATGGCCAAGACCCGCGCTCCCGAAAGCGGACGCTCGGAGCGTTCTTTTCCGACATTTGTTGCGTCTCCGACCGGCAGACCAATGAAGACAATGCGTTGCCCCCGATGTCGGCGGCAGAGGGCTACCTCCAACTGCACGCCGCGTTCGCGGTCCCGACGGCTCAGCGCGACGCCGTGATCGCAGGCTTCGCGAACTTCACCAAGGACGGCTCGAATCCTGCGAAGACCTTTGGCAAGCAATTGGAGGAACTTTCGCAGCTCGGTCCGGCCACGCCCATCGCCGCGATCCTCGCCCGACGGGCGAAGAAAGCGGCTCTCGGTGATCCCGCGGGTCCCACTTCGTTCGACGGATGGAATATCGCCCTCCGCTTCGAAAATATTTCGCTCGATTCCACCGACGAGAACGGCGGTGCTCTCGGGGCCGGAGAGTACTACCGCACGTACTCCTCCACCACCAACCTCGTGGTGGATGTCACGATCAAGATCCCACTGGGGAATGACGTTGCCACGTGGGGCTCGATTCGGGATCGGATCGAGACGAACGACCCCGCCGTCTTGGCCGGCGTGAAGTCCGACCTCCTCGCGATCGTCCAGTCCAAGGGGCTGGGCGCGGAGGCGCAGAACATCATCAACTCGCTCGCGCTGCAGTAGTCGCGCTGGGTCTCATCCGGGTCCCGGTAGCCATGATCCCGGCGCGCGAAGCCCAGCGCAAGTCTGGGCCATTCCCCGTTCCCGCGGGCGAATGGGACCTTCCCGCCGCGTACTCTGCGGAAGGAGGATTTTTATCGCTTCGCGACCTCGCCGATGGCGCGATCGCGGTCGCGCGCGAGAAGCTCTCTCCGGAGCGATTGCAACGCCTCGTGGCGGCGCGAATCGGCGGTGGCACTCCGATTGCCGCCGACGGTCGGGCAGGCTGGAGGGAATCGACCGTGGAACTCGAGCTCATCGCCCTCGACTTCATCTGCGAAGCGGCGGGGATCCCGCCGCCGGCCGCTGGCCCATGCGCGTCCTGACCTTCGACTCCCGCTGCGACGCGTTTGCCAGCGCCGCGGGAGATTATCGGCGGCGCGTCTTGTATCCGGATCTGGTCTCCACTGGCGCGCGCCTGATCTCCCTCGCGGGCCCCGGGGCCACGCGGGCAGGGGTTTTGGACGCTCTGGCCTCGCCGCAGCTCAGCCTTTTCACGGGGTCAGGACACGGGCGGTCCGGCGCATTCTTCGGCGACCTGTTCGAGCTCGTCTTCAACGCGGATCCGTTCGACCGCTGCGTGCCCCGGACGGCCCGGGGCGTCGTCGTGCACCTTCTCGCCTGCAAGACCGCGCGGGAACTTGGTCGGGCGTTTGTGGCCGGTGGCACGGCGGCATTCGTCGGCTACGACTCGGATTTTTACTACGATGAGGCGTGTCCGGAGATCTTTTTTGCGTGTGACGCCGTGATCGATCGCGCGCTGGTCGCCGGCCTTCCAGTCGGAGCGGCTCTCGCCGAGGCGCGCCGCGCCTTCGCGGCATCGATCGCGGATCTTCGCCGCGCGGGCGAACCCCATGCGGCCGCGATGCTGCAGTTCAATCTGAATCATCTCTGCGGTCCGGACCGCGATCCGGCGTTTGGTGATCCGAAGGCGGTTCTCGGGTAGGCCAGGCCGGGTCCCTCGCGGTTGATCGCCCATCCGGCATTGACGCCCTCGCTTCGCCTCGTTTCATCTGCCGGTGCGCACGCTGCTTCGTTCCCTCCCGCCGGTTGCCCTTGCGGCGACCGGATTGCTCCTGGCGATGTCGGCCGCGGAGCCCCCGAAACCGGCGGCGAAGCCTATCCCCGTGACGGCGATTCTCGCGGCCCGGCTCATCGCGCCGCAGACCGGTACCGTGCTCGAAAACCCGCTGGTCTGGGTGGAAGGCGAGCGCTTCAAAGCGATTGGGCCAGCCTCGGAGCTGCGGGCGAAGTTGCCCGCGGATGCGCGCATCGTCGATCTCGGTCACGCCACGCTTCTGCCCGGCCTCATCGATTGCCACACGCACCTCACGTCGCAATCGCGGAACTACTACGAGGATCGCTTCCGCCGCAGCCCGATCGACACCGCGGTCATCGCCCACGTCTATGCGCGGCGAACCGTCGAGGCCGGCTTCACCACCGTGCGCGACGTGGGGGCCCGCGAGTACGTGGACATTGCCTTGCGGAACGCGATCAACGCCGGCGATATCCCGGGTCCCCGCATGGCAGTGAGCGGTCTCGCCCTCGGTTCGACCGGCGGACACGTCGACCTGAGTGGATTCTCCCCGTATCTCTTTTTTAACAACCTCACCGGCGTGGCGGACGGACCCGACGCGATTCGCAAAGCCGTCCGCCTGAACGTGAAGTACGGCGCCGACTGGATCAAGATGGCCGCGAGTGCGGGTGTTTTGAGCGAGGAGGAATCGGTGGGAGCGCCGCAGTATTCGCTCGAGGAGATGAAGGCCGTTGTGGACGAAGCGGCGATGTGGGGCCGGAAAGTGGCCGCGCACGCCCACGGCACCGAGGCGATCAAGTTCGCGATCCGCGCGGGCGTGGCTACGATCGAGCACGGCAGCCTCATCGACGACGAAGGCATTCGTCTGATGAAGGAACACGGCACGTGGCTCGTCGCGGACATTTACAACGACGACTACATCCTCGCCGAGTTCGGGCGGATGGGGTTTCCGGAGAAGATCATCGAGAAGGAGCGGCTGATCGGCCGTCTCCAGCGCGAGAATTTCCAAAAGGCGGCGAAGGCCGGGGTGAAGATCGCCTATGGCACCGATGCCGGCGTCTACCCCCACGGCTGGAACGGGAAACAATTCCGGCACATGGTGCAGTGGGGCCTCACGCCGATGCAGGCGATCCAGTCTGCCACCACGGCCGCGGCCGATCTCATCGGCTGGAAAGATCGGGTGGGTCAGGTGACACCGGGCTTCTTTGCCGACATCATTGCGGTGAAAGGCGATCCGCTCGTCGACGTCGATCAGCTTGAGACGGTCGGCTTCGTGATGAAGGGCGGCGCGGTCCTGAAGGATGAGCTGAGTCGGAAGCCGTAGTTGGCGAGCGCGGCCCTCGCTTCGAACCTTTCCCGTGCGTCTCCTCCTTTGCATCGCGATGTGGTTTGCCGGTGTTCGGGCGGTCGCCGGCGCCTCGGCGGACGCTGCACCGCCGATGTGGCATCCGGAGACGACATATGTGCTCATCGCGAGCGTGACCCAATGGCCGGCGAAGGCCGGGCTCGCGCCGTTCACGGCGGAGCTTCGGCGCGACGAGGACCTCGCGGAGCAGTTCAAGGCCAGTGGCGTCCCGGGGGCCAACCTGGTCTTTCTGAAGGACCGCGCGGCCACGCGCGCAGCGATCCAAACCGCGCTGGCGGCGCTCGCGACGCGGGCCGGGGAGGGCAGCACGCTGGTTCTCTACCTGCAGGGGCACGGCGCGCGGAAAGTCTTTTGTTCCTACGACTCCGATCCGGAAAACCCCACGCAGACTCAGCTCAACGTCGACGAGATCTATCCCATCCTCGACCGCACGTGGAAGGGCGAGCGGCTGTTTCTGATCGGTGATTTCTGCAGCTCCGGGTCGCTCGCTTCGGTCGTGCGCAAGTACGAACGCCTCCGGCCAGACGTGCGCGCCGCGTGCCTCGCGTCCGCCACGGCGACGAACCTCTCGACCGAGCGCTGGACCTTTACCGCCGGACTGATCCAGATCCTCTCCGGCGATGCGCGCGTGGATCGGGACCATGACGGCAAAATCACTTTCGCCGAGGCGGGAACGTATCTCCTCGAGCGCATGAAGTTTCAGGAGAACCAGCTTGCCTCCGTGACCGCAACTCCGTCGTTCGAGCGCGACTTCGTCTTTCGCCACGTCGCGCCGGATCAAAAGCCCGTTCCGCGCCTCGCAGGTCCGCATCAAATCGGCGATGTGATCGATGCGCAGGATTCACAGGGGCTCTGGTATGCCTCCGAAATCCTCGCGTTCGACGAGGCGAAGGGCCGCTATCGGGTGCATTTCTACGGGTGGGACAGCAAGTGGGATGAATGGTTGAGTCCGGATCGGATCCGAGCGCTGGCGAAGCCGAAGCTCACCGTCGGTCAGCGCTACCAAGTGAAATGGCAGGACGGAAAGTGGTATCCCGGCATCATCACCAAGGCGGCGGACGACTGGTTCTATTTCGTTCATTACGAGGGCGAGGCCGGCGAAGATGACGAATGGGTGACGGCCGAGCGGACGCGGCCATCGAGCGGCGCCGCCACGGCCGCGCGACCGCAGCTTGCGCCGGTCGGTCCCGCGCGGGGTCTGGCGGTCGGCGACGTCGTTGCCGCTCAATGGCGTCGCGAGTGGTATCGGGCCCGAATCGTCGGCAGCGATGGCGTGAAGTTCGCCGTCGTTTACGACGACGAAACCAAGGGTCGTCTGACGCGCGAGGAACTCATTCCGGTGGCCCCCGCAACCGGCGTTCGTCCCGGCGCCCGGGTGCTCGCGTGCTGGGACGGCAAACCGCAGATGTACCCGGGAACGGTCGCGTCGGTCGCCGACGCGAAGGCGACCATTCGTTGGGACGATGGGAGCGCGCCGTCGTCGGTTCCGCTGGCGGCGATCGCGCTGATCGCGCCGTGAGGGTGGAATGTGGTCGGCCGCGCGTCGAGCTTCCCGCCAGAATCAGTTGGGGTGGGATGGGCGTCGATTCGTTCGCTTGAACAACGCCACGACCGGTCTCTTGTCCGGGCACGATGGACGCCGCGCAAATCGCTGAATTCCTCCGCATGCGGGTGCCCGTCTTCGCGACGTTCCCGAAAGAGCGGATTGCCTCGCTTCTCGAGGGTTCGCGCACCGCGTCCTACGAGCCCGGCGAGGTTGTGCTGCACGTGGGTCAGGATGCCCCGTATTTCGGCGTCCTCCTTGAGGGCCGGCTCAGTGCCTCCGTGGTGGGAGATGGGGACGAGCGCCATGAGATCGGGAGCATCGGCGCGGGAGGAGTGTTCGGCGAGATGGCGCTCATGACCGGCGAGAAGACGATGGCAGACGTGATCGCGCTCGCCCCCTGTCTCGTGTTGCGAATCCCGGTCGCCCTTTTCCAGACGGGCATCATGACCGATCCGCGGGCGGTCCAGTCCATCGCCCGGACCATCGCGGAACGCCTCCGGCAACTGGCCGCCGACCCGGCGAAGGCGGCCGCGGCCTTCCGGAAGAGCGATGACCCCTACGGCCTGCGGCTGAAAGGCGAACGACCCGAGAAGATCCTCGTCATCAATGCCGGCTCATCGTCGCTGAAGTATCGCTTCTTCGACTCGGAGAACGAAGCCCGGCTCGCGTCCGGAGCGATCGAGCGGATCGGCTCGCCCGCGGCCGCGTTGAAGCACGAGGGACCCGGTGGCGAAGTGCGCCGCGAGATCCCCGGCGGCAGCTACGCGGATGCCTTCGACGCGATGCTGCGCGAGCTCATCGCGCCAGGCACGGGCGTGATTCAGGAGGCCGGGGAGATCAGCGTGGTGGGCCACCGGGTGGTTCACGGCGGCGAGCACTTCGCCGAGGCGGTCGTGCTCGACGACGCCGTGATCGCGCGGATCGAGGTGTTGAATCCGATCGCTCCGCTGCATAACCCCGTGAACATCGCGGGCATCCGCGAGGCGAGGCGCGTCTTTCCGTCGGTGCCGCACGTCGCGGTTTTCGACACCGCCTTCCACCACACCCTGCCCACCTTCGCGTACCTCTACGGTCTGCCGTACGAGTACTACGAGAAGAAGGCCGTCCGGCGCTACGGCTTCCACGGCATGTCGCATGCCTACATCGCCCTGGCCGCGGCCCAGCATCTCCAGCGCCGGCACAACGAACTCGAGATCATCAGCTGCCACCTCGGCAACGGCGCCTCGCTCTGCGCGATTGATCACGGCCGCTCGGTCGATACCTCGATGGGCTTCACGCCCGGTGAGGGGCTCATCATGGGCACCCGCTGCGGCGATCTCGATCCCGGGGTGGTCTGCTACCTCCAGCGCGAGGACGGACTCACGCCGGCGCAGATCGATACCATGCTGAACAAGCAGAGCGGACTGCTCGGCCTCTCGGGCGTTTCGAGCGACATGCGGGAGATCGAGGCCGCGGCGGAGGCGGGCAACCGTCGCGCGCTCATCGCGCTGAAGGCCTTCAGCTACCACGTGCGCAAATATATCGGCGCGTATCTGGCGGCGATGGGCGGACTCGATGTGCTCGTCTTCACGGGCGGCATCGGCCAGGGCAGCGCCGCCGTGCGCTCGCTCGCGCTCCAAGGCCTGAGCTGCATGGGGATTCGGCTCGATGAGGAGCGGAATCGCACCGCGCGCGGGTTCGACGAAGTGTGCCTGATCTCGGCCGACGACTCCCCAGTGACCGTCTTGGTCGTCCCGTCGAACGAGGAACTGATGATCGCGCGGGAAACACTGCGGGCGCTGAGCCGCTCCTGGATCCGGCAGGTGCGGGAGTCGCAGGCGACCGAGCCGTTCCCCATCGTCGTCTCGGCGCAGCACGTCCACCTCACCCAGCAGCAGGTCGAGGTGCTGTTTGGCGCCGGACACCAACTCACCCGGCGGAGTGATCTCTCGCAGCCCGGGCAGTTTATTTGTGAGGAGGAGATTTCGTTGGTCGGACCTACGGGCCGAATCGAGCGCGTCCGGGTGTATGGGCCGGCGCGGAGCGCCGCCCAGGTGGAGATCGCGATGACCGAGCAGTATCAACTAGGGATTCACGCGCCCGTCCGGGAGTCGGGCTTTCTGCAGGGGACGCCTGGCTGCACGCTGGAAGGACCGAAGGGAAGCGTCATCATCGAGCGCGGCGTCATCTGCGCCCTGCGTCACATCCACATGACCCCCGCGGACGCTTTACGTTATGGGGTGAAGGACAAGGCGACGGTGCGCGTGCGCGTGGCGGGCGAGCGGGAGTTGGTGTTCGGAGACGTCCGCATCCGGGTCGATCCGAATTTCCGGCTCGAGATGCACCTCGACACCGACGAAGCGAACGCCGCCGGCCTGACGAGCGGCGCGGAGGGCTTTATCGAGGCGGTGCAGAGCGAGGACTGAGCGGAAGGGGCGAACATTGAACATCGAACGTTGAACGTCGAACGTTGAAGATCGACGTGCGAGCCACCGGCCGGCTTCTGGCTTCGCGACAAATCGGGTGGCAGCGGCGCTCACCAGAGATTCGAGGAACGCGCAGCTCCGGTTCGGTCAGCCCGGAGTGCTGCCAGCGATTAGCCAGGGGTTGAGCGGAGCGACACCCCTGGAACCGAATCAAAACGGATCGCACCCCGCTGGGGTGCCAGCGGCGCTCGGAATCATTCCGGATAGTGCTCCGTGAAGAACGCGTCCGCCTTCTGCAGGGCGCTCAGGCAGGTCGAACGCATTGACTTGGCGTTCTCCACGCCTCAACCTCTAAACCACGAAAAACTCGGACACCAGAAAAAACGTAAGGGACGCTAAACAGATAACCCCTCCGGGGTGCGATCCGTATTTTGGATAACCAGGGGTGTCGCTGCGCTCAACCCCTGGCTAATGGCTGGCAGCCCTCCGGGCTGGGGCGACGCCAGATCGGCTGGGGAAGCAGCGACGCGATGAAGTCGAAGTAGATCGGTGGATCCGGAGGTTCGGTCAGCCCGGAGGGCTGCCAGCGATTAGGGCTCGTCAGCAAATAAGTGTCTCGCCTTGTGCGGGTGTTTTTGGGCGGATCGTATAGTTCCACTCGCCATGGAAGGCAGCACGTTCGATTTGGATGGCTGCCATTTCTTCGTCCGTCACCTTGGTGCCTGGCGGGTAG
>JBBQFQ010000030.1:0-62065 GCA_038322235.1 Chthoniobacterales bacterium
CCATGAGGGTGGCTTCTTCGGCGGAGAGTGGGTTGGATCGAGGCGTCAGTTTTTTGCGCATCTCAACCTTAAATGAGAGACGGTCTCAAAAGTACAGCTCTTTCTCTTACTCATTTACCGCACCCACTTCTAATCGCACCCCGGCCAATCACGCGCTCGCCAAATCCATTCGGTGCATTTCTGACAGACATATGGGCTTGCACGCGAATCGAAAACCGCGACGGTGCGCGCCTTCCGATCGAAAACCCATCCCGTAACCGTTCCAATCCATGCCACGCAGCTACATCTTTTCGTCTGAATCCGTCGGTGAAGGCCATCCCGACAAGGTTTGCGATACGATTTCCGACGCCGTTCTCGACGCGTGCCTGCGGCAGGACAAGCACAGCCGCGTGGCGTGCGAAACCTACGCGAAATCGAACATGGTCATCGTGGGCGGGGAAATCACGACGAAAGGCTGGATCGACTTTGCCCGCATCGTCCGCGAGGCCGTGCGTGAAATCGGATATGTGCATGACGACGACATCTTTCACGCGGACCGCATCTTCATCACGAACATCCTGACCGAGCAGTCCTCGGACATCGCGCAGGGCGTGGATGCAAAGAAGGTGAAGGGTAAGAAAACCGCCGAGCAGGGCGCCGGCGACCAGGGCCTGATGTTCGGCTACGCGTGCAATGAGACGCCGGAACTGATGCCGGCTCCGATCATGTTTGCGCATCGTCTCGGTCGCGAACTCACGCGGGTGCGCAAAAGCGGCAAGGTGCCCTGGCTGCGGCCCGACGCGAAGAGCCAGGTCTCGGTGGTGTACGAGGATGGCAAACCGGTCGCGATTTCGAACGTGGTTATCTCCACCCAGCACGCGGCCGACGTGGAGCACGCGGAGATCGAGCGGTTCTGCATTGAGAAGATCGTGAAGAAGGTCCTCCCGAAAGGCCTGCTGAACGCGAAGACCGAGTATCTCATCAATCCGACCGGCAAGTTCGTGATCGGCGGTCCGCAAGGCGACACCGGGCTCACCGGACGCAAGATCATCGTGGACACTTACGGCGGCATGGGGCGGCACGGCGGCGGCGCCTTCTCCGGGAAGGATCCGAGCAAGGTGGACCGGAGCGCCGCCTACATGGCCCGCTACGTGGCGAAAAACGTCGTGGCCGCCGGTCTCGCCGCGAAATGCGAAGTCCAGTTCGCTTACGCGATTGGTCATCCGAAACCCGTCAGCGTGCACATCGACACGTTTGGCACCAACGCCGTCTCCGAGGAGGCTATCGAAAAGGCGATTCTCAAGACCTTCAGCTTCAAACCCGCGGACATCATCTCGCAGCTCGATCTCCTGCGTCCGATCTACTCGAAGACCACGAACTACGGACACTTCGGGAAGGACGACAAGGATCTGACCTGGGAGAACACCGACAAGGCTGCCGCGCTCAAGAAGGCCGCCGGCAGCAAGTAGTTTGGGTCAGCGCGAGATGTCTGACGCTCCGTCACGGAATCCGTCAGACGCCCTCTCGCATCAGGTCAGCGGCGCGCCCGACGCAAATCGGATTGAGGCGACGGCAGCGAGACCGTAGGTTGCATCCTGTGCACGTCGATTGACGTGACGTCAGGATGAACTTCACCCCCTTCGGATCCGTCGCCGCCCTCTGCGCGGTTCTGGGCGCGATGCCTGCGCAGGCCTGCCTTTGGGATCGCGACACGCTGGCGCAGGAGGCCAGCGGCCGACTCGACGTGGTGCACACCGCGGTCGGCGCCTTCGACCGCAATCCGCCCCGCTACTACGAAATGCGGGCCGAGCGGCTCTCGGCGGAACTGACGCGCCAGCCGCAGGCCGCCGAGGCCACGCTGTATGACGATCTCGCCGTGGCGTTGGATCAGCTCGGTCGCTCCTCGGAAGCGATCGACTTGATGCAGAAAAAAGCGGCGGCCGTGGAACGCATGACCGCTCCTGCAGCTCGCGCCGAACAGGAATACCGGCGCCTCGCCAACCTCGGCACGTTTCACGCCCACCGTTGGTTCCGAGCGCCGGACCGGGCGGCGGCATTGGAGGACTTGCAGGAAGCATTGCGGGTCCTCCGCGCAGCCATCGCGTTGAATCCGGACGCCCACTTTGGAAGGGAAAAGTATCAGATCATGGTGCTCGCATGGCTGCTCCGCGGCTACGAAGAACCTCTAAGAGTGGAGCGCAGGTCACGGGGTGAATCGTCGACGGACTTCTCCCGCAGTTTTATCGACCGACCGACCGCCGGGGAAGATCCTGACCACGTCATCCGCGGCCTCTGTGGCCTCGTGCAGCTCGGCAGCGCGTGGGAGAGTATCGATGTATTTCGCGCGCTGGAGTTCACCACGAACAGTGCGCGCGTGGCCCATTTGTCGCAGATGGTTACGCTGCGGATTGCGGAGCTGGCGAAGGCCGGAATTCGCTCGGCCCACCCGTATTGCGAGACGCTCGCCCGCCCGGAAAATGCGGAGCTGCTTTGGCGCGTGGAACTCAAGTCCTTCTTGGAACCGAGCCCAGATGACGCCATCCGAAATCTCGAATTTTTCCAGCGCGCCCGCGCGATCTCGGAGACCAACGCAGCGGCCCGGACAAAGTTCATGGAGGATCGCTTTCGGCAGGGCATGCATCCGGATACCCACCCGGACTTTTTGGACGGGGGCCCCCGCGGCCTCCCCGCTGCCCCCACTCCCCGGACCCGATCTCATTCGCAGGCTATCGTCCGCGATCGGAGGCGACCGCATTACGCTCACCTGCGTCTCGGCGATCGGCGTTCTGCTGCTCGCCGTTTTGGTGAGACTTATCTGGCGCCCCCGCCGAAAGGCCTGGCCAGAAATTGCGTTACGGAGCGCGTAGATCGACTCGGGCGATGATAAACTTTTCCCGATTCGGAAGCACCGCCGCGCTCCGCGCGACCTTCGTGCTACCGGCTTCGGCCTGCCGGTGGGATCGCGCCACGCTGGCGGAGGAGGCCAGCGGCCGACTCGACGTAGTGCACACCGCGGTCGGCGCCCCGACCGCAATCCGCCCCACTACTACGAAATGCCGACGGAGCGGCTCCTGGCATAACTGACGCGCCAGCCGTGGCCGACGCCTCTCTTTACTGAAGAGACAGCAGCGCATCGCACGCGTTTGCCGTGCCCCGCTCGGCGCGGATTCGCTCTCCCAGCCGCTGGGCGGCGGCGACCGAATCGGCCCGCGACAGCAAGTGATCCAGATCCCGCGCCAGCCGGGCGCCGCTGGCGTGGCGGTTGCCCAGCCGTCCGACCCCCAGGCGTTCGACGCGATGACCGTTGTCGAATTGGTCGTGGGCGAACGGCACGATCAGCGCCGGGACGCCCGCCCGGAGAGCCTGCGCGGTGGTGCCGATGCCTCCCTGATGCACCACCGCCGCGCTCCGCGGAAAAAGCTGGCCATGGTCCGCGTAGGCACACGCGAACATGGAGTCGTCCAGTGGACCAAGCTGGTTCCGCTCGTCCTCCCCGACCAGGAACACGGCGCGCCGCCGCGGGCGGAGTGCGGCCACAGCTTCCTTCGCGCGCTGGTAAAATCCGGCCGCGCATTTTACCGCGGAGGATCCCAGCGTGAAGATGACCGGGGGATCACCCGCGCGCAGGAAATCGCCGAGCGCGGCGTCGAGAGTGGTCAGTCCCGGTGGTTCGAAGAAGGGAAAGCCCGTGGCGAGCAGCTGGGGCGGCCAGTCTGACTGCGGGGCGGCAAAGTGACCGGAGAAAAGCGCCAGCGCGCGTCGCGGGGCGTGCTGGCCAAAGAAAATGGGGTTCGCTGGATCCGAAGGGAGCCCGAGCTCCGCCCGCAACCGATCCCACTCCGCAAACCAGGGCCGCGACACGCGATTCCCGAGACCGATCAAGGCGCGGTGAAATCCCCGCCCCAACCAGCGAAAATGCCGCAGCGCGGGTAGGATCGGGAGTACCGGGGGATCGTCCGCCGACATCACGCTGAGCGGAGCGAGCAGCGACGACACCCATGGGACGCCCTGCAGTTCCGCGACGAGCCGGATGGCGGGGGTGAGCGGATGTCCGACGAGGAGATCGTGTCCCGCGCTGACGCGGGTGAGATCCTCGAACATGTCCCGCAGCGGCGCGATCATGAAACGGCGCACGACGAGTTCCGACCCGCGTTTCGCGTCCATCAACTCCGCGATCAGATCCGGTTCCGCGGCCCAGTCCGGCTCGTCCGGACGGATCTTGGCGAAGGCGAGCCCGCATTGCTCGACGCGCACGGCGTGCACATCGCTCGTCGCGATCGTGACCGCATGTCCCCGCTGCTTGAGTTCGAGACTGAGGGCGAGATACGGGTGGAGGTCGCCGAGGGACCCCAAGGTCGCGAGGAGGATTCGGCGCGGCATCGGCTACGCGTTTACCCCCTTGATCGCGCTGCGCTGGCGCTCGAGATCCACCGCCCGATATAAATACCACGCGGCGACGCTGCGCCATGGTCGCCAGCGCTCGCCGAAGGCGAGGAGGTCCTTCGGCTTGGGCAACTCGGCGTGGCCGTAGGCGATGCGGAAACCCGTCCGGACGCCGAAGTCATCGACCGGCAACACATCCGGGCGGCCCAGCTTGAACATCAGGAGCATTTCGACGGTCCAGCGACCCACCCCGCGGACCTGAATCAGCCGCTCGACAATTTCTTCATCGGAAAGCCGGACGATTTGCCGGCCCGTCGGCACGATCTTCGCGAGGGTCTTGGCGGCGATGTCGCGGAGGGAAGCGACCTTGGCGTTCGAGAAACCGCAAGCGCGCAGGGTCGGATCGTCGAACGCGGCGAGGTCCTCCGGCCGGGGGAACCTGCGCCCCGGGAAAAGGGCGGTGAATCGGCCCAGAATCGTTTCCGCGGCGGCCCCGTGCAGTTGCTGATGCGCGACGGCACGGACGAGCGCTTCGAAGGGCGAACGCAGCGGGTTTGGTTTGAGCGGACAAGGCCCGGCCGACTTGATCAGGTCTCGCATGACGCGGTCTGTCCGGGCAAGGAACGCGTGGGCTTCCGGCGTCATGCGGTCACCACCTCACGTTGCGCTGGCGAAGCTCGTCCTGGGCGGCGTCGTAGCCCGCGCGGGCCGCCTGGCGAAGGTACAGAATCGCCTTGTCCTCGTCCCGGGCGACACCCAGGCCCTTGCTGTGGGCCAGGCCGAGATAGAACAGGGCCGTCACGCTCCCTTTCTTCTCCGCGCCGCGGAGCATCGTCATGCCGCGGCCGGGATCGAGGGGCACGTTCTCCGCGAGAAGGTACCAAAATCCGAGAATGGATTCGGCCGAGGTGAAGCCGCTCACCGCCGCCTGCTCCATCGACTGGCGGGCCTTGGCGGGATTTTTCGCGATGACGAGCGGTGGACCCTGGGCGTAAATCAGTCCGAGGAGCGTCTGCGCCAGCGGCCAGCCTTTGTCCGCCCCATCCTGAGCAAGCTGAATCGCCTCGCCGGGATCCGCTTTCATCCCCAAACCACCGAGCAGCATCTGCGCCCGCAGTACCGAGGCCCTCTCATCCCCGCGCGCGGCCGCGGCCTCGATCCACGGCTTCGCCGCCGCGTAGTCGCGCCCGCTCCTCAGTCGCACTCCCGTTCGGTCCGGCTCGCACATCCAGCCATAGAAGTGCGAGGCGCCGAGCAGCGACATCGCTTTGACGTCGCCCTGCTCGGCCGCGCTTCGCAGCGTCGCCATCGCCGCATCCACGTCCTGCGGCGCGCGCTGCAACGCTTCCCGGGCGGCATTCACCGGGGCCAGGTCGCGACCCATTTCCGTGCCCTTCGGCAGGGGGACAGGCGTCACGTTAGGCCGGGGCGTCGGGTTCGACGTCGGGGCGACCGTGGGCGCGGGCGTTCCCTTCGCGGGAGGATCGACGACGCCGGTCGAGCGCGAATCGTAAACCGCCAGCCCGATCAGGACGGCCGCCAATCCGGCAACGCCAATGATCGGAGCGAGCGGAAGGGAAGGTCCCCCGCGGCGGCGGGGCGGCGGCGGAGGCGCGGGTGGCGCCGGCTTCGGCGCCGGCGGCAGATTGGGAGTCGGCGGGGGAGGAGCGACGGGCGGAGGAGGAACTGCGACGGCGGCAAGTGGCATACCGAAGCTCGAGCCGAAGATTTTGCGCTGAACGTGATCGATCTCGTGCAGGAGCGCGTCGCCATCGGCGGGCCGGAGATCCGGATCCTTCTCCAACAGGCGCGCGACGAGCTGAACGAGGGCCTCAGGCACGCCGTGCTCGCGCAGCTTCTCGAGGGGAGGCGGCTTCATCAGGTGCGCCGTGATCACCTGCCCGAGCGTGGTCCCCCCGAACGGCAATTCCCCCGCCAGCGCGAAGAACAGAGTGACGCCAAGCGAGTACAAGTCGGAACGGGTATCGATCGGCCGACCCTCGAGCTGCTCCGGGCTGGCAAAGGCCGGCGTACCAAGAAAGGCGCCGGGGGCGCTCACCAGCGAGGCGGTTCCACCCTGCTCCACCACACTCTTCGCGAGTCCGAAATCAATCAGCTTCACCCAGCGCCCGGTCTGTCCCTCCACCGTTTCGGGCGGCGCGGTGAGCATGAGGTTTGCCGGCTTGATGTCCCGGTGGATGAGTTGGTGCTTCCACGCCGCCCCGAGCGCGAGGGCGACGTGACGCGCTACCAGCAGCGCCTCCGTCGGCACGAGCGGGCCCTCACGCTTGATGCATTCCGCGAGGCTCTCACCCTCCACGAACTCCATCACGTAGTAATCGGTGCCATCGTGCTGTCCGATGTCATGCACCGCGGCGGCGTGGGGACTGATGACCTGGGCGGCGGCCGCCGCCTCGCGCAAGAAGCGCCTCCGGGCGACTCCGTCCTTGTCCGCGAGAAGATCCTGGTTCACCACCTTCAACACGACGTCGCGGTGCAGCAGCGTGTCGCGTGCGCGATAGGTCGTGCCCATCGCGCCGCGGCCGAGTTCGTCGAGCTTGCCATCTCCGGAGCGGGCGACCTCATAGCGACCGAAGCGAGCCGGGGCGAGGAAGTCTGTCATGGGCGGGCGGATGTTCGGACGGCTGACGCCACGTGTCGAGCAGGCGCTTTGCGGATTCGGCAGCGGGCTGCCATCACCACGTCCGTCCCAGTTTCTTCAACTCTTCCTGCGCCTGTTCCATCCCATAGCGCGCCGCCGCGGTCCAGTGCCGGATCCCGCGTTCCTCGTCCTTCGGAACGCCCCGTCCGTGGACATAAATCAGACCGAGATGAAACTGCGCCAGCACGCTGCCGGAGTCGGCCGCACGCTGGATCATGGTGAGGCCGAGGGTTTCGTCCTTGGGCACGAGGTAGCCGACGATGTGCCAGTAGCCGAAATACGAGATCGCCTGCGAATAACCATCCGCCTCTGCCTCGCGCATCAGCCGGATCGCCTGCTGCGGATCCCGCGGCAGCAGATCCGGAACGCCCTGGCCGTAGCGGAGCGCGAGCAAAGCCTTCGCCGACGGGTTTCCCAACTCGGAAGCTTCGCGCAGCAGATTGAGGCCGCGCCGAATGTCTTTCGGGACACCCAGTCCATTGAAGTACATCGCGCTCAGGATCGCCGTTGCCCGCGCATTCCCCGCCTCGACACCCCGCTTCAGCCATCGCTCCGCCGCGTCAAAATTCTTTCCGCCGGGAGTCGGAGGGCCGGGTCGATCAGGCTGACTCATTACCCCGTAGAAATAGGCCGCGCCCAACGCTGCCTGCGCATCGCCATTTCCGCTTTCGGCAGCGGCGGCGTACCGCACCAGCGCTCCGGGAGGATCCGACGCCACCATGCGATCCGCCTCGCGCAGCTCCTCCTCCGGAGTCTTCGGGCCCACGCGCGGAGCCGCCGTCGGCGCGACGGGGGTGGGCGTGGCCGCCGCGATCAAGGGCGTCGGCATGATCGCGCCGGGCGTGGGGGTGAGGACCGATGGCGCAATTTTGGGCGTTGGCGTCACCACGGCCGACCCGCCGCTTCGGTCGAGCACAACCTTGACGCCGAACGCAACAAGCCCGGCGACGACGATTCCCGCGGCAATCAGAGCGGCGGCGGGAATCGAGCGCGGGATGGGCGCAGCCGGGATGACGACCGGCGGAGCCTGAGCTTCGACGGGCGGGACCGCTGCCGCCTCTGCCGGCGGCGCCAACGGGGCTGGCTTCGGGGCTGGCTTCAGGGCCGGCGCGGAAAGCTTCGCGAGTTCCGTCTCGCACGCATCGAGAACCCGCAGGAACTCCTCCGGGTTGCCGGGGCGGTCATCGACGTCCTTCTGCAGCAGGTGGGCAAGGAGCCGGACCAGCGGCTCCCGGACGCCATGAAGTCGCAGGCGGTCCAGCGGCGGCGGCCGCATGAGGTGGCCCGTGACAATCTGCCCAAAGCTGGTTCCGCTGAACGGCAGCTCACCCGTGAGCAGATTCCACAGCGTCACGCCGAGCGAATACAAGTCGGCGCGGGTGTCGATCTCGCGGCCTTCGAGCTGCTCCGGACTCGCGAAAGCGGGTGAGCCAATGAAGTCGCCTTTCAGCGTGAGTGACGCTTCCGCCCGCTCGTCCTTCGAAACGCTTTTCGCGAGTCCGAAATCGATCACCTTCAGGTTGATCGCTTCGACCTCGGGCGCGCGGGCGAGCATGAGGTTGGACGGCTTGAGATCGCGGTGAATCAGCTGATGCCGCCAGGCTTCCGCGAGGGCATTTCCTGTCTGGCGCGCGATCGCGAGCACGTCGCGCTCGGAAAATGGGCCTTCGGCCTCGATGCGCTGCGCGAGAGTCAGCCCCTCGATGAACTCCATCACATAGAAGTCCACCCCACCCTGCTCCCCGATGTCGTGGACTGCGGCGATGTGTGGATGCGCCAGCTGCGCCGCGGCCGCCGCCTCGCGGAGAAAGCGCTTTCGCGCCGGGGACCCGGAGCCCCTTGCGTCGTCGTGCAGCACCTTGAGCACGACGGTCCGCCCGAGCAGCGTATCCGTCGCCCGGTAGGTCACACCCATCGCGCCGCGACCCAGCTCTTCCGGCCGCCCGTCCGCGGAAGAAGCGACCGAATAGCGGCCAAACTGAAAGGCGGGGCGCGGATCCGGCATCGTTGGGCACCACTTCGCGCGGGATCGCCAGATGTGACAACGAAAAACGCGGGTCGTCTGCCCCGCTTCACGCTTGCCCTCGCCCCGCTGGCAGACGTTCCTCCCGGATGTGCGGGCGATTCGTCCTCAAACATTCGCCCGGCGAACTCCAGGCGCGCTTCCGTTTTGCCGAGACCCGCTTTCGGCTCCAGCCGCGCTACAACATCGCTCCCAGCACGGACGTCGCGGTCGTGGTTGCTGCGGCGGATGAGCCGCGGCTGCTCCGCCGAATGCGCTGGGGCCTGATTCCCGAGTGGGCGCTCGACACCCGAAAACTGCCCCTCCTCTTCAACGCGCGGAGCGACACGCTCGCGACCAAACCCGCCTTTCGATCGGCCTTCGCCACCCGCCGCTGCCTGGTGCCAGCGAGCGGCTACTACGAGTGGCAGAAGGTGGGGACCGGAAAGCAGCCGTGGTTCATTGCGTCGTCCGATGGCCGCCCGCTGGCCTTCGCCGCGATCTGGGAGCAATGGCGTCCGCCGGATGCGGAGCCGATCGAGACCGTCGCGATCGTTACCACTGATGCGCCCGCCCCGCTCAATGCGATTCACGTCCGGATGCCGATTCTGCTTGATGAGTCTGGCGAAGCGAACTGGCTGACACCCGGGCCGCTGGGGGAGCGCGAATTCGCCTGCCTCCGGACCCGCTCACCCGGTGGGTCGATCGAAATCCGCCGCGTCTCGACCCGCGTGAACCGCGTGCAGGAGGACGACGCCGGACTCGTCGAACCGCTGGTCGAATAGCGAACTGCGATCAGCCATCAGCCATTCCCCATCATCCGCCCCTGCATCCGCGGAAAGCGCTGGCATCGGATAACCCGTCACCGTTAGATTCAAAACATGAAACGACTTCTCTCCACCTTCCTCCTGGCGGCGACGTGCTTCGCGTCCGCGGCCTCCGCGCAAATCGACCCCGCCTACAACGGGCTCCTCAAAAAATACGTCAACGCCTCCGGTGTGAACTACGCCGCCTGGAAGGCGAATGCTGCGGATGTCGCTACCTTGGAACGCGTGGTCGATTCGGTCGCGAAAGCTCCGGCGTCGAGTGCGGCCTCGCAGGATCAGCTGGCCTTTCATCTCAACGCCTACAACGCCTGGATTCTGCGCGAAAAAGTTCGGGAGTATCCGACGAACAAGAAGCCTTTCATCCTCTCCATCCCGGGCTACTTCGATAAGAAGGAGCGGATCACCGTCGCCGGGAAGAAAATGAGCTTCAACGAACTGGAGAGCGGCCTCATCCGGCCCCGCTTCAAGGATGCGCGCATCCACTTCGCCATCAACTGCGCCAGCGTGAGCTGCCCGCCTCTGTTCAACGAGGCCTTCGACGGGAAGAGACTGGGCGGCCAGCTCGACGATCTGGCAAAGAAGTTTGTGGTGAAGGACGTCGGCGGCGTGAAGCTTTCGGCCGACAAGAAAACGGTCGCGATCTCGAACATCTTCAAGTGGTATGCCGATGACTTTGCCCCCGCCGGAGGCGCGATCGCGTTCATCAACAAATACCGCCCGGCCGGCCAACCGATTCCGGCTGGCGCGAAGGTTGAATACCAGTCGTATCTCTGGAATCTGAACGAGTCTAAGTAACTGCCGCTTCAGTCACGCGGCGGAGGCCGCGAGTCCTGCGACGAAAAATTCGGGGGACGCCCAGCGCGGCGTCCCCTACCCTTCCGGATGATCACGATCGCTTCCTGGATCCGCGAAAAGGACGAGCCATGGTTCAGCCGAAGCTTCGCGGCGGTCGGGCGCCCGGGGGTCCGCATCACCAACGCCCGGCGGGGTGAGCAGGTCTCCTTGCTGGAGGGAGCCAACGCCCTGCTCCTGACGGGAGGAGAGGACATCTCCGCGGGATATCTCCGCCAACCCGTCCCCGACCTGAGCATCCTCGATTCGCCGATTCCCGAGCGGGATGCCTGGGAGTTTGCCGCGATCGCGGTCGCGATCGAACGCGGTCTCCCGATCTTCGCCATCTGCAAGGGACATCAGGTGCTCAATGTCGCCCTCGGCGGAACGCTGCACCTCGACATCAGCGGCCACAATCGCCCGGAACAGAAGGATGCGAACTTGCAGACCCTGCGCTATGACGCGGGCGTGAATGATCACCGCCGCTTCACGCAGGTGAACAGCTCGCATCACCAGGCCCTGGATCGACTCGGTGACGGTCTCGTCGTCGAGGCCTGGACCTCGGACGATCATATCATCGAGCAGGTCCGCAGCATACGACTCCCCTGGTGCTTCGGCGTCCAGTTTCATCCCGAAAGGGACGCCGACTACTACCGAAGCCTCTTCAGCGACTTCGTCGACGCCGCCGGCCGCGCCCCGCGCTGAGGCCGACGGCGGAGAGGAAAAAGTGGATCGACCATAAGCCGGATTCTGTCCGACCCTCACGGGTCGGGATGATCATTTCTCTGAGGTGGTCCTTGCGAACCGCCACCCCCGCCGAAACGGGGTGCGACTATTACCCGGAGATGCTCCGGCCCGCTTTCGCGGACCGAGGCGGCCAGGCGGGCCGGATCTCCTGCTATGTCTTGCACCGCGCGAGGTTTTTCGTGCCCCGATGCTCGCGCACCGGGCGGTGGGCTTTTACCCCGCCTTTTCACCCTTACCGAGGCACCTTGCGGCATCCCGGCGGTCTGTTTTCTGTGACACTATCTGTCGCCGCGGGCTTGGGCCCGCGGCTCCCGCGCGTTCTGCGCGGCGCGCTGCCATGTGGTGTCCGGACTTTCCTCCGGCGGGCAGGCTTGCGCCGCCGCCGGCGATCATCAGGTCGATCCGTCGGCACAGTAGCGCATCGGAGCGGGAATGCGAAGCCGCGCTCACCGCCAGAGCAGTGCACCCCAAAAAATTCCGACCATCACCACCGCGATGACCAGCTTGCCGAGCGCGCCAAGCAGGCCTCCGACGATGGTCCCCCAGCCCGCGCGCGCCGCCGCCGGGAGTTGTTTCTGCGCGATGACAAGTTCGGCGGCCACGACTCCGATGACGGGACCAAGCAACAATCCGGGCAACCCGAAAAACAGTCCGATCACCGCCCCGGCCAGTCCGCCCCAGGCACCCCATTTGCTCGCCCCAAATCGTTTGGCGCCCAAGGAACCCGCGACAAAATCCACGCCCGCGGAAAGCGCCGCGAGAACGAGGAGGATGAGAACGATGCCCCAACCCACGCTCTCACCTTCCGGCAGGAGAGCCTGGTGGAGCGCCACTCCGAGAACGATCAGAGCCGCGCCTGGCAACACGGGCGCGACGGAACCCACGAGGCCCGCCAGCAACAAGAGCCCCGTTAGAATCCAGACGACCATATCCATTCCGTACGCTGCCCACCTGAGCATTGGGCGCCACGGAAAATCGGGCGCGTTTCGCGTCAGAAAACCGACCCTGAATCGCGAGTGTCGTTCGCGCGCGGTTCCCCGAAAACGGCGCTGCGCTCCTTCGCCGTGAGCTCCCGCCACTGACCGGGCCTCAATTCTGGGGGAAGGCTGAATCCGCCGATCCGTCCGCGGATCAAACGAAGCGTGGGAAAGCCGACCGCGGCCGTCATCCTCCGGACCTGCCGGTTTCGGCCTTCCACCAGCTCCAGCGCAAGCCAGCTCACGGGAATGTTTGCCCGCCACCGGATGGGGGGATCGCGCGGTGGAACGTCAGGCTCCTGGGCGAGTTCCCACGCGCCGGCCGGTCGCGTTTTCCGGCCTTGGACCAGCACTCCCACCGTGAGCTGCCGGAGAGCATCCGCCGTGACCGACCCCTCGACCTGCGCCCAATATTCGCGGCGATGGCCCGCCCGTGGATCGAGCAGGAGCAAGTTCAGGCCCGGTTCGTCACTGAGCAGCAGCAGCCCTTCAGAATCGGAATCGAGCCGGCCCAGCGGATAGACCGAAGCAGGCAGCCCACATTCTGCGAGCGTTCGCTGGCCCGGCTGATCAGGCGTGAACTGAGAGAGAACGCCGAAGGGTTTGTGCAGCGCGAGCACCATCGGGAGCCGATCTAACACACCCAGGCGGGGACCGCCATTGGGGTCATCTTCCAGTTTTCAGAGCCGAATCTTCTGCCAGACTTCCGGGCATGCGACGCTTGCCTGCCCTCTTGGCGCTTGGATCGACCGCGCTGACTCTCAGCGCCGCGCCAAGCCTGCAGTACAACCACGGTGACCCGAGCGACGACGAGCAGTACTCTCTGGAGCTGATCAACCGGGCCCGGATGAATCCGACCGCCGAGGGCATCTTCCTCGCGGGGATCAATGACTCGCGCCTGAATTTTAGCTACACGTTTTTCAACGTTGACCGCAACCAGGTGAAGATCGACTTCGCCGCGCTCACGCCGCGCCCACCGCTGGCCTTCAATTCCCGACTCATGAGCGTGGCACGGTTTCAATCGCAGGATCAGGCGGCGAACAACTACCAGGGGCATTCGAGTGCGACCGGCGGCACGCAGCTCACGCGCCTAACGAATTTCGGCTACGCCAACTTCACCGTCGTCGGAGAGAATGTGTTCGCGAAAATCGCCGATGCGTTCGTCGGGCACGTCGGTCTGAACGTCGATTTCGGCCTCCCGACGCTCGAGCACCGGAAGGCGATCATGGACGTGCTCGAGCTAACGCATCCGTCCATCTACCGCGAGATCGGGATCGGGATCGTCCCTGCGACTGGCTCGAACGTGAAGCCCTTCGTGCTCACTCAGGAATTTGGGACAGAATTGCCGACCGCAAACACGGCGTTCCTCACGGGCGTTGCCTATCGCGATGGCAACCACGACAGTTTGTATAGCCTCGGGGAGGGCATGGCTGGCATTAGGGTTATGCCGGACAATGGCGACTACTTCGCGCTCACGTCGAAGTCAGGCGGATACACCATTCCGCTGCAGAATCTCCCCGCCGGTACGACCTCCGTTCAGCTCACCTTCAGCGGCGGCGGGCTGATGTCGCCCGTGACCAAAACCGTGGCACTCAACGGAACCAATAACGTGAAGGCCGACCTCGTTCCGACGGTGGACCTCGTAAACATTTCCACGCGTTTGCGGGTCTCCACCGGAGATAACGTCGCGATCGCCGGGTTCGTCGTGAATGGCTCGGCCAACAAGCGAGTCATCATCCGCGCGCTGGGTCCCTCCCTCGCACGGGCGGGAGTGGCGGACACGCTTTCCGATCCCTCGCTCCAAATCGTCGCGAACGGCGCGCAGATTGCGACGAATGACAACTGGAAGACCAGCCAGCAGACCGAGATCCAAAATTCCGGGTTCGCCCCCACGAACGACAACGAATCGGCGGTGATCCGCACTCTCGCTCCGGGCGTCTACACCGCAATCGTCAGCGGAGTGGGTGGGACGAGCGGAATCGCGAGCGTGGAGGTCTATGATCTCGATATTCCCGCGAACAGCCACCCCATCAATCTCTCGACCCGTGGTCAGGTTCAAACCGGCGACGGCGTCATGATCGCCGGATTCGTCATCAGCGGACCCGTCGCGAAGAGGGTTATTGTGCGGGCCATCGGCCCGGACCTCGCCAATCGGGGCGTCACCGGTTTCCTTCAGGATCCGACTCTCAGCCTGATCAGCAACGGGGTGACAATCGCCTCGAACAACAATTGGAAAGACACGGACAAAGTCGCCATCCAAGCCACCGGCCTGGCGCCGAACGATGATCGGGAATCCGCGATCGTCGCCACGCTCAACCCCGGCGTCTACACGGCGATCGTCAGCGGCGTCAGCAACTCGACCGGCGTGGCGCTCGTCGAGGTCTACGACCTCGATTGAGCAACTGTCACAACCAGAGTTGTAATTTCGGACGGATCGCGTTGATCTTCCCGGATGAAAGCCCTCGTCCTCCACGGCAAGAATGAACGCTTCAAGCTCGAAGACGTGCCGGATCCGGTGGCATGCTCCGGCGAGGTCGTCGTCCAGATCAAGGCGGCGGCGCTGAATCACCGCGACCTCTGGATTCAAAAGGGGCTCTACGCCGGCCTCAAGTTTCCGATCATTCTTGGCTCCGACGGTGCCGGCGTGGTCGAGAGCGTTGGTGAAGGGGTGGACCCGGGACTCACCGGGTTGCAGGTAATCCTGAACCCCGGCCTCAACTGGGGCGAGCGCCTGGCGGCACAGCAAGCGAGCTTCAAAATTCTGGGCTTGCCCGATGACGGTACGCTCGCGGAGAAGGTGAAGATTTCCGCGCAGTATCTGGTCCGCCAGCCAAAGCATCTCACCGACGAGCAGGCCGCGGCCTTGCCGCTCGCCGGACTCACCGGTTATCGCGCGCTGTTTACGCGGGCACGGCTGCTCGCAGGCGAGAACGTCCTGATTACCGGCGTGGGTGGCGGCGTGGCGCTTTTCGCCCTGCAATTTGCCCTCGCCGCCGGCGCCCAGGTCTGGGTGACGAGCGGCTCCGACGCAAAAATCGAACGTGCCCGCTGTCTCGGAGCGCGTGGCGGCGTCAACTACAAGAACTCGACGTGGGGGGAAGACCTGAAAAAGTTGTGTCCGGGCGGATTCGACGTGACGATCGACAGCGCGGGTGGCGCAGGCTTCCCGAAGCTGATTGAACTCGCCGCTTTGGGTGGTCGGATTGCCTTCTTCGGCGCGACGCTCGGCAATCCGCCGGAACTCGATCTGCGCCGCATGTTTTGGAAGCAGATCTCTGTCCTCGGCTCAACGATGGGCTCACCGGTGGAATTCTCCGACATGGTCGCATTCGTCGAGGCGAATAAAATCGTCCCGGTCACCGACCAACCGTTCACACTCGCTGACGGCAATGCTGCCTTCGAAGCTATGGACCGCGCCGAGCAATTCGGGAAGATCGTGGTGAAGCCGTAGGGGTCCGACAACGGTGAAATGCCGGATGCGCGAAGCGCAGAACCGCCAGCCCCCACAGCGCGAGAACCGAGGCGGGGGCGTCGGCGAATCGGCAAGGGAGCGAGAGCCGGCGAGAATCGCGCGAACCTGATTCTGTCCGCCGCCGTTGATGGCGGGCAGCACGGCCGCTTCGAAGTCAGCGGAGAAGCGAGCGGCGAGATCGTGCGCGGCGGGAGCTGGTGGCGGATCGCGAACAGCATTCCGTAGACGATCGAGACGTTCCACGCGGGTTCGATGCGAATGTCGGGATCCGCGGCGGCCTCGGAGACGGAGCCGGGCGTAAGCAGCGCGTCAGGTGACGCGAACCGCCGCCCCGCACGCGAAGGCTCCGATCGCGCGCGCGGCAACACAAGCAGCGCGGTAGATGTCGCGTTCTCCAACGCCGGACCTAATCCCAGCGCGAGAAAAAATTGGCCGCCCGCTCAAAAAAAAGCCCCACTCGATTACTCGAGTGGAGCGGAGAAATTACGGTGGGGTCGGCTTTGAGTCACGCCTGCTTAGCAGCCCGCCGACGCAGGCGCAAGCCCACCATGCCCAAGAGCAGGGCTCCGGCAGCAACGGTGGTCGGCTCGGGGACAGCCGCCACGACCGTGACGTCGTCCAAGAATGTTCCGGCGTTGCCACCGGTCGGATCAGCAAAGTTGATCGTGATGTTGCCGGGGGCGGTGGCAATGAACGGCACGGTCGTAAAGGTCCAGCCCAGCGCGTTCGCCGTGGAGCCCGTGTGGTTATAGGTGTTGGCAAAAAGCGAACCCGACGTATCCGAGACCGAAACATTGACGGTCGACGTGCCAATTCCCGGGTTGTTAGCGATCGCGAAGGACAAGAGGTAGGTGCCCGCGGCAGGCACGGAAAATACTTGCGACACCGAACCCGGACCGGGCGAACCCGCTAGGTCCACGTATTGAGCCCCGCTGAACGCGAGATAGTCAGTGCCCTGCCGCACAATGTCGATAGTGGAGCCGCCGATCGTCCAACTCGTGAGCACGGGGGAGCCGGCGTTCAGCGTTTGATAAAACGCGCCGGTCCCAAACGGCGTGCCCGTCGACGAGATATTCGGCGTCTCGAAATCGAAATTCAGGACGTACTGCTGCGCGTCCGACTGCCCCGCGAACAACGTGAATGCGAGGGCTACGACCGAGGGAGTGAGGTACTTCATAAAAATGGGGATGCGAAAGCCGTCATCGGGAGAGTCGCGAGCGCTTCCGCGTGCGTCAATGCGAAAATGCCGAAAATCAGGGTGAAAACTCCCGCAAATGTCCGCTTCATCGGGATTTGCCCGGGACGGAGGGAGGAGGTCACCCTCCCGTGCAACGAACATCCGAGCGTCAGACTTCCTCATAGTCCCCGACCTGCTGGACCAGCTTCGCGATGAGACCGGTCCAGCCGGTTTGGTGACTCGCGCCTCGGCCGCTGCCGTCGTCGGCGTGGAAATACTCGTGGAAGAGGATGTGATCCTTCCAGTGAGGATCAGTTTGCATCATCTCGTACTCGCCGAAGACCGCGCGGCGGCCTGTCGCCTCATCCCGCCGGAAAATGCGGGTGAGCCGGCGCGAGATTTCCGCTGCCACCTGCCAGAGGGTGAGCATCTGACCGGAGCCGGTCGGGCACTCGACCTTGAATTTATCGCCGAAGTAGTGGTGGAACTTCTGGAGCGACTCGACCAGAAGGTAATTCATCGGCATCCAGACCGGCCCGCGCCAGTTCGAGTTGCCGCCGAACAGACCGGTCATCGACTCGCCCGGATTATAGTCGACCCGATACTCCCGGCCATCGACCCGCAAGGTGTACGGGTTTTCCTCGTGGTATTTCGAAAGCGAGCGAATGCCGTAGGGACTGAGGAATTCATTCTCGTCCAGCATCCGGGCGAGAATGCGCCGCAGATAATCCGGCGACACGATGCTGAACATGATCCGCTCACCGTCGGGATTGTGCGTGAGGTTGCCTGCCTTCTCCGGTCGGTTGTCGAGGAACCACTGCATGCGCCGGGTGAAACCGGGCAGACGATCGAGTACCTTGCGATCGACGGTCTCGATCGCAAAAAGCGGAATGAGGCCGACCATCGAGCGGAGCTTGATCGATTTGTAGCTGCCGTCCTGGAAGTGGATCTGGTCGTAGTAAAAACCGTCTCCGTGATTCCAAAGCGACTTGCGACCGGCACCGAACTCGTTCATGGCGCCGGAGATCGAGAGGAAGTGCTCGAAGAATTTCGAAGCGATGTCCTCGTAGACGGGATTCACTTGGGCGAGCTCCAGCGAAATCTTGAGCAGGTTCAGCGCGTACATCGCCATCCAGCTCGTGCCGTCGGACTGCTCGAGTGTCCCACCTGTCGGGAGCGGTTGCGATCGATCGAAGACTCCGATGTTGTCGAGCCCGAGGAAGCCTCCCTCGAAGACATTGCGGCCGGAGGTGTCCTTCCGGTTCACCCACCACGTGAAGTTAAGCAGGAGTTTCTGGAACACCCGTTCGAGAAACTGGGTGTCGCCCACGCCCCGGGCGCGGCGTTCAATCGTGTACACGCGCCACGCGGCCCAAGCGTGGACCGGTGGGTTCACGTCGGAGAAATTCCACTCGTAAGCCGGAATCTGGCCGTTCGGGTGCATGTACCACTCCCGCGTGAGCGTGATGAGCTGCTTCTTCGCGAAATCGGAATCGATCAGCGAGAACGGGATCATGTGGAAGGCCAGATCCCATGAGGCGTACCAGGGAAACTCCCACTTATCCGGCATCGAGATGACGTCATCGTTGAAGAGGGCCGACCACGAGCCGTTCCGGCCCTCGAGGCGGGACGCAGGTGGTGCCGGCTGCTCGGGATCGCCCTTCAGCCAGTCCTCGACCGAATAAAGGTAGCATTGCTTGCTCCAAAGCATGCCGGCGAACGCCTGGCGCTGCACGCTGCGCGCATCCGCATCGACCCGGGAGGAACACAGCTCCTGATAAAACTCATCGGCCTCCGCGATACGCTGCGTAAAGACGTGGTCGAAGTCCTCGCCAAGCGGATCGTGTCCGATGACGGTAGGCAGAGCCGCCAGCCGGAGTTTGACCGTCCACTGCTCCCCGGGCTGCAAGACCCGCCGATACCGAAGGCCGACCTTCGTGCCCCGACGCGCCGGATTCACCGCTCCGGCCTCGCCGTTGACGATGTAGCGATGGAACGCATCCTTGACGTAAGGCGCCGCGTTCGGCGAGCCAAAGAGCTTCTGCGCGTTCGTCTCGTTCTCCGTGAACAGCAGGTCATCCGGCTGGTGGGCATAAAACTCCATCTCCGAGAGCTGCGGATGGACGCATTTCAAGGAGATGAAATCGGCATCGTGGGTGCGCTCCTGGGAGATGAGCGGATGGACGAGGTAGCAAAACTTTCCGAACGACCAGATGTTCCGAAACCAAAGCTGCGGCACGAGGTGCAGCGGGGCGGAAACGGGGCCGCGATTGGTCGCCGTGAGGCGAATCAGGAAGTCGTCCTGGCCAGCTTTGGCATACTCCACGGAGACGTCGAAATAGCGACTCTCATTAAAGATCCCCGTGTCGAGCAACTCGAATTCGGGATCGGGAAAGCCGCGTCGGCGATTCTCGTCGTACAGCCATTGGTAAGGGAATTCCCCCTGCGGATATTTATACAACGCCTTGCAGTAGGAATGCGTCGGGGTCGAATCGAGGTAGTAATAATACTCCTTCAGATCTTCGCCGTGATTTCCCTCCGGACCGGCGAGCCCGAATGGCCGCTCCTTGAGGATGGGATCACGCTCGTTCCACATGGCCGGTGAGAAGCAAAGGCGGGCGTGGTTGTCGCTCCAGCCGAGCAAGCCGTCCTCACCCCAGCGATAGGCGCGGGAGCGGGCGTGCTCGTGCGGGAAATAGGTCCACGCCTGACCGTCGGCGGAATAATCCTCCCGGACGGTGCCCCACTGGCGTTCACTCAGATAAGGCCCCCAGCGGCGCCAGTGAGCATTGCGGGAGGAATCTTCAGCGAGGCGTTTTTGCTCAGCGTTCATGGGGAAAATGGGTAGGGGACCGGCGCATCACACCGGAACGCGGGCTGCGATGCAAGCCCCGCGGGAATCCCTGGGCTCGAAATCGTCAATTTTTGATTTTCCTCGCGGCGCTTCGGCCCTTCAGTTCAATGTCATGCCCGATTCCCGCGACCTGATTCTCTCCCGCGTGCGGGAAGCCCTCGCACCCCTGCCCCGGCGCGCGGCGTATCCGGAATACGCCGCCGATGCCGCGGTCATGACACAGCTCTTCGGGGAGTCCGCGGACCTGGCGAAAATCTTCGGCGAACGTCTCAGCCGGGTGAACGGCCGCGTCCTGACGAGCGCGACCGCCCTGGCCGCGTGGCTGCGGGAGCGGGGCGACCTGCGCGGCTACTGCGACCCGGCGCTTTGGCCGGAACTCCGGGATGCCTTCGAACCGGAACTTCAGGTCGAGCTCTCCTTCGACCGCACCCGGGTGGATGACTTCCGCTTCGGCATCACCCGCGCTGCCGGGGCGATCGCGGAAACGGGGAGCGTCATTCTGCGCGATGATGTGACGTCCTCCCGGCTGGGGGCGCTCGCGCCCTGGGTGCACATCGCGGTGGTGCGGGCGGTGACCATTTTCGCGACGCTGCCCGATGCGATCGCCGCGCTCGGCCTGGACCCAAACATCGTTTTCGTCACAGGTCCCTCGAAGACCGCCGACGTTGAAGGCATCCTCATCGAGGGTGTCCACGGTCCTGGCGAGCAGATCGCCCTCCTGCTCTGACGGGACCTCAAAGATCGCCGAGCGGGGGCCGGAGGACAATTTCCTCCACCACGCTGCGCGGCCCGAGCCGCCAGGCGTCGACAAAGACCCGCGCGACATCGGCGGGGTCCATCAGGCGCTCATCCGCGACGCCGGCCCCGTCCCACGACGGCGACATGGTGGCGCCCGGCATCACCGTCGTGACGCGCACGCCGCGCGGACGTAATTCCTCGCGGAACGCCCGGGCGAGTCCAAGCAGGCCGTGCTTTGCCGCCACGTAGGCCCCCCCCTGCGGGAAGGCGCGGAGACTGGCGACGGACGCGGTGAAAAAGATGTCGCCGCGTTTCCGCTTCGCCATGGCCGGGGCGAAGGCTCGCGTCACGTAATACGCGCTGTGCAGGTTCGCCGCGACGATTGCGTCGAACTCGTCCGGCTGATCCGAGAGCAATTTGGACGGCGAAAACGCTCCCGCGTTATTGATGAGCACGTCCACCACCGCGTGATGTGCGCCGACCGCGGAGGCGAGGAGCGCGACGGCATCAGGCTCGGTCACGTCGCACGCGATCGTGTCGGTCGTTAGCGCCCCGAGCTTCAACGCCCGCTTGGCGACCGCGCGGAGGTTCTTTTCATTTCGGGCGACGAGCACGAGCCGCGCCTTCGTCTCGCGCGCAAACATCTCCGCAATCGCCGCACCGATGCCCTGGGAGGCGCCGGTGATGACGACGACCGGCGGCGCGGCCGCCCTGGGCTTATTCCGCGGGGATGCCATCTGGACCGTGGAAATCCGCGAAGTTGCGCTCGGACTCGTAGAGCCGAACGCGGTGGAGCTTCCCGCTCTTCAGGCGGGGAGCGATCTCATGCCAGAAGGCGATAACGAGATTTTCCGTGCTGGGGATCGTGTCCCGCAGGAAATCAACGTCGAGATTGAGATTCCGGTGGTCGCACTTCCGGACGATGCATTCCTCAAGGATCTGTTTCAGTTCGCCCAGATCGACGACGTATCCCGTGCGCGGATCCGGCTCGCCGCGGACGGAGACTTCGAGCTCGTAGTTATGCCCGTGCCAGTTCGGATGATTGCACGGCCCAAACGTCTTCTCGTTCCAGGCCCCGCTGAACTCCGGATTATGGAGCCGATGCGCAGCGTTGAAGTGGACCCGCCGGGTGACGACGACCTCTCCACGAAGAACGCGAACCGGAGCGAGCTGGGTTTCCGGTTGTCCGCAATCGAACGGGGGGGCGGCGGGCATGGCAGAATCGTAACGGCGCGCCCCGGCTGCTGCAAGGCGCACCACCAAACGAAAATCCCCGACGCGAGGCTGGGGATTTCGGGGGAGAGCGGAGGATCAGCGCTTATGGGCGAATGAAAAGCCGGCCGCAGCTCGGATCGCGAACGAGCGCGCCGTGCGGCACGCCGCGGACATCAATTTCATTATAGGGATCGTACGGACTGACGACGGTCCCCCGGCGTCCGGACGCTTGGGCGACGGGATAGCTCCGGTAGGGCTCGCTGTAGCCCCGGGCGTAGTAGTCTTGCTCGCTCGCCGCGGCGATCAGTCCGCCCGCGGCTGCACCGATGGCCGCACCGGCGAGCGCGTTCTCACCGCGTCCGGTCAGGCCGCCGGCAATCGCGCCGATGGCAGCGCCGCTGCCGACGCCCTGGGCGATGGTGTCGCACGAACTGAGGCTCAGGGTGGAAACCGCAAGGGCGGCGAGGAGGACAGAAGGAATGTTTTTCTTCATGGGTGTTGGATGTAGCAGCGATTGGACGCAACCGGGAACGTTTTATTTACCCGGAAGTTTAATGAGGGCCTGACCGGCGTCGGCGCGCCGCCCTCACTGCCTGCAAGGGATCCGTCCGCCCCGATGGGGAGTGAGACAAAATGGCGGTGTAGCCGTTTCGGGGGCAAAAACGTGACGGCGTGACGCAGTGACACATTCGCCGGGCGCGAAAGGTGGTTGCATTCCTTGCACGCCTGAGCAGGGACGCTAATTTGACGCATCCGTTTGGATTACCCACCGCATAGGATCATCGATGATGAATAACTTCACTCCGCGAGCGCAGCAGGTTTTGGCCTTGGCCCGTAAGGAGGCAGACCGCTTCAACCACAATTACGTGGGCACCGAGCATCTCCTTCTGGGCCTCATCAAGCTCGGCCAAGGCGTCGCCGTCAATGTTCTCCAGAAAATGAATCTGGACCTGGAGACCGTCCGAATGGAGGTCGAAAAGCAGGTGGGCAGCGGCCCCGAGACGCAGATGGTCGGGAACATTCCCTACACGCCCCGCGTCAAGAAGGTGCTGGCCCTCGCCGGCAAGGAGGCGAAGAGCCTCAATCACTCCTACGTGGGCACCGAGCATATCCTTCTCGGGCTCCTCCGCGAAGGCGAAGGGGTCGCGGCTCGGGTGTTGAAGAGCCTCGAAGTCGACATCGAGCGCACGCGCAATGAAATTTTGAAGGAACTCGACCCGAACTATGCCTCCGCCGCAGAGGGTGGCGAATCGTCCGAGTCCCCGTCCGAAGGCCAAACTCAGGGCTCGGGCACCGGCAATAAGAAGGACGTCAAGACGCCGGCGCTGAAAGCGTTTGGACGCGATCTCACGGAACTCGCCAAGAAAGGTGATCTCGATCCCGTCATCGGGCGGAAGAATGAGATCGAGCGCGTCATCCAAGTTCTGTGCCGGCGCACGAAGAATAATCCGGTCCTGCTCGGCGAAGCGGGTGTCGGCAAGACCGCGATCGTCGAAGGTCTCGCTCAGGAAATCTCGACCGGGAACGTTCCCGAGCTTCTGCGCGACAAGAAAGTCATCACGCTCGACCTCGCGCTGATGGTGGCCGGGACGAAATACCGCGGCCAGTTCGAGGAACGCATCAAAGCGGTGATGGACGAGATCCGGCGGACGAAAAATGTCATCCTGTTCATCGACGAGTTGCATACGATCGTCGGAGCGGGGTCGGCGGAAGGTGCGATGGACGCCTCAAACATCATCAAGCCCGCGCTCTCGCGCGGTGAACTGCAGTGTGTCGGCGCCACGACCCTCAACGAATACCGCAAATACATCGAGAAGGATGCGGCCCTCGAACGCCGCTTCCAGACCGTCAAGGTCGAGGCGCCCACCGTGGACGAAGCGGTCCTCATCCTCAAAGGACTCCGCCCGAAGTACGAGATGCATCACAAGGCGCGCATCACGGATGAAGCTCTCGAGTCGGCGGTGAAGCTGAGCGAGCGCTACATCAGCGGTCGTTTCCTGCCGGACAAGGCGATCGACGTCATGGACGAAGCGGGCTCGCGGGCGCGGATCGGTGCGATGACGCGTCCGCCCGACGTGAAGGAGATCGAAAAGCAGATCGAGGAGATCCGGGCCGAGAAGGAAGCGGCGATCAAGGCGCAGGACTTCGAGAAGGCCGCCGCGCTCCGCGACAACGAAAAGCAGGCGAAGGACAAGCTTGAGCAGATCCTCGCCGAGTGGCGCGAAGCCAGGGAGGAGAAGGAGGTGATCGTCACGGAGGACGACATCATGCATATCGTCTCGAAATTCACCGGCGTCCCGCTCCAGCGCATGGAGCAGAAGGAGACCCAGAAGCTGCTCCAGATGGAGAATGATCTCCGCGGCAAGGTGATCGGTCAGGACGAGGCGGTGACCGCGATCTCCAAGGCTCTGCGGCGTTCGCGCGCGGATCTGAAGGACCCGCGCCGCCCGATCGGCTCGTTCATCTTCCTCGGCCCGACGGGCGTGGGAAAGACCTTCCTCGCCCGCACGCTCGCCGAGTTCATGTTCGGCGATTCTGACGCGCTCATCCAGATCGACATGAGCGAGTACATGGAGAAATTCACGTCCTCGCGCCTGATCGGAAGCCCCCCGGGCTATGTGGGCTACGAGGAGGGCGGTCAGCTCTCGGAAGCGGTTCGCCGCCGTCCCTATTCCGTCGTGCTGTTCGACGAAATCGAGAAGGCCCATCCCGACGTCATGAACCTCATGCTCCAGATCCTGGAAGAGGGAAAGATCACCGACTCCCTCGGCCGGAAGATCGATTTCCGGAACACGATCATCATCATGACCTCGAACGTCGGGGCCGAGACGATCAAGAAGAACAACGTGATGGGCTTCGGCGCCCCGAAGGACGGGCATGATTACGACACGATGCGCGGCAAGATCATGGACGAGGCGAAGCGGGTGTTTAAGCCGGAGTTCATCAACCGGCTCGACGATCTCATCGTCTTCCACCAGCTCGCGCGCACCGATCTCATGCAGATCGTCGAACTCGAGATCGCCAAGGTTCTGAAACGGATCAAGAACAAGGAGATCCACCTCGAACTCGAGCCGGGAGCAAAGGAGTTCCTGATCGAGAAAGGCTACGATCCCACCTACGGCGCGCGTCCGATGCGGCGCGCGGTCGAGCGCTACCTCGAGGATCCTCTCGCCGAGGAATTGCTTCGAGGCCACGTGAAGCAGGGCGAGACCGTCGACGTCGTCCTCGAAGGTGACGTCAAAGGCGCGACCTCGAAACTTGTCTTCCGTCCGCGGGCGGGAGCCACCACCGAGGCCGACGCCACTCCGGCGGCGGCCAGCTAGGCGCACGATCCGACACGCGACTTGCCAGCGGGGTGTCCGGACCGGACACCCCGTTTGTGCGTGAGCGCATCAAGGCTCCGTCCCATGAAATTTCATCTCAAACAGATTCCGGAAGAAGGTCTCGAACTCGCAGGGGTTGAGGTCCGCGACATCCTCGAAGTTCCCGCGGGCGACCCCATCAAGCAGGTGGGCCCCGTAAACTATGAATTGCAGGTCGGGTGCGACGATGACGGTGTCTGGGCCACCGGCCAGGTGGATGTGGACGTGGAGTTGCAATGCGGGCGCTGCCTCGAGAATTTCGTCTATCCGCTCGTCATTCCGGACGTCGCCGTCCAGCTTCCGACGGAGGGACATGACGTCATTGATTTGACGCCGTTCATTCGCGAGGATATTCTGCTGGCTCTACCGGCGTATCCGCATTGTGACTGGGCCGGGGACAAGGTTTGTGCAGCTCCCACGCAGGACTTCGTTCCGCCGATTGATTCGGCCGCGACGGAGGAGCCGGGAAAGCCAGACTCGACGTCCCCAGCTTGGGGAGCCTTGGATCGCCTTCACCTCGACGATCGTCATTGATCATTTTCATTCCGGAATATGGGAGTCCCCAAACGTAAATCTTCAAAGATGCGCTCGCGCATCCGCCGCGCCGCCAACGCGTGGCACGCCCCGCAGCTCGGCACCTGTTCGCAATGCGGCAGCCGGGTTCCTGGCCACGTCGCCTGCCCGTCCTGCGGCTACTACAAAGGCCGCCAGGTGATCACCATCGAGGCCTGACCGGCCACCGGGTGAGGACTTCGCGGCCGTCTGGTTTGCGTCGATCATCATGAAGATCGCCGTGGACGCGATGGGGGGCGACTTCGCTCCCCGCAACATCGTCGAGGGCTCCACCCTCGCGCTTAGGGAGTATCCGCAACTCGCGAAGCTTTTCCTCGTCGGCGACACGCCGCAGATCGAGGCGGAGCTCAAGCGGTGCGAATGCAACGACAGCCGGATCGAAATCGTCCACTCCACGCAGGTCGTGGCGATGGGCGAGGACGCGGTGGTATCCGTTCGAAAAAAGAAAGACTCGAGCATCAGTCGCGCGGTCGAGCTCGTGAAGCGCGGCGACGCGGATGCCGTGATCAGCGCCGGTCACACCGGCGCGGCGGTCGCTTCGAGCACGATCAAGCTTCGTCTGCTCCAGGGAATCGATCGCGCGGGGATCGCTGTCACCTTCCCCACCGAGACAAACCTGTTTGTGCTCATCGACGCCGGGGCCAACCCCGATGCACGACCGCCGCACCTCCTGCAGTACGCGATCATGGGCTCGGTGTACTCCCGGCACGTCCTGGGCTACAAGGATCCGACGGTCGGTCTCCTCTCCATCGGAGCGGAAGACGGCAAGGGAAACGAATTTACGAAGGAGGTGTTCGACCTCATGAAGGAAAGCGGTCTGCGCTTTCGGGGCAACGTCGAGGGGCATGATCTCTTCGAGCGACCCGTCGAGGTCGTGATTTGTGAGGGCTTTGTCGGGAACGTGATGCTGAAGTCGTGCGAAGCGCTCGCGCATGCGATCTTCGAGTGGCTGAAACGCGAAATCTACAAAACTCCCATCCGCCAGTTGGGTGGCAAGCTCGCCAAGGGCGCATTCAAGGCAATCAAGGACAAGGTCAGCGTCGATCAATACGGCGGGCAACCTCTCCTGGGCGTCGACGGTATCGTCATCATTGCCCACGGTTCCAGCTCTCCCAAAGCGGCGAAGAACGCGATCCGCGTTGGCTTGGAAGCCGTCGAGCAACAGGTGAATCCGCACATCGTCGAAGAGATGAAAAAGTTTTATGAGCTCGCTCCCAGCACCTGATCAGTCTGCCGTTACGATCCTGGGCACCGGGAGCTACAAGCCCGAGTATGTGCTGACCAACGCGGAGCTTGAGAAGAGCGTGGATACCACGGACGAGTGGATCACGTCGCGCACGGGCATCAAGGAGCGGCGGATTGCGGCGCGCAACGAGCAGAACTCAGACATGGCGACGAAGGCCGCGCTCGCGGCGATGGAACAGTCGGCAGTCACGGCGAGCGAAATCGATCTGATCATTTGCGGGACCGTCACGGCGGACATGCTTTTTCCGTCGGCCGCGTGCCTGGTGCAGCGGAACATCGGCGCGCATTCCGCCACCGCGTTCGACGTGGGCGCGGCATGCACCGGCTTTATCACCGGGCTCGAGATCGCGAAGCACCTTCTGATCGGAGGTGACTTCCGGACGGCCCTCGTGATCGGGAGTGAGAAGATCTCGGCTGTGGTCGATTGGACGGATCGGAACACCTGCGTGCTGTTTGGTGACGGCGCGGGCGCGGCCATCCTCCGCATCACGACGGGTCGCGGGCGGGGAATCATTGCGATCGACAGCGGAAGCGACGGTCGCTTTGCCCACATCTTGAACCAGCCCGGCGGCGGCAGCGCCGTCCCGATCACCAGCGAGAACGTCAACGACCGTCTGGCCACGCTGAAAATGTCGGGCAAGGAGGTCTTCAAGCAGGCCGTCATCGCGATGACCGGAAGCTGCCACAAGGCGCTCGCCAAGGCGGGACTCACGATCGCGGATGTGAAGCTGATCATTCCCCACCAAGCGAACATCCGGATCATCAACGCAATCGGCGAGAAGCTGAAAGCGCCGGCGGACAAAGTCTTCGTGAACCTGGTCCGCTTGGGAAACAGTGGGGCGGCCGCGGTGGCGATGGCGCTCGACGACGCGAATCGTTCGGGGCGGTTTCAGCGCGGCGACAAGATCCTCATCGTCGCGTTTGGCGCCGGGCTGATCTGGGGCTGCGCGGTGGTGGAGTGGTGAGCGGCGGCCGCCCGCACTTCACTCGATGCTGAGTTTGCGGGTGATCCCGAAGCGCTCGATCCGCTTTCGCAGCGTGGCCCGGGTGATCCCCAGAAGCTTTGCCGCCTGCAGCTGATTGCCCTTCGTGAGCTTCATCGCGGCGATCGTAAACTCGCGCTCCAGCCAGGGGAGCAGCTGAAGATTTTTTTGCTTCTGCGCGGCCTGGAGGAGCACCTCCACCGCATTCTGCATGGGATCGGCCCCTTCGGGGAACGCGCCGGCCGACTCCACCGGGACGTCGGCCCGCGCGGCGCTCACGCCAAGGGGAATATCCTTTTGCAGGAGGACGTCCGTCGTCGCGAGAACGCAGGCGCGCTGGATCGTGTTCTCGAGTTCCCGCACGTTTCCGGGCCAGTGATAGAGCTCGAGCGCACACGCAGCCTCCTCCGAAAGACGCAGCCGTGGCATCCTCCGGCTGTTCGCGATCCGGGTGAGGAAGTACTCCGCGAGTGGCCGGATGTCTTCGACGCGCTGCCGAAGCGGTGGGAGGTGGACGCGCACGACGTTCAGCCGGTAGAAAAGGTCCTCCCGAAAGAGCTTCCGACCGATCTCATCCTCGAGATTTCGATTCGTGGCGGCGACGATCCGCACGTCCGCCTTCAGGGTCGCACTCCCGCCGACCCGCGAGAACTCCCCTTCCTGCAGCACCCGGAGAAGCTTGCTTTGCACGGCGAGCGGCATCTCGCCGATCTCGTCGAGAAAGAGCGTGCCGCCGTCGCTCTGTTCGAAACGACCCATGCGCTGCGCCACCGCCCCGGTGAACGCGCCCTTCTCGTGACCGAAGAGTTCGCTCTCGAGCAGCGCCTCCGGAATCGCCGCGCAGTTGATGGCGACAAATGATTTTTCGCTCCGTCCGCTGTAGTGATGGATGGCCCGCGCGACCAATTCCTTCCCCGAGCCGCTCTCACCCGTGATCATGACGGGAACCTCGGAATCGGCGACGCGACCGATCATTTTGAAGACCTGCTGCATCGCCTCGCTCTGGCCGACGATGCTGTCCTGGTGCTGCTCGACCGCGAGCTGGGGACGGAACGAAGCGGCCGCGCGGAGTTCCGCCCGCTGTTTCAGGGCGGCGTCGGCCACGACCTTCAGGTTGAAGGGAAGCGCCTCCTTCCGAATAAAGTCGAAAGCGCCGAGCTTCATGGCCTCGATCACGGCCTGGGTCGTCCCGAAGGCGCTGATGAGGACGACGATCGCGTTGGGATCGCGCTGCCGCGCCTTCGCGAGCAATTCCATCCCACTGAACGGCTGAAGGTGGGTATCCGCGATCAGAATGTCAGCGCCCTCGGCGAGGAACAGCTTGAGCGCCTCATCGGAGCGCACGGTGCGGAGAACACGCGTCCCGCCGGTTCCGAGCTGGTGCGCGGTCCACTGCAGAAAATCCACATCTGAATCAGCGACGACAATGGTCTGCATTCCCTGTGATAAATTGCCCAATCTGAGTTAACGCAGATCTTCCCCAAAACCCAGTTCGGCGCGAGCGGAAGTTGCGCCTGATCCCCCGTATTCCATCGGCCGGACGGTTGCCGACACTGACCTGCTACGTCTCGTGCACGGCGCCGTAACGCCGCTGCCGGCGCGCGTACTCGTGGACGGCCTCGATCAGCTCCGGCTTCCCGAAATCCGGCCAAAGCTTGTTCGTCACGTAAAACTCCGAGTAGCTCACCTGCCAGAGAAGGAAATTCGAGAGCCGGAACTCGCCGGAGGTGCGGATGAGAAGGTCCGGGTCCGGATAATACCTGGTGTAAAGGTGCTGGCTGAACATCTCCGGGCTGATCATGCCCTTGTCGATGTGCCCGAGTTCAATCTCGCGCAGCAGACTCTTGATGCCATCGATGACCTCACAGCGACCGCTGTAGCTCAGCGCCAGAATCAACGTCAGACCGTTGCACTCCGCGGTCGCTTCGATCGCCCGATTCAACTGCTGCTGGCACGCCAGGGGCAAATCATTCAGCCGGCCAATCGCCTGAAGGCGCACGTTCTTCGTCACGAGTTCGGCCGTGTTGTCGTCCAGAAATTTCTCGAGGAGAATCATCAGGCCCGTCACCTCGCCCTCGGGACGCGTCCAGTTCTCCTGGGAAAACGCGTACAGGGTCAGATATTCGACGCCCAACTCGCCGCACGCCTCGATGCAGGCGCGCACGGATTTCGCACCATGTTCGTGACCGAACAGGCGGACCATTCCGCGCTGCGTCGCCCAGCGCCCATTTCCATCCATGATGATGGCAATGTGCCGCGGCACCGCACCCGGTTTTCCCTCAGCTGGCGATCTCTTGCTCATGATGCGAGTCAGGCCGCGAAGGTCTGATGCCGGCCGGGGCCCACACTCACCAGACGAATCGGCGCACCACAGAGCGCGGCGAGTTTCTTGACGTACCGCTGCGCGTTTCGCGGCAGATCCTTGAACGCCCGCACCGCATCGGTCGGACGCTCCCAGCCCGGCATCTCCAGATAGACCGGGACGCAGCGGCTGAGATCCTCCATGTCAGCCGGCACGCGCTCAAGCCGATTCCCCTCGAGCTCGTAAGCGATGCAGATCTTCACGCGTTTCTCCGCGTCGAGTCCGTCCAGGTTGGTGATGGCGATCCGGTCAATGCCGTTGACCCGAACCGCCGCACTCGTCGCCACCGCGTCAAACCATCCGCAACGGCGGGCCCGCCCGGTGACCGCGCCGAACTCCCGCCCCATTTCGTGGAGCGTATCAGAAAGGTGCGCATCCTCGGTCGGCAGCGGTCCCTCCCCCACCCTCGTCGTATACGCCTTCATGACGCCAAAGATCGCGTCGATCCGATTTGGGGGCACGCCCGAACCGGTGCACGCGCCTCCGGAGGTCGTGCTCGAACTCGTCACGAACGGATACGTCCCGTGATCGATATCCAGATAGGTCCCTTGGGCCCCTTCAAAAAGCATCCGCCGCCGCCGCTTCAGCGCGGCGTGGAGGTAATCAACGGTATCCGTCACGTGCGGGCTCAGCCGGGCGAAGGCCGCCGCGTATTCCGCCACGACCGTGGCCGGTTTGAGCTTCGGCGCGCCGAGCTGCGCGAGCATCTTGTTTGCCGCGACCACCGCGGCGCGAACCCGCTCGGGGCGGGAGAGGTCGCACATGCGCAGACCCGTCCGCGAAATCTTGTCGGCGTACGTCGGACCAATGCCGCGTTTCGTCGTCCCAATCCGGCCCTTCTTCCGGTCCTCGCGAAACGCGTCGATCACGCGGTGAAACGGAAACACGACGTGGGCCCGGTCGGAGATCAGGAGATTTTCCGACGTGCACGCGATCCCGCGGACCGCCAGCCCATCCATCTCGGCCACGAGCGCCACCGGGTCGATGACGACGCCATTTCCGAGCACGCAGATCTTTCCGGCATGCAGGATACCCGATGGAATCAGACTGAGAACATACTTTTCCTTCCCGTGGACAATCGTGTGGCCCGCGTTGTTGCCACCCTGGGTCCGGACCACGACGTCCGCCTTCAGGGTGAGGAAATCGATGATCTTTCCCTTCCCTTCGTCTCCCCACTGCGCGCCGACTAAAATGGTATTGGCCATTTCGCGACCCTACGCGCGCGCCGCGGGAGAACAAGCGCGTCGCACGGATGACAGAAGATTCGGACGAATTTCCCGTGAATCCGTCTTTACCGGACGCCGAATCACCGGAGGCTTCGGGCCATGCCCGTTTTTGCCTATAAAGCGCGTGATGCCGCGGGGAAGCTCGTCGAGGGCTCGCTCGACGCGACGGATCGCACGGCGGTCGTGCGCGAGCTGGGCAAGTCCCGGCTCCTCCCTTTCTCGATCTCCGGAGCCGCGAACGGCGCGTCGCCGGCGAAAGCCGCCAAGAAGGCCGCCGAGGTGGCCACGGCTGCGCCGGAGGCGAAGGGGGCGACCCCGGCCGCAAGTGCCTCGGCGAATGCGGCGCTCAAGCTTTCTCACACGCACCGTCTCCTCTTCACCGAACAGCTGGCGTATCTCCTCTCCGCCGGCATGACCCTCGACGAGGCCCTCGCGATCATGCATCGCCGGCTCAAGCAGCCCGCACTGCAGCAAGTCTCCGCCCGGCTCCATCAGGCCCTCGTCGACGGTCGCAGCTTCTCCCAGGCCCTGCAGGAGTTTCCCCGTTCTTTCACGACGCTCTACGTCAATCTCGTCCAAGCCGGGGAGGCCAGCGGCGCGCTGCCCGAGATTCTTCGCCGGCTGGTCAAGCACCTTCAAGAGGTCAAGGCCCTTCGCGACCGCGTGCAACAGGCGCTGGTCTACCCGGCCGTCCTTTCGGTGTTCGGCGTCGTGCTCGTGCTCCTCTTCATCACGGTCCTGGTACCGCAACTCACCGGCTTTTTCGCCAAAACCGGCGGAACTCTCCCCCTCCCGACCCGCCTGCTGATCGGTGCCAACGACGTCATCGTGAAATATTGGTGGGTCGCGGTCGCAGGCGGGGTCGCGATCGCCGCGATTTTCCGCGCTGCGACGCGGGCTCCCGCCGGGCGGGAAGCGTGGGATCGCTTCCGTCTCCGGATTCCCGGCTATGGCATGGTGCTGAAATACCGCTTCTACGCGCAATTTGCGCGGACGCTTTCCACCCTCCTGCATAATGGCGTTACGCTCCTGAGGGCGGTGGAATTGGTGGCAAACATCTCGGAAAACTCGTGGATCAAGCGGCTCATCCTGCAGGCCCGCGGCGAACTGGTCGACGGCTCGAGCCTCTCGAAGGCCGTCTCGCGGCACGGCGTCTTTCCGGAACTTCTCGTCGACATGATGTCGGTGGGGGAGCAGACCGGTCGCTTCGCCGAGACGATGCAAATGATCGCCGACATCTACGAGCGGGAACTCGACAAGAAGGTCCAGATCGCCACCGAGTTGATTCCCCCGCTCATCATCGTGGTCATCGCCATGCTCGTCGGTGCGGTGGTCTTCGCGATCATGAGTGCCGTCTTCAGCATCACGAGTGGTTTGAAGGGGCGCGGCGTCTGAATCGGCCGTTTGCCTTCCGGGCGCACGACTGCTAGCGGTTCGGCTGATCTTCCATGCTTCTCCGACCGCTTCTTCTCCGCCTCGCTGCTCTGCTCGTGCTTGCGGTCCCGGCGCCGGGGCAGACCGTGCGTCCCGCCTCGACGCCCCGCACCGTCTGGCTGGACCTCCGCCCGCAGTCCGAAAACTCCCGGCCTCAGGCGGTGCCGGCGTGGGTCGAATCCCTCGAGACAGAGAACTCGCGCATCACCGCACCTTCGGGCACGGGAGACGAGGGCACTTTGACGATTTTTCGCATTCGTCTCGGAAGGGTGGGCGATGCGGAAGCGGTCCTCGTCCGCGTCTACTTTGATGACTCTCCCGGCGCCTCTCCGACGGTGAGCGCGTGGGATGAACTCGGCGCGGAAATCTACCGCTCGCCGGCGCTTGGCGACGGGTTGGACTTGCCGAATGCGAAGAGCGTCGTGATCCCGACCGCCACCCTGAACTACCTCGAAATTGCGGTGCCGGGCGACGGCACGAATCTCCGCATCGCGCACCTGTCCTGGCTGCAACGTTACGAATCTTGGCGCGCCATGGATGTCGCCGCGGCGCCCTCGGTCATTGAGCCGTATCGCGGTGGGAAAGCCGCGCGGCCGCAACCGTCGGACGAGGATCGCTACGAAAACGGTGTCGTGACGGCGGCACTCGCCCCCGAGGTTCAGCGCCTCGCGGCCGCGGGGCCAACCGCAAAGATCCCCTTCACGATCGAGAAGGCTCCGTTGATCGCGGTCGTCAGCTTCGAAGTCCTCGGCGCCGATCTCGAACATCCGCCGGAACTCCGCCTGAATGGCCGGCTGATCGGCGAGGCGCAATACGCGATGCCCGATCTCGCGGACCCCGGCATCCGGGGAGAACTGAGCGAGAGCCGGCCGACGGTTGGCTTTCGTTATTCCGGGTGGCTGCGGGCCCAGCGCATCATTCCGACCTTCGCGCTCGGCGCCGGCGATAACCTGCTTGAATTGACCCAGCATCTCGAGGCGGGCAGCGCCGTGGTCAGAAATGTCGAGATCCAGCTGAAATATCCTTTCGAACAACTCGACGTTGCCCCGGTCCAAAATTCAGTTGAATCTTCCCAGCCATGACTGCCATCGTCCCCGTCCGTCTCTCCCCCGTTCGCCGTCGGCGCGGGTTCACCCTGCTGGAGATCATGCTGGTTGTCGCGATCATCATGCTGCTCCTCGGAGCGGGTGCGTTCTTCCTCGGCGACTTCTTCGCCGTTGGCACCCGGGCCCGCGTGACCGCGGACTTGAACACTTTTTCCACCGCCCTCCGCACCTATCAGATGATGAACGGGAACTTCCCCACCCAGGGCCAAGGTCTAAACGCGCTGGTAAATCAGCCTACCACCGAGCCGCGGCCGCGGAATTGGAACCAGTTTTTGAGTCAGTTGCCCAAGGATCCGTGGAACAACGAGTACGTTTACGTCTACCCGGGGAAGAAAAACCCCAAGTCGTACGACATTTATACGAAGGGGAAGGACGGGGCGGACGGGACAGAGGACGACATGGGAAATTGGTAGCCGGCCGATCGCGTCGCCCGACAGATCCCACTTGATCACCACCGCCCACCGCCCGAGACTTCCACTGCCATGGGATTGATCCGCAAGCTTTTTTGGGTCGCGCTAACTCTCGCCTTCGGCTTCGCGTTCAGCGTCCTCTTCGAATACGGGACGAAGGACTACATGAAGAATGCGGAGAAGGAATTTCAGGGGCTGAAGGAACTCGTCCAGCCCGTCCCGAAGAAGAAAGACAACAGCGACCGCCTGACTCGGTAGTCGGTGGGAAGAAGAAATCCCGCAGAGGCGCGGAGACGCAGAGATCAATCCTTCAGTCCTCAGCGCCTCCGCGCGAGAATCTGCCTTCAATACGCGGCCTGCGCGCCCTTGAGATTGCGCTTGCCGATCCACGGCATCAGCGCCCGGAGCTTCGCTCCGGTCTTCTCGATCGGATGAGCCTCGCCGGCCTTGAGCAGGCGGTAGTAGTTCTTCCGGCCGGTCTTGTACTCAGCGATCCAATTCTTCGCGAACGTCCCGTCCTGGATCTCGCGCAGCACCTTCTTCATCTCCTTGCGCACCCGGTCGTCGATGATGCGCGGGCCCACGGTGATGTCACCGTACTTGGCAGTCTCGGAGATCGAGAAACGCATCCCGGCGATTCCGGCCTCGTTCATGAGATCCACGATGAGCTTCAGCTCATGCAGGCACTCGAAGTAGGCCATCTCCGGCTGATATCCCGCCGCCACGAGAGTCTCGAACCCCGCCTGCACGAGCGCCGTGGCGCCGCCGCAAAGCACCGCCTGTTCGCCAAAGAGATCCGTCTCGGTTTCCTCCTTGAAAGTCGTTTCGATCACGCCGGCGCGCGTCCCGCCGATGCCCTTCGCCCAGGCGAGCGCGAGCTTCTTCGCCTTCTTCGAGGGATTCTGATGAATCGCGATCAGCGCCGGCACTCCCTTCCCTTCCAGAAACTGCCGGCGCACGATGTGCCCGGGGCCCTTCGGGGCGACCATGAAGACATCGACTTCCGCGGGCGGATGAATCGTGCCGAAGTGCACCGCGAACCCGTGGAGAAAAACCAGCGCCTTCCCGGCTTTCAAATGCGGTTTCACTTCCGCTTCGTAAACTGGCGCCACCTTCAAATCTGGCGTGGCAAACATGATCAGGTCCGCCCGCTTCGCTGCCCCGGCGACGTCGTAAACCTTGAAGCCCTTCTGCCGGGCGACCTTCCGCGACGGACTGCCTTCGTAGAGCCCGATGATCACGTTGACGCCGCTGTCCTTCAGATTGAGCGCGTGGGCGTGGCCCTGGGAGCCGAAGCCGATGATGGCAACGGTTTTCCCGGAAAGTGCGCTGAGGTCGGCGTGTTTGTCGGAATAGATCTTGGCTGGCATCTGGTCGTTGGGTGGGATTTTCGGGGGTGAGGGAGAAGTGGCCGCGGAATGTGGCCATTCGGAATGGCCGCTATTCCACGCGCATCATGGCGACCTTGCCGGTGCGCGCGAGGCCATTGAGCCCGAACGGGGCGAGCATCTTCAAAAACTTGTCGATCTTGGCCTCGTGCCCTGTCACCTCGATGACCAGATTCGTGGCCTGGATGTCTACGACCTTCGCGCGGAAGATTTCGCAGAGCTGGACGATCTCCGGCCGGGTCTTCGCATCGGCGTTGACGCGCAACAGCACGAGCTCGCGATCCACGTACTCGCCATCGCGAAAGTCCTCGATCTTGATGACGTCGACGAGCTTGTCGAGTTGCTTGATCACCTGCTCCAGCACCGCGTCATCGCCCCGCACCACGATCGTGATGTGCGAGACGGACGGGTCATTCGTCGGGCCCGAATTCAACGTGTCGATGTTGAAACCGCGACCGCTGAACATTCCCGCGACGCGCGCCAGCACGCCGAAGCGATTCTCCACCAGTACCGAGAGCGTGTGCCGCATATGCCTGCCTTTCGTGCCGTGATGCCGGGTGTCCTGTTTCCTGCGAGAGGGGCGGAGACTGCGGAACGTTCCCCCTTTCGTCAACGCGATATTCCGCCTATGACAGCCCGCCATGATCGCCGAGTCCACTCTCGCCCGTTACGATGCCCTGCTCTTCGACTGCGACGGAACGCTGGCCGACACCATGCCGCTGCACTACCGCGCGTGGCGAACCGCGCTCGATCCGCTGCGCGTCGAGTTCCCGGAAACTCTTTTCCATTCCTGGGGCGGCACGCCCACCCGGCGGATCGCCGAACAGCTCTCCGCGCGGTCGGGCGTGGCGTTCGACCCCGCCGCCGTCTCGAGCGGGAAGGAGAGCATCTTTTTATCGCTGCTCGATGGCGTGCAACCCATCGCACCCGTCCGAGCTCTCGCCATCCGCGCCCACGCGCTGGGAAAGCGAATCGCGGTGGTCTCGGGCGGGCGGCGCGACATCGTTCAGCGAACGCTGGTCTTGATCGGGATCGCCGATTACTTCGAGACGCTCGTTTGCTCGGAGGATACGGTCCGGGGGAAGCCCGCGCCCGATCCGTTTCTGGAGGCCGCCCGCCGACTCAACGTTGCGCCCGCCCAGTGTCTTGTCTTCGAGGATTCGGAGACCGGCTCCGCGGCCGCGCACGGCGCGGGCATGGAGTGCATTCGCGTGGATCTCGAACTTTCGCGCGCCGGCTGACCCACGCCGCCTACAGCCGCTGCGCTTCCCGCCCGATGGCCTCCACCATCCGCTGCATCAGGGCCTCGGCCCGCGACGCCTCCGCCGCCGCGTACGTGAACCGGTATTTGAGCATCCACCGGCCCTGGCCGAACACGATCAGGCGCGAACGCACGGGCACATCGGTCCCGAAGAAATTCGCCTTGAAGTCGTAGTCCGCCTGCAAACCCGGGAGCGACAACGATCCCCGGCCACCCGGCGCCGTTCCGGATTTGAGCAGCCGGGCCGATGGCGTGTTCTTCCGGATCGCAGCCTTCGCATCTTCGAACACCGCCTCCGCGGAGCCGAGCGAGTCGGGTCGAGGATAACTGTACACGGTTCCGACAAAAAACGTCCGCCCGGCGCTCGTCCGTCCGTGGTACGAAGCGCTGACATCTGTCTGCTTTTCGTCGAAAGCGTGGACGCTTTCCCGCGAAAGCCCGGCGACCTTCAGCGGAAACACGACCCCCGTGGACTGGTGGCGGTACTCTCCCTGGACCACGAGGTCGCCACTGGGTGCCCTGGGCTGCGCGGAGCCTTTCAGCGGATCCGCATTGGATAATTTACCCCCGCGGTCCTGGGCTGGGGCGAGTCCTGGCGCGACCGCGGCGACGACGAAAATGATCCCCGTCAAGAGACTCGGATTCATCCGGGCATTCCGGCGATTCCCGGTCCGCTCGTCAAGCGTCCGTCGCGCCACCACGAGTGGATTTCCGTTGCTCTACCGTCACCGCGATTTGCTTTCGCCGTACCGCATCCTATGGCCACCCCGAGCGTCTCTTTCCCATGAACTCCTCACACCATTTCGAAACTCTCGCCGTCCACGCCGGTCGTGAAGTCGAGCCCCACACGGGCGCTGTGACTCCGTCGATTACCCTCGCCACGACCTTCGAGCGGGCACAGGACGGCTCGTTCCCGAGCGGGAATACGTACACGCGCGCCGGGAACCCGAACCGCGACGCCCTCGAACGCGCTCTCGCCACCCTCGAGGGCGGCGGCGCGGCCCTCGCCTTCGCTTCCGGTCAGGGAGCGACCGCCGCTCTGCTTCAGTCGCTCTCCGCGGGCGACCACATCGTCATGGGCGAGGACTTGTACCACGGCTCGCGCTATCTGATGACGGAAGTCCTCTCGCGCTGGGGTCTCGCGGTCGATTTCGTCGACCTCCGCGACCTGGGCGCGCTCCGCGAGGCGATGCAGCTGACCACCGCTCTCGTCTGGGCCGAGACGCCCTCGAATCCCCAACTCCGCATCGCCGATCTGGCCGCGCTGGCCGATATCGCTCACGCTCGCGGCGCGTTGTTTGCGGTCGATAACACGTGGGCAACACCCCTCCTGCAGCGCCCGCTCGAACTGGGAGCCGATGTCGTGATGCACTCCACGACGAAGTATTTCGGAGGGCACAGCGATGTCCTCGGCGGCGCGCTCGTCGTGCGCGAGGGCGAAAAAGCCGCGCTCACCCAGAAGCTCCGCGCCATCCAGAAACTCAGCGGCGCGGTCCCCTCCCCGTTCGATTGCTGGTTGTTGCTGCGGAGCATTCCCACCCTTCCCGTCCGCATGCGGGTCGCCATGGAATCCGCCGCTCGGATCGCCGAATTTCTCGCCTCCCATTCGGCCGTTGAGCGGGTGCACTATCCGGGTCTCGCCTCGCATCCCGGACATGAAATCGCCTCGCGCCAGATGAGCGGATTTGGCGCCATGCTCTCGTTCGAGGTCGCCGGAGGCGAGGCAGCCGCGATGAAACTCGCCTCCCGCCTGCGGCTGATCACCCGCGCGACCAGTCTCGGCGGCGTCGAAAGCACCATCGAGCACCGTCGTTCGATCGAGGGCCCGGACTCCGTGACGCCCGGGGGACTCTTGCGGCTCTCGGTCGGACTCGAGCACGCCGATGACCTGATCGCCGACCTCCGGGACGCAGCGGCGTCGTGAACGTCCCGGACACCGCACTTTTTCGCTCGTTTGCTTGACGTGATCGATAATCGCATCATCATATCGTGATGCGTTGATAGAACCTCGCCAGTAATGATGCTGGCCACCGTTCGATGGATGCCCTGCAACGATCGCCAAACTGAAACTCAACGATTCCCTCGTCCGAAATATGAGCACTACGACTGCCAAATCCTCCGTCGCCCTCGACTATAAAGTGGCCGACATCACGCTGGCCGAATGGGGCCGCAAAGAAATCACGATCGCGGAGTCCGAAATGCCGGGACTCATGTCGATCCGGAAGAAATACGCCGCTTCGAAGCCGCTCGCCGGCGTTCGGATCGTCGGTTCGCTGCACATGACGATCCAGACTGCCGTCCTCATCGAGACGCTGGTTGATCTGGGCGCCAACGTCCGCTGGGCGTCCTGCAATATCTTTTCCACCCAGGATCACGCCGCCGCGGCGATCGCGGCCGCCGGCGTGCCGGTTTACGCGTGGAAAGGCGAGACCCTCGATGAATATTGGTGGTGCACCGACCGCGCGCTGACCTTCCCGGACGGCAAGGGGCCGCAGCTGGTGGTCGATGATGGCGGCGACGTGACGCTGCTCATCCACAAGGGCTACGAGCTCGAGGAAGGCTCCGATTGGGTGAACGGTCCGAGTGGAAGCCAGGAGGAAGGCGTCATCAAGAACCTCCTGAAAGAGATCAAGTCGAACAACCCCTTCCGCTGGCATGAAGTGGTAAAGGAATGGAAGGGCGTTTCCGAGGAGACCACGACGGGCGTGCATCGCCTCTACCAGATGCTCGAAGCCGGCAAGCTTCTCGTCCCGGCCATCAACGTGAATGACACGGCCACGAAGTCGAAGTTCGACAACCTCTACGGCTGCCGCGAGTCGCTCGTGGACGGCATCAAGCGCGCCACCGACGTCATGGTCGCCGGCAAGGTCGCCGTCGTCTGCGGCTACGGCGACGTGGGCAAGGGCTCCGCGCAGTCTCTCAAGGGCCTGGGCGCCCGCGTCATCGTGACGGAAATCGATCCGATCTGCGCCCTCCAGGCGTCGATGGAAGGCTTCGAGGTCACGACGGTCGAGGACACGCTCGGTCGCGCGGACATCTACGTCACCTGCACCGGGAACAAGGACATCATCACGTTCGAGCACATGGCGAAGATGAAGGACCAAGCGATCGTCTGTAACATCGGCCACTTCGACAACGAGATTCAGATCGACCGACTCAACACCGCGAAGGGCGTGACGAAGACAAACATCAAGCCGCAGGTGGACCAGTATCAGTTCGCAGACGGCCGGATCATCTTCATGCTCGCGGAAGGCCGCCTCGTGAATCTCGGCTGCGCGACCGGCCATCCGTCGTTCGTCATGAGCAACAGCTTCTCCAACCAGACGCTGGCGCAGCTCGACCTCTGGGCGAACCGCGAAAAGTACACCGCCGGATTGTACCTCTTGCCGAAGAAACTCGACGAAGAAGTTGCCCGTCTGCACCTCGAGAAGATCGGCGTCAAACTGACGAAGCTCTCGAAGGATCAGGCCGACTACCTCGCCGTGGACGTCGAGGGTCCGTACAAGCCCGCTCACTACCGGTACTAGGACGGAACGACAAATTTTCCGCCCGCTTGTTTAGGGGCAGGAATCAAGGGAGCGGACGGCGCGAGCCGTCCGCTCTTTTGTTTGGCCGGGCGGCGCGATTCCGCCGTTCCTGCGATCCGCGGGGACCGGGCGCATCGACCTCGACGCGGGCCGGAGTCGCTGCTTCGCTCTGCGGATGCGATTTCAATCCCTCCGCGCTCTCGTCGGCGTCTGTCTGCTTGCCGGCTCCGCCGCGGCGGCGGAGGACGCGGCCAGCGTGCGCTACTTCCGGGATCTGGCGGAGACGCGGAGCTATTCGCTCGGTCGCCCAGTGTCGCCGAAGCTCACGCCCGACGGCGCGCACGCGATTTTTCTCCGGAGTGGCGCCCGGGATCCGGTCCTGCGGCTCTACGAGATGAAGGTGGCTGATGGGGCGGTGAAGGAGTTGCTCACGCCGGAGCAAATCCTCAAGTCCGGCGAGGAACAGCTCACGCCCGAGGAAAAGGCCCGGCGCGAGCGGCAGCGGCAGTCGCTGCGGGGATTCACCACGTTTCAGCTTTCCAGCGACGGCGCGCGCGTCCTCGTCGTTCTCGGCGGGAAACTCTTCGTTGTGACCCGGGCGGACGGCACGTTCGCCGAAATGCCCGGAGCGGGCTGGATCGCTCCGCAACTCTCCCCGGACGGTCAATTCATCGGCGCCGTGCGGGGGAACGAGCTGTTCGTCATCGAGATCGCGAAAAAACGGGAGCAAGCGCTCACGCAAGGAGAGAGCAGCGTCCTTCATCACGGCGTCGCGGAGTTCATCGCGCAGGAGGAACTCGGCCGCTTCGAGGGTTTCTGGTGGTCACCAGATTCGAAGTTTCTCGCGTATCAGGAGACGGACCACACGGGCGTGGAGATCCGCTACATCGCCGATCCGCTCCATCCGGAGGTCGCGCCGACGAAGCAATTCTACCCACGGCCCGGCACGCCCAACGCCCGGGTCCGGCTGGGCGTCATCGCGCGCGGCGGAGGCGACACGCGCTGGATCGAGTGGGACCACGAAAAATTTCCCTACCTCGGGCGCGTGACTTGGAAGGAGGAGAAGGCTCCGCTCACGCTCTACGTGCTCGATCGGCTGCAACAGACCGCCGTGCTGCTCGCCGCGGATCCCAGCAAAGGCAGCACGCGCGAACTCCTGCGGGAAACGGATTCCGCGTGGGTCAATCTCGAGGCCGATCAAAAACCCCTCTGGCTTGCCGATGGCAGCGCCTTTCTCTGGCCGAGCGAACAGGGTGGGCTTCGTCGCTTGGAGAAGCGAAAAGCGGACGGTTCGCTTTCTGACGTGGTCGTCCGCGGGGAGCAGGGCTTCGCGGCGCTCGTCGGCCTCTCCGGAAGCGGCGCGGGCGCCGCGATCGTCTTCGCGGGTGGGCCGGATCCGCGCGAGCGCCAGATCTACGCCCAATCGCTCGCGGGGAAGTCGCCTCCGCAGGTGACGATCGGCTCGGGAATGCATGACGCCGTCGTCTCCCAGACCACCACCCGGGCGCTCCACGGCTACAACCTCATGGATGGGCGGGCCGGCTGGGACGTCTGTGAAGCAAATGGCGTCGCGATCCGCTCGCTCCCAAGTGTCGCGGAGAAAGCCCCGCTCCTGCCGCGGGTGGAACTTCGGCGCGTGAAGGGCGAGCGGGAATACAACACCGCCGTCATCAAACCGCGGGACTTCTCGCCGGGCCAGCGCTACCCCGTCATTCTCGATGTTTACGCCGGGCCACACCACCAGCACGTCACCGCGAATTCGTCCGGCTACCTCATCCCGCAGTGGTATGCGGATCACGGCTATCTCGTGGTTCGATTCGACGGTCGCGGCACCCCCGGCCGCGGCCGCGACTGGGAACGCGCCATCCACGGAAACCTGATCGACATTCCGCTCGGCGATCAGATCGATGCACTCCACGCGCTCGCGAAGGAGCTGCCGGAAATGGATCTCACCCGGGTCGCGGTGACGGGCTGGTCCTTCGGCGGCTATTTCTCGGCGATGGCCGCGATCCAGCGTCCCGACGTCTTCGCCTGCGGCGTGGCCGGCGCCCCGGTCGTCACGTGGGAAAACTACGACACCGCGTACACCGAGCGCTACCTCGGTCTCCCGGAGTCGAATCCAGACGCCTATCGCGCGAGCAGTGTCCTTGCCGTCGCCGAAAAACTCGCGCGCCCGCTGCTGCTGATTCACGGCGCGACGGACGACAACGTCTACTTCCAGCATAGCGTCCAGCTTGCCGACGCGCTCTATCGCGCCGGAAAGCCTTACGAATTCCTCCCGTTGCTGGGCACTCACATGATCAGCGATCCCATGGCGCGGCTCCGGCGCGAACAGCGGGTGCTCGCGTTCTTCGACCGACATCTCAAACGCGAAACCCCGGCGTCCACCCCCGTGCCATGACCTCACCCGCCTCTCGGACGACCCCGCAGCTCGACCGGCCAGGCGCCGGTCTGCCCTTTCTGGAGCGATTCCTCGCGCGCTACTGGGCCCTGCCGCGGTTCTATCGCGCGACGTCCTGGGACCAGGCGTCCGCGCTCTTTCAAAATGAAGGCGAGCGCCTGCTGAAGCTCGCCGGACCGCTCGACCCCGAGCGTCTCCACCACCGCGTCCTCATCGAACGGATCCGCGGCATCGAGGACAGCTCCCGCTTCTGGTCACCCGAGATGGTGCTCGAGCACCTGATCATTGTCGGCTCCAAGATGCTCGCGGGGATCGTCATGCTCGGCCGCGGCGAGGTCCCGACCGAGGTGACGGACGTCGCGTCGGTCAAACCGTCGGGCGTCCACGGCGACACGATCATCGCGGTGTACCGGGAGTTCCTGCGGGGCTTTGCGGAGACCACAGCGAACCAGGTGCGCGATCGGAATTCGACGACGACGTACGATCACCCCTGGTTTGGCGCGATGACGGCCCACCAGTGGCATTGCCTCGCCGGCGCCCATCAGGCGATCCACCGGAAGCAGCTCCAGCGGATTCTCGCCGCCGGATGAGGAATTCGGGAGGGAAGGCTTTTGCTTCCATGCGCCCGCACTACGTTCGCGGGCATGCCTGCCGATCCTGATTCCGCCGCCCCCCGCCGCCAGCCTGCCGGCGAGATTGTCATCCGCACGATCGCCATGCCCGCGGATGCGAATGCAAATGGCGACATCTTCGGCGGCTGGTTGATGTCGCAAATGGATCTGGGCGGGGGCGTCCTGTCGCGCGACCTCGCGCATTCCCGCGTGGTCACGGTCTCGGTCGAGGCGATGACCTTCGTCCTGCCCGTCTGCGTCGGCGACCTCGTCACCTGCTACGCGAAACTCCTTAAGCTGGGACGCACCTCCGTGAAGATCGCGGTCGAAGCGTGGGTGCAGCGGTTCCGCGACAGCTCCGCGACCGCCTGCGTGACCGAGGGCGTCTTTACCTATGTGGCCATCGACGATTCTGGCCGGCCGCATCCGGTGAAACGCGAGCCTTGAGCGCACTCCGCCCCGGGCGCATCGTGCCGCTGTGATCCGCCTGCTTGTCCCGCTCGCCCTGTTCCTGACGCGGACGTTGACCGCGGCCGACTGGCCGGGCGCGAAGTTCTCGGAGATCCGCGCGTACTACTACAACGCCGCCTCCGAACACGACCGGCGGATCGTCGACCGCGAGGGAAAGCTCGACTCCACCGTCACGAATCGCGCCGGCATCAAATTGACGGAGTCCCAGGTCGTCCGGCTGCTGGGTCTGGTTCGCACGAGCGCTGCCCCGCAACCGGTCACGGCCTGCTACGTCCCGCACCACGCCTTCATCGTCTATTCAAGTTGGGGCCGCCGGATTGCGGTCTTCGAGTTTTGTCTCGAATGCCTCAAGGCCACCCCCCAGCCCAACACGACCGGCCCGTTCTACGATTTCCCGGCCCTGGCTGACCTCCTGCACGACGTCGGCCTGCCGATAGGTCCGAAGTTCCGGTCTCCCGCGGAATATCGTGCGTTCTTCAAGCGGACCGTCAGCGCGACTCGCTGAGGAAGGCGGCCGCGGGTTTCCGGCCCGGAGGGCCAGCAGAAATTAGCCGGTCCCCCATCGGGAAGTAAATGTGCAAGTCGTTGTAAATCAGTCTTAAGAAAAGTCTCGCTGATCCGCTTCTCGGGCTCGATCGGCAAGCACAAATACTTCCCTCTCCCGCTTCGACGACCCTTCGTCCGGTTGCAGCTGAAAGGGCGGAACCATCCACGAGAGACGCACCCCAACAGGTTGCGCCCCTTCGGGGCTTCGAAACGTTTTTGGGCCGACACCCAGGGCGTTGCCCGGCCAACGCCCTGGGTGTAATCCGAAAAATCGTTTCCCGCCCTGAAGGGGCGGAACCATCCCGGAGAGGCGCGACTCCAATCGATCAAATTTCCGCCGGCGCTTCCAGGGCCTGAATCTGCGTGACCATCCCGCCAAACGGCCCGGTCCATGAGGACCGGGCCCGGATTCTTTCATTTACCAGCCGTGCCGCGCGTGCCAGGGCCGACCCTCACGGACCACGCGCCGATCCCAGTCGCGATGGTGATTCCGGTAGAACGGTGCCACGTAGACGGGGCGCCCGTAGTAATGGGTGGGCGCGTACTCGACGCGCGGAGCATAGACCTCGGAGCGTCCGTAGTAACCACTGGTCGAGTACTCGACGCGCGGCGCACAGATCTCATGGGCCTGCGCGGGAGCCGGAGAAAACACCGCAGCGCCGAGCACGGCGGCACCGAGGATGAGGAACTTTTTCATGGGTTTCTTCTTTCTGCATGCCGCTCAACGGCGGCTGTTCAGTCCGACGCAACACGCGACAATCTCTTCGGGTATATGACACTGGTCGATTGCGGGCCTGACTTCGCCGACCGCCTCAACCACAATGCGGTCCATGCGACCCCGCGGAATTCTCGAGACGGCGCTCTACGTCGATGACCTCGTCGCCGCCCGGCGTTTCTATCTCGAGGTCATGGGCCTCGAAATCATCGTCGACCGCCCCCCGCGCCAGATCTTTTTCCGCTCCGGGAATGACGTGCTGCTGCTCTTTGATCCGACGTCCACCGAACGCGATGAAACGCATGTCGGCGGAGTCGCGATTCCGCGGCATGGCGCACATGGAGCGGGACACCTGTGCTTCGCGATCGCCGACCTCGAAATCGACGCCTGGCGCGCCCATCTGACCGCGCACGGCGTGCCGATCGAAGCGGAAGTAGCGTGGCCCCGGGGCGGACGCTCGCTCTACTTTCGCGACCCCGCGGGCAACAGCCTGGAACTTGCCTCGCCGCGGATCTGGGGGCTGCCGGAATCGGTCGGCCTCTGAGACCGTTCTTCCGCTGAGTCCGGGGTTGTTTTGACGCAGCCGCCGCCCATCATCGTGCGATGTCCCGCGTCCTGCGCGCCTTCGCTTCGATCCTCGCGTGGGCCATTGCGGTCCCCTTCGCGCTATGGGCGGGAACGGCGTTGTGGATCGATGGCCCCGGCGGCGCCTGGCGCTTTCTGACTGTGGCTCTCCTGGTTGGCGCAATCGGCTTCCTTCTGCTCCGCCTCCCCCGCGCCTGCCCCCGTTGGGTCGCAGTGGGGTTTCCCGCCGCCGCCGTGCTCGCTTGGTGGCTGACGCTCGCGGCCTCGAATGAACGACCGTGGGCACCGGAATACTCGCGCGCTCCCGCCGCAGTCTGGAACGGCAACCGCGTGACCGTCCAAAACGTGCGGAACTTTCACTACCGTTCAGAGACCGATTTCGACGTGCGCTATGAGGATCGGACCTATGACCTCGACCGCCTCCGCGCGGTCGACTTGTACCTCAACACCTGGGGATCGCCGCACATCGCGCACGCGATGTTGAGCTTCGTCTTCGATGACGGGACGCTGCCGCTTTGCTTTTCGATCGAAACCAGGCGCGAAAAGGGTGAGATCTATTCCGCGCTGCTCGGGTTCTTCCGCCAGTTCGAGTTGATCTACGTCGCGGGCGACGAGCGTGATCTCGTCAAACTTCGCACCAACCACCGGAAGGAACTCGTTCGTCTTTACCGCCTGCGGACGCCCCCGAAACGCGGACGACAAATCCTGCGCGGTTACCTCGCCAGCGTGAACCAGCTCTCCGCCCATCCGGCGTGGTACAATGCCGCCACCACAAATTGCACCACCGATGCGGTGCGTCACTTCAGTCCGGTAGCGTGGGATTCCTATCACGACGCCCCCTGCGCCACTCCGTGGGGATATGACCATCATCCTTGGGGTGCGGTCGTCCATCAAATGCTCAGCGGCGACACGGGGACGATTGTGGGGACCTACGAGTTTTCCTGTTCGAGTCAGGTGCACAACGCTGGCTTCCAGACGCTCGGTTCGATGCACCGCTATGAGACGCGTGGCGACGGTCCCCAGCGGACATTCTACTACGGTGGCTCGGGCGGCTCGGACCCCGGCTCGACCGTTTCCTACCCCCCCAATGCCTGGGGACCGGTCTACAATCCACCCGAAGCCGATCCGCAGTGGAACGGGTACATCACGCTGCCGTACAAGCTTGGGCGAGTGACGGACTGGAACAATGCGTTCACGCAGTCGCGTTACTTCCGCTACACCGGTTATCAAATTTGGAAGGAATACGATTTCCTCGCCAATCCGACCCTGGCGGAATGGCAGTCCTCGCCACCGCTGGTCACGAAGATCACCCATCCGGACGGGAGTTCCCGCAGCTGGGATTATACGAATGCGGGCGCTTCCGACCCCCTTAATTCGGCGGCGATTCTCACCCTCGATCAGGTCTGGCTGTTTTCGAAGACCGACGAACTCGGCAACGTCACGACGTATACTCGCGACTCCCTCCGGCGAGTCCGGCGCATCGACTATCCCGGCGGTGCTTCCGAAACTATCGCGTACAACAATCTCAACCAGGTCGTCTCCCATGTTCTGCCGACGGGAAGCACCACGACCATCACGTACGATGCCTTCAATCGGCAGACGAGCGTTGTCGATTCAACCACCGGCGAGCGGACCGACTACACCTACTACGATGCGGCGGATGGCCATCCCGACTGGATCGATCTGGTCAAGACCGTCACCGACGGTCGCGCCCGCCAAAATGGCGCGCCTTACACGGTGAAGATGGAGTACAACGCCCGGCATCAGGTCACCAAGGTGCACCATGCCGCCACGGGGAATTCCCCGGATCCGTTCGTCACCTACGTCTACGACAACTACGGGAACTGCACCCAGATCACCGACGAGCTCGGACATTGGAAGAACTTCGCCTTCGACGAGTATCGCCGTTGCACGGCGTATACCGAATCGCTCACCGGAGCCGCCTGGAACGCGCAAGGGTGGGTAGCTACCCGCACGTGGAACTGGTATTACGACCGCTTCAACACCGTCAACGGCGTGTTGTGCGGTTTCCCACCGTCGTCCCATATCGATGGGCAATGGCGCATCGCGATCGGACCGGCTTTCGACAAAGACGGGAACCGGAAGATGTCCGTGCAGTATTTTGACGCGAACAACCGGGTCACGGCCGTGCAAACCGGGTGGACTTGTTCGCCTTCGAACGTCTGGACCGACGGCGCAGACGGGGAGACGCACAGCGTGAGCTACGACGCCAACGGCAACAAGCTCAGCGTGACTGACCCGCTCGGCCGGGTCACGACGATGGGCTACGACAATCGGAATCGCGCGACGCGCGTGACCGATCCGTTGAATCACTCGACGTACACCGCCTACGACGTCGCGAACAACAAGACGCAGGTGACGCTGCCCGACTCGAACCTGCAGCGCTGGCAGAACTACGATGCGTTCGGACAGGCGGGGACGTTCATTGACGAGCGGAACAACGTGACGAACGTGACGTATCTCTTTGGACCGATGAAGAAGATTGGCAGCGTGACGACCTATCGCGACAAGGACGGAGGCGGCACCGAGAATCAGCCGACGACGTTCCAATACGACGGGCTGGGGCGGGAGACGCTCCGGACGTTCCCCGACCAGACGTCTGAGCAGAACTGGTGGGGCTACGGCGGAGAGCTTTACGCGCATCGGATGCGGCGGGGAGCGATCAAGCACCTGGACTTCGATTCGCGGCACCGGGAACGCTCGAATTGGTGGGACGCGGGGTCGGATGTGCCGAACGAAACGCGGGTCTGGGACGACGCGGGGCGATTGACGAGCGTGAGCAACGCGGTCTCGACGATCGACTATGGGTACGATGAAGCGAGCCAGGTCTTTTGGGAGGGCAACACCATCGCCGGCTCCGGCGGACGAGTGCAGACGGTGTATTACCGCTACCCGGATGGGGGAGTGGCGCACCTCAGCTATCCGAACGGGTTCTGGACCCGCCGAGATTACAACGCGCGGGGCGAGCTGGTGCGACTCGGATCGGATGACGGGGCGGGGAACTGGGGGACGAAAACGGATTTTGCCTATTACGCGGACGGAAAGCCGTGGCACACCGACTATCCGAATGGGTTCAGCTCAACCTTCGTGTACGACGGAGGCGGGCGCGTGGTGAGCACGAACACATCGAACGGCAACGGCAGCTACGCATCCCGCACCTACACCCGGGATAACCGGGATCGGATCACGTCCATCACGAAAGGCGGCGCTTCGTCGCTGAACCCGCTGGAAAACAGCCGCGGCGACCGGTTCGTCTACGATGCCGAGGGTCAGTTGACCGATGCGTGGTACGACGCGCAGAATCCGGCGGGAACGATCACGGGGTGGGCCCGGGAGGACCATTTCGTGTACGACGCATTGGGGAATCGGAAGGGGAACGACTGGCTGGCGAACAAGCCTGGGTGGGCGCCATGGACGAGGCGGGACAACGGCCTGAATCAGGTGCAGAACTGGGCCGGCGGAGGCGCGGCGAACTGGGACGACCTGTGGAACCTGGGCAATGGCGTGCTGGTGCAGGACGGGAACTTTTCGACCTGGTACGACGCGTTGAACCGGCCGATCTGGTATTGGACGAGCGCGGTGCCGAGCGGGACCGAGGCGCACCTGGCGTACGACCCGCTGGGACGCTGCGTGAAGCGCTGGACGAGTCCCTCGGCGGACGTGACGTCGAACCCGGCGACCTACCTGTACTACGACGGCTGGAGCTTGATCCAGGAGGGATCCAGTGCGGCAAGCGTCAGCCAGATCTACCTGCACGGTCCGCGGATCGACCAGATCATCGCCCGGTACAACTACGGGCAGAACCAGTGGTATTATCACCACTACGATGCGCGAACGCACTGCATCCTGATCACGAACGGCGGGGGCACCGTCACCGAGCAGTACGCCTACGACGCGTTCGGCTGGGCTTGGGTGTATAACGCGAGCGGCGTGCTGCAAAACCCGAGCGTGAACGGAGTTCTGCAACCCGCGCGACCGGCGTCGGGAAATCGGTTCCTGTTCACCGGCCGGGAGTGGATGGCCGACTGGGGAGTCTACGACTACCGCCACCGCCACTACCACCCGCTCCTCGGCCGGTTCATGCAGCCTGATCCGAAGCACTTCGGGGCGGGGGACTACAATCTATATCGGTATTGCCACAACGATCCTATTAACAAGGTGGATCCGAGTGGACTCGCGCCGACAGTGATTTTTAAAGCGATTAAGTGGATCTATAAAGGGGCGAAGAAAATTGGCTTCAAGTCCACTGGAACACTAACGGAAAAGCAGGCGTTGAGGCATCGAGTGTCAGGGAAGGATGTTCTTATTGAAGGGAATTCAAAGAAAACCGCAGAAAATGCTGCCAAGACGCTTGAAGAAAAGGCAATAAACGCACGCGGTCAGCAAGTTAAGGAAGAACTTCTGCATCACCCAAAGGATGCCCACGTTAAAAGCGGTAATCAACCACACTTTCAAAGTGACAATGCTGGAGGGCATTTGTTCTATCGCGCCGCAAGCGTGTTTGCGGCCACAACCTATCTCGGCGATAACCTTCTAGGAAACACCGTTGACTTTTTCAATCCTTTGTCTGCCGTGAAAGACGTAATGGATATTGCTGATGATGTTGGGCTCGTTGAAATGCAACCTCGTGAACAGATCCGCGAAGCGGGAAAATAGCTTGGATCATTTGAAGCGATACGCCGTCACCCTTAAGGCGGCGCCGGTTAAAATCGCCATGGCAACGGATGCCGTACAGCGTGGAGGTTGCTTTACCAGCGTCTACGTCTGGGCAAGATCTGAAGAAGCAGCCGAAGAGCTGGGAATCCAAAAATTACTTATGTGGAGTCGTTTTCAGGAAATTAAAATAGCGGACGGCATTTTCGCAACTCGCATAGATTTTGTCGCGGCAAAAAGGGTGAGGTTTTTCTCTGGAATGTTTAGCCAGCAGGGCTTTACATTTTATACTCCGTGGTGCGAAAAGGAAGGGAAGCAATAGGTGTCAGGCGCGAATAGCGCGAATAGGGGCCAGGCGGCAAAATTTTTCCCCCGACTCTTGCCGGATGGCGCTCGGCAATATTCGGTGTGTTGCCCGCGAGCGTGACGAGCGCGCGGCCCGCGCACCGTAACCGGGGTCCGGGGAGCAACGGAACGGCGAACCGACTTAAGGGTCTCCCGCGTCTCGAACCGGCTGTAAGTCGCCGCGTACTACGGCGTCGGGCACCGCGGTCAAGACGTTCCCGGACAGCGCTTTTACGCGGGAACATCGAAAGTCTTCATCGCATTATGGCTCGCCTCGTAAAAAGGACCTTCGACCGGCGCAGTGCTGATCTGAACGGACTCGACGCGGATGCCTGATTGGAGGCGAACTTCGGCCGCTTTGAAGAGTTTCGGATCCTTAAGTCGGTTGGTCGTTCCGTTGCTCCCCAGACCCCAATAAGGCCGAACGCGGGTCGAACGGGCTCGAAAACGCGACAGGGGTGGAGAGGTGGCTCTGACGAGCCAAATATCTGAGAGACGCAATATCTTTAAGCCGCGCGCATGAGCGCGAAAACCTGGCGATTTTGCGCCAGTTGTAGACGCTTGTAGACACTTGAGTGTCTACAAGTGGCTCGAAGTGGCACAGAGCGTCTCCAAGTGGAAACAAGTGGCACTTTTTGGGCGGGGGAGCGAGCGTGGGGCAATTATGCCTGGGGTGCCCTATCGCTCTGAATTGGAACCGCATTGGGGACAAATCCGCGCCTGGCGGGCGGAGCGGTGGACGTGGCAGTCGATCGCGGATGGGCTGGCGGCAGCGCACGGGTTGCGGGTGCACCGCACGGGGGTGCAGAAGTATTTTGCGCGGCGGGTGCGCCGCACGGTGGAGCCGCTGGGTTTTGCGCCGGCTGGGGCGGGGCCGCAGTCCGTGGAGGCCGCCGCCGGGGGCCGCCCAAGCCCGGACCCCTTCTATGCGGCGGAGCCCGAGCCGGACGAGGATCCGTTCACGAGGAAGCGCCGCTGAGCGTGCGGCCTCTTTGCCCGAGGAGGAGAGTGGGGGCCAAAACAAGCTGCGCTGGTCCGGCGCATGCGATGATCGAATGCGCGAGCGGGGATGAAAGCGGAACGGCTGGGGAAGGAAGGGAAGAGGAATGGCTCTCTAATTAGCCGAGCCGTTGGCCGTGGCGAGGTCGACGGAGTGTTCGCGGACGAAGGGTTGGAGGAGTTCGACAATCTTCTGCTGCTGGCGGCGAGGCAGACGTGAAGCGGCGTCGAAGAGCTGACCGAGTTTGCTGGCCGGAGTGGCGGAGCGGCGGGGCTTGGGCTGGCCGAGGAGCTCCTCGACGCTGACGCCCAGGGCGCGGGCCAGGGGAAGGAGGACGTTGGAGCGGGGCAGGTTCCCGCTGGTCTCCCAGTAGACAAGGTTGGAGTGCTGTTCGTCGATCTGGCGGGCGAGTTCGCGGACGGAAAGCCCGGCGGCTTCGCGCAGGGCGCGGAGTCTGGATGCAGCTTTGGCCATGTCGACAGGATAGGTACCGTCGAGGAAAAGGGCTTGCATGTGGGCAGTATGCTGCCCACTCTCGGGCAGTGCAATAAATCTTGACGCCCTCGTATGAAATCCGACTTCGCGCAGATCAAGACGGCGGTGGACATCGGCCGCATCATCCGCGCGAGCGGGATCGAATTGAAGACGGAGGGCAAGGACCTGATGGGACTCTGCCCGTTCCACGAGGACAAGCGGCCTTCGCTGCGGGTGACGCCGGCCAAGGGGCTCTTTCGGTGCATGAGCTGCGGGGCGGCGGGCAACGTCATCCAGTTCGTGGCGAAGCGGGACGGGCTGACGGAGCGGGAAGCGGCGCTGAAGTTGTGCGGCTCGATCCCCGGCGTGAAGCGAGCTGGCGGGGGCGGCCGCCGCCGCCCCGCCGCTCGCTCCGAGCGTGCCCGCGCTGTCCACGCCTGCGGCGGCGGTGCCGCGGGAACTGGACGAGGCCACTCGGGCGCGCCTGCTCGGGCGGGTGGCCGCGTTCTACGCGCGCTCGCTGGGGAAAGACCGCGCCGGCCTCGACTACCTGCGCTCGCGCGGGCTGGGCGATCCGGCGCTTTTGGAAGCGTTCCAGGCGGGCCATTGCAACGGGTCGATGCGCGACGCGCTGCCCGCCGCGGGCGAGCTGGTGGAGCAGCTCAAAGCGCTGGGGGTTTTGAACGAGAAGGGCAACGAAGTGTTTTACGGCCGGATCGTGGTGCCGCTGGGCGATGCGGCGGGAAACGTGGTCAGCCTCTACGGGCGGCGGATCGGGGAGGAGGATCCGCGGCACCTGTTTTTGCGGGGCGAGCGGCGGGGCGTGGGCGGCGCGGCCGCGCTCGCGACAGGAACCGACGCCGGCCCGTGGATCATCGTGGAAGCGGTCCTTGATGCGATGAGCCTGTGGGCGGCCGGGTGGCGCCAGGTGCTCGCGCTGGGTGGAGTGGATGGCTGGCGCGAAGAGCACGCGGAAATCCTCCGCGCGCGGGGCGTGAAAGAAGTGTTCCTCGCGTTCGATGGAGACGCCGCCGGCGAAGCCGGGGCGGAGCGGCTGCGGCCGGTCCTCGCCGCCCTGGGCGTGGTGGCGCATCGGGTGACGTGGCCGGCGGAGGCGAAGGACGCGAACGCGTTTTTTACGCGGCACACGGCCGCCGACTTCGAGACACTGCTGCAGGCCGCGCACCCGCAGGGCAGTGCGACGTCGAGCGGGGAGGCCGGACGGCTGGAGAAAGAAAGTCATCTCGCGTCAGCGAGAAAATCCTCCGACGGCCCGGAGGGCGGAAGCTACTTGGGCGAGGGTAGCCAAAAAGTGGAGACGCGTGCGGATGGTCTGACGGTCAGCTTTGGCGGAGGGGAAAAGGCGCGCCGCTACGAGTTGTGCGCGATCGAAAAGCCGAGCGCTTCGCGGCTGCGGGCGACGGTGCGGGCGCTGGCGGAAACTCCCGGGCAGCGCCAGTGCGGCTCGCACTTCGTCATCGATACGGTGGACTTCTTTGCCTTGCGCTCGAAGCGAGCGTTCAGCGCGGAAGCCGCGCGGCTGTTCCGCGAGAGCGTGGAAACCATCGAGGCGGACGTGAACGCGCTGACGCTCGCGGCCGAGGACTACCTCGCGCAACGTGCCAGCGGCACGCTGGCTCCGGTGGTGGTGGATGCGGCCACGGCCGCACAGCGGGCCGAGGGTGTGCGGTTCGGGAAGAGCGCGGACCTGATGGGCGAGATCCAGCGCGACTTGGAAAAGCTCGGGATCATCGGTGAGCGGACCAACCGGCTCCTGCTCTACCTCGCCATGACGAGCCGGAAAATGGATGAGCCGCTCGCCGTGCAAATCCTGTCGTCATCGGGCGCGGGCAAGAGCCACCTCCAAGATGCCGTGCTGTCGCTGTGCCCGACCGAAGACCTGATCAAGCTCACGTCGTTGAGCGGGCAGGCGCTGTTTTACAAGGGCGAGGACTCGTTGCGCCACAAGTGCCTGGCCATCGCCGAAGTGGCCGGCGCGGAGGGCGCGCGCTACGCATTACGCAACCTGATCAGCGAGCGGAAACTCGTCATCGAAACGACCGTGAAGAACGCGCTGACGGGTCGTTTGGAAACCCAAGCCAACACGGTGCACGGGCCGACGGCGGTGTTCGAAACGACGACCAATCCGGACACCGATCCGGAAACCAAATCGCGTTACCTGCTGCTCTCGGTCGACGAATCGCCGACGCAAACGCAGGCCATCCTGGCGGCGCAGCGGCAGAGCCACACGCTGGAAGGGCGCAAGCGCCGACAGCAGCGCGAGGCCGTGCGGCAAAGGCAGCACGCGTTCCAGCGCGCGTTGCGACCGCTGGTGGTAGTGAATCCGTTCGAGCCGCTCCTGGCCTACGGCGACGGTCGGCTGCTGTTCCGGCGCGATCATCCGAAATACTTGAACCTGATCCTCGCGGTGACGTTCCTGCATCAGCATCAGCGGGCGGTGAGAAACGACGCCGAACTTGGCGACTACATCGAAACCACACTCGAAGACGTGGCCATCGCGAACGAGCTGGCGGCCGAGTTGTTCGGCGCCTCGCTGGATGAACTTTCGTTCCCCAGCCGTCAGTTGCTGCGCTTGATCGGCGAATACGTCGGGCGGCAGGCGGCGGAAGCGAAGCAGCCGGCGGAAAAGATCGAGTGGACCCGGCGGGAGCTGCGCGAGGCGATCCAGTGGACCGAGGCGCGGTTGCGGCTGCACCTGGGCGAGCTGGTGCGGCTGGAGTACGTGGCGCCGCTTAGTGGCCGGTTCGGGCAGCGGTATACTTACCGGCTGCTGACGGAGCCGGGACAGAGCGAGGAAAGTGGGCGGCTGACGGTGGCGCTTAAAAACACGGAACAATTACGCGCCGAAGCCAACCTCGCAGGCTTGGGGACCCACCTCGCAAGTCAAAACGGATACCTCGCAGGAACCTCGCAACCCCCGCTTTGCGAGGTTCCGTCACCCGCGAAGCCGCATCAACACAAGATGAACGGGCACCACGTCCCGCACCTCGCAGGCTTTGGCGAAGTGCGTACCGGGAGCGTGCGCGTCAACGGCGCGCATAATGGAAGAGATGGGACGCTGGCCACAGCGGGGGAGCGGAAATGATCTGCGGCGAACCCCAGGCGTTCCTCGAATCGCTGGGGGTGCGCGGGCAATCGCCCGCCACGCTCAAGAGTCGCGGGGATGCCATCCGCGCGTTCTTGAGCTGGCTGGAAACTTCCGGCGGCTCCGACCTGCGTGCGGTCACGCGCGAAACCATCCGCGCCTATCAGCTCGCGTTGCGGACGGCCGGGTTGAGCACGGCCACGCTGCATTCGCGCTTGATCGCGCTGCGGCGGTTCTTCGAGCATCTGGAGGCGCAGGACCTGATCCTGATCAACCCTTGCACTGGCCTCGTGCTGCCGCCCTTGGGCGACCGGTTGCCGCGCGCCGTGCTCACGGCCGCGGAGGCGCGAAAGATCCTCGCCGCCCCGGACACGCAGACCAAGAAAGGCCTGCGCGATAAAGCCATCCTCGAGGCGTTCTACTCGACCGGCCTGCGCGCCGCGGAAATGACTTCCCTGACCGTGCACGACGTGGACCCGCGGGCCGGGTTCGTGCGGGTGCGGCGGGGCAAGGGCGCACGCGAGCGCGTCGTCCCGCTGGGAGCGAAGGCGGCGCAGTACGTGGCCGAGTATCTTGCCCAAGTGCGGCGGCCGTGGAGCGAGGCGCAAAAGGACGAACGCGCGTTGTGGTTGTCGGCGATCCAGCCGCATCAACCCATGAGCCAGGCCGCGATCGCGATCATGGTTGGCGGCTACAAGCGCGCCGCCGGCATCGAGCAGCCCGGCCGCACGCACCTTTGGCGGCACACCTGCGCCACGCATCTGGTGGCCGCGGGCGCGAGCCTCGCGCACGTGGCGCGGCTGCTCGGACATCGCTCGCTCAAGACCACGCAAATTTACGCCCGGGTCGCTCCGGCCGAAGTGCAGGCCACCCATCGGGCGGCCCATCCGCGCGCGAAGACGCGGCCCACGCCATGACCCTCGCCGAGGCCCTCATCCGCTACCGCCAAAGCCTGGAGCTGCGCGGCAGTGCCGAGGGCACCATCCGCAATCATCGCAACGCGCTCGCCCTGTTCGCCCGGTTCCTCGCGCGAGAAAGCCTGGTCGATCTGGCCGCGGTCACCGCGGCCACCTTGCAGGCGTTCCAGCGCTGGCACTTCGCCGAGCCAACCACGCGCGGCACCATGCGCGCGCTGGCCTATCAGAACCGCGTTCTGGCCGGGATTAAAGGCCTGTTCCGGTTCCTGCAGGACGAGGGCGTCATCACCCGCGATCCGGCCCGCGGTCTCGTCTACGCTCGCGAGCCGCAGACGCTCCCGCGCAATGTGCTGACGCCGACCGAGGCGCGAAAGATCATCGAAGCGCCGGACACGCACACCGCGCTGGGCTACCGCGATCGCACCATCCTGGAAGTCTTTTACGCCACCGGCATCCGCAAACAGGAGCTCATGAATCTTTGCCTGGCCGACATCCGGCTGGAGGAGGAACTCTTGCGCATCAACGCCGGCAAGGGCGGCCAGGATCGCGTCGTGCCGCTGACGGCCATCGCCTGCGCGTTCCTCGAAACCTATCGCAACGCCATCCGCCCGCAGCTGCTGGCTGTCCGCGGGGCGGCCGTCACTGATCGGTTGTTCGTCAGCCAGCGCGGCCGGCCGATCGCGCGCAACACCCTGGGCGAAGTGGTGGTCAAATACGCCGCTCTGGCCCGGGTGAACAAACCGGTCACCTGCCACCTCTGGCGGCACACCTGCGCCACGCATCTGCTCCAAGGCAAAGCCAACCTGCGCCACGTGCAGGAGATCCTCGGCCACCGCTCGCTGGCCACGACCGAGCGCTATCTGCATCTGACGATCACCGAGCTGAAGGAAGCGCACCGCAAGCACCATCCCCGCGAGCGTGACGAGCGGGCGGCCCGCGCATCGTAACCGAGGGCGCTTGAGAACCGCCCAGCGCGTTCGGCCCCTTCTTTCCCCAGCCGTCGCGGGAAAAGCGTCGCCGGCGGAGAGCGCGTCGTGATAGCGTCGGGGTCGTGTTCCGGGCGTTCCAAGTCCTCGCCGTCCTGCTGACGCTCCTCGTCGCGTCACCGGGCCGTGCCGGTCTGGCGTCGTCCGCCACCCCGCAAACGGCCGCCACCGACGGCTTGTTCCAACCGTTCGCCGCTCTGGAACCCACTGGCACTTATGAGGATGCGCCGCCTATCGGGCTGGAACCGCGCATTGGGCTACTTTGCCACAATGATCCAGTTAATAAGACCGACCCGAGCGGTCTACTTGATGTCATTATTGAAGGTTCGTCAGCGTTCAAGGAGCGTGTGATGCAGGCGATGAACACTTTGTACCATGAGACAGAAATGGGAAAGTATATGCTAGAACGTGATGGAACGCTGATTATCACAGCCGACCGTTCGGAATTGGCGCCATTTGTGAGCGACAGCCTTAGACTAGACGCGAAAAGCCCCATTTTCATTGGCAAGGACGCACCCATTAGGAATGATGCGCCCGAAGAGATTCCCAAGGGGTCGGACGACAAGGTAAGGGCTGCAGTTCTCGGGCATGAACTCGGCCACGATGTGCTCGGCTACGACGATGTGACGAAGGGAGAGAAGACCCCCAACAACGTTCGTGACGTTGAAAATCCGATCAGGAAGGATCTTGGCCTTGAAGAACGCAAGGCATACCACGGGAAGCCGTTTGTTACTCCAGACTAAGAATGAAAATGAGAACGCCAGCCATAATTTTATCGGCCTTGTTTTGCTGTATTCTCGGAGCAGCCATCTTGTGCTCCTCGCTGGTTGCGCAAGGTGCTACGAAGACCCGCGCTTTAGAGGGAACGCCCTCTTTCGCATACTTAAATGGGAGCTCGCTTGAGCAACGGGAGTCGCTATTTGTGCTCTTGGAGCGCCGGGATTTCAGACTCAATTTTGCCACTCCGGCAATCCTTGCGACGCGAACTAAGGCAAGCATCGCGGTTTTCGACAGAATGGGACAAAGCCGTGAGGTCCCAATCGTCGAAGGTGAAACGGTGCGTTCGTTCCTTAAGAAGGCAGGCGTTACACTTCCGAAGGAGGCATCATGGCAGCCTCAAATTCGGTTAGTCGCAGAGGATTCGATCGTGCAAAGCCCTGCCCGTTTCGACAGAGACGCAGCGGAAGCATTTTTCAATCTCACGATCAAACCTGCTGACGTGCTTGTAGTTACATTCGTTCAATAAGATCATGTGCCCGGCCCGGCCGCTGTTCCGGCCGCCAGCCTTCCGAATCTCGGCGCTGGCGCGTCTGGGTGGGCGCGTGACCTCGCGGCCCAGAACCTCGCGGAGGAGGCAATAGGTGTCAGGCGGTGTCAGGCGGTAAAACTTGACACTTCTCGGTAGTGCAACGCCCCGTCACTCCCGCGCCTTTCCGTCCCGGTCGAAATCCCGTTCGGCGAGCGTGAGCCTGGGCGGTGGCGGATCGGGCGGTGTTTTGGTTGAGATGCAATATGTCGAGGGTCGAACCCCCTTTGCGCTGCTGTTGCCGCTCGAAAACCGCCTTCCCGCCCCAGATCCTTCCCAACCCCCGAATCAGCCGCAACCCGTGGAAACCTCCCGAAAACGCGACAGGGGTGAGTAGGTGGCTCTGGCGAGCCAAAATTCTGCGAGACGCAATATCTTTAAGCCGGGCGCCCGAGCGCGAAAACCCGGTGATTTTGTGCCAGTTGTAGACGCTTGGAGACACTGGAGTGTCTCTAAGTGTCTCGAAGTGGCACAGAGCGTCTTCAAGTGGAAACAAGTGGCACTTTTTGGGCGGGGGATCGAGGGTTGGGGAATTATGCCTGGGGTGCCCTATCGCTCTGAATTGGAACCGCATTGGGGAGAAATCCGCGCCTGGCGGGCGGAGCGGTGGACGTGGCAGGCGATCGCGGATGGGCTGGCGGCAGCGCACGGGTTGCGGGTGCACCGCACGGGGGTGCAGAAGTATTTTGCGCGGCGGGTGCGCCGCACGGTGGAGCCGCTGGGTTTTGCGCCGGCTGGGGCGGGGCCGCGTCCCGTGGAGGCCGCCGCCGGGGGCCGCCCAAGCCAGGACCCCTTCTATGCGGCGGAGCCCGAACCGGACGATGATCCGTTCACGATCAAGCGCCGCTGAGGGTGCGGCCTCTTTGCCCGAGGAGGAGAGTGGGGGCCAAAACAAGCTGCGCTGGTCCGGCGCATGCGATGATCGAATGCGCGAGCGGGGATGAGAGCGGAACGGCTGGGGAAGGAAGGAAGAGTCAGTGCGTGGCGTGGCCGTTGGAAACCGTCTTTAGATAGCCTTCGAGGATATCGACGATGGCCTTCTGTTTTTGCCGGGGCAGTGTCGCCAGCTGCTGGGTCAGTTGTTCGAGGCGGGAAGGCGGGCCGGGCTTGCGTGGAAGCTTGGGGTGATGGTCGAGGAGGTCGTCGAGGGAGACATTGAAAGCGAGTGCACAATAGGGGTCAGGCGATAAAACTTGACACTTGAGGAGCGGTTCCGTTAGATCGGGAAATGCCTCGGCAACTGCGGCTCGAACTGGCGGGAGGGCATTGTCACGTGATGGCGCGGGGGGACCGGCGGGAGGAAATCTTTCTTGATAATGAGGATCGCCGACGCTTTCTCGAAACGCTTGCGCAAACGCCGCACAAGCGATTGCCCGAGCGGAAGCCGCCGCGATCGAAGAACCTGGAGTTGCGCGGATGAAGGCGCTAGTGGAGGAACTGACGTGATCGCAAAGGAAAGTGTCAAATTTCATCGCCTGACCCCTATTGCGCCTTGCATCAGGCCGCTGGCTTGGTGAACGGGCGCAGTGCCGGCCCGGCGAAGCATTGCAGGGCTTGGACGTCGGAGAAGATCGCGCGCTGGTCGCCGATCTCGACCCCGACCACCTTTTGCGCGTGACCCCTATTGCGCGACGCTTTTGACCTTCTAGGAAATTGGAGACGTTGAAGAGGATTCCTTTGGGCGGACCGCGGCAGAGAGCCACACGCTGCGATAGAGCTTGAGGAGACTGATCCTTTCCCTAATTAGTCTCAGTGCCAGATCAAGACCTAGGGTGCGAAAAATGGATCCTTTGACCGTGTCGCGCAGTGCGACTCGCCATTTTGTATCGTGCTCGTAAGATATCTTCCAGGAAGATTGCGCTTGCTGAAGGGAAACAAGCTGAGAAGGAGTGCGACTCGACGTCATATCACTCAAGAGCTCCGACATTTCTGTTTCGGAATCCTCGATTGCTTTGCCCAAGCACCTAACCTGCGCAGCAGTCGAGAAATTTTCGGGTTTTGAAAGCGATTCGTTCAGCTCGATTTCGACGGCGCTTCTTCTTCCAACCTGATCGGGAACGTCGTTGTTGAGAAACTCGATGCCGCCTTTGACAAATTGGAACGCTGTGATGATTTCGCCGTGTTTCACTTCAGCACGCAATTTGCGAAACGAGTCCGAATATTCATCATGTACACAAAGTGATTCAAATACGCGCCTGCCGACAATGATTTGGTTGCCGTCGCCGAGACTCATCAATCGTTGCGCCTCATTGATCCCGGCCCCTGCACGATTTTCTCTGTTGTTGATGTCCGTCACGACACAGTCAACGCTCTCATTTATGCCGAAGCGAACCGTGCAGCGTCGGTTGGGCAAGGCGGTCTTTGGCCATGCATAAATGTGTTCGACAACTCTAAGTGCCATTTTGAGATGGGCGTCAGCTGGGGCGTTTGGTTCGACAATTGCTGCGCAAATCCCGTCTCCAGTTGGGAGAAAAATCACTTCGTGCGAGCCAGCGGCATTTTTGAAAGCGGAGTTCAGTTCCGCAATAATTTCAACTTGGGCGTTAACGGTCCGCTCGATTGTGAAGACGACATCCGCGAAGGCGTATTTCACATGTCTCGTTTCCACATCCATAACCATTATTATAGCTGTGGGGAGAAAAGGGTCGAGCGCGAAACCTTGATTCGACTGAAGAATCTTCGGATATTCGCGGCCTTATCTCGTATTAGGGAATATGGTTCAGGCGCTCGGCAACTGCGCCTTCAACTGGCGGGAGGGCATTCTCACGTGATGGCGCGGTGAGACCGGCGGGAGCAAATCTTTCGCGATGATGAGGATCGCCGGCGCTTTTTGGAAACACACGGGGAGGCGTGCGAGCGGACGGGATGGCGGGTGCGTTACGCGGATGAAGGCACTGACGTGAGTTCCAGCGAAAGTGTCAAGTTTTCTCGCGTGACCCCCTTTGGGGTGCACCGCCGATTCGATGTAAATCAGGGTAAAGAAATGCCATTTTTGTCGAGGTAGCGCCAAAGGGAGGTCCAGCGATCTGTGGACAAGAGAATCGAACGGAGGGTGAGGATATTTTGCGCGCCAGCACGGGTCCATTTCATGCCGCTGCCGCACAAGCGTGCTTTGACGACCACCTTGCAAGCCGCCTCGGTCACGCCGCTGCCAATGGGGAACTGCATCGCGCGGAAGACGGCGTAG